>NZ_CP129119.1:1601666-2292500 GCF_030406775.1 Sporosarcina trichiuri | reverse complement strand
CGCACGCCTGATAAGCGTGAGGTCGGTGGTTCGAGTCCACTTAGGCCCACCATTTTGAATTCTTAATTACTTGGGGCCTTAGCTCAGCTGGGAGAGCGCCTGCCTTGCACGCAGGAGGTCAGCGGTTCGATCCCGCTAGGCTCCACCAATTTACTCTATGAAGAGTATTTTTGTTCTTTGAAAACTGGATAAAACGACATTGAAGCAACAAATCAAGACAATCAACCGAGCCGGACACACTTGTGAGCCGGACTGCGATTCTTTTTCGTTCTGACGTCCATTCATCGCTGGGTGGCGGAAGAACAATGACTTTATGGTTAAGTTAGGAAGGGCGCACGGCGGATGCCTTGGCACTAGGAGCCTATGAAGGACGGCACTAACACCGATATGCTTCGGGGAGCTGTAAGTAAGCTGTGATCCGAAGATTTCCGAATGGGGAAACCCACCATCTTTAATAGGATGGTACGTATCTGTGAATACATAGCAGATACGAGGCAGACCCGGAGAACTGAAACATCTAAGTATCCGGAGGAAGAGAAAGAAACATCGATTCCCTGAGTAGCGGCGAGCGAAACGGGAAGAGCCCAAACCAGGAAGCTTGCTTCCTGGGGTTGTAGGACACTCTATACGGAGTTACAAAGGGATGGGGTAGGCGAAGCGGCCTGGAAAGGCCCGCCAGAGTGGGTAAAAGCCCCGTAACCGAAATTCCATCCCCTCCAGAGTGGATCCTGAGTACGGCGGAACACGTGAAATTCCGTCGGAATCCGGGAGGACCATCTCCCAAGGCTAAATACTCCCTAGTGACCGATAGTGAACCAGTACCGTGAGGGAAAGGTGAAAAGCACCCCGGAAGGGGAGTGAAATAGATCCTGAAACCGTGTGCCTACAAGTTGTCAGAGCCCGTTAATGGGTGATGGCGTGCCTTTTGTAGAATGAACCGGCGAGTTACGATTCCATGCAAGGTTAAGCCGAGAACGCGGAGCCGCAGCGAAAGCGAGTCTGAACAGGGCGCATGAGTATGGGGTCGTAGACCCGAAACCAGGTGATCTACCCATGTCCAGGGTGAAGGTAAGGTAACACTTACTGGAGGCCCGAACCCACGTACGTTGAAAAGTGCGGGGATGAGGTGTGGGTAGCGGTGAAATTCCAATCGAACCTGGAGATAGCTGGTTCTCTCCGAAATAGCTTTAGGGCTAGCCTCAAACGTCAGAATCTCGGAGGTAGAGCACTGTTTGGACGAGGGGCCCATCCCGGGTTACCGAATTCAGACAAACTCCGAATGCCGATGATTTATGTTTGGGAGTCAGACTATGGGTGATAAGGTCCGTAGTCGAGAGGGAAACAGCCCAGACCGCCAGTTAAGGTCCCCAAGTATTCGTTAAGTGGAAAAGGATGTGGCGCTGCCCAGACAACCAGGATGTTGGCTTAGAAGCAGCCATCATTTAAAGAGTGCGTAATAGCTCACTGGTCGAGTGGCGCTGCGCCGAAAATGTATCGGGGCTAAACGAATCACCGAAACTGCGGATTGACACCTTGGGTGTCAGTGGTAGGAGAGCGTTCCAAGGGCGTTGAAGCTGGACCGGAAGGACTGGTGGAGCGCTTGGAAGTGAGAATGCCGGTATGAGTAGCGAAAGAAGGGTGAGAATCCCTTCCACCGAATGCCTAAGGTTTCCTGAGGAAGGCTCGTCCGCTCAGGGTTAGTCAGGACCTAAGTCGAGGCCGATAGGCGTAGACGATGGATAACAGGTTGATATTCCTGTACCACCTCCCCGCCGTTTGAGTAATGGGGGGACGCAGAAGGATAGGGTGAGCGCGCTGTTGGTCATGCGCGTCCAAGCAGTGAGGTGTGGAACGAGGCAAATCCCGTTCCTGTAACATTGAGCTGTGACGGCAAGGGGAAGTTTCCCTGGAGTCCCTGATTTCACACTGCCAAGAAAAGCCTCTAGCGAGGCGGGAGGTGCCTGTACCGCAAACCGACACAGGTAGGCGAGGAGAGAATCCTAAGGTGATCGAGAGAACTCTCGTTAAGGAACTCGGCAAAATGACCCCGTAACTTCGGGAGAAGGGGTGCTCTGGTAGGGTGAACAGCCCGAGAGAGCCGCAGTGAATAGGCCCAGGCGACTGTTTAGCAAAAACACAGGTCTCTGCAAAACCGTAAGGTGACGTATAGGGGCTGACGCCTGCCCGGTGCTGGAAGGTTAAGAGGAGAGGTTAGCGCAAGCGAAGCTTCGAATTGAAGCCCCAGTAAACGGCGGCCGTAACTATAACGGTCCTAAGGTAGCGAAATTCCTTGTCGGGTAAGTTCCGACCCGCACGAAAGGCGTAACGATCTGGGCACTGTCTCAACGAGAGACTCGGTGAAATTATAATATGCGTGAAGATGCGCATTACCCGCGACAGGACGGAAAGACCCCGTGGAGCTTTACTGTAGCCTGATATTGAATTCCGGTGCAGCCTGTACAGGATAGGTAGGAGCCTTGGATGCGTGAGCGCCAGCTTACGCGGAGGCAATGGTGGGATACTACCCTGGCTGTATTGGACTTCTAACCCTTGCCCGTGATCCGGGCAGGAGACAGTGTCAGGCGGACAGTTTGACTGGGGCGGTCGCCTCCTAAAAGGTAACGGAGGCGCCCAAAGGTTCCCTCAGAATGGTTGGACATCATTCGAAGAGTGCAAAGGCATAAGGGAGCTTGACTGCGAGACCGACAAGTCGAGCAGGGTCGAAAGACGGGCTTAGTGATCCGGTGGTTCCGCATGGAAGGGCCATCGCTCAACGGATAAAAGCTACCCCGGGGATAACAGGCTTATCTCCCCCAAGAGTCCACATCGACGGGGAGGTTTGGCACCTCGATGTCGGCTCATCGCATCCTGGGGCTGTAGTCGGTCCCAAGGGTTGGGCTGTTCGCCCATTAAAGCGGTACGCGAGCTGGGTTCAGAACGTCGTGAGACAGTTCGGTCCCTATCCGTCGCGGGCGCAGGAAATTTGAGAGGAGCTGTCCTTAGTACGAGAGGACCGGGATGGACACACCGCTGGTGTACCAGTTGTCTTGCCAAAGGCATCGCTGGGTAGCTATGTGTGGACGGGATAAATGCTGAAAGCATCTAAGCATGAAGCCCCCCTCGAGATGAGATTTCCCATTACGCAAGTAAGTAAGATCCCTCAAAGATGATGAGGTGGATAGGTCTGGTGTGGAAGCATGGCGACATGTGGAGCTGACAGATACTAATCGATCGAGGACTTAACCAAACAAAAGCGGAAGCGCCGTAAGGCGGTCTTGGCTGCACAATGTCTGTTTTATCCAGTTTTGAGCGAACAAGCTCATCTGTCTGGTAACGATGGCGAAGAGGTCACACCCGTTCCCATACCGAACACGGAAGTTAAGTTCTTCAGCGCCGATGGTAGTAGGGGGCTTCCCCCTGTGAGAGTAGGACGTTGCCGGGCACTATAAAAAGCGGGGACGATCGTTTTGATGCGACAAGCATCAGGGAGTCGGAGCTGGATTAACACGAGCGGAGACAAAATGTCTCTGCTCGTGTTTTTTTATTGCATGGAATGCTAGCATGTAAATGTTATCATGGGTCTGCCACCCGTCGCAGAGTATTAACATACAGTTTCGCTTCAGAAGGCGGTCCGTAAGAGTGAAGAGGCTACGGGTTCTCCTCTGATTTCCTGCATGGACTGCGGATGTGTGAAACCCTTAGAATAGAATAAGATAATGGATGGTATGATGATAAGTATTGGATGGCATTTAACATGATTTTGGGCTACGCCGTATGGGGTAAAAGCTCCTAATGTGACCGTCAAGTAGAATTAAGCAGTTTTCGGCAATTATCACACAACAGTTTTCAACAATTAAGATTCAACACCTGTTGTCGTAAATAACGTCTGACGATATTTCATTCGAATGCTGTTCTGCTCCTCGCTGAACGTTAAAATCTCGCTCCTATGCAGTAAACGATCCAGGATGGCTGTGGTCAATGTCGGATCTCCTAAAAACTTCCCCCACTCTCCAGGCCCCTTGTTGGATGTCAAAATAAAGGCTGCTTGATCATACAGTTCATAAATGAACTGGAAAAATAAATGAGCTTCCTGCGGCTCGTAGGCCATGTACATGACGTCATCGATAATGATTAAATCGGATTTGACGATTCGTTTGTAGCGGGTTTTAGACTTGGCCGTATAATCCTTGGTCTTCAATACATACATCAATCGGTCCATCGAGATGAAGGACACTTGGTGTCCTCTCTCAATCGCATGAATGCCTAATGCTGTAGATAGATGGGTTTTGCCGACACCCGTCGGCCCCATCATGATCAGTGTGAAACATTCTTCTACCCACGCTAGCTCCTTTAAGACATTCAGTTGCTTGGCCCCGATTGCGGTCTGTTCTTCCAACCGAAAGTTCTCCAAGGTGAGCAGTTCAGGAAACTCTGCCCATTTCATCAACTTATCCCGACTCTTTGTCTCCCGGCATCGCACCTCATAATGAAGGAATTCATGCATCAATTCATGATACGTCCATCCCTTCGATTCGGCCTCCCGTAAAATTCGGGGCAGCTCCTTTGCGGCCTCTGCTAAGCGCAGGGTCCGGCATTGATCTTGCAGATCTTCGTAGAGTGGCTTCATACCAGATCACCTCCTTGGAAAATCTGAAGGTAGATATCTTCTTTCCGTTCGGGGGCTCGAAGATCTTGATATTTTTCATTTACCGCTGCTTCACGCTGTCCAGTCTTCTTCTCTTCCATCTCCAACGAGATGGCGATGTCCCGTAAGTCATGAGCGCTGCTGAGTCGCAGTCGTCGCATCTCCTGAACAGCCGGGGATAAGAATTCAGGATACTGAAGGCCGACTGTCTGGACAATCTGCAATTGATCGAGCAGGTGACGCGGATATCGTTCCTTCAATACCTCAATCAGCCAGTTGGAGAGCTCAGCGTCCGCGATCATTTCGGTCACCTGTCGGATTGATGTGTCGCGTTTTGTCTGGTTCCGTTTCCGGTGGCCTGGATCGGATATAAGCTGGCCTTTTCCCTTCGCGATGGTATGTTTGGCGATCACCGGTCCTGTTTGCTGCAGACGGATCAGAAGGTGATCTTTATGTTCTTCTACATAGGCGATGTTCGGCGCGTCCGACCGGAACGTACCAAGTGGTACGCTATAGCGGTTCCCTCCAAAGCGAATCACATTGTCTTTGTGAATCTGTCTTGTTATACTGGACGTACAGACATTTTCGAAAATGTAGGTTCCTGAGACCGGTCTGAGGTGTTCCTTTTCCAGAGTATACACTTCGGCAGGTCTTTTTTTCGTCGTGTGATGAACGTTATAATTCCCGGTCCGTTTCAGCCATTTCATGCAGGTATCTTGCCAGTGGCGTAATTGATCGAATACCCGGTTCTTGGCGAAGTTTCCTTTTACGTACTGGATCACCCGTTCAATTTTCCCCTTTGTTTCCGGGTCAGCTTTCCGGCACAGATAAATCCTGAACTTCCGTTTCTGATGATACCTGGCGAACTCTGCGGTCAGAATAATATCTCCCGCATTTTCACTGACGGCCAGAAGGTTGTCCTGATCATATACGATTTCTTCGGTCATGCCTCCAAAATAGGCGAAGGCATTCTCATGCATCCGAATCAAATCCTTTGTGGTAAAGGGCCTGTCGAGCCACTCTACATATTTATAGCGAGAATGGGCCAGGACGAAACCGATGAAATAGAGTTTCTGGCTTTTTCCATCAACCGTTGGCTGTCGTGTCTGCCCGAAATCGACTTGTATCTGGAGTCCCTTAGGAAGTTCGGGCACAGCCGCATATTCTCGTTCTGCCAACTGTTTAGGAATACAATATTTCTCTCTAATTTCGTTAACGTAATTCCTCACAGTCCCTTCACTGACGAAGTTCACCTCCAGCTTTTCCTTTAGCCAGTCTGCGATTTGTGCACCTGTAAGATCTGGATGCTCTCTCAGCCATCCAAGGATCTGCTTCTCATACGGATCCAGTTTCTTCTTTCTTGTCTGTAAAGACAAGGCAAACTCGTGAAATTCCTCCGGAGTCTTTCCCCCATAATCTTTCACTCTGTTTCTAGAAATCTTAAGCTTTCTAGCGATCGCTGCGTCTGAAAATCCTTCCTCACGCAGTCGCTTCACTTCAAAATACACCATCCAAATTTCCACTTCCTCTTTCCTCACTTTCTATAGACTATCTCTAGTATATAGAAAGCAATATAGTAGCGGAAAACTGTTGTGTCTTATTTGTTGAAAACTGCTCTCTCTAGTTTAACGTTTACACCTAATCATGACTTTCAAGATGGAAAGATAATTTTTCAATAAATTGGTTGTCAGGACTCTCAATGTCCCCCTAATATAGATGGCTGTGTCTTTAACCGGCTTCTCCATGAACCCAAGACGACAAAAGGAGATTGATGATGAGTATAGGTATTAAAGTCCTAAAAAGGTTCTTTTTTGAGCGTTTTTTTGACCAAGCGGCTCAAACTGCCTACTATCTGCTGCTGTCGATATTGCCGTTTTTCCTGTTCGTGCTGTCGCTGCTCAGTCTCTTTCCGGTCAATGAAGAAGTTATGTTTCGATTTCTCCGGCCTTTTATTCCTGAAGAGTCTTTCTTACTGATTGAAGATAACGTCCTTGAAATCGTGAGGAACAAAACAGGGAAATGGCTCTATTTGAGTCTGGCGGGTGCTTTCTGGCTGTCGTCCGTGACAGTCCAGTCGCTCGCCCGTTCCCTGGACCTTGCAAACGGGTATGTCAGGAAGAGGGGCTTCTGGCTGTCGCTGTTCCGGGATCTCGGCGTCACGCTGCTCTTCATGCTGATTGTGCCGCTGTCCCTGCTGCTGCCGTTCATCGAAAACGTGCTCCATCAGGTGATTGCGTATTATGATGCCGTGGACGACTGGGAAGGCTGGCTGTTCCTTTGGCCGAAAGTGAAGTGGGGGCTCGGAACGCTCTTCCTATTCTTCTTTTTCCTGTTCTTCTATAAATTCGTGCCGACCGGAAAGGTGTATTTCCGGCAGGCGCTGCCGGGGGCGGTCTTCTCGACAATCGGCTGGCAGCTGTTCAGCTACCTGTTCGGCGGGTGGGTGACTGATGTCGATTACACGCGGTTGTACGGCCAGCTGTCCGGTATTATCATGCTGGTCATCTGGTTCTATATGACAGCGGTCATTCTGCTGCTGTCCGGCCTTCTTAATGCGGAGTGGAACCGATCGAAAACGAAAGGTGTGAAATAGATGACGACAATATTGGCAGTGGATGACGATCCGAATATCGTGGAACTTGTTCGGATCACCCTGTCGGGGGCAGGGTATTCGGTTATCAAAGCGGCAAATGGTAAGGAGGCACTTGGGAAATTAGCTGAGGAAGTGCCGGATCTCGCGGTTGTCGATGTGATGATGCCGGAGATGGACGGCTATGCGCTGACGAAGAAACTGCGTTCCGAATGGGATATCCCAGTGTTGCTGCTGACGGCGAAGGGGGAATTGGAGGACAAGGAGAAAGGGTTCCTTGCCGGATCGGATGACTATCTCGTCAAACCGTTCGAGCCGAAAGAGCTGCTGTTCCGGATCCGCGCGATTTTACGCCGCTATGACAAAGCGGTCGATGTCTTCATCGAAGCGGGGCCGCTGTCCATCAACCGTCAGACGTACGAAGTGACGATCGGCAGGAAAGTGCTGCTGCTGCCGCTGAAGGAATTCGAACTGCTGTCCGTGCTCGCCTCCCGTGTGAACCAGGTGTTCACGCGTGACATCCTGCTGGACCGTGTGTGGGGGTTTGACTACGAGGGAGATGACCAGACCCTTAACGTACATATCAAACGGCTGCGGAATAAGCTCGAAGGCCTGCCGGAAGGGATCCGCATCGTGACCGTCCGGGGTGTCGGTTATAAGCTGGAGGTCCCTCTGCCATGAGGTCCCTGTATGGGAAATTCCTTTTATATACCGCAGCCATCATGACATTCAGCGCCCTGACTGCATTCCTGGCAGTAAATACGTACTACCACCAGAATCTCAAAGGATCGAACGACGAGAAGAACATGCGGATCGCCAAGCAGATGGCGGACTACATCAAAGAGATGGAACCGCCGGATCTGCGGGTTTTTCTGGAGATGGAGGCTGGGACAGGATACAAACTGCTGCTGGCCGGTGCGGATGGAAAGACGGAGCGGTTCGGACAGGCGTTCCGTCTGGAGAACTTGGCGCCGGAGAAAGTGGAAAAGGTGTTGGCAGGAGACGACTACCATGGGATGCGTGAGTTTCCGACCGAAACGTTCGTGACCGGTTTCTTCTCGGACGAAACCGCGAACACGGTCGGCGTCCCATTTACGTATGAGGGCAGGGACTATGCGCTGTTCCTGCGTCCAGATATCAAACTGCTGTTCACGGAAGTGCATTCCCTGCTCGGCGGTATGGTGATCGTCATGGCCATCACCAGCCTGCTGGCAATGCTCATCGTTGCGAAGCGGCTCATCCGGCCGATCACCCAGCTGACGCTTGCGACGAGGCGGGTCGGGAATGAGGAATTCAGTCCAATCCTGAATATCGATCAGAAAGACGAGATCGGGCAGCTTGCGGAAAGTTTCCAAAGGATGACGGAGCGTCTCAGTGAGAACGACAGAATCCGGAAGCGATTCATCAGCGATGTGTCGCATGATTTCCAGTCGCCTCTGCTGAATATCAGAGGATATGCCGAACTGCTTGCAGACGAATCCCTGCCGGCGGGTGAACGGGCGGGCTATGCGAAAGTCATCCAATCGGAGACGGACCGGCTGTCGTCGCTGACGAAACAGCTGCTGCTGCTGACATCGCTCGATCAGATGATGAGCCCGCTGAAACCGGTGCAGTACAGTGTGAGTGAGCAGCTGAAGGAGACAGTGCGCAAATACCGGTGGCTGTTGGAAGAGAAGCAGATTTCGTTATCCATGGACGTGGAAGAGGCTGAGTTGACGGGGGATCCGTCGTTCCTTGAAAAGGTCTGGGAAAACATCCTGTCGAATGCGTTGAAATACACGGACAAGTATGGGACGGTGGACGTATCCCTTGCTGCAGGAGAAGAGAAGGTGGTTGTCACCATCAGCGACTCAGGCATCGGCATCGCGCCGGAGAACATGGAACGGATCTTCCACCGGTTCTACCGCGAAGACGACTCCCGGACACAGGCGGCAGAAGGGACTGGGCTCGGTCTCTCTATCGTGCAGCAGGTCGTCGAGCTCCACGGCGGAACGATCGATGTGACCAGTGAAAAAGGGAACGGAACGACATTCACAGTCACACTGCCGAAACTGTAATGTACTGTACATGTTGCGTTCATCTTCAGGTTGTATGATGGAAGTAATCAGAACGGCACAGGAGGAATGCAGCATGCAAGAGAAATGGAGTATGCGTTTAATCAGGATTGCAGCGATTTTCGGATTGATCGGAACGGTATTAGGTTCTCATATGGCGGGTTCGGGTTCGTACGCGTTCAAACCGATCCACGCGCACATTCTGCTCGTCGGCTGGCTGTCGATGTTTTCGTGGGGAGTCTTCTACAAAATATACAGGGTGCGCGCCAAAAAGTTGGTGGCCGTCCACGGCTGGACCGCCATCATCGGCGCCATCGGTCTGACAGCCGGTATGTGGCTGCAGTTCATCCAGCCATTCAATATCAACCCGACATTCGCTCTCATCTTCTACATCGTCGGCGGTACGATCCTGCTGATCGCCTTCGCGCTGTTCGTCATCATGACGTTCATGACCGAGCGGACAACAGCATAAGCGTATCGGATGAAAACCGTTCCCTGCCTGGGGAACGGTTTTTGCGTCTGGCGGCAGAGGAATCAGTTGCGGCAAAGCGGGAAAGTGCTCATAAATGGTGCCGTTCCGCTCATAAACCGGGGGAAGTGATCATAAATATGGGATTATGCTCATAAATCCTTGAAAGTGATCATAAACATGGGATTCCGCTCATAAACTGTCACGTTGCGCTCATAACTTCACAATTCCCACTCATCTTTGCCGGGAATACAGACAAAAAAGCCCGGCGGTCTGCCTGCAAGACAGACCACCGGGCTTTTAGGAAAAACGAGGAAACGATTTACAATCCGCGGTAGCCGGTTTCCGCTTTGAACCGGACCTCCGCGTAGGACACTTCCTCCGCTTCCTGCTTCTTTGCACCGACATATGTGCCGATGACCGCAGCCAGGAAGCCGGCCGGGATTTAGATGATTGCCGGGTTGATGAACGGGAAGAGCGGTTCGCCGACGAAGAACGCTGCGCCCGGCACCGGATTGATGACGTTCGGACTGACCGCGACGAGCACCAATGCCGTGATAAGGCCGGTCAGCATGGACGCCACTGCGCCTGTCGTGTTGAACTTACGCCAATAGATCGTCATGAGCAGAGTCGGTACGTTCGCGGACGCTGCGATACAGAATGCGAGCGACACGAGGAATGCGACGTTCAATTTTTCCGAACCAAGTGCCAGCAAGATTGACAGGACACCGACGCTGATGGCGGCGATACGGGCTGCGCGCACCTGCTGTTTCTCCGTCACTTTGCCTTTCATGATGATTTCTCCATACAGATCATGCGCAATGGCGGATGCACCCGAGAGCACGAGCCCTGCGACAACGGCAAGGATCGTGGCAAATGCTACAGCCGCAACGAATGACTCCAAGGCATCCCCGCCGAGCACACCGGCGAGCATCGGTGCAGCCATGTTGCCGGCGGCATTTTCAGCAATGATCGCTTTCGAGCCGACGAACTTGGCGGCCCCGAACCCGAGGAAGATCGTAAGGACATAGAAAATGCCGATGATCCAGACCGCATAGACGACGGATGAACGGGCCGTCTTTGCATCCTTCACCGTGAAGAAACGCATGAGGATGTGCGGCAGGCCTGCTGTTCCTAGCACCAGGGCCAGCAGTACGGAAATCAGACCGATCGGATCTTTGTAGACGACCCCCGAATGGAGGAATGATTCCCCGTGGTCCGTCGCTGTCCGCATAATATCGAACATGCCGACGAAATTGAAATTGAACTTCATTAGGACCAGGAACGAAATGACGATGGTTCCGATCATCAGCAGGATCGCCTTGACAATCTGCACCCAGCTTGTTGCAGTCATGCCGCCGAACAGCACATAGACGAGCATCATGACGCCGACAATCATCACTGACATCCAATAGTCGATGCCGAACAGCAGTTTGATGAGCGCGCCTGCACCGACGAGCTGCGCAAGCATATAGAACAGCACGATTGTAATCGTATTGAGCGCCGCCGCTCCGCGCACTTTCTTTGCGCCGAAGCGGGAGCCGATCATGTCGGCCATCGTATACTTTCCTAAATTCCGGAGCGGTTCTGCAATCAGGAACAGCACGACCAGATAAGCGGTCAGAAATCCGACACTGTAATAGAAGCCGTCGAATCCGTTCAGCGAGATGGCGCCGGCAATCCCGAGGAATGATGCGGCGGACAGGTAATCTCCGGCGATCGCCATGCCGTTCTGCCAGCCGGACAGGGAGCCGCCTGCCGTATAGAAGTCACTGGCCGTCTGCGTCTGTTTTGCAGCCCAGTAGGTGATGTACAACGTCAATAGAATCACAGCGAAAAAGATTATAATGGATATCATACTCATCAGCGAATCCCCCTTTATTCCTGAACGTGTTTTTCGATAATCTGGTCAACGTCCTTATCAAAATCCCGTGCTTTCTTTACATAAATCTGCGTGAACACCCATACCATGGCAAATAACCTGAAGGCGTAGACCCATGTCCACGTCATCCAGCCAACTGCACGCGTTTCCAGTATGTTTGTGTAACTGGTCAGGATCGGAAGCATCAGGTAAATTACGAAAAATGCAGCCGTATAAGGTGTGATGAAGCGGTTCTTCTTCCTGACGAGCCGCTTGAACTCCGGTGTCTCGATGGTCCGTTCATAGTCCAGTTTCCCATCCGTCGTGCGCGGCAGTTCCTCTGTCACGCGGACTCCGGATTCTTTCAGTCCCACTGTCACAAACTCATCCCCTTTTGTTTTCGTTGATATACCCCGCAGTTGTCAGGCGATCCCCAAATCACTTGGCAACTAGAGGCAGGACATACCTATTTTGTAAAGGTAACGAAAAGACAGAAAATATGAAATATTATTTTTACATAAGAAACAGACGGCCGGCAGTAAAAAGACCGCAATCTCATAGGAGAGTCGCGGTTTCCGGTGGATCTGATGAAGCTGAATCCCTAATCTGCAGGATTGAACACCACGGTAGACGTTTTAGTGACACGGAGCCACTGCCCTTCCCTGAGCTCCACACGGCTTTCGGTCTTCCCTGACGTGCCGCCGATCAGTTCGTAAAGAATGGGGTCTTTTCCTCTCTCAAGAATCTGCAAGTACCCATAGAGTTCATCAGTTGAAATCGTATATACTCCCGGGTCGATATCCGTTCCCACTTTCCATACACCTGCAGACAGGGTGTTCCTGGGTTCCGTCTCAGCAGGAAAAACTGAAACCGAATCATATCCGCCATCTGCGCGCACGGTCATCGATTCATCCACCGAAACAGTGAGCGTATGAGCACCGGCATAATCGCCGACAATTTCCCGGAGTATTTGCTTGCCGTCTTTATCCAATACATAGATATTCCCGGTAGGATTTCCGGCAATCATATACCGGCCAGGGGGCAGTGTGATGGTTTCACCGGTCTTCGGGACAACAGGGACAGCGGTTTCACGGGCTTCGCTGTTGGCGCGGTCGACTTCCGTAAACAGACCTGGATGAACAGAGCCGATCAGCTCCTGTTTCTCCTTGCCGGTGATTTCCTGATTCTCTGCGTAGCGGACAACGGACTCGGAAGACGGAACGGACTTTGTCTGGCAGCCTGCGGAGAGCGAGATCAGCAGGACGAGCAGCACGTTACGCATAGTAGTTTTCATAGTATTCCACCGTTCCGAGCGGTCCGATCGTCAGTTTGGCTGTGCCCTGCGTAAGAAGCTTTTCGATCCATTGCACCTGATCAGGCATGGACAGTCCGTTCAGCGGAATGCAGAGCAGGTGACGGGCGATATAGAGATGATCCTGCGGTAGGGCCAATGACTCTGCCAGAAGATTATATTGATCTGGCGCCATCTCGGCCTTCAGGAAAAGGTCCCGCTCGCCTGTCAGCTTCTGTTCGTGGACGATCACCCCGTCCTTCAGGAAGATGACACGGTCGGCGTATAAGTCGAGGTTTTCGAGCAGATGGGAGGCGACAAAGATCAGTTTCCCTTCCTCCTTCATCTGCATCAGACAATCGGAAATGAGGGCGACGTTAGCGATATCGAGCCCGTTCATCACCTCATCCATCAGCATGACAGGCGTGTCGGCGGCCATCATCATGGCAAAACAGAGCCGCTGCCGCATGCCGAGTGAATAGGTTTTCACTTTCTTCTTCACATAGTGGCCCATCTGGAGACGTTCGATGATGGCCGGGACTTGCTTGGACGAGTGCTGCCACATCGAGGCGTATAATTTCAGGTGAGCGGTGCCTGTCAATTCTTCAAAAAGGTCCCCCTGTTCCGGGAATGTTGTCAACTGCCGATGGATCGCAACCTCTTCCCGTTCGCTGCGGTAGGAATGCTTTCCGTCAAACAGCACTTGGCCGGAGTCCGGCTTCGTATAGTTTGCAATGATATTGAACAGCGTCGTCTTCCCGGTGCCGTTCGGTGCAGCAACACCGATGATCTCTCCTTTTCCGGCTGTGAAATCGATCCGATCCAGGACCACCTTGCCCGGATAGGCGATCGATATGTTCGTCAGTTTCAGCATGACTGTCCCTCCTTAGTGTTTCCTGGCTGTCCGGTATGCCCGGGCCGGCTGTCTGTAGCGAAGCCGGTTGACGATGGCGGCTGTGCCGAGAAGGATGGCGGTCAGGCCCGCATACCAGAAGAATGCATGCCGGATATCCAGCTGCCCGCTTGCATACCGTTCGGCTGCGATGCCGTTCATCACGGAAGCACTGTCCAGCATGACGAGCGGCCGGAGCCAGCCGGCCTGCAGACCTGCCGTCGACAGGATAGAGGGCAGCAGGATGAAAAAGAGAATGATCAGAACGGCTGCATAGGTGTTTTCCGTGAATTCCTGCAGCAGGGCGAACGCCGCAAGCAGCAGCAGGCTGATGAGCAGGAACGATAGGGACTGGAGCACAATATAGGAGACGGACGAGACCGCCCGGAACTCTCCGCCGTCATAGAGCAGCAGAGGTGATAAGAAGTCCCCCCATCCTGTCTTCAGTCCGGCATACAGCGCGCCGGCACCGATACCGGCGGCCAAGAACAGCGTAATAAGCGCCAGATGGACGCCCAGTTTCGTAAGCATCCGCCGGGTCGATGAAACCGGCAGCCCCTCCATGACGGAGCGGTTCGCCCGGTCATGGAGCATCATGCTGCTGCCGATCAGCAGGACGAACAAGCCGAATGGCGCACCGCTGATCCGATCCAGAGCAGCCGGTATGAAAGCACTTGCTGCCAGTGGATCTGCGATAATCGGCACGTCATGCTGCTGCTGATAGGTCAGCAGGGCCGTTTCTTGACGGATCTCTTCTTCCGTCATGATCAATTCCTCAGGCATGCCTTTGTTGCCGGCATCGTAAAGCTGCAGGCGCAGTTCGGTAAGCCGCAGTCCGTCTTCGATGTAAGACTTGCTGTTCTCCTCTTCATCCCATAAGTAGAAACGCTGCATGTTGATGAGGGATGCCTGTTCCGTCAGGTTGTCGTAGATCATCTGCCCCTCTTCCGACTCCCTCAGCTCTTCCGGAAATGCTTTGAAGATCGTTTCGAACAGTCCGGCTTCTTCATTCTTCTGATCTTGTACGGTTTCGATCTGCTGCTGGCTGTAGTGACCGAAATAGATCGGGAAGAAGAGGACCAGTGCCAGACCGAGCAGCCAGTTTTTCCGGTTATGTGCAAGCATGTTCAGTTCGAATAACAGATAGGTCCGTTTCATGGACAGACTCATTCCTTCCCGGGGTTTGTCAGCGCGCTTGGTAGAGGCGCCGCTTCGTGATGATCCGCGATACGGCGAACAGGAGGAGTTCCACTGCCAGCACAGCAGCCAGCAGGACGATGAATCCCTTCGCGACGGTGATCGTCTCCGTATTCAGCAGGTAATTCTTCTCACCTGTAATAATCTTGCCGAAATCGAAGTAGATCTGCGGGAAATAGCTGATGTCAATACCGGCAAGTTCCCGCGTCGTCCGGCCGTCATACAGCCGCTCCGCAAAAATGACAGCCGTTCCGAAGAGGAGGACGAGCCATTCGTTCTTCAGCAGGAGTCCGAGCACCGTATTCAGACGGATGATGAGATAGACGAGCAGGGGGACGGCCAGTAATGAAATCCCTATGAACTTCAAGATGCCCATCACGCCGTAGTCCTCGATGGTGAACGTCTGCTGGGCTGTCATGATGGGCACATTGAGATCGGCAGGCCCGAAGCCGAATTGGAGAGCCAGCAGGAGAACACCGACAGCCAGCACAGCGAAGATGACAAGCAGTGTATACAGGAAGGCGGACAGCGATTTCAGGTTCAGCTGCCGGTACCAGGACACGGGAAGACCTTGTAATACAGAACGGTGGAGCCGGTCCCGGGAAACGATATCGCTGCTGAAATACACAGCGCAGAAGAGCATGAAGGCAAAGCCGTATGTCTGGAGAAAGCGCTGCAGCGACTGGAGACCTGTCTTCTCGAACAGCAGCCCTTCCGTAACCGTACACTTATTGGAAAGGTAGTCTTCGTAGCGCAGCATTGTCTGATGGTACAGATGTTCCCGATCCTTGCCGGGAAATGGTGAATTGCTGAAAAGACGGTCATCCTGTATGTAGACGGAAGGGTCGGACTCCAGATAGGCGGTGCGCAGATGGAGATACCGGAGGAAGTTCCGGTCTTCATAGGCATTCAGGAATGCGGAGAACAGCCCGTGGTAGTATGCATTCATGGCGAATACGGGCTGCCCGGTCATGAGGATGATCCCCGTATTGCCGTTCTTCAGTCGCTGCTCCTGCTCGACTTCCAGTTTCGTCAAGTACAGTTTGGTCTCATCGATATCGAGCGTCTCAGGCGTCTCCCGATTCGGGACGAGCAGGAAACAGTAGATCAGCAGAAGTGTGCCGATGAACAGAAGGAACGGGATGGTCCGTCTGCCCGCAGCCGTCAGCAGAAATTCGTGTTTCAAATATGTGCGGTTCATTCCCGAGTCCCCTTTAACGATTTTCCAGTCATTTACTGAGAGTTGCAACCTACTATAACAGTATGTTCAAAATAGTTCAATATATCTTCTTGTGGAAAAGCCCGGACGTAATCTTCGACGGCCTCTTCACATACACTGTAAATGGTTGAAAATCTCGCTGAGAAAGGTGCGCATGTATGGATAATCGATTTTCCGACGAACATGACAAGTCGGTCACGAATCGCAAGCTCGAACAGCTTGAGGAGTTCCGCATCCAAAATACAGGAAATCCCCTGACGACGAACCAATCACTGAAACGGTCGAATGACGAAGATCAGTTGAAAGCCGGTGTCCGCGGTCCGACGCTGCGGCAGGACTATGAGTTTTTCGAGAAGATGACGCATTTTGTCAAGGAGCCGATCCCAGAGCGGAAAGTGCATGCGAGGGGATACGGCGCACATGGAGAGTTCGAGTGTTACAAATCCATGAAGCAGTACACGAAAGCCGGATTCCTGCAGGAAGAGGGGAAGAAGACACCGGTATTCGTCCGGTTCTCGACTGTTCAGGGGCCCCGCGGATCGAAGGATACTGCCCGTGATCTGCGCTGCAAAGGAGTGAAATTCTATACGGAAGAGGGCAACTACGACCTGACGACAATTGACATGCCGGTGCTCATTAACCAGGATGCCATGAAATTCCCCGATGCCCTGCATGCCTACCAGCCGGAACCGAGGACCGGCATGCCGACAGCTGCAGGCGCCCATGATAATTTCTGGGATTACGTAGCAAACAATCAGGAAGCCCTTCATATGACGCTTTGGGTCATGTCCGACCGCGGAATCCTTAGAAGTTACCGTATGATGGAATCCTGGTCGATCAACACCTATCTGCTCGTGAACGAACAAGGGGTCGCCACCTTTGTACGGTTCGTCTGGAAGCCGATCCTCGGCACGCATTCTCTCTTACAGGACGAAGCACAGAAGATTGGCGGCATCGATCCCGATTACCACCGCCGTGATCTGCGGGAAGCGATCGACCGGGGGGCATACGCAGAATATGAACTTGGCGTGCAGCTCCTGTCCCAGGAGGATGAGTTCAAGTTCGATTTTGACATCTTGGACCCGTCCAAATTTTGGCCGGAAGAACTCATCCCAGTTCAGCTGATCGGAAAAATGACATTGAACCGGAACGTCGACAATGAATTCGCCGAGCTTGAACAAGTGGCATTCAACCCGGCGAACGTCGTGCCCGGCATCGACTTCTCGAACGATCCTGTGCTGCAGGGACGGCTGATGGCCTATCAAAGTGCGCAGTATCACCGGCTCGGCAGTGCGAACTTCCAAGACTTGCCGATCAACCGCCCCCTCTGTCCGTTCACCAATAATACGAGGAAGGGCTTCATGCGGTACCGGATCGATGTCGATCAGACAAACTACCATAAAAACTCCATCTCGGATAATACACCGTATACCGTACCGCCGGAAGAGGGAGGATACGCCTCGTACCCGAAGAAAGTCGAAGGGCACGTCATACGCGCCCGGAGCAAGTCGTTCGATGATTTCTTCACACAGCCGCGGATCTTCTGGAACAGCCTTACTCCTGTCGAAAAACAGCACATGATCGAGGCACTCAGCTTTCAGCTCGGCTGTGTCCAAAGTGAGTCGGTCCGTCAGCAGAACGTCGATATCCTCGTCAAGGTCGATAAGGAGATGGCCAACATCGTTGCAGACAATATTGGTGTCAACCGTCCGAGCGGCAGCCATGTGCCGGTATCCACCAAGTATCCATCCCTCAGCCAGGCCAGCACACCGAAATACGCATATTCCCAAAAGGTCGGGGTGCTGATCACGAACGGATTCGATACGGAGGCGGTCAAAAAAACTCTGGATGTATTGGAGAAGTATGGTGTATTCGTCGTAATCATCAGTGAAACCCTCGGTACAGTGACCGGCAGTGACGGCACCAAACTGAAAGTGGATGAAACGTTCCTGACGACAAGCCCGTATTTGATGGACTCTCTCTATATCGTTGGGGGAACTCCGAAAAATGCAGATAAGTTCAATTACGACATGAACGAATACATTAACGTCGCTTACAAGCACTACAAACCGATCGGGGTTGCGTCCACTGGCCGGGCATTCATCCGGAAATCGGCGCAGAACAATATGGCTGGCGTCGTGTTTGCTGACAATAATCCGGACTTCGGCGAGGAATTTGTGGCAGCAGTCGCACAGCAGCGGTTTTTCGACCGAACGTAAGCAAACGCAAACAGACGCGTATTCCGATAACTGGAATACGCGTCTGTTTTCATTCAGTTCGGATAAGGGAGGGACAGGGCTCTCACGAATCGCAGAGCGTCTCCCCGAGCCGCAGCAGCGTCAGCCGTTCCCGCGGAAGACCGCGCCTGTGCCACTCGGCCAGAAGCCGGTCGAGCGCTTCTTCCGTCGTATCGTCGGCCAGCCGGAATGCGCCGTAATGCATCGGGATGAACGTATCCGCCCGGACATCTTCGAATGCCTGTACAGCTTCCTCAGGCGTCATATGCTGGGTGCCCATGAACCATTCCGGCTCATAGGCACCGATCGGCAGCAGGGCATAGCGGATATCCGGGAAACGGTCGCCGATTGCACGGAACCCCGGAAAGTACCCGCTGTCCCCGGCATAATACAATGTACCGAACCGCTCTTCACCAGCGGCTGCCTGGCGGATCACCCAGCCGCACCAATGGGACGTGTTCGTGTCGGTCAGCGAACGCTTCGTCCAGTGCTGGGCAGGGACCGCATGGTATGAAAGCGGGCCGATGGTGACGTATGCTCCCCAGGGGACTTCGTAAACGCACGACTGTTTCATAATCTTGCGTACCGCCGGCCCCAGACCTTCAGGCACCAGGACCGCCGGACTGCCCGGCAGCTGCAGGAGGGAAGGTTTGTCGAAATGATCGTAATGGGAATGTGACAGCAGGACGACGTCGATGGCAGGCAGATCCTCAGGCGACAGACCGGGCGGCTCAAGCCGGACATCCAGCCCCATCCGGCGCGCAAACACCGGATCCGTGAGGATGTTGAGTCCAGCGATCTGCAGCAGGAACGTTGAATGGCCGATCCAGGTAATCGTGGTATCACAGCGGTTCCGCTGCAGGCGCGCCGTCTGCTTGTCCGGCGCCTGGCCGATTTTAAAACGCAAATCCTTCCGCTTCCTCATCCGCTCCCGCCGCCAGCGCATCAGTTCCCCGAACGTCGCTGGCCGTGCCGCCGGATCCAGATTCCGATACCGTCGTTTCTTCATGAAGCAGTCCCCCTGTACAACCAGTTTTCCCCATTATAGCGCAACGGAGTTACCCAGACGATGCAGAAAGAGCGGGCTTCATTGCAAGGGGCTTGGAAACTGCTCATAAACTGGCGAAACTGATCATAAATCTTGGGAAACGCTCATAAAACTTGATAAGTGATCATAAACTCGGGAAAGTGATCATAAATTTCGTAAAGTGATCATAAACACAGAAAATCGCTCATAAACCATGCCAAACCGCTCATAACTTCACACAATCAGGAACACAGCATGCCCGCGGACTGGCTGTCGGCTGCCACCAACCCGCCGTGCCGCTCCGTATGCACTTCAGACAAATCAAACCCCTGGCTTGCCGGCTCCGCTGTGCTACGCATTTTTTTATAGGAACAGAAGGACGCAAAAGGAGTCTCCCAGAGCAGAAAATAGATTGTATCGTTCACGGAAACCTGGCATCATGGACGGTAAAGGAGCAGACGCCTATGGAAATTGGAAATATCATTACATTGACCGCCACCATCACAATCATCCTGAACGCCTTCCTGCTGGCGGGGGTGCTGTTTTTCGAACGCCGGGACATCGGCAATACATGGGCATGGATCCTTGTCCTCGTCTTCCTGCCAATCGTGGGCTTCATCCTCTATCTCTTCCTCGGCAGGAATCTGAAGCAGAACAATTTCTACCGGCTCACGGAAAACGAGCGCGGGGAAATCCAGACGGAAGTCGATGCGCAGCTGGAGGCAATTGACCAGGGGACCTGCTGAAGGAGCCCGCTCTGCAGGTACAGGAAGAACTCATCCATATGAACCTGAAGTCGGCGGATGCCCTGCTGTCCACCGATAACAACATTGAGATCTTCAGCGACGGGCATGCGAAATTCGATGCACTCGAACGCGATATACGCAGCGCCCAAACCGAAGTCAACATCCAGTACTATATCTTCCAGAAAGACGAACTCGGCCGGCGGCTGCGGGATGCGCTAATCGAGCGGGCAAGAGCCGGCGTGAAAGTGCGCCTACTGTATGATGAGGTCGGCTCCAAAAAGACCCCGCCGAAATTCTTCGACGAGCTCCGGAAAGCGGGCGGGGAAGTCGAGGTATTCTTCCCGTCCTTCTTCCGGCTCATCAATTTCCGCATCAACAACCGGAACCACCGCAAACTGGTCATCATCGACGGTAAAATCGCCTACATCGGCGGGTTCAACGTAGGGGATGAATACCTCGGACTCGACAAGAAGTTCGGCTACTGGCGGGACACCCATCTGCGGATCGAAGGGCGGGCCATCCACCACATCCAGGGGAGGTTCATCCTCGACTGGCATCAGGCTGGCCGCGGGAAACCCGGTGAATGGGATCAATACGAATTCGCAGCGGGTCCGGCACGGGGGACGAGCCCCGTCCAGGTCGTCGCAAGCGGCCCCAATTCCCGGACGGAGCACCTGAAGAACATGTACATCAAACTCATCCTGGCGGCGAAGGAACGCGTCTATATCCAGACGCCGTATTTCATTCCTGATACGAGTTTCATGGATGCGTGCAAGATAGCATTGCTGTCGGGCGTCGACGTGCGCATCATGATCCCGTGCAAGCCGGATCATCCGTTCGTCTACTGGGCGACCTGGGCATATGCTGGGGACCTGATTGCGTATGGTGCGAAAATCCTGCTATACAACAACGGATTCCTGCACGCAAAGCCGATGGTCGT
Source organism: Sporosarcina trichiuri (assembly GCF_030406775.1). Lineage (NCBI taxonomy): Bacteria > Bacillati > Bacillota > Bacilli > Caryophanales > Caryophanaceae > Sporosarcina > Sporosarcina trichiuri. Next base: position 2,271,332 of record NZ_CP129119.1, on the reverse strand, counting down.
GGACGGGGAGACGGCATGTGTCGGGACGATGAACATCGATTCCCGCAGCTTCCATCTCAACTTCGAGGTGAGTGCGGTCATCTATGACAAAGCCATTGCCGGACAGCTGCAGGAACTGTTCCTGAAAGACACTGAAATCAGCACCGAGCTGACGGCGGAACGCTACGCTGAACGCTCTTTGCTCATCAAGTTCAAGGAAGGCATCTCCCGGCTGCTGTCGCCTGTCCTATAGGGAAAAGACGTCCGCAGAATATACCCGGACGTCTTTTTGCATGAATAATCCTTTTCATCTGGAAAAAAGTTGATAGGATGGCAGCAGATTGGTATGCTGGAACAAACAGAAGAAGAGGAGTGAGCACATGAAGAAGTTATGGACACTTGTCACCGTCATTGGTCTTTCCTTCATCCTCGCGGCACAGCCTGCAGTGGCTGCTGGATTCCCGGATGTCCCGAAAACGAACCGCTTCCACGATGAAATCAATTTCCTCGTCGGCAAAAACATTATCAGCGGCTATACGACCGGAAAGTTCCAGCCGAAAAAGGACGTGACACGCGGGGAAGCGGCCATCATGGTCGGCCGGATGCTCGACCTGAACGGCACGAAGCGCGCGACCAAGTTCAAGGACGTCGGCAAGAACTATGGCGCGAGCGGCTATATCGCCTCAGCAGCGGACCGCAAGATCATCAACGGCTATCCGGACGGCACCTTCCGTCCGAACGAGAAGATTTCACGCGGTGATATGGCGATGATCCTGGAGCGTTCGTTCGGCATCATGGCGGGAAGTTATGGCAGATTCAGTGATGTCGGTCATCACATGAACGCCTCCACGGCCATTTTTGAAATGGCAGGTGCCCATATTGTGACGGGGTATCCGGATGGCACCTTCCGTCCGACCGCGAATGTCACACGCGAGCAATTCTCAGCCTTCCTTGCACGCGGACTCAGTACTGAATTCAAACAGCGGACGCTTAACAAAGACGGCTATGCCTATGATCTGACAAAGACGTATACGTACGCACAGCCGAAAGGCGAGTTGCAAGTCGCGTATAAAAAAGTGACCATCAAGCCTGCAGAAGTGACATTCCACGGATATTTGTGGGAATTCAAGGATACGGGCGACGGCAGTGTCTATCACCTGGATCAGCGGGAAACAAAAGATGGGCTTTACATGGTTCATCCGCTTTCTGAAGCCGAAAAGGAGCTTATCTATCCTGTGAAATTGAACACGAAGTGGCAGCCCGGAATGGATTTCCATGAACGCGTCACGATCACAGGGATCAATAAAACCGTGAAAACACCATATAAGACATTCACAAAGGCCGTGGAAGCCACAAATACAAATGGAAATAAATCTTACTTTGTCAAAGGAATCGGACGAGTGAAGACGGTCGATAAATCCGGCAAGATGATCAGTGAATTGAAATCGATCCAGTAAATGAGGAAACCAGGCGGAACGGGGGATGCCCCTGTTCTGCCTGGTTTTTTCATTCCTTCTTTCTGCTTTCCGCAAACAACAGATTCAGCTTACCGTCCTTCAGCTCGAGCGCCGCATCAAACTTCTTGCCGGCACCGGACTGGAAGCCTTTGATGACGTTCGTCCGGCCCTTCGTGCACAGCAGTTTCACCTGCGCGGGCGTCAGCTTCTTCTTCAGGAAGTAGCCCGGGAATGTCTGCTTGCAGCCACTCTTGTAGTTGCTGCAGCCATAGAAGTCCTTGCGGGCGACAATTGTCCCTTCCTTGCAGGCAGGACACGGCGCCACTTCGACCGGCGTATATGACTTCCGGCCGGACGGCGGCCTCGGCGGCAGCGTGATGTCGATCGTCTGCTGCTCGAGCTGCTTCGGCACATCGTCGAGCAGTTTCCGGATGAACTTCGAGACGTTGTCGAGGAAGTGGGTCCCCGTGCCGTCCCCGCTGCCGATCCGTTTCAAGTACGTCTCCCATTTCGCCGTCATCGACGGGCTCGCGAGCAGGCTGCCTTCGATCGCCTGGCAGAGCACGCGTCCTTTGTCGGTGATCGAGACAATGTTCTTCGTGACGGAGATGTAGCCGTGCTTCTTGATCGTCTCGATGATTCCGCTGCGCGTCGCTTCCGTGCCGAGCCCTTCGATCTCTTTCAGGATATCCGTTTCGCTCTGGTCCTCGACGAGCTTGCCGCACGTCTTCATCATCGCGATCAGCTGGCCTTCCGTATATGGTTTCGGCGGCTGGGTCGCCCCTTCCTTGATGCCGATCTCGCTCTGCACCGTCTCGTTCTGCGACAGCGGCGGCAGGGCGGGTTCCTCTGCATCCTTGCCTTTTTTCGGCGGCACGGCGAAGAGTTCCTTCCAGCCCTTGTCCACCTCTGTCTTGCCCGTTGTGAAGAACGGCAGCCCGTTGACGTCCGTCGTCACTTTCGTCTCGGTGTACAGGTAGTCCCGGTGGAACATCGCAAGCGCCGTCCGGACGACTTCTTCATATAAATTCCGCTCGAGCGGGCCGAGTTTTGCGATGGCGGCCGCAGTCGGCACTTTCTTCGTCGGAATGATCGCATAGTGCTCCTGGACTTTCGAGCTGTCGACGAACCGCTTCTTCGGTGTTTTCGACACGATGTCGAACGGCTGGCCGATGAGCTGCTGATAGTCTTCGGCAGCGTCTGCCAAGTACTTGAACTCACTCGGCGTAATATGCCGCGTATCGGTCCGCGGATAGGATACGAGTTTCTTTTCATAGAGCGCCTGCATCGTTTTCAGCACGGTGGCGGGACTCGCTTTCCAGCGCCGGTTCGCCGTCGCCTGCAGCGTCGACAGGGAATGGAGCTGGGGCGGCGGCATGCGCTTGTCCGATGTCTTGAGCTCCGTAATCACACCGGGCGACCGCTTCGTGATGCCCCGGCTGTTCAAGGCGTCCGCAATCAGTTCCCGTTTCGGCTCCTTCAGTTTCGCCTTTCCTTTGTACGTCCCGTGTTCCGCAGTGAACAGCGCTTCCGCTTCGAAGAACGGCTCGGAGACGAACGTCTCGATCTCCCGCTGCCGCTGGTAGATCAGGTAGACGGTCGGCGACTGCACGCGTCCGATCGGGAATACTTCCTGGATGCCCTTCGCCTTCAGCAGCAGCGTATACAGCCGCGAGCCGTTCATGCCGACAAGCCAGTCGCTGATCTGGCGGGACTTCGCCTCCTCGTACAGCTGCAGATCCTGGCGGTTATCGCGCAAGTTCGCGAACCCTTTCCGCACTTCGTCGGCTTCGAGCGAATTGATCCACAGCCGCTTGATGGTCTGCCCGCGGGCGCCCGTCTGGTTGTAGATGCTGTAGAAGATGTTGGAGCCTTCCCGGTCCACGTCACACGCATTGATGATCGTATCGGCATTCTTCATAAGTTTCTTCACGACTTGGAACTGCTTGTACTTGCCCTTCGACACCTCGAACTCATAGCGCTCGGGCAGGATCGGCAGGCTGCCGAGCGACCACCGTTTCCAGGATGGGTTATACGTATGCGGTTCCTTCAGCTCGACCAGGTGGCCGACGCCCCATGTCAAAAAAGCCCCCTCCGGAAAGGTCGGGCACGGCAGGAGTTCCATATAGCCCTCATGCTTGCGCGCCGAAAACGCATCGGCGTACGCCTTCGCCTGCGACGGCTTCTCCGCCAGGATCACCGGTTTCATGACAGCACCTCGGTTTCTTGTAATAGTACAGGTGTTCTGATTATCTCATAACTAGAATGGGAATGCGAATATTTCCCAATAGAAAAAAGTAACCATCCCCCGCTCTGGCTGCGTGTGAGATGATTACTTTTCAGGTCTAACACCGAATACAGGCCAACCGCTCTTCAAGCGGATGGGACTGCAGCTGATCGGGTGTTCGCGCACCCAGCTAATTTCATGTCTCCCTAGTATAGCATATTGGTAAATTGGATTGGCAGTACAGACTAAGGCTTACCGCAGCACCGACTTCGCCATCCGGACATACGTATGGCGTCTCCCGCGGATGGTGATGGAGTATGTCATGATGTTCTCCGGCACGGCGATGCCGTAGAAACCGGTGTCGCCGATGTGATGGATGTCAGCACCGGCCATCTTGCTGTTCAAGGCGATCTGGCGGATGGTCGCCTCATCGGCCCCTTCCTGGCTCGTGCCGATCGTCAGCATGGCGAGGGCGCCGTTCGCGTGGACATGCCGCACGTAGGATTCCGCTGTCTGCACAGTAATACCGGGAATCGTGCCGGGCGCCGGCATGAGGATGACGTCTGCGCCCGCTTCGATGAACCGCGTCAGCATATCTTCGGAAATGATGTCGCCGCCCATTTCGCCGGCGACTCCAGCACCGTGCATCTTGCCGGCGATGATCAGCCCGGCCACCCCGAATATCCGACGCGCCTCACGGATTGCCGCCACGGTCGCTTCGTTCGAAACACCTGTCTTCGGATTGCCGGTCAGGCAGACGAAATCGAAGCCGAGATCGGCCGCGGCCTGCATCGCTTCCGGGGTCGCGAGCCGGCCGGCATCCACACGGCTGAGCTGTTCCGCAGCGGCGGCATCCGGATCGACCGGCTCGAGGTTCAGCCCGACCGGCCGCCCCGTCAACTCCTTCAATGTGCGGATCACTTCGGACTTTTTCTCACAGTCCAATCCTTCCACCACCGGATGGAACACATCGAACACATTCAGCAGCAGCAGGTCCGCTCCGAACGACGCGGCCAGCTCCGCATTCGTCACGTCCGGATAGAGCGGCGGGGCGGATGCGATCGTCTCCGACAGCATCACCCGGCCCTCGCAGGCCCGGATTGATTGTTTCAAAGTCTGTCCGTCCATTTCCTTGAAATCACTTGCTGTGCAGTCCAATACCCGTTTCATGCCATCTCCTCCTTTGATTGCTTCCTTCATCATCTCACAATCGGAGGGACAAGCGCCAACGCCTGCAGACAGTAAAAAACAGGCACCGGAATGCCGGTGCCTGCTGCGGGTCATGCGTAAATATAAAACAAATACTCCTGTCCGTTCTTCACAGGATCCTGTGCGAACGTGTAGCCGTGTGCGAGTGCCTCTTCCGGCACGTTGCGGAACGAACCGGGGCAGTCGGTGATGACCTGCAGCAGTTCGCCTTTCTTCATGCCTTCAAGCGCTTCCAGTGTATAGATGACCGGATACGGGCACGATTCACCGCGCAGATCGAGCGTGAAATCAGGTTCGAGATCAGTTTGCATGCTGTTTCGCTCCTTTCATCGGTACGAGTTTACTGCGGTATTGCTTTTCCCGGAACACGGTCAGGCCATACAGGACGCCGAGCATGAGGAGGGTCGCCGCGATAGCGCCGACCGGTCCGAGCGTGTCGATCAAGTTGACTTGACTGCCGCTTGCGACGAGTGTCTCATAGACGCCGAGATGATCCCACGCATAGGCGAGGAGGGTGGCGCCGATGATATTGCCGGCGAACACCGGCAAAAAGAGCACTTGGCCTTCCATCAGCCGGTACATCATCCCGGTTTCACAGCCCGATGCCATGACGATACCGAGACCGAACAGCACGCCGCCGACGAACGTACTCAGTGCGGCGATCTGCGTGATCGGCGTCATTCCGTAGACCGAAATCACGATGATTGTAATGACGGAACTGACTGCCATCCCGAGGATAATCGCTTTCGCCATCATGCTGCGGCCGACGAGGAACAGATCCCGGAATGCCGATGTGAAGCAGATCTGGCCGCGCTCGATCAGGATGCCGAATGCGAGGCCGAACAGTGCTCCGAGCCCGAGCCGTGTCTGGCCTGAGGCAAAGAAATAGATTGTCAGCGCCGCGTAGACGAGTGCGATGGCGGCTCCGGCAACCGGCTGGATGGTCCGCGATTTCACTTCCGACGGCTTGACCGCACCGCCGCGGACGAGCGACGGGCGTCCTTTCCACCAGCGCGTCTTCGTCAGTTTTGCACCGAAGAACGTTCCGATGCCTGTCGCGACGATGAAGATCCAGGAGTGGAACGAAAACTGCGGCACACCGGTGAAGAAGGCGGCCAAGTTGCAGCCGAGGGCGAGCCGTGCACCGAATCCCGCGATGATACCGCCCGTCAGCCCCTGGACGTAGCGCCGTTTCTGTTTGGGAAGACGGATCTTGAAACTGCCGCTCAACAGCACCATGACGAGCGCGCCGATGAACATCCCCCACACAATCCAGCCGTCCGGACGGTTCCAGGTCGCCCCCTGCAGGTGTACCATGTCATAGTACGCCCATCCGGAGATGTCCACGCCTGCCAGCTTGAGCAGGTCGCCGCCGAGCCGGGTGAACTCACCGGTCACTGCCCAGACACCGCCCGTCAGGCCGAAATAGACGGCACTGAGGATACCGGCAGCCGCAAGAACCAGATAAGGGTTCCAATAGCGGCCGAAAATCGAATGATATATAGTTTTCATCTCATTTAGCTCCTTCTAAAAGTACTTTTCTATTCTATGCCTATTTCCGGAGAAATCAAGAAGGAAGCCGGACAAACAAACAAGCCCCCGCTGCCGGAGGCTTGTGTACACAGCTATTTCGGATCGATGAAAACCGCTTTCAGGACAGGCACGCCGTCCGTGTCTGTTTCAGTATAGCTGCCATAGACGGTCACCGTCGTTCCTTCCGGGATTTCGGTGCGTTCCCCGAGCCGCAGATCGTCGACCCACAGAACAGTTTCAGCTTCATCTTCAACGTCATGCTTCAAACCGAGCTTCCCGTCTTCGTTTGAGAAGACAGTACCGGTGAAGTTCACTTTCTTATTGGCGGGCACGTTACCGGACGCAAGATCCGCATAGGCCACTTCTTCCGTGTCCCCTTTGAGCCCTTCTTCGAGGTCGGTCACAGCACTCGTCTCAGCGGGCTGTTCGGCAGCAGGCGCCGTATCAGCCGTCTCCGGTTTCGGTTCAGATTTATCTGTATCGCTGCAGGCGGACAGCAGAAGCCCTGCAGCCAGCAGCATCATCAGTTTTTTCATCACAATCGCCTCCTTGTCCAGTGTAAACAATTTTCGGCAAAAAGAAAATACGCAACTGATCAAAAAACCACCGGAATCGGCTGGATGCCCGGGGATGTCCTACTCTTTGACCTGCCAGAACAGCGGAGCCTTCTTCGGCAGTTTTCCAAAAACAAAACTCGCGAACGGCACGAACCGGTGGAAGAACCAGATGATGAGATAGCACAAGATCACCGTAATCGTATATTGCAGGAAGATCGTCACATGCCAGGACAGCGGTGTGCCGCGCGTCGGCAGATACTTCATGACCTGGAACAGGACAAGAGGGTGCATGAGGTAGAAGCCGAATGAGTAGGTCGCAACGCTCCGCATACGGTGCACCGATACCGTGCTGCTCCAGCGGGCAAGGTACTCCCCGAAGTAGAAGAAGAACAAACTGCCGATCACCTTGAACAGGATGCCGATCATCTTATAATAATCATCATCGATCGGCAGCCGCTCGAAGTACGTATTCCGGTAGCGGATGAACACATACGTCAGGCCGAACAGCAGCCCAGCTGCTCCGGCCAGCAGCATTCTCTTCTTCGACATCTTGTCGATGATCGTTTCGTAATGGACGCCGATCCAGGCGCCGAGCATGTACGATCCGATGAAACTGAACATGAGGGGGACTGTCACGAAGTCCGTATGCATCGTAAACTGGAAGTATCCATACTCCGCGAGGATCCCGAAGAGCCATAAGTAGTTCCGGAAGAATGCAAACTTGCGCACCAGCAGCATAAGAAGGGGAAAGACCAAGTAGAATTGCACAACAATGAAGATGAAGTAAAGCTGATATTTACTCTCCCCGAACAGGAGCCGGTGCAGAATATCGGACAGTACGAGCGGACGGTCCTGATAATGCCACATTTCGACTTCGTAGATGAGTGACCAGACAATATACGGAATCAGTATGTAGGTGACCCGTTTCTTCCAATAGGACAGCAGAACATCTTTCGTGAACGGCCTGTCCCGGTACATATAGAAGAACACAATCCCCATGATCATGACGAACATGCCGCCTTCGACACGGACGATATTATTCAGGAAAAAATAGAACGTATTCTGGAACGAAGGAGCGGGGAACAGATGCCGGTATTGAGCTGTCGTATGGACGAGCACGACAAAGAGCGCAGCAAAAAATCGCACATAGTAGATGGAAGCGATTTCTTTTTTCATTGAAATTCAATCCTTTACCGGCGTAATATGTAAACCAACTGCCAGTATACCAAACGGTCGGAACGGAATGCAAAACAATTTCGCAGAGCGAAAAACTCTGCATGTCGCGGAATAGGGTTATACTATATAGACTGTGACAATGAGTGAATAGTTGAGGAGGAATGATCTTGAAGAGATTATGGATGGCAGCGGCGGCGGCCCTCCTGCTGCTGATTGTCGGTGGATGCGCAGAAGGGAATGGATCGAAGGATCTGTTTTCGTATAAGAACTCGAAGATCGGTGACAATAGCAGCATCGGGGCGATAGTCGGACTGCTGCCGGGCAGCGGTCAGTTCGAAGGGATGGAACTGCAGACGGATACGGAACCCTATGGAGCGAAGCTGTTCTATGAGACGGCAGATGGTGCGTTCACGGATGACATGATGCTGCATAATGCCTCGGCCATCTTTGCACTTGTGCCGAATGCAGGAGTCCTCACTTTCGTCGTTGACGGCGATCCGCATACCGTCAGCCGGACGGTTCTCGATGACTGGTATGGCCAAAAACTGTACGACATCGGATCCGAAGATGAACTGAAAAAACTCGAAGAAGAGCATCCGGCGAACGCAGGGGAGATGTCGATGCTTTTCGAATCATAAGGAAAAGCCGGCCGGCATCCCGAAACGGGTGCCGGACCGGCTTTTTCAGTGGAGCAGGCCTGCGTTCTGCAAGTATTCGCGTGCCACGTCCGCCGGCTGTTCACCGCCGGAATTGACCCGGTAGTTCATATCCCGCATTTCATCATCCGTCACCTTGCCTGAAAGCGTATTGAGAATTTCCTTGAGCTCCGGATGCTTATCGAGTGTTTTCTGCAGCAACAGTGGTGCTCCCTGATAAGGCGGGAACAATTCCTTGTCGTCCTTCAAGACAGTCATCTCATACTCCTTCAGCTCACTGTCGGTGGAGTAGGCATCCATCAGGTTGATGTCTCCCGTCTCGATGGCCTGATAGCGCAGTTTCGGCTCCATCGTTCTGACGGATGGGAAATCGAGGCCGTACAGCTTCTGGATACCTTTGTAGCCGTCTTCCCGGTCATTGAATTCAAGTGTGAATCCGGCTTTCACATTGGATTGGACCGCGGCCAGATCGGAAATGGACGAGATGCCGGTCTGTTCCTCGAATGCTTTGGAGATGGCAAGTGTATAGGTGTTGTTATAGGCCATCGGTTCCAGGAACGCCATGCCGAATTGGTCTGCGAGCCCTTTTCTTGCCTGTTCATATACTTCTTTGCGGTCGTTGCTGACAGCTTCCTCCTTCAGGAACTCGGACAGCGCTGTCCCGGTGAATTCCGGATACATGTCGATGCTGCCCGACTTCAGCGCGCTAAAGACGAACGACGTTTTCCCGAGCCCGGGTTTCAGTTCGACGGACAGATCCGTCCCGTCTTCGATCAGCAGTTTGTACATATTTATGAGGATCTCGGGTTCCGCACCGAGTTTCGCGCCGATGACGAACTGCTTCTCTGAACTTCCGGACAGGAACGGAAGGACGATGACGAGCAGGGCAGCGGCGAAGAAGACACCGAGAGCCGCCGCCGCGCGCTTGAAGGGAAGACCTTCGAACTTCTTCAGCAGGAAATCGAAGAGTAGCGCGAGTAATGCAGCGGGAATCGCGCCGAGCACGATCAGGGAAGGGTTGTTCCGGTCGATACCCAGCAGGATCAGGTCACCGAGACCGCCGGCGCCGATCAGGGCGGCCAAAGTAGCCGTTCCGATGATGAGTACCATCGATGTCCGGATCCCCGCCATGATGACAGGCATGGCGAGCGGCAATTCCACTTTGATCAGCCGTTTCCACGTGTTCATGCCCATCGCGGTCGCGGCCTCTCTCAAGGATGGGTCCACCTCTTTGATGCCCGTGTATGTATTGCGCAGGATCGGCAGCAGGGCATAAGCGACGAGTGCGATGATTGCCGGCACTTTGCCTATTCCGAGCAGCGGGATGAGAAGGCCGAGCAGGGCGAGCGACGGGATCGTCTGCAATACGGCACTCGCCCCGATGACCGGTTCGGCGATGGCGCGCTTGTTCGTCAGCCAGATGCCGAGCGGAATCGCGATCAGCACGGCAAAGAAGAGGGCGATGAACGAGAGCTGTACGTGTTCGAACAGTGCACCTGCCAATTCGCCTTTGCGTTCCTGGAATACGTCTGTGAAATGCGTCATGCAGTCGCCGTCCTTTCCTGATCAGCCAAGTACTTGAGAATGGAGCCACGGGTCAGGATGCCGATCGTCTGTCCGTCTTGGATGACCCGCACAGCATCTCGGGATTGTAATGCTTCCAGGACGGCATGCCAGCCTGCATCTCCGGGCATGGAGGGTGCGTCAGCGGCTTCCGATCCTGCCGGCTCCATATAGTCCTTCACATTGAAAAGGTGAGACGTGCGGCTGCCCGTGAATTCCTCGACAAACGGCGTGGCGGGTGACCGCAGTATTTCTGCCGGTGTGCCGAGCTGCTCGATCCGTCCGTCTTTCATGAGACAAATCCGGTCACCGAGTTTCATCGCTTCCTGGATGTCGTGCGTGACGAACACGATGGTCTTCCGGATGGTGCGCTGCAAGTCCAGCAGGTCGTCCTGCAGCTTGGTCCGGCTGATCGGATCGAGTGCACTGAACGGCTCGTCCATCAGCACGACGTCGGGATCCGCAGCGAGTGCCCGGACAACGCCGATCCGCTGCTGCTCCCCGCCGGACAGTTCGTTCGGTTTCCGGTTCCTGTATGTATCGGGCTCCAGTCCGGCCATTGTAAGCAGTTCGGTGACACGGTCCCGGATCTTCCCCTTTTCCCACTTCTTCAATTCCGGCACGACGGAGATATTCTCTTCGATCGTCATATGCGGGAACAGGGCGATCTGCTGCAGGACGTAGCCGATCTCCCAGCGCAGTTCATGGATGTCATAATCGCTGATACGCTTGCCATGGATCCGGACCGTGCCTCCGGTCAGTGGAATCAGCCGGTTGATCATCTTCAGGGTGGTCGTCTTTCCGCATCCGCTCGGTCCGATCAGTACGAAGAATTCCCCTTTTTCGATTGTGAAATTGATATCCTCCACGACATTCACACGGCCGTCGTATGATTTGTCCACATGCTCAAACTCGATCATTCCCCCACGTCCTCTCTGCTGGTCTCTCCGCAGCTGCCTGTGCAGAGTCCGCCTTCTTACCTATATCCTGATTTGTCGCATCAGAAACATGAATTATATAAGAAGTATAGTGTTTTACAATCGAGTGTTTCATAAGAGAGACGGCAGGGAAGAGGACGAATGGGCAGTGTACTGAATACATAATAAATATAGAAAAATAATCGGCCGATGCAGGATGGCCGATCAGGGAGGGGACAACTTGAAGAACAAATCAGTTTGGGCACTCGGTCTTCTGGCAGTCATAGGGGCCATTGCGATTGTCGTGCTGGCAAATGCATTGAAAGAGAGCAAAGAGGAGAAACAGGCCATCCAGGGCGGAGACGTCGGAGAGGTGCTGGATGATGTCGAAGTGGCGTATAATCCGCCCTCGATGGATGATCTGCCCGACGGACCGGAAGGCGAAGCGATCCAGAGAGGCTACGATCTCATGATGGACACATCCAATCTCCTGCGGGAAAAAGCGAAGGCGACGGATGGTGAGGAAGTGATGAGCCAACTGGCGTGTACGAGCTGCCATGCGGGCGCAGGATTGGATGAGGACGTCTCGTCGCTCGTGGGTGTCACAGTGGAATATCCGAAATACCGCTCCAGGAACGATGCGATCGCAACAATCGGCGACCGTATCAATGGCTGCATGGTGCGCAGCATGAATTACGAAAAATTCGAGGAAGGCGATGAAGATCTGAACGCGATGATCGCTTACATGGCCTACATATCGAAAGGGATTCCGCCTGGAGCTGATATGCCATGGCTCGGCAAGAATGAGGTGGATGAAGTGCCGATCCCGAATGTCGACAAAGGGGAAGGGATCTTCCAGCAGTCCTGCATCACATGCCACGCTGCCGACGGTTCCGGCTCGGGTCCGACGACAGGGCCGGCTTTGTGGGGGGATGGATCGTTCAATGACGGTGCCGGCATGGGACGTATGTCGAAGATGACGGGCTTCGTCCAGAAAAACATGCCACAGAACGCGCCGGGCTCGCTCAGTCTTCAGGAAGCAGCGGACGTGACGGCCTTCATCCTGTCACAGGAGCGGCCGGAATTCCCGGATAGCGGGTCGGACTGGCCGGATGGCGGCGGCCCGACGGATATCATGGATAAGGAAAAACAACAGCAAGTGAAAGACGGGACTATCGACTGGGAAAAGGTTTTGGGACATAAGTAAAAGCCGAAATATTCTGCATAGTAGAGGCGAAGGACAGGGGCGGCTCAGGGATTTCCCTATGTATTTCAATATCGATACAAATAGGCGGAAGGCGGGTGTATACTGTATATATAAGCAAGGAAGAAGGGGGAGAGTAAGTTGAGAAGAACATCTACATTGGTCTTATCCATCATCATTGCGGTCTTTGCGCTTACAATCGTGCTCATGTCTTTCCAGCTGAAGACGAATAAGGCATCCGAAGCGGAGGACATCACAGAAGTCGCTCAGCCCGATGTCACAGACAGCGGAACGATCGCCTATAATCCGCCGTCGATGGATGACGTTCCCGATGATGAGCTGGGAACAGCCATCAAACGGGGCTATGAACTTGTGAACGATACGTCGAATGTGCTCCGCAGTGAAGCGGCCACGGCGGAAGACGGTGAAAAACGGGTGAACGAACTGTCCTGTACAAGCTGCCATGCAGGAGCTGGGCTGGATGAGGAGGTCTCTTCACTGGTCGGCATGTCCTCCGTCTATCCGATGTATATCGGCCGCTCCGGCAAAATCGTTTCCTTGGAAGACCGGATCAACGGCTGCATGGTACGCAGTATGGACGGACAGAAGTTCGACATGGATGACCCCGATCTGCGTGCCATGGTTGCGTACATGACGTATATCTCCGAAGGGATTCCGGTTGGGGCTGAACTCGACTGGCGTCATCAGAACAGCTTCGAAGACATGCCGTTGCCGAATGTGGCAGATGGCGAGAAGGTCTACCAGCAATCCTGTGCAACCTGCCATGCTGGCGACGGCAGCGGAACAGGGTCCAATACAGGCCCGAAATTGTGGGGGCAGGGCTCATTCAATGACGGGGCAGGCATTGCACGTCTGACGAAAATGGCCGGCTACGTCAAGAATAACATGCCGGTCGGCAATGTCGGCAGCCTGTCCGATCAGGAAGTGGCGGATGTCGCTGCATTCATCCTTTCACAGGATCGACCGGAGTTCGCACACCACGACAAGGACTGGCCGAATGGCGGCCGCCCGTCGGACTCGATGACAAAAGAGCGGCGCGATGAAGTCAAAGCCGGCACGATCGATTGGGAAGCCGTCATTGGCAAAAAAGAATGACAGTGAAACACCCCCTCCATCCGTTGCGATGGAGGGGGTGTTTTGGGCAGGTCAGATATGCATAGGAATGGACCGTTCCAGCAGTTCGGCAAGTTCCCCGGCGGACATGAGGCGGGCACCGCCGCCTTGTACGGCGGCAGCTGAACCGCCTCCTTTCCCTTCGATCGCCGGCAGGGCGATCGAGGAGGCTGTCCGCAGATCAGGGGTCAAGGAGGCACTCCGCGACAGGACGAACTGGAGTTTATCCGCAGATTCGGAGACGAGGATGACGATGGCCTGCTCACGAAGTGCAATCGTTTTCTTCGCAAGTTTCTGCAATTCCTTCATTGGACGGTCAGTATACGTCTGCCGGATCTTGATGGACTTGCGGCTTGCCAGACGTTCCGCCTCCCGGTCGAGCAGTTCTTCCCGGGCGTGTTCCAGCTGCTTTTCGAGGGAATGCTGGGTCTGCAGCAGCAGCCCGGCAGCCGAGGAAGTTCCCAGAAGCGGTGCGCTCAGCAGCTGGGATGTCTTCGTCAGCTCCTGATGGACCGCTCCCAGCTGATCCAGCACACGGCCGCCGCACACAAAATGGATGCGGGTATGCTGCTTTTCTTTTTCGGAGGACAGGATCTTCAGGGCGGCGACTTGTCCGGTCGCTTGCGGATGCGTCCCGCCGCATCCGTTCGTGTCGAAGTCGGGAATGATGACAAGACGGATCTCCTCTTCGACACTGACTTCTTTCCGCAATGCATACTGACCGAGTTCTTCCTGCGTGACCCAGCGCTGTTCGATCGGCCGGTTTTCAAGGATGACCTGGTTGGCCAGACGCTCCGCTGCAGCGAGTTCTTCTGGTTTTATATGGGGCGTGTCGATATCGATCGACACAAGTTCCCGGCCTAAGTGGAAACTGACGGTCGGATATCCGAACAGCTCAACAAGCGCAGCGGTCAGGATGTGCTGGCCGGTGTGCTGCTGCATATGATCGAACCGGCGCTTCCAGTCGATTTCCCCCGATATGGTGCCTTCTGCAGAAAGCGGCTGCTCCGTATAATGACGGATTTCGCCATCCGCCTCTTCGACATCTGTTACAGCAACCCCATCGATCGTGCCGATATCATGGGGCTGTCCGCCGCCTGTCGGGTAGAATGCCGTGTTATCCAGGATGGTATATGGCCGTCCGCTCTCATCAGCGCCATGACGGATCACACGTGCAGTGAATTTCGTTACATAAGGATCTTGATAATAGAGACGATCTTTCAGCATCGGAAAACCCCTTTCAACCTCCGTATACATCTGTCTTCCATTGTACGGCGGGGAGCTTGCAGATGCAAAACAGATGGGGGCTATCATTTCCCGGGAAATAAAAAAAACAGGGAGGTTGAACTCCCTGCCTGCATCGGTCACTGGTTATCAAATTTCTCTTCAGTCGCGGATTCGTCTTTCGACTTCCGATGGTTTTCCTGTTTCTCCTCTTCCCATTCCATGCGTGTATCTTCCACAGGAATAGCATCAACGGTCTGCATATCCTCATGCATGTCGAAGAGTGTCTCCTTATCGGTCTTGATCCCTTCAGGGTTGTCCATGTAAGGTTCTATGACGTCTTTCCGGTCTTCTGAAGTGAATGGCTTCTTCTTATCATCCATATCTGGTTCCTCCTTTAGGAGTTACTCCGCTTTGACAAGTTTCAAGAGCAGGCTGGACAGTGCTTTCTGTTCGTCTTTGTCGCCCACCTTCCAGAGCTCCTGGAGCACGTACTGTTCACGGTTTTTCGGTTCTTCGTGCTTCGCAAGGTAGCTGGCAACGAATTCAGTCGCTTTCGTCAGCTGATTGTCACTGAGCCCGAGCTTTTCCCCTTTAGCGACCTGGTCTGCCAAGTAGGACTTGAATTTACCGAAGTTCTCAAGGATATCCTCTTTCTTCTCACTGTCCATGTTCTGCAGCTCGCCCTCGACTTTGCCTTTAACGTCCATTCAAGCGTTCACTCCTTTTTCGTAGTATAGACAGTATTCACCTTTCCGGAAATATTAAACCTGACCGGCCATGGGTTTCTAAACGGGAAGGAATGGGGAATAGATACTGTAATTATGGTAAGGGAGGACGTGAAACCCGATGAAGCAGAAACGATACGCAGGCACCTACCACTCCATTGACGCGGTGCTGGCAAAAATCACGGAATTGAAGTCGCTCGGCTATACGAAAGACGAAATCTTCGCTGTGTCCAATACGGAAGACAATGACCGCATGCTTGAAGATCAGACTGACATCGTGCTGCCGACAAGGGAGCAGGACGGCTGGCTGGCGCGCATGAAGTTCCTATTCACCGACCAGGAGCCTGCCAAAGAGGCATTCGATCAGCTCGGCTTCAATGAGCAGCAGACGCAGGCGTTCTATAATGAAGTCAAGGACGGCGGTGTGGCATTGTTCGTCATGGATGATCCGGACGCACCGACCCATCATGATCCGGCAGGCACGCGCGGCGGAACATCCGCACCGACACCGTTTGACAGTGAGGGCGAGATGACGGACAGCGGCATCCCGCTTGAGAACGCAAGTGAGGATGTGGAAGCTGAAGAGAATGCCGGGCGGTATCCCCGCATCAACACAAATAAGCTGTAAGAAACCAGTTGTAGGCTGACCGGTTTTTTTGCAATAAAAATAGCCGGAACAGCTGGTCATTCAGCTGTTCCGGCTGCTTATCAGCAGGTATCAGCGGCGATCACGATCGTCTTTGTGCTCGCCGACCTGCTCCTGTACCTCGCCTTTCATTTTGTCGTACTTCCCTTCAGCCTGTTTGCTGATATCATCCGTCGCATTGCCGTACTGGTCTTTTGCTTCGCCTTTCACTTTGTTCACAGCACCTTTTACCTTATCTGAAAACCCGTTGTCGTTGCTCATTCAAAAAACCTCCTCGATGTGTAATAGTCATTTCATACCCTTCGTGGTGCCGAGTTAAACTACAAGCGAAAAAGGGTATAGTTACTATCTACCAGGCGGCTAGTGTGTTTGTAAGTCTTCACCCTCACCCACAATATAGGGCGAATCCTATCTATCGGAATTGCTGGATTACTTATATACTGGAAGATAGATGCAGAACTTCACGACTCGGAGGTGATGGCATGTTTCGAAGAGGAAGATTTGCGTGCTGGAAAGGGAATGAGTATGAAATCAGTTCCAGGAACCGACAGATTTATCTGACATCCACGGACGAGGCCCAATTGGGGAACGGCTTTTCGGCGATGGACGGGACTTCTGCCTCCTTTGTCCGTCCGGTCACAATCAGCGAATTGGAGGATGCCTATGAAATCATCCCATATGCCCTGGTGAAAGGCCATCGATTTGCAGTGGAAGGGATCGACAGCCGGACAGGCCTCCTGAAGCTGGTGACCCATAATCCCTTCGCTGCCAAAAAGGTGGCCGTGCAGCCATATGGCTCTGGTACCTTTATGATTGAAATGTCAGTGGAGGACGTACAATTGGCAGAAGACCGTATCCCGATATTAGGATTCGAAGACCGGCTGGCCTGAACTCCAGCCGGTTCTTTCACGGGTCTGCCGGCTGCATTCCGTCACACCGGCTCTCCCATAGATAGAGTGGAACCTATGATTCCGTAAAGAAAAACCGCTTCCGGCAGACCGGAAAGCGGTTTTTTTCACTTATTAGCAGTCGCTGCGGTCTGTGATGGCCGGGCATCTTTCTTCTTATCCCCGCGCATCGGTGTGTTGGAGAATTCATCGAACTGCTTGGAAAGTTTGTCCCGTGCGTCTTTGTTGCGCATCAAATAGGCGGCGCCAAGACCAAGTGCTGTCAGTGCCAATGTCTTCTTCATCGTGAACTGCCTCCTCTTTTCAAGTGTATCCGTTCCATTCCCTCTTCTGAGATGAGTCAAACAGGTATCGGAGGGCAGCCGTTCAGCGACGGATTTTCAGCGCTGGGCGCGCGGGGATCTCGCCCGGAAAAGTGGAAAGTGATCATAAAACAGGGATTCTGCTCATAAAACCTGAAAAGGGATCATAAAAACGGATTTCCGCTCATAAACCGCGGAAAGTGATCATAAAAACAGATTTCCGCTCATAAACCACAGAAAGTGATCATAAATCTCATATTCCGCTCATAAACCTCATCCCACCGCTCATCCCAGCCTCCGTCTACCCCTCCTCCTGGGAGGCCGCCTTTTATTTCTCATTGTTTTCTAATCAATTCGACAGTGTTTTCCCATTTTCCCGCTGTAAAGTAGTCATCACAAGGAAATAGACCAGGAAAGAGAGGGAGACCCATGGCGATTGAGATCTTTTGCAGGAAAGAACAGAAATATTTGATCACACGCCGCCAATACGAGCAATTGGTTGACCAGATCGGTCCGAGGATGCGGAACGACAAGAATGGGGTGGAGGGGAAGTATTCCGTCACAAGCCTGTACTTCGACAGTCCGGACAAGACGATCTACTTTGAAACAAAGAACAAGCTGAAGTACCGGCAGAAACTCCGGCTGCGCGTCTATGACGATGCCGACCTGAACAGTACAGCGTTCTTCGAGGTGAAGCAGAAGCATAAGAAAGTCGTCAACAAGCGACGCATGCTCCTGCCGCTGAAAGAGGCCTACCGGTATTTGTCGGACGAAGGCAAGACGGATCTGTCCGATTATGAGACGTCGAATCGGCAGGTCATGAAGGAGATCGATTATTTCAAGAACTATTACAACCTGAAGCCTGAGATGGTCGTCAGCTACAGCCGGCATGCGCTGCATGGCGTCACTGATCCGGAACTGCGGATCACGTTCGATTTCGACTTGAAATGCAGATAAGGTGACCTGCATATCGAGCACGGTCCATACGGTGAGCACTTCATCGATCCGGATCTTGTCGTGCTTGAAGTGAAGGTGGATCACGCCGTGCCGCTCTGGCTGGCGCGAGTGCTGCAATCGCTGAACTGCGAGCAGCGCAGTGCCTCGAAGTTCTGCACAAGCATGGAACTGCTGAGCGGGGATGTCCTTCCGCAAAGCGGATTACTGGAACCAAAACAACTGGAAGAACCAACAATTGGGGGAATCGAAGATGGATCAGATCACGAGCTTGTTTACGTCTAATGGAGTGGAAGGGGCGCCGACCCTCTGGATGAGCCTGGCCGCTATGGCGCTGGCGTTCGTCCTCAGTTTGCTCATTACGAAAATCTACCAGATCACCTTTACAGGAGAACGCTATTCTCAGGCATTCGTCCATACGATCATCATGATGAGTGTCGTCGTATCGGTCGTCATGAATGTCGTCAGCGGCAACGCGGGGGTCGCATTCGGGCTGTTCGCCGTCTTCTCGCTCATCCGGTTCCGGAGTGCTGTGACCAATGCGAAAGACATCGCCTATATTTTCTTCGGCCTTTGTGTCGGGATGACAGCTGGTCTGTTCCAATTCCAGCTGGCCATCGTGCTGACCGTGTTCTCCTGCCTGGTCTTCTACTTCATCTACAAAGTGGATTACGGGAAAGGGAAGGATACGCAGCTGCTGAAAGTGACGGTTCCTGAGAACTTGAATCACGAAAATCTTCTCGATGATATTCTGGATGAAAAAACCGATTTCTACCAGCTGCGCCAAGTCGAGACAACCAACCTCGGCACGATGATCCTTTACACGTTTGCCATCCGCAGCAAAACGGACACGAAAGACCAGGTGCTGCTCGATGCGATCCGTGAACGCAACGCCAACTTGAAAGTTTCGCTTTCCTATCTGGAAATGCGCGACTGATCAAAATTCCCGCTCTCAGCCGAGAGACGGGGATTTTTTTCGTTCGTGTTCGACAGAGGGCAGGGAAACTCGTATACTAGAAACAATTCAACGGAATAAATGGAAGAAAGGAGGCTGCCGTGTGACAAAGAAATTATGGTTCCAGACAGGGGTCGCCATTTTGCTGGCACTGCTCATCATCAAGTTCTTCCTGGAAATCAACTATATTTTCGCGCCGGTCGGCATCATTGCAAAGGCGATCATCCTGCCGCTGATTGCAGGCGGAGTCCTGTATTACATGACGGAGCCCATCCAGCGCTTCCTCGAGAAGCGGAAAGTGCCGCGCTGGGGAAGCATCCTCATCATCCTTGTGCTGCTGGCAGGCGCCATCTATGCCTTCTCGGCACTCATCGGTCCGCCGATCGCCAAACAGGTGAACAACCTGATCGACAACGGCCCGAAGATTTCTGCGGAACTCATCCATCTGAAGGACCTGGCACTTGAGCAGAAGGATGATCTGCCGCCGCAAGTGAAAGACTCGCTGAACAGCGCAACGGATAAATTGCAGTCGTATTTACTGAAATTCGGCGGTTGGTTCATCTCCTTCCTGCAATCGTTCGTCCAGGCAATCGTCCTGCTCGTCCTTGTGCCGTTCTTCTTCATCTTCATGCTGAAGGACCATGAGAAACTCGCGCCGAATATCTATAAGTATTTCCACGGCAAGCGCCGTCAGTGGATCAAGAAAACGATCGACGATATCGATCATGTGCTCCGCAGCTACATCCAGGGACAGCTGCTGATCAGCGCCATCCTGGCGACGATCATCCTGGTCGGTTATTGGATCATCGGACTCCAGTATGCACTGCTGATTGCGATTTTCACGCTGTTCATGAACTTGATTCCATTCCTCGGCCCGTGGATTGCTGTAATGCCTGCGATCCTGATCGCCTTTACACAAGACCCGAAAATGGTCATCTGGGTGGCGGTCATCACCCTGGCGGCCAACCAGATCGACAGCAACTTCATTACCCCGAATATTATGGGGAAAACGCTTGATATCCATCCGCTCACCGTTATTACGCTGCTCCTGGCAGCAGGGAATATGGCGGGATTTGTGGGGATCCTTCTGGCGGTGCCTGTATACGCAGTGGCGAAGGTCATCGTCGCAAACATCTATGCAGCCAGACAGGATATCAAGAAAACGGCCACGAAGTCAGTGTGAAGAACGCCTGCATCCATACATACCGGATGCGGGCTTTTTTTATTGTGCCTGCACGTCTGCCTATGTTGCGGAACAGGCGAACGCATAGAGTACGGTGAGGTGGTGAACATGACTCAACCAGTCGACGCAAGACAAGACGCGGTGCAGATCGAGCGCATCGAATGGAGGCGGCGGCAGGCAAAAGCGAGATGGCAGCAGCTCCTGACTGTGGTGTCGCCCGTATTTCTCCTCGCCCTGTGGGAAGTGCTGTCACGGACAGGAGCGATCGACATCCGGTTCTTCCCGCCGCCAACAGCGATTCTCGGGACGTTCTGGGAAATGCTTATGAACGGCGCGATCGCCGAACATGTCGGCGTGTCGCTGTACCGGATCGCCCTCGGATTCCTGGCAGGGGTCATCCCCGGTATTCTGATCGGCCTTCTGATGGGACTCTACAAACCAGTCCGTCACTTCGTATCGCCGCTCGTCATGGCACTCATGCCGATACCGACGCTCGCCCTCCTGCCGATCATCATCATCCTGTTCGGCATCGGAGACGTCTCGAAAGTGGTGACGATTGCAGGCAGCGTCTTCTTTCCTGTTGTCATCAACACGGCTGCAGGCGTGCTCAGCATCGACAAGATCTATCTGGATGTCGCGGACAATTACGGTGCCAGCAAATCACAGTTCTTCTTCAAAATTGCGCTGCCCGGCGCACTTCCCGTCATGCTCGAAGGGATCCAGATGGGGCAGGCGATCGCCTTGCTGACAATCGTCGCCGCTGAAATGATGGGCGCGACGTCCGGGATCGGCTACCTGATCTGGACCTCATACAAAGCATTCCTGCTGCAGAATATGTTTGTCGGTCTCATCATGATTTCGTTTTTCGGATACGTCTTTTCCCTGCTGCTGCGCGGCCTGCAGAAAAAACTGCTGCCTTGGAGGTGACTGAATGCAGTCAAAAATTGAAATCCGCAACTTGACGAAAGTGTTTGTGAAGAAGAACGGGAGTGTGACAGCGCTGCAGGATATTTCGCTGGATGTGGCAGACGGGGAATTCGTCTGTCTCGTCGGCCCGAGCGGCTGTGGTAAGACGACATTGCTCCGTATACTGGCCGGCCTGGAAACACACAGTGCAGGTGAAATCGCCATCCATTCCGAACAGACGGGACGGCCGCTGCAGTCCATGGTATTCCAGGAGAAAGGGATCCTCCCGTGGATGACGGTGAAAGATAATGTGGCATTCGGACTGGAGATGCGGAAAGCCCCGAAACCAGTGATTGCCGAACAGACAGCATATTACCTGGAAAAGACCGGTCTGGCGAAATTCGCCCATCTGTATCCGAGTGAGCTGTCGGGCGGCATGAAGCAGCGGGTCAGTATCGCGCGCGCATTCGCCAATGACCCGGAGATCCTGCTGATGGATGAACCGTTCGCAGCACTCGATGAACAGAACAAATTCATCCTGCAGGAAGAACTGCTGTCCATCTGGTCGGAAACGAAAAAGACAGTGCTGTTCATCACGCACAGTATCGACGAAGCACTCATGCTGAGTGACCGGATTTTACTGATGAGCGCCCAGCCGGGACGGATCATCCAGGAAGTCCGTATCGACCGGCCGCGGCCGAGGAAGATTGAAGAGATCCGGAAGGACCCGGAGCTGGCCGGGCAGTTCGTAGAAATCTGGAAACATTTGCAGCAGGAAGTCCAGAAGACGAGAACGTGACGAAAGGGGAAGCGTGTGAAGAAGTGGATGAAAGCGGGGGGACTCGCGCTCGTGCTCGGTGCTGCACTTGTCCTTGGGGGATGTACAGGAAAAGAGGAAGAAAAGAAGCCTGCAGCCAAACCGGCTGACCAGACGGAAGAGGGAACTCTCAGCCCGCTCAGCAAGAAGACAAAAGTACTGATTGCCGAAGACGGGGCCGCCTCCGGAGCAGGGTTTTATATCGCGAAAGAACGCGGGTATTTCGATGACTACAATATCGACGTGGAATTCACAGATTTCGCGAACAGCGATGACATGCTGCCGGCACTCGCAGCAGGGGAAGTCTCCATCGCGGGCGGTGTCTCGACAGCGTCATTCTTCAATGCAATCGCACAGGGAATCGATGTGCGGATCGTTGCCGACAAAGGACATAACATGCCTGGCGAATCGTATTTCTCATTCGTCATCGGCAATCATATGAAAGACGTCATCCAGGACTACCCGGATTTCAAAGGGAAGAAGATTGCGGTCTCCTCCCGAAACTCGATAGACGGCTATATTTATGAAGAGATGCTGAAGCATGCGGGACTGACGGAGGATGATGTGGAGTATGTCCATATTGCAGATTTCAGCGCCATGCTCGGGGCACTCGATTCCGGTACGGTGGATGCTGCGCTCAGCATCGAGCCGCTCATCGCGCAGGGAATCGAAAACGGATTCCATCTGCGGTTCGGCGATACGACCGATTATGCACCCGAATCCCAGATCGCGATGGTCCTCGCCTCTCCGCAGTTCATGGAAGACGAGGAATTGTCCCTCCGTTTCATGGCAGCCTATCTGAAAGGCGTCCGTGATTATAACGATGCGTTCTTCGAAGGGGTGGACGAAGAGGAGATCATCGAGATCATGGTGAAGCATACGGCCCTGAAAGATGCCGCCCTGTGGGATAAAGTCTTCGTGACCGGTCTCGACCCTGATGGTAAGATGTTCATCGAAGATATCAAAAAGCAATATGAGACATACAAGGCGAACGGAGCGATCCAGGGGGAGATCGATTTCGATAAAGCGATCGATACGTCCCTTGCAGAAGAAGCGGTCAGCCTGCTTGGCGCCTATGAAGCCGCCCAATAAGAAAAAAGGATCCGAACGGAAAATCCGTTCGGGTCCTTTTTCATGGAATTTCAGAAGCTGCCCGCTTTGCGGCAGCTGCTGTCTGCCAGCTGTGCAGCGACATGCCGAGTATGATGATAGCAGTGCCTGCCAGCGAAACAGGTCCCGGCAATGCCATATGCAGCAGCAGCATTTCACCGAGCATCGCAAACAGGAGCTCGAGTGACTGCGTCGCTTCGACGGCTGCCAGACGGCCCTGGTCGTGCCGGGCGAGGTCCGTCGCCATGAAGAACAAAGTGGTCGCAATGACACCGGAACTGACCCCGACGACGAATGATTGGACGAGCTGGCTCCACGAGGGAAGGCCGACCGTCAGCCAGGCGTACAGCGCCAGCAGGAACCAGACCGGCAGTGTCATGAGCGTCATGCCGAGCACCCGCTGGAACGTATCCAGCGAACCGCCGAGCAGTTCCATCATCTTGCGGTTGCCGAGCGGATAGGCGAATGCGGCCAATACGACAGGCAGTATGCCCAGCAGCAGTGCATCCGCCGACACGGACCGGGCATGCGGAATCTGGATCAGCACCACGCCGCCGAGAATGACGAGCGAAATAAGAAGGGAGGCAACCGGGATGCGCTGCCGGACTCCGCGTTCCGTGCCATCCGATCCATCCCCTGACAAAAACAGGGGAGCCAGCAGGACTCCTGCAACAATCGTCAATTGCCACGTACCGGCGAGAAGCCAGCCGGGGGCATATCCTGCTGAAAAGGTGAGTGGTCCATAAAACAGCACGAAAGCAACCGTACTCCAGATGAAGAACTGCCAGGGATGACGGCGCATCTCCCGCTGGACGGGCGTAAAGCCGCCCCTCATGGCGACAATAGCGGCCAGA
The DNA here is from genome assembly GCF_030406775.1 of Sporosarcina trichiuri. NCBI lineage: Bacteria > Bacillati > Bacillota > Bacilli > Caryophanales > Caryophanaceae > Sporosarcina > Sporosarcina trichiuri. The sequence goes on along the minus strand of NZ_CP129119.1, from coordinate 2,247,133 downwards.
AACGGCACCATGAAGAAATAGCGGAGGGAAGCGCTCCACATCCAGCTGCCGCCTGATAACTCCATGGAACGGTTCAATACGAACGTGACCGCAAAAAACACGGCGGCCAGTACCCCGAGCCAGATCCCTTTCATGCCGTTGCCCTCCTTATGCGCGAGCTTCGTATAACTGGACGGCTTCGACGATCACCTGTGCCGCCTTCTCCATCGTTTCTGCAGAGACGAACTCATAGCGGCCGTGGAAATTTTCACCGCCCGCAAAGATGTTCGGTGTCGGGATGCCCATATAGGAAATCTGTGAGCCGTCCGTGCCGCCCCGGATCGGTTCGATGACCGGTTCGATGCCGAGATTGCTGAAAGCATCTTTGATGATTTCGATGATTTCCATGTGCGGCATGATCTTTTCACCCATATTATAATATTGGTCTTCCAGTTCAAGCGTGACAGCATCTGGGCCATAGTCGGACTGCATCTGGGCGACCGTATCACGGAACAGCTGTTTCCGGGCTTCGAATGTCTCCTTATCGAAGTAGCGGATAATGTAATCCAGCTCTGTTTTTTCAACTGACCCCTTGATATCCATCAGATGGATGAACCCTTGCCGTCCATCTGTCAGCTCAGGAACCTCCAGTGCCGGCATCGCTGCCTGGAATTCCTGAGCACGCAAAATGGAATTCACCATCTTATCTTTTGCTGTTCCCGGATGGACGTTCGTGCCGCGGAACGTCACCCGCGCGCCCGCTGCGTTGAAGCTTTCATACTGGAGCTCACCAAGAGGCCCGCCGTCCATCGTATAGGCGAAGTCCGCCCCGAATGCCTGGACATCGAATTTATGGGGTCCCCGTCCGATTTCCTCATCCGGTGTGAAGGCGACCCGCAGTTTGCCATGTTTCACTTCAGGATGTGACTGCAAATACGCCATCGCTGTCATGATTTCCGCAATTCCTGCCTTATCATCCGCACCGAGCAGCGTCGTGCCATCCGTTGTGATCAATGTCTGGCCTGTGTAGTTGTTCAGCTCGGGAAACAGCTCGGCTGATAATGTCGTATTTTCGCTGAGGACCAGATCGCGGCCATCATAGTTCTCGTGGATCTGAGGGTTCACATCTTTGCCGGAATAGTCAGGTGACGTGTCGACGTGTGCAAGGAAACCGATGACCGGGACATCTTTGTCCGTGTTGGACGGCAGTGTCGCAAACAGATAGCCGTTCCCATCGAGCGTAATCTCTTCCATCTCCAGTTCTTCGAGTTCGTGTTTCAATACATGCAGCAGGTCCCACTGGCATTCGGTGGATGGAGTCGATGGACTGTTCGGGTCCGACTCGGTGTTGATTTTTGCGTAACGGATGAACCGTTCAGTGACTTGTTCTTTCATAAGCTGGAGTATCCCCTTTCAAAATAGGAAGAATCACTCTGTAAGAGTGTGTGATGCTGCAAAAACAGACAGCAAAAACGGCAGTACGCAGATGCGCTGCCGCTGTGACATGACCGATCAGACTACTGTGTAATTTTTATGGGCAACCACGGTCAGATTGGAGGCTGCTCCGATCTGGACAGCGTCGCTTTCGGAAATTTCCACAATGACGGAGTTATCCAGTATTTTATGGATACTGCCGGAGACATGGACGCCATGCCGCATGAATGAAATCTGTTCACCAGGATGGCGGGCGGAGACGAAATCAGAGACGGGTTGTTCCTTGCGCGGAAAAGCCAAACGAATTCCTCCTCTCGTCGTTACCGACAGTTCACGCTCAGCCGTACAGCTGAGCCGTTCATTTTTACAATCAGTGAAGAAGCGAGTCTGATCGGTTCTCAAAAACAATAAGTACAGAGACAAGTATAACATAATTCGAATAATTTCACGCCATCAGCATTTCTATGCAACTGTTTCATTGACGAAATACGCGATGGGGTATAGAGTGAAGAGAAAAGGAAGGGGACGGTATAGTGGAATACGATGCAAAAGTGGTCAACCGGCTGAAACGGATCGAAGGCCAGATCCGCGGCGTCCTGCGGATGATCGAAGCTGGAGATGACTGCCGCGATGTCGTCACCCAGCTGTCGGCCTCGCGCTCGGGAATCGACCGGACGATCGGCGTGATTGTCAGCAGCAACCTGATCGCCTGCATGGAAGAACAGGAACTGTCCGGATCGCCGGAAGACAAAGAGGCACTGGTCAAGGAAGCCGTCGATCTGCTGGTGAAGAGCCGCTGATCGATGGCTCTTTTTTAACCGGGTAAACATTAGAAATCATCTTTACAATTCTCCTCATCTCTTAATTTGCATCTCAGTCTCCTCTCAGACAGCGGGGTTATGATAATAGCATCCCAACAAGATAAGGAGAGGAACAAGATGAAAAAAACATTGATTACAGCAGTAAGCGCACTGATGCTATCCGCAGGAGGTGCCCAGGCGGCGACATTCGCACACGGCCATCAGGCAGACGGGCAGAGTTCGTACTCGCACGTATCGTACAGCCAGCAAGTGAACCAGGACATTACAGGATTCGAGGAATACGCATCAATCGCCTCCGTCATCGATCCATCAAGCTTCACGGTACGCGTAACGGAAAACAATGTTTCCAACCGGGTCATCCTTTTCTCCGACAATTATGGACGTACGCAGTATAAGAGTGTGTTCGTGAAGAAGACAGGTCTTCTGAAAGTCATCAGCCAAAAAGGCGGCGGTGTCCTGCTCCAGACAACAGTGACAGGAAACACAGCAGCTCCGGAAGCGAAACCGGACCAGAAACCCGCACAGCCGGCAAGCACGATCAGCAGCCTGCCTGAGTACAAGACACTTGCTGCGCATGTCGACATTAGCGGTCTGGCACCTGCCGTTGTTTCCGATAACTACAACAACCGCACAATCCTGCTGAAAGATGCGAATGGCCGCGGCCAGTACAAGAGCATCTTCGTAAAACGCACGAACATGCTCAAAATCGTTGATTTGAATGGCGGCCAGATTTTCTACGGTGCTGCCGAGTAATGAATGTCACCTGCATACCGCGTCCAATGACGCCCGGTATGCGGGTTTTTCTATTTGCGGAAGCAGCCGCCTTGAAGAGGATCGGGCACGGCGTTGATTGGCTGAATACGAAACTGTCAAATTATTTTGAGTAACCTGTTGACTTTCTGATTTTACGTGTGTATACTCGTTTCCAAGATGGAAAACTGAATAAGTCACAAACTCTTATCAAGAGCGGCGGAGGGACTAGGCCCTGCGATGCCCGGCAACCGGCAAGCATACCAGCTTGCAAAGGTGCTACTTCCTACAGATCCAGTGATCTGAAAGATAAGGGGAAGTGCCAGCAATGGCGGTCCTCTTCTATTTTCAGAAGGGGGCTTTTTCGTTTTCCCCCACCCGTCCGGTGTGCACAGTTCCATCAAAACTACTTTCCGGAGGTTAGGTATATGACAAATCTTCAACCCGAAACACAGCTGCTTCACGGCGGCCAGCAGCCTGATCCGACAACAGGCTCCCGTGCAGTCCCGATTCATCGGACGACATCGTTCGTATTCAAGGATACGGAGCAGGCAAGAAACTTGTTCGCCCTTCAGGAAGCCGGCAATATCTACACACGGATCACGAATCCGACAGTTGCCGTTTTCGAAGAGCGGATTGCATTGCTGGAAGGCGGTACTGCGGCTGTCGCTTTGTCGTCCGGAATGGCGGCCATCGCCTTCTCCATCCTGAATATCGCGGAAGCGGGGGATGAAATCGTAGCGGCGGCCAATCTGTATGGCGGCACCTATAACCTGTTCGCGATCACGCTGCCGAAATACGGGATCACCGTGAAATTTGTCGACTCGGCCGATCCGGATAACTTCCGGAATGCCATTACGGAAAAGACGAAAGGGATCTTCGCCGAAACGATCGGCAACCCGAGCCTGCAGGTGCTCGATATCGAACGTGTCGCGGACATCGCCCACGAAAACGGCATTCCGTTCCTGATCGATAACACATTTGCGTCCCCATACGGATGCAATCCGATCGAATTCGGAGCGGATGTCGTCATCCATTCGGCAACGAAGTGGATCGGCGGCCACGGCACTACAATCGGCGGCGTTGTCGTCGATGCAGGCAAATTCGATTGGACACAGGGCCGGTTCCCCGGCTTCACGGAACCGGATGAATCCTATCACGGCCTCCGGTACGGCATCGACACGGCAAACGCTGCATTTGCGACGAAACTCCGGGTACAGGGTCTTCGGGATTTCGGGCCCTGCCTCGATCCGGACAGTGCCTTCAACTTCCTCCAGGGACTGGAAACGCTCCATCTGCGGATCCAGCGGCACGGGGAGAATGCACGTCAAGTGGCCGAGTTCCTGTCTTCGCATCCATCTGTCGAATGGGTGACATTCACCGGCCTCGACAGCCATCCGACAGCGGAACAGGCGAAGAAGTATCTGAAGAACGGCGCCGGCTCCATGATCGTCTTCGGGATCAAAGGAGGGCGCGATGCCGGCCGGCGGGTGATCGACAACGTCACGCTGTGGTCTCATGTGGCCAATGTCGGCGATGCAAAGTCGCTCATCATCCATCCGGCCTCGACGACCCACCAGCAGCTCTCTGCGGAAGACTTGAAAAACTCAGGAGTGACTGAAGAACTCATCCGTTTGTCAGTCGGTCTCGAGTCCGTGGATGACATCATTGCCGACCTGAAGCAGGCGATCGAAAAGGCGGCGCCGGTCAGCGTCTGAATAGAAAACACCCGGGTTCCCCATTCGGAACCCGGGTGTTCTTTATTTACGATGATGGTGTCTGTGCGGAAGCGACTCATTGCCGAGCTCCTTGAACAGGGAGTACACCATCAGCAGGATGATGAACGAAAACGGCAGTGCCGCAATGATGATCGTATTTTGCAAAGCGTCGAGTCCGCCGACGGACAGCAGTACGAGCGCGATAGAGGACTGCAGCAGCCCCCAGATGATCTTGACGCTGTTCGGCGGCGTCAGCGAACCGTATGTCGACTGCATGCCGAGGACGAATGTCGCCGAGTCCGCCGAGGTGATGAAGAACGAGGCAATCAGCAGTATCGCAAATCCTGAAGTGATAGCAGCCCAGGGAAGCTGGCTGAACATCTGGAAGATGACGATCTCCGTATCCACGGAAGCCAGGTCGAAAGAGCCTGACTTTTGGATTTCGATTGCAGTCGTCCCGAACGCCGCAAACCAGATGAAGCTGAGGAGGCTCGGTGCAAGCAGCACTCCCACCATGAACTCACGGATTGTACGGCCTTTCGAAACACGGGCGATGAACATACTGACGAACGGCGCCCAGGAGATCCACCATGCCCAGTAGAAGATCGTCCATACATCAAGCCACTCGCGGTTGCCTGCATTGAGCGGTGATGTACTCAGGCTTAGGTCTATGAAGTTCGAGAAATAACCACCGATCGAGTCCGTGAAAATGTTCATGATCAGCAGCGTCGGCCCGAGAATCAGGATGAAGCCGAGAAGCGCCAGTGCGAGAACAAGATTCGTATTGGACAGATACCGGATCCCCTTGCTGAGACCGGACCAGGCGGAAAAGATGAACAGCACGGTGACGACCGAAATGATGATGAACTGGGACCGGATGCCGATCTCGAAGCCGAACAGGTAATGCAGTCCGGCGTTAATTTGGACAGCGCCGAAGCCGAGAGAAGTGGCTACGCCGAAAGACGTTGCAAAGACAGCGAGGACGTCGATGACCGTACCCCAGGGGCCTTTCATTTTATCGCCAAAAATCGGCTTCAGTGTTGAAGAAATTAACCCCGGCTCCTCTTTGCGGAATTGGAAGTAGGCAAGTGCCAGTGCAACAATTCCATACAAAGCCCAGACATGGATACCATAGTGGAAGAAAGTCTGCCGCATCGATTCACGGAAAGCTGCATTCGTCCCAGGTTCAGCGGTTGCCGGATTGACGGCAAAATGGGAGAGCGGTTCAGCTGCCCCGTAGAAGACGAGCCCGATCCCCATTCCGGCGGAGAACAGCATGGCAATCCAGGTGACCGTTGAAAACTGCGGGCGGTCGGAATCTTTGCCGAGACGTATTTTTCCATACGGACTGAAGATGAAGTACACACTGACTGCGACCAGCAGGGTCATCAGCAGCATATAATACCAGCCGAACGACGTCGAGACGAAGGATTTCACGATATTGGTCCCCGCTTCGAAACGATCCGGATCGATGGCACCATATCCGACGGCCAGTACGATGAGCCCGATGGTTATATAGAAGACGTTTGATATTTTTTTCATGGTTCCCCCTTAACGATGTAGTTGTAACAAACAGTTTACCACTATACTATTGATTCTACAGAAGTGCAACCGGTTTGATACACCGCTGGAAAAGCTTCATTCACTCACTTATTCTTTACAGTATTCACAAAACATTGAGCCATCAAACGCGTTAGCAAGCCGTCAGAAAAATAAGTTCGGAAACAGACGAAAAGCCGTCCAGCGTCAGCACACAGCTGCCATCGGACGGCTTTTCAAATCAATCTTCGTCTTTTATATCACGGTCAGGCGGGATCGGTTCGTTCAGCCAGTCATCGATCTGCTGCTTCAGCAGCTTGAGCTGTTCGAAATACAGACTGAACTGATCTTCATTGATGAGCCAGTCGTTTCCATCGTGCACTGCCCGGATTTTTCCGTTCAATACATATCGACGGACCTGTTCCAGCGGCATGCCGAGCTGATCCGCAGTTTCTTCCATAGTGAGATACATACAATCGCCTCTCTCAGATCAGTTTTCCGAGCGGCACCCGTTTGTTCAGTGCTGCCATCAGCGGGATGCCGATTGCCATGACGATGAATTCACTGATCGATAAGTAGCCCCACGTGATCCAGAACGGGAAACCGAGTACAAGCTGCAGCTGCCAGGCGATGATGCCCATTGTGCAGGTGAAGACGGCCGTGCTGATGAACATGCGCGTCACCGGAGCGGAAACCTTTTTCACGAGCAGGATGGTGATACCAAGTGAAAGGGCCGTATGGCCGACGCCGAAGATCAGATCGAGTGGCCCGACTTCCGACAACAGCAGATTCGACACGAATACGCCGATGACGATGCCAGCAAAGTACTTCTTATTGAAGACCACCAGATGGTTGAAGATTTCAGCCAGGCGGAACTGGATGTTGGTAAATCCAAACGGAGCGATGACGATCATGACTGCTACGTACAATGCTCCTACAATACCGCTGACTGCCAGAGTTTTTGTTTTCATATGATGACTGGGCTCCTTAGTTTTTTTGCGTGGGAGGATTTCGAACCACGTATGTTGACCGCTACTCAGTGTACCATCCCGGCGGTGTTTCGTACAGACCGGCAAGCGGCATAATCAACGGTTGTTGGTGATTGGAATAGATATAGTAAACTCCTTTTTCTTCCAGTAAAATCTGCAAGCTATTCAATTCCTTCTATATAATTACCTGTCAGACCAGATAGTCCTTACCATAAGTTAACGTAACGAACAACCCGTCAAATGTTTAAGAAGAGGAGCGGTGGGAATATAACCTGTACGCAACATAAAACATCAAATTTTAGGAGGAATTACACATGGCTGACGATAACAAAAACGGTAAGATGTCACTTGAAGAGGCAGGCAAAAAAGGCGGCGAAGCAACTGCTAAGAATCATGACAAAGAGTTCTACCAGGAAATCGGCAAAAAGGGCGGCGAAGCAACTGCCAATAGCCACGGTAAGGAATTCTACGAAGACATCGGCCACAAAGGCGGCGAAGCCCGTGCGAAGCAGCGCGATGATCAGTGATCTGACAAGATAATATAAAAAATGAACGGCAGGAAGTTTAAAAGAAAAGCTATCGGGAATATAAACGATACGTTACTTATTAATTAAAAAAATTAGGAGGAATTCAAAATGGCAAACGACAACAATAACAACAACGGTAAAATGTCTCTAGAGGAAGCAGGCAAAAAAGGCGGCGAAGCGACAGCGAAGAATCATGATAAAGGATTCTATGAAGAGATCGGTAAAAAGGGCGGCGAAGCCACAGCTAAGAACCATGATAAGGAATTCTATCAGGAGATCGGTGAAAAAGGCGGCGAAGCCACAGCGAAGAATCATGATAAAGAGTTCTATGAAGAGATTGGTAAAAAAGGCGGCGAAGCACGTGCCAACCAGGACACTTCAGGTACAAACAAGATGAGCCAGTCCGAAGCAGGCAAAAAAGGCGGCGAAGCACGCGCCAACCAGCGCGACAACAAGTAATCTCGATACTATACAGATGATACCTCAGTAAAACACAAAAACTATTCATTTTTTGAATGAAAAAATAGGAGGAATAACAAATGGCTGAAGAAAAAAACAACGGTAAAATGACGGTAGAAGAAGCAGGTAAAATGGGCGGCGAGAAAACAGCGCAAACACATGACAAAGAATTCTACCAGGAAATCGGTAAAAAAGGCGGCGAAGCTACATCTGATAGCCATGGTAAGGAATTCTATGAAGAAATCGGTCAAAAGGGCGGCGAAGCCCGAGCGAACCAGGATACTTCAGGCACAAACAAGATGAGCCAGTCAGAGGCAGGCCGCAAAGGCGGAGAAGCACGCGCCAACCAACGCGACAATAACTGATTGATTGAATGATAAAAACAGTCTGGAATGGCTAATTTCCAGACCGTTTTTTCATGTCCGCTTTTTCGTTCTGTCTGGGATGGCGACTTGTGGATAAGAGCGCTACCCGTTCCACAGGCAGGATCGGAGTAAACAAACACAGTGATGAGCAGACTGTCCTGAAGATATGTCCTGGAAATATTGGATGTAACTGCTCATTTGAAGGAGGGGCTGCAATGGCGCATACTCATGATCATGGTCAAACAGCAAGCCGGAAAGTCCTCTTGTTCAGCTTCCTCATCACTACAGTGTATATGATCATAGAGGCGGCAGGCGGATTTCTTACGAACAGTCTCGCCCTATTATCGGATGCAGGTCATATGCTGAGTGATTCCATATCGCTCGGTGTCGGTGTCCTTGCGTTCACACTGGGTGCAAAATCGGCGGACCCCCAGAAGACGTTCGGCTATCGCCGTTTTGAAATACTGGCTGCTGTCTTCAATGGCACAGCCCTGTTGGCAGTCTCCATAGTTATTTTAGTGGAGGCATTCCGACGTTTTGCGGAACCTCCGGATGTCTCATCAATCGGCATGCTATGGATTGCCATTGCCGGACTTGTCGTCAATCTTCTCGTAGCTTACATTATGCGGAAGGGGGATACGCACGGTAATTTGAATGTACGGGCTGCATTTTTGCATGTGCTCGGCGATCTGTTAGGATCGGTGGGTGCGATACTCGCCGCTTTCCTGATCATGTTTTTCGATTGGAGCTGGGCGGATCCCCTGGCCAGCATCGTCGTGGCGATTTTAGTGTTGATAAGCGGCTGGCGGGTCACCCGGGATGCTGTTCACGTGCTGATGGAAGGGACTCCATCGGAAGTGGATATCCAAGCGGTTGAAAAACAACTCCGTTCGTTTGAGGAAGTGACGGATGTCCATGATTTGCACATCTGGTCCATCTCAAGCGGGTTCAATGCGATCGCATGCCATATCGAAGTCCGCTCTGATTTCACAATGCGCAAGGCGAAGCCCCTGCTGACTGAAATCGAACGACGGCTCGCTGAGGAAAACATTCATCATAGCACCATTCAGTTCGAACCTCCGGCCTATCAACATGTCCTGGATGAGGAAGGGCCGCGTCACTAATTGAAAGGAAATCCCCCGTTTTATTCGAAACGGGGGATTTTGCGACTTTATTTGCGTTTGGAATTTTCTCTTCCCTGCGACTTTCCTGTTTGTCGATTGTGCTTTTTCGCAGCATCATTCTGTCCGATCACATCGAAGTCATCCGGGCTTAAGTCCATGCCAAACCCGAATTCCTCACGGCCCAGCTGCTTCGCTTTGTGCTTTCGCTTTTCCTCTTTTTCCACGTCGCTCACCTCCTCAAAAAAGTATGTGCGGTTTCCGCCAATCCATCCGCCTCCCGTTCTTAAGAATTTCTTCATTATTTCCCTTCTCAATTGTTAAGAAGTCCCTGTTACAATGAATATAACGAGTGGGAAAGAGGTGCGGCAGATGGCGGCCATGACAGTAGTAGTGGCGGATGATGACAAGGAAATCCGCGACGGAATCGAAATTTATCTGAAAAACGAAGGATATCGTGTGCTGAAAGCATCAGACGGACGGGAAGCATTGGAGCTGCTGGAAACGGAAGAGGTGCATCTGCTCATCCTGGACATCATGATGCCTACTATGGACGGCATCACCGCCACTTTCAAAATCCGGGAAGCGCAGAATATTCCGATCATCATGCTCAGCGCAAAAGTGGAGGAATCGGACAAAATACACGGACTGTCCGTCGGTGCGGATGATTATGTCGCGAAGCCGTTCCAACCGATGGAACTGATGGCGCGGGTTAAATCACAGCTCCGGCGCTATGTCCAGCTCGGTACGTACGATGGAAGTTCCACCCTGTCCGTCGGGGGGCTTGAACTGGATGAAGAGGCGAAGACACTGACGCTCGACGGAACGCCTGTCCGTCTGACACCGATCGAATTCAAAATCACGGAGCTGCTCATGAAGCATCCGGGACGCGTGTTCTCAATCAACGAGATCTACGAACGGGTGTGGAACGAAGAAGCGTACAATGCGGAAAATATCGTAGCGGTCCATATCCGGAAGATCCGGGAAAAGATCGAAGCTGATCCGAAAAATCCAAGATATGTAAAGGTGGTGTGGGGTGTTGGGTACAAAATCGAAAAATAACAGTGCGCTGTACTGGTCATTGGCGTCCATCGTTATTGCGGCAGCAAGCCTGGCGTACTGCTTCCCGCACATCACCGACCTTGCCGGCAGCGGAATCGACCGCACCAGCCGCACGGTGGCGTATTTCATCCGGATCATCAAAGGAGAGACGATTTAATGAAGCGATTCACACCGATGCTCATCTGGTCGATGCTGGCGGCGATTGCGATCGGCGGACTTGTTACATTCACGAGCCACGGTTTTTCCATCCTGTTCAAGGATTATACGCAGTCCGGCCAATTCCAGAGCCATATGGATGATTTCTACAGGGAACTGGGCCGCAATGTGCTGAATCCGGTGGAACTCGGGGAGGCTGAGAAGAAACTGACGGCCTCCCAGGAAGAAATTGAAGCGTACCGGACGTATTACGGCAGTCTGGCATCGCAGGTCGAAAATATCGACATGCAGTACAGGGACCAGATCCGGGAAGCGGAGAACCAGCCTGAAGTGAAAAAGGCACTGGTGGAAGAGCGGGATGGAAAAATAGCCGATATCCGAAAAAACTTCGAGGATGATGCCTATGTCGAGGAGAAGATTCTTCAAAAGAAAAAGTACATCCTCTCCCAGATTCTGCAGGATGCGAAAACGGAAAGCGGCAGTCTGGCCATCCCTGCTGCCTATGAACTGACGCCTGTTGCAGGCGGTGAATCCGTCAGACGCGGGGATACAGCCGGAACAGCCCCGTACGAAAAGGAGTTCAATGAGAACACGGGATATCTGAAGATCGACGGCCAGGACCTCGATGGAATCGACAGGATGTATGAAGGGACGATCCAGGGCGAGCTGTATAATGGGGAAGGGATTTCCTTATCCGCACGGGATATCGATGCGATTTTCCCTTCGCATACTCTCTATAAGGGGACTGTACACGTGCCGGCTTCAGCATTTGACAAGGGCGGAGTTCTCTACGAGGAAGTGAAGGAGTACAACTCGCTGAAGATCATGCTGCTGCTGTCAGGGGTTGCCGGAATCGCGGCACTCGTCAGTTTGCTCACCATCTGGAAGTTCAAATGGACTTGGTTTGTCGACCTTCCGTTTACGGATCGATATAATGCACTTAAAATCGATGTGAAAGCTGCCGTCTTCCTGTTTTTGCTTGTGAATGTCCTTAGCATGGCGAACGGCATTTCAGGCAGGCTGAATATGATGGCATTTGGGGAGTATTCGTTCAACCCGGTCAGAGGGGCAATCTACTTCCTCTTGAATGCTGTGATAATTGCCGGTTTGACGTTCCAAGTGGGGAATGCCATCGTGCAGTATCGCCAGCCGGGACGATTCGCATCTGAAATGCGGGACAGTTATATGATGAAATTCCTGGAATACAGCAGAGCAGTCTTCCAGAACCGCTCCATTGCCATCCAGACCCTGCTGCTGCTGTTCGGATTCTTCCTTGCAGGCGTCGGGTTCGTGGTGGGGGCAATGGAACCTGTCTTGTTCGTCATCTATGCATTCTGCGTACTGTTCCTCGGGCTGCCTGTATTATTCTTCTACATGCGCCGGATGGGGTATCTCGGCAAGATTCTCACAGCGACGGATGAAATGGCGGCGGGCCGGCTGAACCGCGACATCCCGGTCATCGGGCGTTCTCCATTCGCTGTCCATGCCGCCAATCTCAACAATCTCCGTGAAGGGGTGGAGCGGTCCGTCAGCAGCCAGGCGAAAAGCGAACGCATGAAGACGGAGCTCATCACCAATGTGAGCCATGATCTGCGGACACCGCTGACGTCCATCATCACCTACACCGACCTGCTGAAGAACCCAGGACTGTCCGAGACGGAACGGGCGGAGTACGTCGATGTGCTGGACCGCAAATCGCAGCGCCTGAAAACGCTGATCGAGGATCTGTTCGAAGTGTCGAAGATGTCGAGCGGTACAATGGAACTGTACAAACAGCGCGTCGACCTGTCACAGCTCGTCCGCCAGGCGGTCGGGGAGCATTCGGAACGGATGGCGAAAATTCCGCTCGACTTCCGGGTAGCCGTGCCCGAGGAGCCTGTGCCCGCTATCGTCGATGGACAGCGTTGGTGGCGCATGCTCGACAACCTGATCGGCAATGCGCTGAAATATTCACTGCCGGGGACACGGGTCTACGTGACACTCCGGGAAATTGGAGGAACCGCCGAATTCACCATCAAGAACATCACGGCCTATGAACTCGAGGAAAACGTCGATGAACTGTACGAACGCTTCAAGCGGGGGGATGCGTCACGTCATACGGAAGGCTCCGGACTCGGCTTGGCGATCGCCCAGTCGATCGTCGACATGCATGGCGGGTCGATGGATATCCAGGTGGACGGGGATCTGTTCAAGGTGACGGTCCGTGTGCCCGCAGCATTATGAACACGGCAGAGTTTAAATTGTCCGGAAGCCGGGAATTCTAAGGGGACAATGGATAGCCGTCTGGACAGACAGGCTATGGAGGGGGCGAACACAATGACCATCCATGACAACAAATATCCCAACAAGCGTGACCTGGAACCGAAAGTGCCGAAAAAAGGCAAACCGGCCGGTCCCACCGAGGAGCTGCCATTGTCGGACCCGGCGGATTCCAACTATACGCATGTCGTGCACGAACCCGGCGACACCGCCGGCGCGGAAGACCCAACTGCCGATGGCCAGACCAAGGTGACTCCGGCAGACAAGGGGAAAAACGGCAAGTGAAGCGTCACCCATACGACAACGAAGAAAACCAGCTGCCTGCAGGCAGCTGGTTTTCTTCGTGTTACGGATGGATCGGCATCCGGCCGCTCTTGAAGTTGTGGAAACGTGCAGGAATGCTCATAAAACGGTAAAAGTGCTCATAAACCTGTGATTCTGCTCATAAACCGATGAAAGTGATCATAAATCGCAGTTTCCGCTCATAAACCGGCCAAAGTGATCATAAAACCGGATTTCCGCTCATAAACCACCTTAAAGCGCTCATAACTTCACAAACGCCCCTCTGCCCGCGGCCGGTTCACGACTTCCGGACGCCTCCGAGCCGCGCAGCAAACAAGCAAATCAAAGACTGGCTTGTCAACTCCGCCTGCGGCTCCGCTTTTCAGTGAAGCCGTCAGGGTGGGGGGACGCCGTTGAAAGCAAAATAATCATAAACCCTGAGAACCGCTCATAAACCGGCAGCGGGACCATCATGCAGCAATACCGGCCGGCGCCAAGCTGTTCCGCGGCCTGCCTGCAAAGGTTTATCCAAGCAAGTTAACAGGTATAAACATAGCAATCTACTATATAGAATGGAGGATACGAATGTTCAGTGATCCCTATTATGCAAATATCTTCAGCTGGCTTCCAGATCTGATACTCGGCATCATTGTATTAATTATCGGATTCATTATTGCGAAAGTACTCGAAAACATCGTCACCAAGGCAATGAAAAAGGCACGTGTGGACGAAAGGCTCAATATGCGTGACAAAAAATGGGGCGCTGACAGGATTGCCGGTAAGATCGTATTCTTCATCGTCCTGCTGCTGACGGTTCTCATCTTCTTCAACATGATGAACCTTAACCCGATTGCGGCGCCGTTCCTAAATGTCTTCGCAGGCTTCAGCGGTGCTGTGCTCGGTATCTTAAAGGCGGCTCTCATCCTGCTGTTCGCGTATGTCCTCGCAACGGTCGTGAAGAAACTCGTCATGAGGGCCGGGCACAAAGTGGACGTCCACAAAGCCGTTTCGAAAACAGGCGGCTCACCGGAAACGGTCGATAAGGAGCAGTGGGTCAGCACGGCTGCGAACATCGCATTCTACGGCATCCTGCTGCTGTTCATCCCCGCGGTGCTCAGTGCGCTCGGCCTCAGCGGCGTAAGCGGACCGTTCGAACACCTGCTGACCGGGTTCGTCGCGTTCATTCCGAAGTTGGTCGGGGCTGCACTCATCTTTGCGGTCGGCTATGTTGTGGCGAAGATTGTCCGTACGATCGTGACAAAACTGCTGGAGTCTGTCGGCACTGACAAGATTGCGGACAAGCTGCATCTGTCATCTGCCGTCCAGGGAACGAGCGTTTCCAAAGTGATCGGCACGATCGCTTTCGTCCTGATCATGATTCCGGTGACGATCTCCGGTCTTGAAGTGCTGGATCTTGAGGGGATTTCACAGCCGGCCATTGCGATGCTCAATGACATCATGGTCATGCTGCCGCGCATCATCATTGCGGTTGTTCTTGTGATCGTCGGTGTCTATGTCGCGAAGTGGGTGAAGAAGGTTGTCGCCCAGCTGCTTGCGAACCTCGGTGTGGATTCCCTGTCCGGTAAGCTCGGCGTGAAGTCCGGCAGCCATTCGCCGTCCGCCTTCACCGTATCTTCCGTGATTGCAACGATTGTGCAGATCGTGATCATCCTTCTGTTCGTCGTGGAAGCGCTGCAGATTGTCCAGCTTGCCTTCATGGTGACGCTTGCGACAGCCATCTTTGCATACTTGCCGATGGTGCTGGCTGCGGTGCTCATCCTTGCTGTCGGTTTCTGGCTGGCGAACCTGGCTGAGCAGTTCATCGGCAGTGTCATGAAAACGAAATCGGGCAGTCCGCATATCCTGCGCTTCGTCGCGAAGTATGCAATCCTGGCCTTTGCGTTCTTCATGGCACTCAGCCAGCTCGGAATTGCACCCGCGATCATCAATGCGGCATTCATTCTCATCCTCGGTGGTGTGGCTCTCGCGTTCGGCCTGGCATTCGGTCTCGGTGGTCGCGATCATGCCTCCCGCTACCTATCCAAAATGGAATCGAGCCTGCAGGATGCAGATGTCTCGAAGGAAGATTGGGAACAGAAGAAGGAAGAGATGAAAAAGGATGCCGAACAGGCGAAAGCCCAAGCGAAATCGGGCATGCGTGAAACTCGATCTGAAATGCATCAGAAGAAACAGGATATGAAACAAGCGGCTGACCAGGCACCGCCGATGCCGTCTTCAGATGACGTACCGGAAGATCCGGCAGACAGCCTGAAAGGTCCGGCGTACTCGGACGTACAGCCGCCGGTATCCGATAACTTCGGCGGAACTGACCCGGTGCCGTTTACGGACGATGCTGCGGACCCGGGATATAACGAAGTGGAACCGGGGGAGGAGTACCCGTACGGCGAACATGACCGCCGCAGCCGGTTCAACAAAGAAGCGCACGATCAGTGGAATAACCAGAAACCGAGAGACGATCGCTGAGACGGCCGTCAGGTTTCAGGTAAACCGAATAAACCGCATGGCACCCGGATCGGTGTCATGCGGTTTTTCGTTTGTAAATCTCAATTGGCGAGATGGTGCTGAAAGGCGTAGATGACCGCCTGGGTGCGGTCCTGGACGTCAAGCTTCGACAGGACATTGCTGACATGTGTCTTCACCGTCTTCAGGGAGATGAACAGTTCGTCCGCAATCTCCTGGTTGGACCTGCCTTTCGCCAGAAGCAGAAGCGTTTCAAGTTCCCGTTCTGTCAGGCTTTCATGGAGCGGCTGATCCGGCGCTCCGCTTCGCATCTTCTCCATCATCTTGCTCGTCACTTCCGGTTCCAGCACGCTCTGCCCCTGTGCTGTATCGCGGATCGCCTGTGCAATCCGTGACGCATTGGAGGTCTTCAGAATGTAACTGGAAGCGCCGGCTTCGAGAGCCGGATACACCTTATCGTCGTCGAGGAAGCTGGTGACTATGATGATGCGGGCTTCCGGCCACTGCCGGATGATTTCGCCCGTCGCCTCCGCGCCGGTCATGACCGGCATCACCATATCCATCAGGATGACGTCGGGACGGAGGGCGAGTGCTTTCTCCACGGCTTCCCCGCCGTCCGACGCTTCGGCAACCACTTCCATATCGTCCTGCATGCTCAAATAGGCGGACACGCCAATGCGCACCATTTCATGATCATCCGCGAGCAGTATACGGATCATGGGTATCCTCTCCTTTACGAATCGGCAATTTCACTTCCACGATGGTCCCTTGGGAAGGGACGGAAACGATCTTACAGACGCCGCCGATTTCGACGGCGCGCTCTTTCACGTTCTGCAGGCCGTAGGCGCCTCCGCGATCCGGCATCTCACTGAAGCCGACGCCGTTATCCTGCACGCGGAAGATGGCCAGCTCATCCCGGCTTATGAACAGCACATCGACTTCCGTCGCCTGGGCATGGCGCAGCGTGTTCGACAAGGTCTCCTGGGCGATGCGGAACAAGTGGTCTTCCGCGCCTTTTGACAACGGCACATCTTCAAGCCGGTACCGGATCGTGAATGTCACTTTCTGCTGCAGTTCCACCAGCAGCTCTTCCAGTCCTTCCTTCAGCGTCTTGCTGTTGAGGACGGCCGGCCGTAAGTGCAGCAAGAGCGCTCTCATTTCGAGCTGCGCCTGCTGCACCATCCGTTCGACTTGCAACAGTGGTTTCCGAGCGGCGTCCGCTGTCGGCTGCTCGGTCAAAGAGGACAGAAGCATGGACGCGGCGAACAGCTGCTGGGAGACGGAATCGTGAAGTTCGCGAGCAAGCCGCTGCCGTTCTTCGATCAGCCGCTCCTGGATGATTTTATCCTGATCCTCCGCGCGCTGGTCGGTGATCCTCTGCAGGCTGCGTTTCTGCGTATCGAGCACTTCCGATATTTCGTCGACCGACCGCTTCAGTTTACGGGACAGCCCTTTCGTGGACGGCTGGGGATTTTCCTCCGCCAGCTGCCCGAGACTCCGCTCCACTGCTTTTTCACGGTTGCGTGCAATGCCGTAAATCCAGCCGGAGAACGACCAGCCAAGTGCAATTGGCACGGCTGCGAGCCAGACACCAAGCGGCACTTCAAGCAATTCATCCTCGAACAGCTGCTGCCATTCGAGGACCGGGGCGTATTCAACCAGACCATAGACGCCGGCTGCCGTAGCGGCGAGGAACAGGAACGACAGGAGGATCGCCCGCCAGAAAAATCCACTCATTTCCGGATCACCTCGATATCACCAAACCGGACGGAGATGGAGATGATGAGTTCCGCTTCCGCTCCTATATTCCGATCATAGCCGTCTTTCATATGGATCGATTCGTTCAGCAGCCGTTTCGGCTCCAGGTCGAACAGCCGGCACTCCCCGAACAGGATGGAACAGTGAACACGGACTGGCAGATCGTACGGCAGCTCGACCTTCACGCGGCCGAGTCCCTGTCGGATGGAGATGAGCGATGTTTCTTTTGGCAGCACGGTGTCCGTCACATCGATATGGAAGTCGCCGATCAGGCCCTGCACATGGACGTCCTGCCATTCGTACGAAGTGAATGGAGTCGACTGCTGGGAGAACAGCCGGTCTTTCCAGATGCCGTTCGGCGTCTGCCGTTCCATCTCCTTCAGCGGGCGCATGATTTCCTCCGCAGGCGTCCCTTTCCAGAGCCGTATCACGAGATAGAGCAGAATGCCGAAAATGAGCAGTCGGAGGCTCCAGAGGGACAGAAGCGCGATGATGATGAAGACGCCGGCCGTAAATACCATCCATTTGGAGCGCTGGTGTGTCCCGTAGTACAGCACAATGGCACCGAGAAAGAAGAAGATGACATTGCCGTTGCCAAACAGGCCGGCTTCCACGAAAACCAGCAGGAAAAAAGCGACGATCCACAGTGTGAAGCGCTCCGTCTTTGTCCGTTTCATGCGTTGTCTTCCTCCTTTCTCGAAGTCATTGATATAGCTGCGGTGTGTAGATTTACCAGCAAAGCGATCCATTCGGGCGGGGGACCGATCCATTGTGCTGGCGAAGCGATCGATTCAGCCTGGAAACCGATCCATTTCACTGACAAAGTGATCGATTGTGTTCGCGAACCGCTCGATTAGGCCAGCAAAGCGATCCATTCCGTCCATCGTGCGCCCACCGGCATCCCATGCAGGCAAAACGGCTGCCGGGCCGGCACTAGTTCCTCTGCCGTCCGGTCAGCCAGCTGCTGTTTCTCTTAGTTTACACGATTTCCGTCCGGCCTGCTTCGTCGGCCGTCAATTTGTCTAGACGCTGACGCATGGATGCGATATCACCAGGAGTGTGGTCGTCCTTATCACTGTCAAACTCGTTACGCGGCGTCAGATCGGCATTGAAGATTCTGTCCATCCGGTAGTTTGCGCGATTTTCGTTCTCCTCGCCCATCAGCTTGAGCCGGCGGACTTTCATGTCTTTCACTTTGTGTTTCATGTTTTCGAAGCGCCGTTCGAGCTTGAGCATCGACTGGGTCGTCTCGTCTGCGAGTGCCTGGAGTTCATCCCGGCGTCTTTCATAAGCATGGACTTCATCAGCTGCATAGCTGATCAGCTCGTCATCCTCCGTGGCTTCGGCCAGCTGCAGCTGCTCCTTCCGTTTGGCGGCCATCCGTTCCGCTTCCGCCAGTTCCTTCGTGATCTCATCCCGCAGCAACCGCTGCCGGTCCATCAGTTTCCCGACGGCAGCCGTCTGCTGTTCCGCTTCCTTGATCGTCTCGTTCAATACATCGGCTGCATGGTGGGGTGTCCGTTTTTCTGTCAGCTTCTCCAAGTCTTCCTGTACGGCAAATTTGAATTTATACCATAGTTCGTTCATGCAATGACCTCCTTATTTTGTGAACTCGTTCCATTGTTTCTCGAATTTCGTGAATGGGTCTGCGTCGATGATGGGATCGTCGGCACGCTTCTCCTTCTTCCAAGTGCGCCATGCATAGTACGCACCGGCAGCAGCGAGCAGTCCGATGAATGCCGGGATATTTGAGATGCCCGACAAGATCCCGATCACGACCACGAAGCCGGCGAGGAAGCGGACGAATCCCGATCCGCTTTTCCGTATATAATGCAGGCCGAAGAATACGGCTGCAGCGGACAGGGCAAGCGCAGCGATTGAACCGATATTCGCGACAGCGACGATGGCCGCGATGATTCCGAGTGATGCGAGTGCAAATTTTTTCATGGTGATGATGGCCTCCCTTCGTTTGTATCCCTATCATAAGATGTTTCCCCTGCCTGCCAAACAGGCGCTGTACGGAGATTCATCTCAGTCTTTAGGCTGAGATGCGGCGGAAGATGACGAATTGGCAGTTGAAGACGTTTTCATTCATTGGTATAGTTGTTGGAAAACTATAACTATTTGAAGGTTGAGGAGGGGCAGCTATGAAAGAGACGGTAATTGTGGCGGGTGTCAGGACACCGGTCGGACGGCGGAAAGGGAGTTTATCCGGAACACGGCCTGATGAGCTGGCGGCACTTGTCCTGGACGAACTGATGACGCGTGCAGGGGTTTCAAAGGATGAGGCGGAAGATGTGATCCTGGGCTGCGTGACGCAATCCGGTGAACAGGGCGGCAACATCGCCAGGACAGCTGCTCTCATTGCAGGCTTTCCGGTCCGCGTGCCTGGGGTCACCATCGACCGTCAATGCGGATCGAGCCAGCAGGCGGTACACTTCGCTTCACAGGCGATTGCAAGTGGTGACATGGATATCGTGGTTGCGGGCGGCGTGGAAAGTATGACGCGGGAGCCGATGTTCTCCAATATGCATGCCGCAAAACCGAGCGCCAAGTTGACGGCGCGTTACGAGATTATCAATCAGGGATTGTCCGCCGAACGGATCGCCCGGAAATGGAACCTGTCCAGGGAGAGGCTCGATCAGTATGCCTATGAAAGTCATCAGAAGGCGATGCAGGCCATCGACGGGGGACGATTCAGCGAGGAGATTGTCCCGGTACCGGTCGTCAGCGCCGACGGCACGGCCGAGCTGTTCATGGAAGATGAAGGGCCCCGCCCCGATACGACACCGGCCGCGCTGGCGGGCCTGCGGACGGTGTTCGACGAAAATGGGGTCATCACAGCGGGGAATGCAAGCCAGATGAGCGACGGGGCATCCGCCGTACTGCTCATGAGCCTCGAGAAAGCCGAACAGCTCGGCGTCCGGCCGCTGGCGCGGATCGTCGCCCGTACGGTTGTCGGATCGGACCCGACACTCATGCTGACAGGGCCGATCGAAGCGACCCGCCAGGTGCTCCGAAAAGCAGGAATGACGATCGATGAAATGGATCTGTACGAAGTGAATGAAGCGTTCGCCTCCGTGCCGCTCGCCTGGCTGGCGGAAACAGGAGCAGATCCGAAAAAGCTCAACGTCAACGGCGGCGCGATCGCGCTTGGCCACCCTCTTGGAGCGACAGGAACAAAGCTGCTCGTGTCGCTGCTGCATGAGCTGAAAGCTTCCGGCGGACGATACGGCCTGCTGGCGATCTGCGAAGGTATGGGAATGGCGAACGCCACGATCATTGAAATGATTCATTGAAAGCGACATCCGGAATATGCATGTAAGGATAGAGCGGACAGAGCGATACCGAAACAGGCGGCCAGTCATAGACGGCCGCCTGTTTTCGTACACTGGCAGGGAAAGGGGAAACCTGCTCTGCCGTGCGTCGTCCATATGTCGGACAGACCGGGTCCCGCGGGTCGAAAGCCGGTGTCCGACGGGCTCGTGCCGCGATAAAAAGGAACAAGCTGACGGTCTTCACGGAAATCACAGCGGAGGGGCCGTAACCTATCGTTTGGCGGGAAACCGTGCGGAGGAAAAGGCGGCAGGCCTGATCGATTGTGTGAAGTTATGAGCGCAATTATGTGGTTTATGATCACTTTGACGGCTTTATGAGCGTTTTCCGTGGTTTATGATCACTTTTCAAGGTTTATGATCATTTTCCGTGGTTTATGAGCGGAACGGGCCTGTTTATGAGCGGAATCCGACCGCTCCGGAGTATCAGAAGTCCCTGGGTACATACACCGGCCTTATGATGGAGAGGCGGCACTGAAATTTCCTCTTCTTCGGGCGGCGCAATGGCTGTATGATAAATGAAAAGGAAGGGAGGGCATGGATGGAAGGCTGGATACTGGCCGTGCTGGAGCAGTATGGCTATTTTGGCGTGCTGGCATTGATTCTCATCGAGAACGTCTTTCCGCCGATTCCATCCGAGCTGATTTTGACGTTCGGCGGCTTCCTGACCGTTTCCCGGGAGCTGTCGGCGGTATGGATGATCACCGCAGCGACAGCGGGGTCTGTCATCGGCGCCATGATCCTATATGGGATCGGCATGTTCATGGACATACAGCGTCTGGAAAGACTTGCGGACCGTCATGGGAAGTGGCTGCGGGTCACCCGGCACGACATCCGGCGGGCGGATGCCTGGTTCCGCAAGTACGGTCCATGGACGGTGCTCCTCTGCCGTGTCATCCCGCTCGTCCGGAGCCTGATTTCGATACCCGCAGGCATGGCGGGCATGAATTTCCCGCTGTTCGTGATACTGACCGCAATCGGCAGCTTCGTCTGGAACACTGTGCTGATCGCCCTCGGCATGCAGCTCGGCACCCATTGGAAACTCGTCCTCCAGTATATGGATACGTATTCCGTCATCATCTATGCACTTCTTCTGGCTGGATTGGTCTTTGCAGGCCTCCGGTACATAGCCTTTTACAGAAAGCGGAGGTAACAGACAATGGACTTATTTGAATTACTGAAATCCCTGATCCTCGGGTTTGTCGAAGGGATGACGGAGTTTGCGCCCGTTTCATCCACCGGGCATCTGATCATCGTGGATGATATGTGGCTGAAGAGTGAGGAGTTTCTCGGGAAATACCCTTCCATCACCTTCAAGATCGTCATCCAGCTCGGCTCGATCCTGGCGGTGGTCGTCGTCTTCTGGAAGCGGCTGTTCAGCCTCGTCGGCCTGTACAAAGTCGACGGACAGCCGGCGAGCAAGAGTTTCAACCTGCTGCACGTCATCGTCGGCATGCTGCCGGCGGTCATCCTCGGATTCGCATTGAAAGACCTGATCGACGACTACTTGTTCGGCGTCAAAACGGTGATCTTCGCCTTGGTCGCTGGGGCTGTCCTCATGATTGCAGCTGACCGCTTCGGGCCGAAGAAACCACGGGTGACGAGCCTGGATCAGATCACCTACCGTCAGGCCTTCACGGTCGGTCTCGTCCAGTGTCTCTCACTATGGCCCGGGTTCTCGCGTTCCGGTGCAACCATTTCGGGGGGTGTCCTGTTCGGCATGAACCACAGGACGGCCGCTGACTTCACCTTCATCATGGCGGTGCCGATCATGATGGGGGCAAGTCTCGTTTCGGTTTTGAAAAACTGGGAATACTTATCGGCGGATCATCTTTCGTTCTACGTCGTCGGATTCCTCAGTGCGTTCGTATTTTCGCTGATCTCGATCCGTTTCTTCCTGGCGCTGATCTCGAAGATCAAGCTCGTGCCATTCGCCATCTACCGCATCATCCTGGCGGCCATTCTCGCTGTCATCGTATTTCTATAAGAAGAGATCCCGCACCGGCTGCGGGATCTCTTTTTTTATCCGGCCGGATGAAAAACTGATAGAATAGAAGGAAACTGCACGGCACTGCGCTGGCAAGTGTGCCTGCTGGGTATAGGAAAGAAAAGGTGAACCGACATGGCGGATAAACTGCTGATCATTGAAGACGAAGAAAGCATCGCGCGGGTGCTGCAGCTGGAACTTGAATTTGAAGGGTATGAAGTGGCAGCCTGCCATACAGGAACAGACGGGCTCATCAAATACCGGGAAGGAGAGTGGGACCTCGTGCTGCTCGATCTCATGCTGCCGGGCCTGAATGGGCTTGACGTACTCCGTCGGATCCGGGCGGACGGCACGCTGACGCCTGTGATCCTGCTGACGGCCAAAAGTGATATGGAAGACAAAGTGACAGGGCTTGACCTCGGGGCGAATGACTATGTGACGAAGCCGTTCGAAATCGAAGAACTGCTCGCGCGCATCCGTTCTGCCCTCCGGTTTTCGCCGAAAGGCACCGTGGAAGAAGACACCCATCTCCATGAAGTGGACGGACTGTCCATCCATGATCAGACACGGGAGGTCCGGCGTGACGGAGAGCTGATCGAGCTGACTCCGCGTGAGTACGATCTGCTGCTCCACTTGCTGACGCATCCGAATCAGGTGCTGACGAGGGAACAGCTGCTGGACGCCGTCTGGGGCTTTGATTACTACGGGGATACAACGTGGTGGATGTCTATGTCCGCTATGTGCGGAAGAAAATCGACCGGGAAGACGGCCCGTCTTTCATCCATACCGTGCGCGGGGTGGGCTATGCGCTGAAAGATTCCAAGCATGAAGCTTAAGACGAAAATCCACTCCCTGTCGACGCTGATGATGCTGATCGTCCTGATCTTAAGCAATCTCGGCATCTATTTCACATTCGACAGGACCCAGCACCATACCGAATACAGCCAGCTGCTCGGAAGCGCCAAGGAGCTGACGGTCGCCCTCAGCAAGATGACCGATGAGGAGGAAGCGGAAATCATCCTGCGTGCTTACGTACCGCCGAACGGTGCGCTGCGAGTCGTCGGGGAAACGGGCAAGGACATCCTGACGGTGCAGTCGATGGAAGGTTTCGATAAGAAGTTCCCCATGCCCGGTAAGGACGAAGAGTACACACTCGTTCCGTACGAAGGATACGAAGCGCTGTCCATCGCGATCCCGACAATCTGGCCGACCGGTGAAGTTATGCAGCTGCAGATGACGCAAGTACTGACCGACCTGAAGGCGAATTTGCGGCTGCTGCGCATTGTGATGATCAGCATTACGCTGTTCGCCATGATCCCGATCATGATTTCAAGCATCACGCTCGGCCGTATCGTCACACAGCCGATCGGAAAGCTGATCCAGGCGATGACGGCAAGCCGCCGGTCGGGGACATTCCAGCGGATCGCTGTGCCGGATGACGGCAAAGACGAGCTGGCGCAGATGGGACAGACGTTCAATGACCTGATGATTCAGCTGGAACAGATCTATAGGAAACAGGAAAAGTTTGTCTCTGACGCTTCCCATGAACTGAAGACGCCGATCACTGTCATCGACAGCTATGCGCGTCTTCTCGAACGGCGGGGGATGGAAAAGCCGAAACTTGCCGAGGAAGCGCTCGGTGCCATCCGCAGTGAAACGAAGCGGATGACCGGCATGATCGAGCAAATGCTGGATCTGGCACGGAACAATGAGCCGGCATCCTATGTGTTCGAGCCGGCTGAAATCCGCGAGCTTGCGGAAGAGGCGGCTGCCATGGTCAGCAGGGCATACAGCCGGGAAATCCGTATCGCAGCGCCGGAACACGCAGAGGCCGTGACAGACAGCCAGCATTTGAAGCAGCTGATGATCATCCTTCTCGACAATGCCCGCAAATACAGCGAGCAGCCAATCGATGTATCGGTCGACGACAAAGGGGCCGATGTGCAGATCACCATACGTGATTATGGAAAAGGGATACCTGCCAAGGACATACCGTTCCTGTTCGACAGGTTCTACCGGGTGGACGAAGACCGCAGCCGGAAGACGGGCGGCACGGGTCTCGGTCTCTCGATTGCAAACGAGATCGCCATCGGTCTCGGTGCAAAACTGGATATAAAAAGTGAGGAAGGGGACGGAACGGAAATCACGATCCATGTTTTGAAATCCCCTGCCTCTCAGTGATTTTTAATGTGGCTCTGGTATACTCCGGGTGAGGTGACGTATTATGAGAAACAGCATGAAATGGCTGCTTCCGGCCGGACTGGTCGTCATCGCCGTGCTGACAGGGATTTTCTATATGAAAAGTACCGTCACACACGCCGAAGCCATCCCGGCTGATTCGATCAGGAACCAGCTGGAAGTGATGTACAACGGCAAGGTCGATAAACTGAAGCTGCACGATGAAGTCTATGAAGCTGAGCTGACACGCTCCGGCTCTGTCTATACATTGAAAGTCGAAGGGGATACCGGCCGGGTGATGTCGATGGATCTTGTGTCGGCATCGCCGGCTCTTGCGGACAAACGGGAAGAAGCCGGAGAGAAAGCGGAAGGTGAAAGGGTAGAACAGCAGGAGGCAGCCGCTGACAGCCGACCGCCCGCTGACGCTGCAGGCGGAGGTAACGAAAAGGAAAAACAGCCGGCCGCTGCTGAACCGAAGCCGGACACCGCGCCTCAGCGGGAGTCGAAGCCGAAGCCTGCACCGGTGCCGAAGCAAAAGCCGGCGCAGCAGCCAGAACGGCAGCCAGCGCCGCAGCAGAATCCGAAGCCGCAGCAGCCGGCTGCATCCCAGTCGCAGAAACCGCCTGTCCAGAAGCCGGCTCCGCAGAAGACAGTTCTTCTGACGGAGCAGCAGGCCGTGCAGATCGCCCTGCGGCAGCTGAACGGGGAAGTGGACGACGTGGACTTCGTTCAGACGACGGAAGGCGGGTATTATCTGGTGGAAATCGAAATCGATGTCGACGATGGCCCGGATGAGGCCACCTATCAGATCCATGCCATCTCAGGAAAAATCATGTCGGTCACATGGGATGACTGACCGTATGAAACTCGAAACCGACCAGCTGCTGGCCGGTTTTTTGCTTTGTGAAAAAGACGCATATTCGCCGGACTATCTGGGGAATTCAAGAAAAAGACGGAATCGGACTCAACCCTATGCCTGTTGAAGCCGAAATAGGAAGTAGGGACGCTTCGCAGATAGTTAGCCAGACGCACAACGAACTGGCAGTAAATTACATGAAAAGGACTGAAACCTATGGCGAAAGACAGTGGGATCTTATTGGAAAGCGGAACAAACGAACTGGAAATTGTGGAATTCGAAGTGGCAGGCAACCGGTACGGCATCAACGTCATCAAAGTGAAGGAGATCATCGTACCGATGCCGATCACGCCGATCCCCCATGCGGACCCTGCGGTAGAAGGCATCATCCAGCTGAGGGGGGACGTGCTGCCGGTCATCAGCATGGAGTGCGTGCTCGGGATGGGGCCGTCCGATAATCCGCAAAATGATAAGTATATCGTGTCTTCCTTCAATAAGCAGCAAGTCGTGTTCCACGTTCACAATGTCACGATGATCCACAGAATATCATGGGATGCCATCGAGAAACCATCCGGCGCTTACTCGGCGGAAACGTCACCCGTCATCGGCGTCATCAAACTGAGCGGTGAGATGCTTCTTCTGCTCGATTTCGAGAAGATCGTCATGGAAATCAGCCCTGACACCGGGATCCGTGTCGAGCAGATCCAGAAGCTCGGCAAGCGTGAGCGGTCGGACAAACGGCTGCTCGTTGCGGAAGATTCCCCGATGCTGCGCAAACTGCTCCATACGACACTTTCCGAAGCCGGCTATGACCGTGTCGAATTCTTCGAAAACGGCAAGGATGCGCTGGAGTATCTTGAAAATGCTGCGGAACAGGGGGATATCGAGGACACGGTGCAGCTCGTGATCACAGATATCGAAATGCCGCAGATGGACGGTCATCATTTCACCCGCCGGATCCGGGGTAACAAAGCGCTTGCGAAGCTGCCGGTCATCATTTTCTCCTCGCTCATCACCGAAGAACTGAAGCATAAGGGAACGAGCGTCGGTGCGGATGACCAGGTGAGCAAGCCGGAAATCGCGGAATTGGTTCTGAAAATCGATCAGTATGTCCTCTGATGGGATGCGGTCTGATTTTCAGGAATAAATAATAAATTGACAACGGAGCTCTGCCGATGGTTAACTGAACCATCGGCTTTTTCGGTGTCTTCATCTATACAAGAAGAGGGTATGGGAAATGTGTGTTGAAAAGTAGAGTTACAGACAAAGAAAATGAGGTGAACCTGCATGATGACCAGCTTTTTGGAATGGGTGACAGGACCATTCAGCAATTATCTTTGGACGTATGTCCTGATCGGCCTTTTACTGCTGCTCGGCCTCTATTTCACAGTGGGGACGAAGTTTGTGCAATTCCGCCTGTTCGGTGAGATGTTCCGCCTGATCACCGAAAAGAAAGAGAACGAAGACGGCGTGTCGGCGTTCCAGGCATTTACGATCAGTGCTGCGTCACGGGTCGGAACAGGCAACGTGACAGGTGTCGCGCTTGCGATCGGGATCGGCGGCCCGGGTGCAGTTTTTTGGATGTGGGTGATTGCGATGGTCGGTATGGCGACGGCATTCATCGAGAGTACCCTTGCGCAAGTGTATAAAGTGCGTGACGGCGATACGTTCCGCGGCGGCCCGGCCTATTATATGCAGAAAGCCCTGAACCTGCGGGGGCTCGGAATTGTATTCGCAATCCTGCTGACGCTCTGTTTCGGTTTCATATTCAATGCGGTGCAGTCCAACACGATCAGCCAGTCGTTTTCGGATGTGTTCCATATCCCTGACTGGGCAGTCGGTCTTATTCTCGTTGTCATGACTGCGGTCATCATCTTCGGCGGCGTCAAACGGATCGTCAAAGTGACGCAGGCCATCGTGCCGGTCATGGCGATCTTCTATATCATCGTTGCACTCTATATCGTCATCATCAATATTACGGAAATCCCGGCGATGATCGCATTGATCGTCGAGCATGCCTTCGGTCTGAAAGAGATGGCGGGCGGCGGAATCGGCGCTGCGATGATGCAGGGCGTCCGCCGCGGTCTGTTCTCGAACGAAGCGGGTATGGGAAGTGTGCCGAACGCAGCTGCGACGGCGAACGTCACCCATCCGGCCAAACAGGGGCTTGTCCAGAGTCTCGGCGTGTTCTTCGACACTATTATCATCTGTTCAGCGACGGCGTTCATCATCCTGCTGGCAGGCTTGTATGACAAAGGTGAACAGGACGGCATCCTGCTGACGCAAGCTTCGATGGCGGAGCATGTCGGCTCCTGGGCGCCGTATTTCGTGGCAATCGCCATCCTGTTCTTCGCGTTCAGCTCGATTATCGGAAACTACTATTACGGCGAAACGAATATCGAATTCATCAATGCCCATAAGCTCTGGATGACCGTCTACCGGATCGCCGTCCTCGGTATGGTGATGTTCGGAGCGCTCGCCAAAGTGCAGCTCGTCTGGGACCTGGCGGATGTGTTCATGGGACTGATGGCAGTGTTGAACCTTATTGTTATCGCAATTCTCGGCAGGGTCGCTTTCCGGGTGCTGGACGATTTCACGCTGCAGCGGAAGAACGGCCTGAATCCGAAGTTCGAGGCAAAATCGGTTCCCGGGCTGAAAGGAACGGAATGCTGGGGAGAAGAACGACCAGAGTAATACTTTCCATGTGAATAGATTATGAAGAAAAACCGTCGAATCCGTCACAGGTTCGGCCGTATCGGAAGAGACTGCGGCCTCTGCAGAGCAGGTGAGCGCATCATCCGTCGCCCAGCAGCAGGAACTTGAGCGGGTGGCGGCATCCGTCCAGCAGATGTCCAAAATCGCGAACGAGCTGCAGCTTGTCGTCAGCCGGTTCAAACTGGCGGGTCATGGTGACCAAGTGTAATCGGAACTGAAGGTTCGAGAGGAGAAAGTGCTATTTTTTCTCCTCTCTTTTTTCTTTTCCCCGATTATCCGCAGCCTGCAAGTTGGAAGAAAAGCGTGAGGATTTCGCATGTGATTTTTTTAAGAGGACAACTCGGTAACACTCTCTAATCTGTGTTAAAATGTTTCTTTGAGCTGAAAATCAGGCTTACCACAAGGAAGATTAATTCAAACTTTTCTACCCACGCCTTTTAGTCCATTGAATGAAAAATCACTACATGTTATGCTGTAGTGCATATACAAACACTATATATAGTGTTTGACCACTCCTTGCAATGGGGTACATGAATTGTAATCACAGAACCATTTAGTTTCCATGCACCTTGAAGAAAACCTGAAATCATACATACGAACAAATCGGAAGGGGACGGTCGGTAATGACACTTACTCGGGAAACAAATGACACGGCGGGCATCCTGCAGGCACTGACAGAAGAATTCGGCACAGAAAAGATAGCGCCGCTCACGGAGGCGAGTGGAAAATGGCTGGCCAAGCATCCGGAGGGCTCGCTGAAGGAATGGACCAACGCTATGATTCTGGAGGCGCTGAGTAACATAGACGAATCCGCGAGTTACTGGACATTCGCGGCGGCACGCCTGTATTTGCAGCAGCTATATGCAGACCAGCAGCAGGTGCGGGGAAAAGCACCATACACGGACTTCGCAGGCCATGTTGCCTCCCTTGTCGAACAGGGGCTGTATACGTCTGATCTGACGGACGCCTATTCCGAAGGTGAACTGTCAGCGATCGGTGCCCTGATCCACCCGGAACGGGACAAGCTGTTCACCTATATCGGGCTGAAGACACTCATGGACCGATACGCGGCCGTGAATTTCACGAAACAGCCGGTCGAACTGCCCCAGGAACGCTGGCTCGTCATCGCGATGACTCTCATGCAGCAGGAGACGGACGACCGGATCGGCAAGATCGCGGAAGCGTACTGGGCGATGAGCAATCTGTATATGACAGTCGCTACACCGACACTGTCGAATGCGGGTAAGCCGCACGGCCAGCTTTCGAGCTGTTTCATCGACACGGTCGACGACTCACTGACAGGCATTTACAACAGCAACACCGATATTGCGAACCTGTCGAAATACGGCGGCGGTATCGGTGTGTATATGGGGAAGGTCCGCTCACGCGGATCATCCATCCGCGGTTTCAAAGGAGCATCGAGCGGCGTCCTCCCGTGGATCAAGCAGCTCAACAACACAGCGGTCAGCGTCGATCAGCTCGGCCAGCGCCAGGGGGCGGTCGCCGTCTACCTGGACGTGTGGCACAAGGACATCTTCACGTTCCTCGACCTGAAACTGAATAACGGGGATGAGCGGCTCCGCGCCCACGACATCTTCACAGGGGTCTGCCTGCCGGACCTGTTCATGGAAGCTGTCGATGCACGCGGTGACTGGCACCTGTTCGATCCGCACGAAGTCCGGACGGTCATGGGCTACTCACTCGAAGATTCCTATGATGAAACGAAAGGTTCCGGTACATTCCGTGAACGCTACGAGGCCTGCGTCAACCACCCGGAGATCACGAAGGAGACCGTTCCTGCAATCGAAATCATGAAACGGATCATGCGCAGCCAGCTCGAGACCGGCACGCCGTACATGTTCTACCGGGACGAAGTGAACCGGGCGAACCCGAACAAGCATGAAGGTATCGTCTATTCAAGTAATCTCTGCAGCGAGATCATGCAAAATATGAGCGCAACGGAGTTCGAATCGGTCACATTGGAAGATGACATCGTCGTCACTCGTTCCAAGCCGGGCGACTTCGTCGTCTGCAACCTGTCATCGGTCAACCTCGGAAAAGCAGTCCCGGCGGGCGTCCTTGACCGTCTCATTCCAATTCAGGTGCGTATGCTCGACAACGTCATCGATCTGAACAAGATCCCAGTCGTACAGGCGCAGCGGACCAACAGCCGCTACCGGGGCATCGGCCTCGGTACGTTCGGCTGGCACCATCTGCTGGCGCTGAAAGGCATCCAGTGGGAATCCGACGAAGCGGTCGAATTCGCAGACCGCCTGTATGAGCAGATCGCATTCCTGACGATCCGGTCATCTGTCGAACTGGCAGCCGAGAAAGGGGCCTATCCGCTCTTCGAGGGTTCCGACTGGCATACCGGCTCCTATTTCGAGAAACGCGGCTATGTCTCCGCGGATTGGGAACGGCTGCGTGAGCAGACAGCGGAGACCGGCATCCGGAACGGCTATCTGATGGCGGTTGCGCCGAACAGCTCCACATCGGTCATCGCCGGTTCCACTGCATCGATCGACCCGGTGTTCAAACCGTTCTACCATGAAGAGAAAAAGGATTATAAACTGCCGGTCATCGCACCGGATCTGGATCATAACACGTACGATGTCTACCGCCGGTCGGCCTATATCGTCGATCAGCGATGGTCCATCAAACAGAATGCAGCCCGTCAGCGTCACATCGACCAGTCAATCTCATTCAATTTCTACGTACCGAACAATATCCGTGCGTCCGTGCTGCTCGACCTGCACATGCAGGCCTGGAAATCCGGCATGAAGACGACGTATTACACCCGTTCCACCGCTTCGGATATCGAGGAGTGCGAATGGTGTCATTCCTGATCGCCTATGCGTCATGGAGCGGCAACACAGCGGAAGTGGCGGAATTGGTCGGACAGACGCTGACGGCAGGCGGTGCAGACATCACACTGCACCGCATCGGGACAGGGCCTGTGCCAGATTACCGTGACTACGATGCCATGATTGTCGGCTCGTTCACATGGGATCAGGGCTCGACCCCGGATGAAGTGAAAGATTTCGTACTGGATGTCGGTGTGAAACCGGACCATGTCTTCGTTTTCGGGACAGGCGACACCCAGTTCGGCGGCGACGAACTGTTTTGCCGGGCGGCCGTGAAGTTGGCCCGCTTCTACAACTCAGCGCTCGCACCGCTGAAAATCGAGCAAAGCCCGCGCGGCGCGCAGGAACAGCGCGTCGTCCAATGGGCGGAAGGAGTGCTGGATCATTGGCGACACTTACACGAGTTAACGTACTGAACCCTGCAAATCCAAATAAGGCAACCGCCATATTCGGCGGGGAAGCAAGCGGTATCCTCAACTGGAACAACTTGGCGCACCCGCATTTCTACACATTGCGGCAGCGTATCCGTTCCCTGTTCTGGACAGCGAACGAAGTGGATATGACACAGGACGTCAAGCAGTTCCCGACACTGACGAAAGCGGAGCAGGATGCCTTCCTCAAGATCATTGGCCTGCTCGCGACACTGGACGGCCCCCAGACCGTCATTGCGATGAAAATCGCGGACTTCGCGACGGATCCGTCCGTCAAATCTATCATGGCGACAATCGCCGACCAGGAAAGCGAGCATAACCACAGCTATGCATATGTCCTGTCATCGGTGACGACCTATGACAAGCAGATCGAATCGTTCGAGATGGGACGCACTGATGAAGTGCTCATGAAACGGAACGAGCGGATTGTCGAAGTGTATAACGAATTCGCAACGGACCCGACAATCGGGACAGTGCTGAAAGCGATGGTCTATACGACGCTGCTCGAAGGCCTGTTCTTCTACAGCGGCTTCGCTTTCTTCTATAACATGGCACGCCACCAGAAGATGGTCGGTACGTCAACGATGATTTCATACATCAACCGCGACGAGCTGCAGCACGGGAAAGCGATCAGTGATATCTTCCGCGCAGCCCTTGCCGAGAATCCGGAGTACAACACCGAAGAGTTCACGGAGTGGATCTATGAGCAGTTCCGCCATTCGGTGGAGCAGGAGATCATCTGGAGCCGGTACGTGCTCGCGGATATCGACGGCATCGATCTCGATGAGATGGACGGCTATGTGAAATACCGTGCCAACAAGATGCTTCGCATGCTCGGACTGAGCGAACTCTATCCGGAATTCACCGACAACCCGATGAAATGGATCCGTGCCTACACGGACAACTTCGACGGGACCAAGACGGATTTCTTCGAGCAGACATCCCGCCAGTACGTCAAAACGAGCGACTTGAACGGATTTGACGACCTATAATCGTGAAACACCAGACACCGGCAGCCTGCCGGGAAGTCTGGTGTTTTTTTGTATTGATTGACGCCAGGCGGGACGCCCTTATCCAACTCCCTTAGTTTCAGGGGAATTGACAGGAATCGACTGTGCTGAAATAGGCCTTTCCCTTATATGAAGCAGGACGCGTCCGCCGTATACTGAAGATGCTTTCGTGAAATGTACGCTGGAAACCAGAAATACAGATAGAAAGACGGATAAGAGAAAAGTCACGGAACTGTCACAGACACAGCGCCAGCTAACTTCCCTCAAATGGACTCTAGTAAACTATTACTTTTTATCACTAAATTCATTACGAAAAAAGAACCTATTTTAGTAATAGGGAATTCCCTTATAGCAAAGAGTCAGAATACATATTAGGCTGAGTATATAAGGAAATCTCAGTAAGTCCTGTCAATGGAAACGCGATTGGTCATTCAGAAGGGAGCAGGAAGTACAATGAGGAAGACAAAATTCAACTTGAACTATTTCAAGCCTGTGGAAAAATACTCGGGCGACTGGTCGGTGCTCGAAGAGAAGAACCGTGATTGGGAGAATATGTACCGGCAGCGCTGGTCGCATGATAAGGTCGTGCGCACAACGCACGGCGTTAACTGTACAGGTTCCTGCAGCTGGAAAGTGTTCGTGAAGAACGGAATCATCACATGGGAAAACCAGCAGATCGATTACCCTTCCTGCGGCCCTGATATGCCTGAATTCGAACCGCGGGGCTGTCCGCGGGGGGCTTCATTCTCCTGGTACGAATACAGTCCCCTCCGTATCAAATACCCGTACATCCGCGGGAAATTGTGGCGCATGTGGAATCAGGCGCTGACCGAAGAGAAAGACCCTGTACGCGCTTGGGCGAGCATTGTGGAAGACCCCGCCAAGTCCACGGAATATAAGAAGGCGCGCGGGAAAGGCGGACACGTCCGCATCCATTGGCGTGATGCGACGATACTCATTTCCGCACAGCTCATCTATACGATCCAGAAGTACGGGCCTGACCGGATTGCAGGGTTCACCCCGATTCCGGCGATGTCGATGGTCAGCTACGCGTCCGGTGCGCGCTTCATTTCCCTTCTGGGCGGCGAGATGCTGAGCTTCTATGACTGGTATGCGGATCTGCCGCCTGCCTCCCCGCAGATCTGGGGCGAGCAGACAGACGTTCCGGAATCGAGTGACTGGTTCAACGCAGGCTACATCGTCATGTGGGGATCGAACGTACCGCTGACAAGGACTCCGGATGCCCACTTCCTGACAGAAGTCCGCTACAAGGGTACGAAAGTCGTCTCCGTTGCACCGGACTATGCGGAAAGTGTCACGCATGCGGATGACTGGATCGCAGCGAATCCGGGTACGGACGCAGCTGTCGCACAGGCGATGACGCATGTCATCCTCGACGAATTCTATGAACAGCGGAAAGAGCCGATGTTCCTGAACTATGCGAAACAATACACGGATATGCCGTTCCTGCTTCTGCTGGATGAACATGAAGGTGCTTATAAAGCAGGACGTTTCCTGCGCGCCAGCGATATCGGACAGGAGTCCCAGCATGCCGAATGGAAGTCGGTCATCCTGGATGAGAGCACAGACGAGATCATCGTGCCGAACGGGACGATGGGCCAGCGCTGGGAGGATGACGTGAAGTGGAACCTGCTGCTCGACAAGGAAGATGGAACACGCGTCGAACCTGCATTGTCCATCGCGGACCATGGAGCGGAGTGGAAGGAGATCCGCTTCCCGTTCTTCGACAACCTGTCGAACGGCGTCTTCGACCGCACCATTCCGGCCAAGGAAATCACGCTGGCAGACGGCACCGTCCGCCAAGTCGCGACCGTCTATGATGTCATGGCCAGCCAATACGGCGTCCGCCGCAGCGGACATGAAACCGAAGCGGAGGATTACTTCGATAAGTCATCGATCTACACACCGGGCTGGCAGGAGAAGATCACCAGTGTCAAACCGGAGCTCGTCATCCAGATTGCCCGGGAATTCGCACAGAACTCGCTCGATACGGGCGGCCGCTCGATGATCATCATGGGTGCCGGCATCAACCACTGGTTCAACAGTGATACGATCTACAGAGCTATTCTGAACCTTGTCACGCTGACAGCCTCCCAAGGTGTCAACGGCGGCGGCTGGGCGCATTACGTCGGACAGGAGAAATGCCGTCCGATCGAAGGGTGGAGCACGATCGCCTTCGCACGGGACTGGCAGGCACCGCCGCGGCTCCAGAATGCGACGTCGTTCTTCTACTTCGCAACCGATCAATGGAAGTATGAGGAAGCCGGCACGCAGTCGCTCATGTCACCGCTCGGTGGGAACTCCCGCTATGAGCATCCGGCGGACTACAACGTGCTCGCTGCGCGGCTCGGCTGGATGCCGTCCTATCCGCAGTTCAACCGCAACAGTCTGCAGCTCACAGAAGAAGCAGCCGAAGCGGGGCACACGACAACACCTGAAATCGTGGACTACGTAAAGAATCAGCTGATCTCAGGAGATATGCAGTTCGCAATCGAGGATCCGGATGCACCGGAAAACTTCCCGAGAAGCCTGTTCGTCTGGCGCTCGAATCTCGTCTCCAGCTCCGCAAAAGGTCAGGAATACTTCATGAAGCACCTGTTCGGCGCAACCGACAACCTCCTGGCCAAGCCGAATGAACGCATGAAGCCGGAAGAAGTCGTCTGGCGGGATGAAGTCGAAGGAAAACTTGACCTGCTCGTCGCGCTCGACTTCCGGATGACAACGACCCCGCTCTATGCCGATCTGGTCCTGCCGGCAGCGACCTGGTATGAGAAAGTCGACTTGTCGTCCACGGATATGCACCCATTCGTCCACCCGTTCAATCCGGCGGTCGATCCTCTATGGGAATCACGTTCCGACTGGGACATCTACCGGTCGATCGCGGAGACTTTCTCGGAAATAGCGAAGACCCATCTTCCGGGCGTCTACAAAGACCTGGTGACCTCTCCGCTCGCCCACGACTCGGCGCAGGAGATCGCACAGCCATACGGCGATGTGCGGGACTGGACGAAAGGCGAGGCGGAAGCGATCCCGGGCAAGACGATGCCCGGCATGACGATTGTCGAACGAGACTATACGAAAGTGTATGACAAGTACGTCACGCTCGGACCGCTTTTATCTACAGGAAAAGTAGGGGCACACGGCGTCAGCTTCTCGGTTGCGGACGAATACGAAATGATGAAGGGCATCAACGGGGTCTACGAAGACGACACCATCAAAGACGGACTGCCGAAGCTGCACACCGCGAAGCATGTTGCGGAAGCGATGCTGACACTGTCTTCAGCGAC
Source organism: Sporosarcina trichiuri (assembly GCF_030406775.1). Classification (NCBI taxonomy): domain Bacteria; kingdom Bacillati; phylum Bacillota; class Bacilli; order Caryophanales; family Caryophanaceae; genus Sporosarcina; species Sporosarcina trichiuri. The sequence continues at coordinate 2,210,749 of NZ_CP129119.1, read as the reverse complement.
GAACGGACGTGTCTCCCAGAAAGCATTCCTTTCTGCGGAAGCGGACACCGGCGTGGAACTCAAGGACATCTCGGCAGACCGAGCGGCGGAACGGTTCACATTTGCCGGTATCACCGCGCAGCCGCGTGAAGTCATTCCGACTCCGGTCTTCAGCGGATCCAACAAACTGGGTCGCAGATACTCGCCGTTTACGACCAACATCGAGCGTCTCGTGCCGTTCCGGACGCTGACAGGACGCCAACACTTCTATCTGGATCATGAGCTGTTCCTCGACTTCGGGGAGGCGCTGCCGGTCTATAAACCGACACTGCCGCCGCTCGTACTCGGGCCGCATGACCGTCCTGTCGCAGGCACGGAGGACTCCCTCGTCCTGCGCTATCTGACACCGCATGGCAAGTGGAACATCCATACGACCTACCAGGACAACCAGCACATGCTGACATTGTTCCGCGGAGGTCCGACCGTCTGGCTGTCCGACGTGGATGCAGACGCACATGGCATCGATGACAACCAGTGGCTGGAGGTCTATAACCGGAACGGCGTCGTCACAGCCCGTGCTGTCGTCAGCCACCGGATGCCAAAAGGCACGATGTTCATGTACCACGCACAGGATAAGCACATCCAGGTGCCGGGCTCCGAAATTACGGAAGAACGCGGCGGCAGCCATAACGCGCCGACACGCATCCATATGAAACCGACACAGATGGTCGGCGGATACGCACAGCTGAGCTATGGCTTCAACTACTACGGACCGATCGGCAACCAGCGTGACGAGTACGTAGCCGTCCGCAAAATGAAGGAGGTCAACTGGCTTGAAAATTAAAGCGCAGATCGCAATGGTGATGAACCTGGACAAATGCATCGGCTGCCATACGTGCAGCGTGACATGCAAAACGACATGGACGAACCGCGAAGGTGCTGAATATATGTGGTTCAACAACGTGGAAACGAAGCCGGGGATCGGCTATCCGAAGCGGTGGGAAGACCAGGAGATCTACAAAGGCGGCTGGAACCTGCGGAACGGCAAGCTGGAGCTCAAATCGGGCTCCAAGCTTTCCAAAATCGCCCTCGGCAAGATCTTCTACAACCCGGATATGCCGGAGATGAAAGACTATTACGAGCCATGGACGTACGATTACGAAAAGCTGACAACGGCACCGGACAGTGAGCATACGCCGGTCGCCCGCGCGAAATCGGTCGTCACAGGCGACTACATGGACCTCGAGTGGGGGCCGAACTGGGAGGATCAGCTCGCGGGCGGCCATATCACAGGCCCGACGGATCCGAATATCCAGAAGATCGAAGAGGAGATCAAGTTCAACTTCGAGCAGGCGTTCATGATGTACCTGCCGCGGCTGTGCGAGCACTGCCTCAACCCTAGCTGTGTCGCATCCTGTCCGTCAGGCGCCATGTACAAACGGGACGAGGACGGCATCGTCCTCGTCGACCAGGAAGCGTGCCGCGGCTGGCGCTACTGCATGACCGGCTGCCCGTACAAAAAAGTGTACTTCAACTGGAAGACGAACAAAGCCGAGAAGTGCACATTCTGCTTCCCGCGCATCGAATCCGGACTCCCGACCGTATGCTCGGAGACATGTACAGGACGGATCCGCTATCTCGGTGTCCTGCTGTATGATGCGGACCGTGTCCTCGAAGCAGCGGCCACTCCGGATCCGAAAGACCTGTACAACGCACAATGCGATCTGTTCCTTGACCCAAGCGATCCGGAAGTGATCGAACAGGCAAGGAAAGACGGCATCTCGGAAGACTGGATCACGGCAGCCCAGAACTCACCGGTCTACAAGCTCGCGATCGAGTACAAACTCGCATTCCCGCTCCACCCGGAATACCGCACGCTGCCGATGGTCTGGTATGTGCCGCCGCTCAGCCCGATCATGAACTACTTCGAAGGAAAAGACTCCATCCAGAATCCGGATATGATCTTCCCGGCAATCGAAGAAATGCGGATCCCGATCCAATACTTGGCCAATATGCTGACAGCAGGTGATACGGAAACCGTGAAAGGCTCCCTGCAGCGCATGGCGATGATGCGCTCCTTCATGAGAGCCCAGTCTTCCGGCAAGGACTTCGATGAAAGCAAACTGGATCGGGTCGGCCTGACCGCTTCCACCGCGAAAAAGATGTACCGCCTTCTGGCCATCGCGAAATACGAAGACCGTTTCGTTATCCCGACCTCCCACAAAGAGGGGCAGATGAACGTCTACCGCTCCCAAGGATCGGCCGGCTACACCGGAATGGGTACGTATGGCGAAGCTGTCCAGCAGGATCCATACAGCAACTTCTCCGTCATGGGATCGAATGGCAGCTGTGACGGTTGCGGCCCGGTCAATGCGGGAGCAGGAGCGCCAGTCAAGACCGGGAAGGAAATCTACGAAGAGAATTTCTATGGGGGGATCTGGCGTGATTGACTTGGATCTTCTGTACGACAAGAAACAGATTTTCGGGTTTTTCGCCCAGCAGTTCTCCTATCCTGAAAAACTCACATTCCATCCCGATGTGCTGGAGGGGTCCGTCCGCCCCTCCGATCCTTCCTATCCCTATGTGAAGGAGTACTGGGACGAAATGATGACGTACAGCCTCGATGAAATCCAGGAGATGTATACATATACCTTGGATTTCCAGAGCGATGCCACCCTGTTCATGACCTACGTGAAGATGGGGGATTCGAAAGAACGCGGCCAGACGCTGGCCCGGCTGAAAGTGCTGTACGAAATGTTCGGGCTTACGATGCCGGACAGCGAACTGCCTGATTCGCTGCCGCTTATGTGTGAATTCATCTACGCGGCGGAATGGAAGGGAGACCCGCGCGCCCAGCAGAGTTTCTCGATGCTGCTGGCGGTGCTGGAAGACGGCTCCTATCATCTGATGAAAGCGCTCGAGAAGTACGGCAGTCCGTATTATTCCCTTGTCAGAGGGATGCGTGAAGAATTCAAAGCATGCATGATCCCACGGGAGGTTCCGGCCAATGACTAGTCAATTTTTATGGGTGATATTCCCTTATCTCTGTATCGCGGTATTCATCGTCGGTCACATTTTCCGGTACCGGCACGATCAGTTCGGCTGGACGGCGAAATCCAGTGAATTCATCGAGAAGAAGCAGCTGATGATCGGCAGCCTGCTGTTCCATATCGGGATCTTTCCGGTCATCCTTGGGCATGTTGCAGGACTCGGCATCCCCAAAGAATGGACGCGGGCCATGGGCGTCAGCGATCATATGTACCATCTCGGCGCTGTATGGGGAGGCGGATTCTTCGGTGTCGTGACATTGATCGGAATGATCATCCTGACGAGCCGCCGTTTCACGAACAGCAATGTGCGTCACCTGTCGTCCGCTTCGGACCTGATCGTCAATACGTTCCTTCTGCTCATCGTGTTCCTCGGCGTCTACAGCTCGCTGATCACCAATACGATGACACCCGGGTTCGATTACCGGTCGACCATTTCGATCTGGTTCCGCTCTCTGCTGATCCTGCGTCCGGATGCGGCATTCATGGCGTCCGTACCGATCATGTTCAAACTGCACATCCTGACAGGATTCCTGATTTTCGCACTGTGGCCGTTCACCCGGCTCGTCCATGTATGGAGTGTACCGTTGAATTATGTGGGCAGAAGCTATATTCTGTACAGAAAAGACAAACGAAACTGATCCGGAGAGGGGCTGCATGAGACCTCTCTCCAGCGAGGGAGGACACTCATGGAAAGCCGAGCACCCGCGTTCGATTATCTGCAGCAAGTGGAGGAGATCCGCCGTATTATGGATTGCGACTTCACAGCCCTTGCCCTAGTGCAGCCGGAAGAGCGCCGTTTCCAGATCCGCTGGGAGTATGCGTCCGGGAATTTGAGCCAGCGGTACCGCCGTATCGTCCTGCAGTCGGGAAAAGGCGTGGCGGGAACTGTCTTCAAGACAGGGAAAGCGATCTTCGCCCCCGACACGGAGGACTATTTCAAGGAGAAGGATCTGTACAACTACCCGATCATCATGGCGGAAGGGCTCGAGAGCTTCGCTGCCATCCCGCTGTTCAAGTACAATCGGGTCAAAGGCATCCTGCTGGCGGGCTGCAGGAAGAAGAATTGCATGGATGAGGAGAAATTCAAACTGCTTCAGACCCTGGTCGCCCCCACGTTCGGTCCCTACTACAGTGAGGAGATGAGCGTAAATTGAAGGAACTGAGTCAAAACGGCATGAACAGCCTGCTGATGAAGCTGTATGACCGTTCGTCGGAAGCCATATTCTTCTTCGATGAGGAGAACCGGGTCGTCTCCATGAACCAGGCAGCGGAGCAGATCCTCGATCCGCAAGTTGCCGAGCTCATGAAAGCAGGAAGCACAAAAGCGATCTGTATGGCCTGCAAAGGATTTACCAGCGCAGAGGAAGAGCAGACGTGCATCGCCTGCTATATGTCAGATCCCGATCGTGATATCCCATCATTCCAGGTGTTCCTGGAGACGGCGGGCAGGGGGATCGTGCCGTATACAGGCAGCATCCAGATGATCGACAGAGAAAATGGGATCCGTGTCTTCATGTTGCGCGACCTGACCGAACAGATCAAGACTCAGGAATCGATGCATCAGCAGACGCTCGTCAAGCGGGTCATCAAAGCCCAGGAAGGCGAACGGAAACGGATTTCACGGGAACTGCATGACAGTGTGGCGCAGGAAATGCTCAGCGCACTCGTCGACCTGCGTGTCTTGAAATATATGAATGTGGAAGAAGACGTCTTGAAGAAAGTCAAGCAGACGGAAGGCTCGCTCATGCGCCTGCTGGAAGACATTCGTCATCTGTCCGTCCAGCTGCGTCCGGCCACGCTGGATGACCTTGGACTGGAGGCGGCGTTCAGAACGCATTTCAAATGGATCGAGAAGAACTATGGCATGCTCGTCGACTTCAGCAGCAACGTCCAGTCCGTCCGGTTCGACGGGGAAATCGAGACAGTCGTCTACCGGGTCTGCCAGGAAGCGGTGTTCAATGCGCTGAAGTATGCAGGCGTGGAAGAGGTGGAGGTGGCACTGCTGCTGACGGATTCCGATCTGAAGCTGACCGTGGAAGACAGGGGGTCCGGCTTCGACCTCAATTCCCCTGTCCATAAAGGCACGGGTCTCGGTCTGTTCGGCATGAGGGAGCGCGCGGAACTCGTGCATGCAGACTTGACTATACGATCAGGCATCGGAACGGGGACCGTAATTGAACTGACCGTGCCTCTGAACGGAAGGGGAGACGGACAGTGAAACTTATTATTGCAGACGACCACGCTGTCGTCAGAAGCGGCTTCGCCCACATTTTGAATTACCAGCCCGATATGGAGGTCGTTGCGACTGCGGCGGACGGTCTGGAGGCATACGACCAAGTCGCGAAACACCGACCGGATGTCCTTCTCATGGATCTCAGCATGCCGCCGGGAGAAAGCGGACTGATCGCCACCGGCAAAATCAGTGAGGATTTCCCCGAAACGAAAATTGTCATCCTGACCATGTACGACGATGAGGAGTATCTCTTCCATGTGCTGAAAAGCGGGGCATCCGGTTACGTACTGAAAAACTCGCCGGATGATGAGCTGTTCTCGGCGATCCGCACCGTCTATGACGGCGGCACGTACATCCAGCCCTCCATGGCGACATCGCTCGTCCGGGAATTCGTCAAGAAAGACGGAGACGAAGTCGAGACCGATCCCTTCAAAATCTTGTCGAAGCGTGAAATCGAAGTGCTTCCGCTCGTTGCGAAAGGATACGGCAACAAGGAAATTGCAGAAAAACTGTACATTTCGGTGAAAACAGTGGAAGCCCATAAAGCCAAACTGATGGAAAAACTGAACTTGAAGAGCAAACCGGAGCTCGTCGAGTATGCGCTCAAAAAGAAGTTCCTGAACTTCTGACAGCAGGCATTACGTAAACGGAGGCAGACCGATGGATACGAAACGATTCAAGTTTGATCTGCCTGCACTGCAGGTACTGGAAAACGAACATCAGTATTTGATGTATCTCATGGACAACTGGCATCCGATCGTACTCGGCTTCGAGAATCGGATCTATTCACTGGAAGAAGGACGCGAAGCGATGCGGTCACTGCGTAAAGCGCTGATCGAGTTCATCGAACCGTTCAAGAACCATACGGATAAGGAAGAGGAGATCCTGTTCCCTGAACTTGCACAGTATGTCGGGAACGAACAGGGACCCGTCCGGGCGGTGGAAGAAGAGCATGAAGAACTCGATGCCTACATCGGCCACTTCCTGCATCACACCCGCGGCAGCCTGGATGAGCTGTCCCTTGAAGATCTTGAAGCGGTTTCAAAAGACGCCGGGGAAGCTTACGAAGCGATCATGGTTCACTTCATCAAGGAAGAAACGATCGTGTTTCCGATGGTGGAGTCGATGCTCCGGATCGAACAGCAGGATGCGCTGTTCGACAAACTGTACACGCCTATCGTGTAGGCAGGTACAGTGAAAGTCTGATAGACTGCAAAGCCTTTCATTCTCTATAGAAATGGACTGATATGGATGATCAAGAAAGTGCAGCTGCCGTTACAGACGGCCAACCTGGTTGTGGGATTCATGGTCTGGGTGCTGATTTCGTCGCTCCTCCCGTTCATCCGGGAAGATGTGTCGATCCCTGCATCCCGCATAGCGATCATTACAGCGGTACCGGTCGTGCTCGGTTCCGTGCTGCGGATCCCTCTGGGCTACTACGCCAATATATTCGGCGCACGGATTGTGTTCGCGGTCAGTTTCATCTTATTGCTATTTCCAGTGTTCTACATAAGTGCCGCCTCATCATTCACCGATCTGATCATCGGCGGAACGTTCCTCGGTATCGGGGGAGCGGTCTTCTCGGTCGGTGTCACGTCCCTGCCGAAATATTACGCAAAAGAAAAGCATGGTCTCGTCAACGGAATCTATGGGATGGGGAACGTCGGTACTGCCGTCACGACATTCGCCGCGCCGGTCCTTGCGACGCAGCTCGGCTGGAGCATGACCGTCAAGCTGTACCTCATCCTGCTGCTTGCGTTCGCCGCGCTGAACTTCATACTCGGCGACCGGCAGGAACCGAAAGTGAAGACGTCGATGGTCAAGCAGATCAAAGGCGTCTATAAGAATGAGAAACTGTGGTTCTTCTCGCTGTTCTACTTCATCACGTTCGGGGCATTCGTGGCCTTCACGATCTTCCTGCCGAACTTCCTCGTCGACTATTTCGAACTTGAAAAAGTCGATGCAGGGATGCGGACAGCCGGCTTCATCATCGTGGCGACACTGTTCCGTCCTGTCGGCGGATGGCTCGCGGATAAGTTCCAGCCGCTGTTCCTGCTGATGGGTGTATTTGCCGGGCTGACAGTTGCAGGGGTCATCCTCGCCTTCTCGCCTTCGATCGGATTGTATACGGTCGGCAGCATGCTGATCGCACTGACCGCGGGAATCGGGAACGGGGTCATCTTCAAGCTGGTGCCGTTCTACTTCAGCAAACAGGCCGGTACCGCGAACGGTATCGTGTCCATGATGGGCGGTCTCGGCGGGTTCTTCCCGCCCCTGCTGCTGTCGGCCGTCCATGGGATCACCGGTTCCTACTCGATCGGTTTCATGGCGTTCGCCCAGTTCTCGCTCGTCAGTCTCGTCCTTGTCATCTGGCTCTACTATATGGACCGTCTGTCTCTTGCAAAAGATGTGTTCGACTCGACGGGGCAGGGTATACTCGTAACCGACAGCACCGGTAAAATCCTGTCCGTCAACCCGGCCTTCACGGAACTGACAGGCTACTCGGAAGACGAAATCGTCGGGAAAAACCCGAATGTCCTGAGCTCCGGCCGCCAGTCGAAAGAATTCTACACAACGATGTGGGGAGTCATCGGCGATGAAGGGTCGTGGCAGGGACAGATGTGGAACAGACGGAAAGACGGCAGTGAATACCTTGAACTGCTTACCATCAATGCCGTCAAAAATGCAGATGGCGACGTGACCCGTTACGTCGGTACATTCAGCGATATAACACCAGCATAACAACGGGGGACCGCCAGTCGAATCTGACCGGCAGTCCTCCTGCTTGCTTTACTATGGAAACGAGGTGCCTGCATTGGAACAACGTTATTCACGCCAAACACTTTTTGCGCCGATTGGTGAGCCGGGTCAGCAGGAGCTGCAGGAGGCCCACGCCTTCGTGCTCGGCTGCGGGGCGCTTGGATCGGCGATTGCAGAAACGCTGATCCGCGCCGGCATCGGCAGGCTGACCATCGCCGACCGGGATTATGTGGAACCTTCCAACCTGCAGCGCCAGCAGCTGTTCGCAGAGGAGGATGCGGTTCATGGCACACCGAAAGTCGTGGCGGCGGAGGCCCGGCTGCGCGCCATCCGGAGTGACGCGGACATCGTACCATTGCTCGATCACGTCGATGGCAGTCTGCTCGGACGATACGCGGCGGATGCTGATATCCTGCTCGATGCGACGGATAACTTCGAAGCCCGTCTGCTGCTGAATGACTTTGCCTGGAAGCATGGGATTCCATGGATTTATGGGGCCTGTGTCGGAAGTTCGAGCAGCGTTTTTCCGTTCATCCCCGGCCGGGCGCCGTGTTTCCGGTGCCTGCTGCCTGTGCTGCCGTCTGTGAACGAGACGTGCGACACGGTCGGCGTCATCGCCCCGGCTGTGCAGATCACGGCGGCGAACCAAAGTGCCGAGGCACTGAAATGGCTGACGGGCAACAGGGACGCCATGCGGACGAAGCTGCTGCACACGGATATTTGGCACAATACACAAGTGGAAGCAGGGATTTCACGTCTGAAGAAAGACACGTGCCCGACATGCGGTGCGGATCCCGTCTATCCATCGCTGATGGAGGAGACCGGCACCCACTACGCGGTGCTGTGCGGGCGCGACACCGTACAGATCATCCCTGCGGCTGAACGGCAGCTGACAGGAGAGGACGTACTGCGAGTGGCGGAACGTCTCGGAACCGTCGGAAAGCATAATACGTACTTCACGGAATTCGAGGCGGATGGGTTCCGATGCGTCGGCTTTTCCAATGGCAGGCTGCTTGTCCATGGACTGAAGGATATTCAGAGAGGCCGTAAAATCTATCATCAGCTATTCGGATAAGGAGAGGATTGCGTTGCATAAGGAAGAGACGGGTCAGAGTGAAAAACTGAATATTTGTATCTTGACTGTGAGTGATACACGGACCGAGGCAGACGATAACAGCGGCCGGCTCATCCGCGATCAGATGGAGGATGCTGGCCATACCATCTTTGCGAGACAGATCTGTCCCGACGATAAGAATGCGATCCTGAAAGCGGTCGAATCGTGGATCGGTAAAAAGGAAGCGGACGTCATCGTCATTACAGGCGGGACTGGGATCAGCTACCGCGATGTTACGATCGAGACAGTTCGGCCGTTCTTCACCAAGGAACTGAACGGTTTCGGCGAACTGTTCAGGTATATCAGTTACGCGGAAGATGTCGGTTCGAAGGCGCTGCTGAGCCGGGCCGCTGCCGGTGCAATCGGGGAGAAGGTGCTGTTTGCGCTGCCGGGTTCCGTGAAAGCGGTCGCACTTGCGCTTGACCGTCTGATCCTGCCGGAACTCACGCATATCCATAACGAACTGACGAAGCATTTATAACGAACAGAAAAAAGAGGAAGCGGTGTCTACGCTTCCGTCCGTTCATAATCTCCATTTTTACCGCCTGTCTTCGACTGCAGCATGGTCGGGCCGATCACCATTTCCTTGCCCGCCGCCTTGCACATGTCATAGACCGTCAGCGCTGTCGCAGAAGCTGCCGTCAGTGCTTCCATTTCGACGCCGGTCAGCCCCGTCGTTTTCACTTCCGTCCGGATGAGGACTTCATAGTGTCCCTGTGCCTCATCGACGTTCCAGTCGAACCGGATATCGACGCCGGTCAGCGGCAGCGGGTGGCACATCGGGATCAGATCGGCCGTGTTCTTGGCAGCCATGATGCCGGCGACTTGTGCAACGGCGAAGACATCCCCTTTTTTGTTCGTCCCCTCTTTGATCTGCCGGTAAATCGCTTCGTTGACGATGATGGATGTACTTGCAGCTGCCGTCCGTGAAGTGACCGGCTTATCTGACACATCGACCATCCGTGCGCGGCCCTGGTCGTTGAAATGGGTGAGTTCAGACATTCGATTCATTCCTTTCAGTTCTGATACACTTAGTATACCAGAAGAAAGCAGGTGCTTTTTGTGGAAATGAGAACACCGATTCCAGTAGCGGAGGCGATCGGACGCATCATGCAGCAAGTCCGTCCGCTGGAAACCGAAGAAGCAGCGCTTGAAGAGGCGCTGGGCCGTGTGCTGGCGGAACCGATCGTCGCCCGACACAGCGTGCCGCCGTTTGACCGGTCCCCGTACGACGGGTACGCCATCCGGGCGGAAGACAGCGAAGGGGCATCCGGCAGTGCACGTATCCCCTTCACAGTCATCGGCGAAATCGGGGCAGGCCATGTCGGGGAGAAAACCGTCGGACGCGGGGAAGCCTATCGGATCATGACCGGTGCCAAGATTCCGGACGGCGCGGATGCGGTCGTCATGTTCGAACAGACAGCGGAGACGGACAGCGGCTTCTCGATCCGGAAACCGTTCACAGCGGGCGAGAACATTTCATGTAAAGGCGAAGACGCCGCTGAAGGGGATCTGCTCATCGAAGCGGGCACCCGTATCCACCCGGGGACTGTCGCACTGCTGGCGACATTCGGCTATGCGCGCGTGAGCGTCTCCCGACTGCCGGTCGTCGGCATCCTTGCAACAGGGACGGAACTGCTCGGCGTGGAGGATGAACTGCAGCCGGGCAAAATCAGGAATTCCAACGGCCCGATGATCGCGGCGCAGCTCGGGCGTCTCGGCGTGCCGGTCAGGCTGTACGGAACATCGGCGGACGATCTGCCGGCCTGCACGGCAATCGTGAAGGAAGCGATTACCGAATGCGATGCCGTCATCACGACAGGCGGTGTGTCTGTCGGTGACTACGATTATCTGCCTGCGATCTATGACCAGCTTGGCGCCTCCGTGCTCTTCAACAAAGTCGCCATGCGGCCGGGAAGCGTGACGACCGTGGCTGCCCTGGACGGCAAGTTCCTGTTTGGTCTGTCCGGCAATCCGTCGGCATGCTTCACGGGCTTTGAACTGTTCGCCCGGCCTGCGCTCCTGTCCATGATGGGAGACAGAGCGCCGTACATGCCGCATTTTAAAGCGGAGCTGGCTGAAGACTTCACGAAGCCGAACCCGTTCACCCGCTTCATCCGTTCGGTCTGGCAGATGACAGGAGACAAGATCACCGCCGCGCCTGCCGGCTTTAACAAATCGAATGCCGTTTCATCGATTGCGCGTGGCAACTGCCTTATCGTGCTGCCGAGCGGAACAAGGGGGTATGCGGCGGGCGACAGCGTCGACGTGCTGCTCCTCGGTTCCGAGCAGGGTGCGAAGGACTGGGTGCTGTGAAGACCCTCCATATAGCCGGTTATAAGAACAGCGGCAAGACAACGCTGCTGGAACGCTGGATCGGCATTGCCAAGCAGGCAGGACGATCGGTCGCCGTGCTGAAGCATCACGGCCACGGAGGACCGGTCGAACTGCCGACGGTACTGACGGACACGACTCGTTTTTTCCGCAAGGGCGCGGATGCATCCCTTGCGGCAGGCGGCGGCACGTGCCAGCTGCTGCTGAACAGTGAGCCGGACTTTGAAACCTTGAAACAACTCGCGGCACAAGGAAAGCCGGATATTCTTCTCATCGAAGGGTATAAGGAAGAGACCGGTGACAAAGTCATCCTGGTCCGGGAGCCGGAAGATTGGGAGACCCTGCAGCATCTGGACGGGATCCGGCTCATTGTCGGACCGCTCACTTCACTGTCTGCGGAAATCATCCCATCCCGGGAGGATACGGCGCAGCTCGACAGCTGGTTTGCCCGCTGGCTTGCAAAGGAGGAATTGGATGAAACCGTTTGAGATAACAGAAGAGCCGATCAATCCGCAGGACTATGCGGATTATGTGCTTCACACAGGTGCCGGTGCTGTGACACTGTTCACCGGACATGTACGGGAATGGACACACGGCGTGCGGACCGTCTATCTGGCCTACGAGGCGTATGTGCCGATGGCAGAGAAGAAACTCGCGCAGATCGGTGCCGAGATGGAAGCGAAGTGGCCCGGCATCCGGACAGCGATCGCCCACCGGATCGGTGAACTGCACTTGTCCGATATCGCCGTCGTCATCGCGGTTTCATCCCCCCACCGTTCGGCTGCCTATGAAGCTAACGAGTATGCCATTGAACGTATCAAGGAGATCGTGCCGATCTGGAAGAAAGAGATCTGGGAAGACGGCCAGGAATGGCAGGGCGCCCAGAAGAAATATCCTGATAAAGGAGCCGATGCACAATGATCCGTGTAAACTACTTTGCGAGACTGCGTGAACTTGCCGGCAAGGGCGGCGAAACATTGGAACGCGATCAGATGACAGTCCGTGAGCTGCTGGACTGGGCGGAGGAGACGTATCCGGGGTTCGGGAAAGATGATGTCCAGGTCGCGGTGAACGAAGAGTATGCGCTGCCCGAAGACCTCATCCGCTCGGGTGATGAGTGTGCGTTCATCCCGCCGGTAAGCGGCGGATGATCGGCATCGTGCTGGCCGGCGGTGAATCGCGCCGGTTCGGTTCACCGAAAGCGTTCGCACGCCATAATGGAAAGCAGTTCTATCAATATGCCATGGAGGCCCTTGCTCCGCATTGTGCGCAGACAATCATCGTCGCGCGGCCCGAACACAGGGACCGCTTTCCTGATTGTCCGACCGTTCTCGCTGACCTGCCGGAAGTGGCCGGCCAGGGCCCGCTTGCCGGGATCCTGACCGTGATGGACGCCGCGGATAGCGATTGGTATGCTGTCCTGCCGTGCGATGTGCCGTTTGCAGACGACCGGATCGTGGAGCTGCTGACAGCGGAAAAAACGGACGGCGGCCCCTCGGCGATCGAAGCGGCCGGAATCCGGCATCCTCTGCTGTCCATATGGGATCGGGCATCGGCAAGAAAGATCCGCTCGGCACTTGCAGCAGGCGAACGGAGTGTCCGGCCGCTCATCCGCAAATGGATCGACGGAACCGGACTGCTGGAGGAGGATCCGTCTATATTTGACAACGTGAACAGACCCGGACAATTGGAAGGGAGATGACAGCATGGAGCCCATAACAGATAAATTCGGCCGGCCGATCCGTGATTTGCGGATTTCTGTCACGGACCGCTGCAACTTCAGATGCTCCTATTGCATGCCGAAAGAGATTTTCGGGGACGATTATGTGTTCCTGCCGAAGGACGAGCTCCTGTCATTCGAAGAGATCGAACGGCTGGCAAAGCTGTTCGCGGAACTCGGCGTGAAAAAACTGCGCCTGACAGGGGGCGAGCCGCTCATGCGGCGCAACCTGCCGGACCTGATCGGTTCACTGACGAAAATCGAAGGGGTCGAAGACATCGGACTGACGACGAACGCCGTCATGCTCGGCCAGTATGCACAGCCGCTGTATGACGCGGGTCTCCGCCGTCTCAATATCAGCCTGGACGCACTCGACCCCGATTTGTTCGGGGAGATGAACGGCCGGGGCGTCAAGCCGGATCTGATCCTGAAAAATATCGACAGGGCAAGCCAGCTCGGATTCACCATCAAGATGAACATGGTCGTCAAAAAAGGGACGAACGAGCAGGAGATCCTGCCGATGGCCCAGTACTTCAAGGAACGCGGCATCACATTGCGGTTCATCGAATTCATGGATGTGGGCAATGACAACGGCTGGAGTTTCGACAAAGTCGTCACGAAGAAGGAGATCCTCAGCCGTCTGCAGGACGTGCACGATCTGGAGCCGGTCGATGAGGAGTACTACGGCGAAGTGGCGAAGCGCTGGCGTTACAAAGACAACGGCGCGGAAGTCGGCTTCATCACCTCGGTGTCCGAGTCGTTTTGCTCCACTTGTACACGGGCCCGGCTGTCTTCGGAAGGAAAACTCTTTACGTGCCTGTTCGCTTCCGATGGATTTGACGTCCGGCAGCTGCTGCGCGAAGGTGCGACGGACGAAGAACTCGCTGCTGCAGTGACGGGTGTCTGGGAGAAACGGACCGACCGGTATTCGGACGAGCGGACGGAACAGACGGTGAAAAACCGGAAAAACAAGAAGATCAATATGAGCTATATCGGAGGCTGACAGGGCGGCCTGCGGAACAGTCGGGAGGATGCACAGCCATGATAGGAAGAAATGATCCGTGCCCTTGCGGCAGCGGAAAGAAGTACAAGAAATGCTGCGGGAACGAAAGCAGCGGGTTGCTGAATACAGTTGTCAGCGAAGAGCTGGACCGTCTGCTCATCCAGTTCTTCGATACATATCCGACAGGCGCTGCCAAGGAACAGATGATGCGGCTCATGCGTCAGTGGGCGGAACGGCTGCGCGGCAGCTGGGAGCCTGCGCACACCGAAGAGGCGGCGTCCGAGTTCTATTTATTCATCGAAAACAACGAGCAGTGGAAAGAGTATGTGCACACGCAGCGTGAGGCGGCTGCACGCGGCACTGTGCAGGAAGTTCTCGCAAAGTGGGATGAGCCGCTCATGCTGCTCGGTGAAATCACAGGTGCTGAGGAAAAGTTTCTGCACATTGAACAGCTGCTGACGGGGGAAACGGTGGAAGTGGCGCGGATCGAGGGCATGCCCGCGGATGAAGGGACACTGCTTTTCGGTGTCGTGCTCCCTGACGCCCGCCGCGGCGAGCGCGCGGTCGCGCCGGTGTCGTCCATGCTGTTCCTGGCGAAATGGAGCCGGCAGACGAAAAAATCCCTGCTATCGCTCCGGGCGCAATCGCCGGATGAACCGGCTGCGGAATTCATTTGCAATCATGCGCTGGATATTTACGAACTGCTCGTCAAACGCAGCATGGCGTCCATGAACGATCTGCTCGAGGATGTACTGGCGGATGAACAGCTCGGCGCCCTGAAACTGCTGGACAGCCGGCTGGCAGAAGGCGGCGAACCGGCGGATGTCCGGGAAATGCTGCAGAAACTAGCGGTCGCCTACTTCCTGAACACCGAACAGGAAGAAGGCCAGGCAACGGATACAGCCTCTTTCGTGCAGGCGGCAATCGGCGTCGGCCGGTCACTCTCCCTGCTCAAAGGGGACACTGCTGATGTTGCCGAGGCGGACACGGCAGAAACTTCCCGTCTGTCGCAAGAATTGTACAGCCTGTATACGGAGATGATGGAAAACGGTGAAGCGGCTGCGGCAGCCGTCTATGAAATCGGCACCGATCCGCGCCCGTCGGAATCCGAGCTGTGGGAGACTGCGATGACGACAACGGGCGTCGTGGAACCGGAACGCCGTCCGGGTGTGGATGAAGGACGCGCCCAGCGCCTTGCGTACGAAGCATACAGAGCGGAAACGGAAGACGGACGCCGGAAACTGGCGGACTCGGCACTCGCCATCGCACCGCAGCTCCCGGATGCCCTGCTGCTGAAAGCGGAAACGGAAGCCGATGCGGAGCCGGCGGGCAGCCTGTATGAACAGGCGATCCGCGAAGCGAGCCGGCGGTTCGAACCGGGGGAGAATCCGTGGAACAACCTGCCGAACCGTCCGTTCATGCGTGCGGCCTTCTCGTACGGAGTCCATCTGTTCAGGCTGCGGGAATTCAATGAGGCGGCGGATATCTTCCTGGATCTCGTGCGCATGAACACGACTGATAACCAGGGTGCCCGCTATGAGGCGATCGCGTCGCTCATCCATGCAGAACGATACAAGGAAGCGGGCGAGCTGCTCGTCCGCTACGAGCGGGGATCGGAGAACGATGCGACCTACCTGTACCTGGACTGGAAGCTGGAAAACGAAGCGACACAAGGGGTATCTGAGGAAGAGGCGGACATGCTGAAGAAAGCATCCGAAGCAAACGGCAACGTCATGCATCTTATGGCGTTCCGGGCGCAGACCATCGCCTATCCGCGCAACGGGCGCCTGCAGCCGGGCAGCAAAGAAGAAGCCCGCTATATCTGGCTGCTCCTGAACGGACCGAGTGACGTGAACGAACAATAATCTGCGTGTATGGATGATGAACGGAAAGAACGCTGTCCGCGGCTGGTGCGGACAGCGTTCTTTTTCATGTGGCAGGCGTGCGTGCGGCCGGACTGCCCAGCTCACTGATACGGGACACGATGTCATCCACTGAAGCTGCGCTGTCTGACGCTGCAAACTCGTTCCGGAATGCATCCAGCACACTTCCCAGAATGACGCTGCCGCTTTTCCCGGTCACCAGCTCGTCCATCAAAAATTTCACATAGTCGACGCCTTTTTGTTCTTTGGACTTTTCGAATTGTGCGAGAAGCGTACGCAGCCGCCTGAACAATTCCTCTTTCGCCTTTTCCGCATCTGCAAATGACAGCTTTTCAAGCATGTCGTTCCCGAGCAGGATATCATCGGCTTTCCGCATCCCTGCCATCATGTCATCGAGCCGGCGGATGGCGAACGGCACCATCTGTTCGTAGTGGGAACTGTCTTTCCGTCCGTACCCGATCTTGATGATGTGCAGAATGTGCTGCATGACACCGAGCAGCATGACGGCGCCGTCGGTGGCATACGGTTCAGCGTCCGGTCCGTAGATTTCCAGCAGACGGCCGGATAGCCAGGCAACTTCGTATAGATATTGCTCCCGGACATAGCGCCGCATTTCCTCGTCGTTCGAAAAGAATATGGCTTCATAGATCGGCAGGAGATTCCGTTCGCGGTCAACGTGCGCACGGGTCATAATCTGCTGGGCGAACAGACTTTTATCCGTCCGATCCTTGCCGATCAGCAGTTTGCGCCGGCGCTCGATCGATTCCTCATTGGCCATTTCAAGAATGGCGAGCAGGCATTCATTCTTCGACGTGAAATAGTTATAGAAAGTCCCTTTCGAAATACCGGCAGCCGTCAGGATATCCTGGACGGAGGTCGACACGATGCCTTTCTCCTCGAACACCTGCTGTGCTGCGTAGATCACTTTTAGTTTACGTTCGTTCATTCCATCACCTTTGGACTCATAGTATACTGACAGTCTACTCTCCGAAACGCTATATATCAATGAAATATACTGTTTCGGATTTTTTTCTTGCGTAAGTTGGACTGCGGGTATAAAATAGCTTTCATGATGTTTTTTCAGTCAAGGAAGTATAAGGAAAATGGGGGACCGTTGGATGGAAACAAGTGAACACATTAAGAAAATGCATGAAAAGCCGCCTTACGGCATCATCATCATCTTATTCATCGGAGCGTTTGTTGCGATCCTGAATAATACATTGCTCAACATCGCGCTGCCGACTATCATGACAGAATTCAAGATTGAACCTTCCCAAGTACAATGGCTTACGACCGGCTACATGCTGGTTGGCGGTATCATGATGCCGGCCAGTGCTTTTTTCATTATGAAATTCAAGAACCGGAACTTGTTCCTCACGGCGATGACGCTGTTCTCTTTGGGGACACTCCTTGCCATCGTGACACCGAACTTCGGTCTGCTGGTTGCAGCGCGGATGATTCAGTCGTCCGGGGCATCCCTGCTGATGCCGCTGTTGATGAACGTCATGCTCGTTGCGTTCCCGGTTGAAAAACGGGGGCAGGCGCTCGGCTACTTCGGGCTGGTCATGTTCACGGCGCCGGCGATCGGACCGACGCTGTCCGGCTTCGTCGTCGAGCACTACTCCTGGCGCGCGCTGTTCATCATCGTGCTGCCGATCGCGCTGTTCGTCATGGCGTATGCATTCTTCAAACTGCGCAACATCACACCGAATAAGGACGTGAAAGTCGACACGCTGTCGATTCTCTACTCGAGTATCGGGTTCGGCGGTCTGCTGTATGGCTTCAGTTCCGCCGGACACGCGGGCTGGGGGTCGGTCGAAGTGTACGGTACGATCATCATTGGTGTGATCGGTCTGGTCCTCTTCGTCACCAGTCAGTTGCGTAAGAAAGAGCCGATGCTCGATTTCCGCATTTATAAGCATCCGATGTTTGCCCTGTCGTCCGTCATCTCGGTCGTCGTGTCCGTTGCGATGTTCTCGGGGATGATCCTGACGCCGCTGTATGTCCAGAACGTCCGTCACATTTCGCCGCTCGATTCGGGGCTGCTCATGCTGCCAGGTGCGATCGTCATGGGCTTCATGTCGCCGATCACCGGCAAACTGTTTGACAAGTACGGACCAAAAGGCCTTGCTGTTACGGGCCTTGCGATCACCGTGCTGACCACATATCTGCTGAGCCGGCTCACACTGGATACCGGTTATTATGAACTGATGGCGATCTACACCGCCCGCATGTTCGGCCTGTCGATGGTGACGATGCCGATCATGACGAACGGCATGAACCAGCTGCCGATGGTCTCGAATCCGCATGGCACCGCCATGAACAGCACCGTGCAGCAAGTATCCGGCGCAATCGGTTCCGCCATCCTGCTGACAATCATGACAAAACGTGCGGAGTCAGCCGGAACACAGATCGCTCAGGACGCGGCGATGTCCGGAGGTCTGCCGACCGACAAAGCCGGTCTCGCGGCATTCCAGGAGCAGGTCGCCCAGCAGGCACAGCTGGATGGCATCAACTTCTCCTTCTTCATCTCCGCAATTATCGCGGCGGTGGCCCTGGTGCTGACGCTCTTCATCAAGCGGGTCCTCCCGCCGAAGTTCGAAGCGCAGCAGATGCCGGACACTCCGACACCTGAGCATAACAATGTTACGGCAAAACCTGATAACGCCTGATCCAACGCCTTCCCGCAGGATATCCAACCTGCGGGGAGGCTTTTTTTATTGGAGATTGGCCGCTCACACGCAGAGCGCTCATAAATGAGGCCGTTCCGCTCATAAAACGTGAATTCCGCTCATAAACTGCCGGAAACGCTCATAAACTCGTGGAAGTGATCATAAACCATGGAAAGTGATCATAAATCATATGAAAGCGCTCATAACTTCACACAATCCGGTCCAGCCGGGCAGCCGAGCCCGCGGCAAGGCGGCCAGTAGCCACAAGTCGCCATGCCGCGCCAGATGATCTTCCACAAACTAGGAAAGACTGGCTTGTCGGCTTCGCTTCGCTCCGCTTTTTCTATAGATGGAAGTCATTGCACGCCGAACGCTCATAAATGAGGCCGTTCCGCTCATAAAACATGAATTCCGCTCATAAACTGCCGGAAACGCTCATAAACTCGCGGAAGTGATCATAAACCATGGAAAGTGATCATAAATCATATGAAAGCGCTCATAACTTCACACAATCCGGTCCAGCCGGGCAGCCGAGCCCGCGGCAAGGCGGCCAGTAGCTACAAGTCGCCATGCCGCGCCAGATGCGCTTCCACCACAAACTAAAAAAGACTGGCTTGTCAGCTCCGCTGCGCTCCGCGTTTTTTTGTGCACCAACTCAGGCAATCGGCGCATAGTCCGGACCGGCCGCTCATACACTGGTCACTGTGTTCACGAAGTGCGGCGCAGCCAGCCGGACAGCGAATCGGACTCCCTGAAAGGAGAACCGGGCTGGCTGTCGAATACAGTATGTAAGGGTTTGCAAACCGCATAAGAAAGGGGACAGGCAGCTATGAAACTGAACAACTATATCAACGGAAACTGGGAAACTGACGGAGGGGCGGAGTATACCGATGTCCTGAATCCGGCTAATGGGGACAAGCTGGCGGAAGTCCGGCTGTCGACAGCAGATGACGTGGACAAGGCAGTCGCCGCCGCGAAAGCCGCGCAGAAAAAGTGGGCGCGTGTGCCGGCGCCGAAGCGGGCGGATTACTTGTATGAAATCGGCCGGCTCATGGTGGAGAAGAAGGAGCATCTCGCACAAACACTGACGAAGGAAATGGGCAAAGTCATCGAAGAAGCGCGTGGTGAAGTGCAGGAAGGAATCGACATGGCGTATTACATGGCAGGTGAAGGCCGCCGGCTGTTCGGTGAAACAGTGCCGTCCGAGCTCGACAACAAGTTCGCGATGAGTGTCCGGGCGCCGATCGGGGTCGTCGGTCTGATCACCCCATGGAACTTCCCGGTGGCCATCGCGACATGGAAATCATTCCCGGCGATCGTCGCGGGCAACACGTTCCTCTGGAAACCGGCGACCGAAACGCCGATGATGGCATACGAAATGGCACTCATCTTTGAAGAGGCCGGTCTGCCGGCAGGGGTCGCCAACATCGTCTTCGGCAGCGGAGGCACCGTCGGCACGGCGATGATCGAACATCCCGACGTGCGCGTCATCTCGTTCACCGGCTCCACGGAAACCGGCCGCCATGTCGCGGAACTCGGCGGCCGTCACCTGAAGAAAGTGTCACTCGAGATGGGCGGCAAGAACGCCATCATCGTCATGGATGACGCCGATCTCGACCTCGCCGTCGAAGGCATCCTCTGGAGCGCGTATGGAACAGCCGGCCAGCGCTGCACCGCCTGCAGCCGGGTCATCGCGCATTCCGCCATCAAGGAAGAGCTCGAACAGAAACTGCTCGAGTCAATGAAAACCCTCACGATCGGCAACGGAACGGATGAATCCGTCAAAATCGGGCCGGTCATCAATGAAAAATCGATCGAGAAGATCCAGTACTACGTCGGTGTCGGGAAAGAAGAGGGTGCGACACTGCTCGCAGGCGGCAGCCAGCTGACAGAAGGCCATTATACAGGCGGTCATTACTTCGAACCGACCCTGTTCACGGACGTCAAGGCGGACAGCCGTCTCGCGCAGGAAGAGATCTTCGGTCCGGTCATTTCACTGATCGAAGTGAACAGTCTGGAAGAGGCAATCGACGTTAACAACGGTGTCAAATACGGGCTGTCGAGCTCAATCTTCTCACGGGATGTCAATAAGATCTTCCAGGCGCAGCGCGATCTTGACACGGGGATCGTCTACGTCAATGCCGGCACGACCGGCGCGGAGATCCATCTGCCGTTCGGCGGGACAAAAGGGACCGGAAACGGCCACCGCGATTCGGGCGTGGCGGCGCTCGACGTGTTCACGGAGTGGAAGAGCATCTATGTGGATTTCAGCGGCACATTGCAGCGGGCACAGATCGACAATAACTAATAGGGGGCTGATTGCATGAAAGTCGTCGTACTCGGAGCGGGACTCATGGGAAAAGAAGCGGTGCGGGATCTGGTGAAGCAGGATGCGGTCACAGCGGTCTATCTGGCGGATCAGGACGTGCGGAAAGCGGAGAACTTCGCGGACGACCTGCTGTCCGACAAGCTGAGCATCCTCGTGCTCGATGCGCGGAACGAACTCCAGCTGAGCGAGGTCATTGCGCTCGGCGACGTCGTCATCAATGCCCTGTTCTATACGTTCAATGAAACCGCAGCCCGGCTCGCCATCGAAGCGGGCGTCCACTATGTCGATCTCGGCGGCCACATCGGCGGTGCGACGGATGCCGTGCTCGCGATGGACGAAGCTGCACAGGCGAAAGGCGTCACGGTCATCCCGGACCTCGGGGTCGCCCCGGGGATGATCAACATCCTCGCAGGTTACGGTGCGGACAAACTCGACACCGTGGAGTCGATCAAGCTGTACGTCGGCGGGGTGCCGGCCGAACCTGAACCGCCGCTCAATTACAATATCGTATTCTCGCTCGAAGGTGTCTTCGACCATTACACCGACCCGTCACGCGTCATCCGCGAAGGCGAAATCATCGAGCTGCCGTCGCTATCCGAAATCGAGACGATCGAATTCGACGGTTTCGGCCCGATGGAAGCGTTCCATACGTCCGGCGGCACATCGACACTGCTCGGCTCCTTCCCGGACGTCCGCACGCTCGAGTACAAGACGCTCCGCTATCCGGGGCACGCGGAGAAGTTTCAGCTGCTCGTCGATCTTGGGCTGCTGTCACGGGAATCCGTCATCCAGGTCGATGGGAAGCCGCTTCGTGTCCGCGATGTCATGCGCGCCCATCTGACGCCGCAGCTGCTGCTCGGCGACAAGAAGGACGCTGTGCTGCTGCGGGTTCTCGTCAGCGGGGAAGCATCCGGTATGCCGGCGACCTACGAATACAACATGACCGTCACGAAGGACATGGAGATGAACGAAACGGCGATGGCGCTTGCGACCGCGAATACGATCTCCGTCGTCGCCCAGATGATCGGAACCGGTGACATCACGAAGCGCGGCGTCCACCCGCCGGAATGTATCGTGCCGGGGCACCTGTATATCGAAGAGATGAAAAAACGCGGGGTTATCATCGATGAGAACGTACTGACCGGCGAAGCATCCTTGTAAACTCACAGAGAGGACGTGCGCGGAATGGACTTCACATTCACAGAAGATCAGCAGCTCCTGCGGCAGACGGCACGCCGCTATGTCGATGAACAGATCATCCCGAACATTGCAGACTGGGAACGCGCAGGCGGATTCGATCCGCAAGTATGGAAGGATTTCGCAGACCTCGGCTTCATGGGCTCCTGCATCCCGGAACAGTACGGCGGCAGCGGGCTCGACTACAATTCGCTCGCCATCCTGTGTGAGGAGCTGGAACGCGGGGATACGGCGTTCCGCACGGCGGTCTCGGTGCATACCGGCTTGAATTCACTGACCTTGCTGCAGTGGGGGACTGAGGAACAGAAGCGGAAATTCCTCGTACCGCAGGCGAAAGGCGAGAAGATCGGCGCCTATGGACTGACCGAGCCGGGGGCGGGCTCCGATGTAGCCGCCCTCGCCTCGACCGCCGTGCGGGATGGCGATGAGTATATCCTGAATGGCCAGAAGACGTGGATTTCACTGTGCGACCAGGCGGATCATTTCCTCGTCTTCGCCTATACCGACAAAACGAAAAAGCACCACGGCATCTCGGCGTTCATCGTCGAACGCACGCGTCCCGGGTTTTCATCCAAGGCAATTGCGAATAAATACGGCATCAGGGCCGGCAACACGGGTGAGCTGTTCTTCGAGGACGTGCGGATTCCGGCAGCGAACCGGCTCGGCGAAGAAGGCGAAGGGTTCAAGATCGCCATGTCGGCACTCGACAACGGCCGCTTCACCGTCGCGGCCGGCGCGGTCGGTCTCATCAGCGTGTGCCTTGAAGCGAGCACCGCATACTGCGAGGAACGGCATACGTTCGGCAAGCCGATCGGCGACCACCAGCTCGTCCAGCGCATGATCGCCAACATGGAGGCGGGCTATCAGATGAGCCGGTTGCTCGTGTACCGTGCCGGCGAACTGAAAAATGCCGGCCGCCGCAACACGCGGGAAACATCCCTCGCCAAATGGCAGGCGTGCGACTTCGCAAACCGGGCGGCGGACGACGCTTTCCAGATCCACGGCGCCTACGGCTACTCGGACGACTATCCCGTCGCCCGTTACCTGCGCAACTCGAAAGCACCCGTCATCTACGAAGGCACCCGCGAGATCCATACGATCATGCAGGCGGAATACGTCCTCGGCAAGCGCGGGGATAAGCCCTTGAACCGCATGCTGCCGGGGTGGCCGTTTGAGGAGTTTCTGTGACGGATCCGCCGGACAGCCGTCTCATGATGTAAAGGTCGCTGTCCCCCTATGGATAGCGATCTTTTTCTCCATTGCGGCAGTTTTGATGCTGTCGGTCACTGATCCTATCTATATCACGGGAAGTCTTGTTACTTGACAGCCGTTCTGTGCAGCTATTGATACTAGGAAGAATGTGATAAACTACAAGTATGAAACGAATGAACGGAGTGACGGATGTGGCGGATAATCAGCTCCTCTATCATTTAACACACATCAGCAATCTGCCTTCCATTCTAGAAAGTGGAGGATTGCAGTCACATGCAGCAATGCAGATGAATCAGCTGCAGCATCAGGATATTGCCAATCAGGACGTTCAAGCACGAAGAAACAGAACGAAGATCCCTGTTGGCAAAGGTGGAGTCCTGCACGACTATGTCCCATTCTACTTTGCAGCACGCTCGCCTATGTTGTACTACTTATACAAACAGCAAATTTCACAAGAAGACGTGGTATATTTCATGACAAGTATCTCAACTGTTCAACGGAACGAGCTGGATTTCGTGTTTACAGATGCACATGCCATCAGACGTTTAACGAACTTCTATACAGATCCAATCCATTTGGACCAAGTCGATTGGCAAGTGATGACCTCCGTTTATTGGCATGATATAGACGAGGACATGAATAGAAAAGCCAGGCGGCAAGCAGAATTCCTTGTCTATCAGGAAGTCCCTCTTTCAGCTTGTTTAGGATTTGCAGTTTTCGATGAACGAGCGAAGGTGAAGTTGGAATATTTATTACACGGGGCTGGCAGTACATTACCGGTTGCCGTCCGAAGACAGTTCTACTATTAGGAGGTGGAGGAATGATCCGTTCAATGCAGGGGAACTTACTGGAAGATCAGGCTGAAGCTTATGTAAATACGGTAAATACAGTAGGTGTCATGGGGAAAGGAATCGCCTTGCAGTTTAAACAAGCCTTTCCGGATGTATTTAAACAGTATGCGAAGGATTGTAAGGCCGGTCAGGTTCGAGTGGGGAGAATGCATGTAGTTCCAGTCCATGGGTTAGCCGCCCCTAAGTATGTCATCAACTTTCCGACAAAAAAGCATTGGCGTAATCCTTCTGAGCTTACGTATATACAGGAAGGTCTTCGCGATTTGGTGCAAATTATTCAAGAGCTGAACCTTCAGTCGATTGCCATTCCCCCGTTAGGCTGTGGAAATGGCGGATTAGAGTGGCCGGTTGTTCGGACTGCTATCGTGGAAGCCTTGGCGCCTCTTTCTATTGAAGTCCATTTGTATGAACCAGCAGGCGCACCTCCGTTGGATCGGATGGTAATTAGGACGAAACGGCCTAACATGACATTGGGAAGGGCCTTGCTGATCAGCGCCATGGAACAGTATGCGGGTCCGGGCTATCGGATGTCGTTATTGGAAGTACAGAAACTCGCGTATTTCTTGCATGAAGCAGGGACACTGCCGAAACTACAGTTCGAAAAGAATCGTTTCGGTCCCTATGCAGAAGCGCTCAATCATGTCCTGCAAGACATGGAAGGTCATTGGATCAGAGGATATGGGGATCGCACAGCAGGGGCTGAAATCTATCTGCTGGAAGGTGCTATAGAGGAAGCGGAAGAATTTTTGAAGAATCATCCGGACGCAAAGTTCAATTTGGATCGGGTCTCTGACTTAATATATGGATTCGAAACCCCTTATGACATGGAACTTCTGGCAACCGTTCACTGGGTGCTGAAAGAAAATGCATCAAAAGCAACAGATAAAGCGTTTGTTGTTCAATCCGTACAGCAATGGAATGAACGCAAGAATAAAATGTTCCCACCCCGTGACATTGAGCAAGTATGGAACTACTTGCTTTATGAGGTCAAGTTTGCTTCATAACGCCAGGTGTGCTGGCCTATTCGCCATGAGAGAATATACTTTTCGTTTAAAAATGATATAGAGAGATCGCTGTTCTGGCAGGAATGGCGGTCTTTTTCACTGCCAATGGAAGAGGGAGTGAAAAAACTTGTGGGATAAGACGCCTTCCAGATCCACGGCGCTTACGGCTACTCGGACGACTATCCCGTCGCCCGTTACCTGCGCAACTCGAAAGCACCCGTCATCTACGAAGGCACCCGCGAGATCCATACGATCCTGCAGGCGGAATACGTCCTCGGCAAGCGTGAGGACAAGCTTTTGAACCGCATGCTGCCGGGATGGCCGTTTGAGGAAGATCTGTAACGGATCCGCCGGACAGCCGTCTGATGGTGTAAAGGGGATGATGATATGCGGAAAAAAGGGATTGCGGCCGCTCTGCTTGGCGCTGCGCTCCTGCTGACGGCGTGCGGGACGGTGCAGGCGCCGGCACCCGATGGAGAAGAGGAAGAAGAGATGACAGACAAGATCAGCGGGGAGTTCGGACAGGACGACTACCGTCAGCTGGCTGATCCATCGATGGCGCTGTCCCGGCAGCTGCTGGAACGCGCAGAAGCGGATGACGACGGCAATGTGTTCGTCTCGCCGGTCAGCCTGCTGGCGGCGCTGTCGATGCTGCAGAACGGAGCGGACGGAGAAACGCGGGCTGGCATCCTTGCGGCCATGCAGGCATCCGGATTGGATGAAGACTCGCTCAACCGGGCGAACGCCTCGCTGCTCGACCGGCTGCAGAATAATGACAGTTTCACTCTGACGATGGCCAATTCCGTCTGGGTCAATGACGGGTTCACGCTCCAGCAGCCGTTCAAGGACGTGCTGAGCTCCTATTATCTTGCGGCGTCAGAGGAGATCGATGCGGGCGATGATGCTTCTGCAGACCGCATGAACGACTGGGTGAAACGGCAGACGAACGGCAAGATCGAGGAGATCGTACAGGCGCCGCTCAGCGGGGATCTAGTGCTGTATCTGCTGAATGCCGTCTATTTCAAAGCACCCTGGAAGTACCCATTCCTGGAAAGTGCCACCGAAGAGGGGGCCTTCCGTCTTTCGGACGGCAGCCGGGCGGACGTGCCGATCATGAACCTGCAGGAGGAACTTCCATACCGGGAGACCGATCAGTTCCAGGCCGTCTCCCTGCCCTACGGGGAAGACGGCCGCATGCGGATGGACGTCTACGTGCCAAAAGAAGGGACGGCAGCCGAAGACTTTCCGGCATTCCTGACAGCTGAACAGCGGAACGGCTGGCAGGATGCAAAGACACGGCCCGGCACTGTCCTGCTGCCGAAGTTCAGCCTGTCGTACGAAGTTGAACTGAACGAAGTCCTGTCGACAATCGGCATGCAGCGGGCGTTCGGATCGGATGCCGAACTCGGCCGTCTTGTGGAAGAGGAGAAGGATAAGCTGTATGTCAGCAGTGTCCTGCAGAAGACCTATCTGTCGGTGGATGAAGCCGGCACGGAGGCGGCCGCGGTGACGTCCACGTCCGTTGACGTAACATCGGCGCCGCTCGCTGAACCGTTCACACTGAAGGCGGATCGGCCGTTCCTCATCGAAATCCGCGACCGGGATTCGGGGCTTGTCCTCTTCGCCGGCAAGATCGGAAATCCTGTGCAGGAAAAATGAATAGGCAGCCGGGAAGCGGCAATCGGACCGTTTCCTGGTTGTTTCAAGTACTCTCACAAAATAGGTTTACAGCCGGGAATATAGGGTATTTAACTGTTGCAGGCTTTTGCCTGCAAAAAATTTAATATGTCATGTGAACGCTTTCACAAGAAGGGGGAACTTGAGATGAAAATTACAATTATCGGTTCAGGACATGGAGGTTCCATGGCGGCAGCCTGTCTCGCGCGCGATGGCCACGAGGTAAGCATGCTCAAATTGAGCGGCCGGCCGGATGAACATTTCCAGAAACTCGAACAGACGAAACAGATCACGCTCCACGACGAACACGGAACACAGACGGTTCCACTCCTAGCCGTGACCCGCAACCCTGCAGAGGTCATCCCGCAAGCAGATATACTCCTCATCTATTATGTATCGAACTACCACAAATCCCTCGCGAGCGCCCTTGCTCCGCATCTCCAGAAACACCAGACCGTCTATATCTGCCCAGGCTATCTCGGCAGTGTCTACTTCCTCAATGAGCTGGAACGGCTCGGCCGCAGCGGGGACGCACCGCTGTTCGCAGAGGGGGAGACGCTGCCGTACAGCTGCCGCATCACGGCGCCCGGGGAAGTGACACTGTACTCGGTGAACTATGGTCATCCGATTGCGACTGTGCCGGCAGGACGTGTGGAAGAAGCATGCAAGACGCTTGCGCCCGTTCTCGGCCACTGCATCCCGCGTGATAATATCGCGGAAGTGGCGCTGCATAACCCTAACCTGATCATGCATACGGTCGGCATCGCGCTGAACGCCGCCTACATTGAAAACTCGGATGGGCAGTTCTCCATGTACACGGAAGGGTTCACACCATCCACATGGAAGGTGGCCCATGAGCTCGACCAGGAGAAAATGGACATGCTCACGCGCATCGGTGCGAAGCCGCGCTCTTACATCGAGGAGTTCAAAGTGCGCACGTTCACCGATCCGGACGCCTATTCCGATGACGAAGCGTTCGAGATCTATGCGGAAAGCGTGAAAGACCTGCGCACGAAATCGGTCGATAACCGCTATATCACGGAAGACGTGCCCATGGGACTCGGGCTGCTCCACTCGCTCGGCAAGCATCTCGGCATGCCGACACCTGTCGGGGATTCAATCATGACGCTTGCGGGCACGATGGTCGGCGACGATTATTTCGCGCAAGCCCGCACTATCGAAGCGCTCGGTTTCAGCTCTGCGAAGGAATTGCTGTCATTCATCACTGAAGAACAGGCGGCGCATGCCTGAGTGAGAGGCGGAGGGGGAGTTTCCCCTCCGTCTTATTTGTGTGCCGGACTTGCATTCGGAAGAACGGCGATGTATGATAGGTTCTGACCAATTGACCGGAACTGAAATATAGTCATTTTTGATGAAAGAGGTGTACCTATGGATCGCAGAGCGGAGATATTGGAAGCCGCTGCGAAGTCCTTTTCGCTGTTCGGCTACAAAGCGACAACGATGGATCAGGTCGCGAAAATCGCAAATGTCGGCAAAGGGACGATCTATACGTTCTTCGCCAATAAGGAAGAACTGTTCAATGCCATTGTTGTCGGCATGATCGATGAAATGCGGTGCGAAGCGGAAGCGGCAGCGGTCCCGGACGCTTCATTCGAAGAGAATGCGCACGCCCGTCTCATGTCCATCCTGAAATTCCGGACGACACACCGGCTGTATGCCAAGCTGATCGACGAAGGGAAAGAGATCCGGACGCCTGCTGTACAGGAAGTGCTCGCCGATATCGAAACACAGATCATCCAGTTCATTGCCGAAAAGATCGAGAAGGGCATTGTACGCGGCGAAGTCAAGCCATGCAATACGGAACTGGTTGCGTATTTGCTGTTCAAATCGTACATGGCGCTCGTCGTTGATTGGGAAAGGACCCATGATCGTGAATTGGCCGAGTCGGAAATCACCGATCTGCTGAGCAGCACCATTTTTAAAAGTCTCATACGCTGAGACTTCTTTTTTCATCATTGAATGACCGGAATCCTAAAATGGTCATACAGTCAAGGAGGAAACGGTTATGAAAAAGACAATGACAGGGGCCGAGTGGAAACAGCTTCTCCGCACCCGCAAGATGCTCGTCCCGATGATCGCAATCCTGTTCATCCCGGTGCTCTATGCAGGGATGTTTTTATGGGCGTTCTG
Source organism: Sporosarcina trichiuri (assembly GCF_030406775.1). Classification (NCBI taxonomy): domain Bacteria; kingdom Bacillati; phylum Bacillota; class Bacilli; order Caryophanales; family Caryophanaceae; genus Sporosarcina; species Sporosarcina trichiuri. Next base: position 2,181,580 of record NZ_CP129119.1, on the reverse strand, counting down.
GGACCCCTATGCGAATATGGACGCACTGCCGGTTGCAGTCGTCAACATGGATGAGGGCGCGGACTTCGAGGGGACGCATCTCGCACTCGGTGATGATCTCGTCGACAAGCTGACGGACAGCAAACAGTTCGATTTCAAAGGAATTTCGGAAGCGGAAGCCCGTAAAGGATTGAACGACCAGGACTACTATATGACGATCGAAATCCCGGATAACTTCTCGGAGCACGCAACAACGCTCCTGGATGACACACCGGAGAAATTGGCACTCATCTACAAACCGAACGAAGGGTTCAACTTCTTATCCGCCCAGATCGGTGAGACCGCCATGGACCGTATCAAAGCGGAAGTGAACGAGAAAGTGTCATCCACGTATGCGGAGCAGCTGTTCGACTCCATCAAGGAGATGGGCGACGGATTCGGCGAAGCGGCGGACGGTGCCGGCAAACTGCATGATGGGTCCGGCAAGCTCGTGTCCGGGACGGATGATCTGAAAGGGTACCTGGAACAGCTCGCATCGAGCACGGTAACCTTGGCGGACGGTTCCGACCGGCTGAAGAAAGGCGTCGCGGAAGCTGCAAACGGTGCTTCTTCACTGAATGCCGGACTCGGAACCCTCGTTTCTGGTGTCGGTGAACTGCAGAGCGGTTCACAGAAAGCAGCCGCAGGCGCGAATGATCTGAAGAGCGGAATCGCCCAGTATACGCAGGGTGTCGAAAAACTTGCCGGCAGCTATCAGCAGATCGGTGCAAAAGAGAAGGAGTTCGGGGCAGGCGTCGCGAACCTTGCGGAGAAATCCGGGTCGCTGAACGCAGCAGCCGGTCAGCTGACAGGGGGTGCCCAGCAGGTGAACGCCGGCATCTCCCAGCTGTCCGATCAGCTCGCACCGATTCTCGCGCAGCTTCCTGAAGAGCAGCAGGCCGCGCTGAACGGTGCGCTCGGCCAGCTCCAGGCGGGCAGCGCGCAAGTGGCAGGCGGACTTGGGGAATTATCTTCGGGGACAGCCGCGCTGCGGTCCGGCGCCAGGGAACTGAACGGAGCAGCCGGGCAGCTCGCAGGGGCGCACGCGCAGGCACTGGCAGGTGTGAACGAACTGAACAGTAAATCCGGCCAGCTTCTTGCGGGGGCTTCATCGCTTGCAGACGGCAACAATGCATTGAGCGCCGGGGCAGGCAGACTTGCGGATGGCGCGGCTTCCGCCAAGGAAGGATCCGGTCAGCTCGTCAACGGTCTGACGGCGCTGACCGAAGGGACGAAGACACTGACGGACGGCACGGGAACCCTTGCGTCCAAATCACGTGATCTTGCGGATGGATCGGCAGCACTTGCCGATGGTGCCAAGGAACTGAACGAAGGAACCGGCACACTGCAGGAAAAGCTTACAGAAGCGAACGAGACGGCCTCTGAAGTCAAGCCGACAGACAAGACATACGAAATGGCGGCCGCGCCGGTTGATGTCGAAAAAGATGCGGTCAATGAAGTGCCGAACTACGGAACCGGCTTTGCGCCGTACTTCCTGTCACTCGGCCTGTTCGTCGGCGCCCTCCTGCTGTCAATCGTTTTCCCGCTCGTCGAACCGGCAATCCCGCCGACCGGCCCGTTCCGCTGGTTCACGAGTAAAGTGACGGTGCTCGCGACGGTCGGTCTCATCCAGGCATTGATTGCCGTAGGGATCATCAAATACGGGCTCGGCATGGAAACGGTCGATACGCCGATGTTCGTTCTGACCGCAGTCATTACGAGCTACACGTTCATCGCACTGGTGCAGCTGTTCGTTTCGGTATTCAGTGATGCCGGACGGTTCCTCGCGATCCTCGTGCTCATCATGCAGCTCGTGACAAGTGCCGGGACATTCCCGCTGGAGCTGATTCCGGAGCCGTTGCAGGTGTTCAATAAATTCCTGCCGATGACGTATTCGGTGCAGGCGTTCAAAGCATCGATCTCAACTGGGGATATGGCTCATCTGTGGGCCTCGAACGGCGTGCTCCTCGGCTTCATGGCCGTATGTCTCGCACTGACAGCCGGCTATTTCGCCCTGCTGTTCAGCAAACGGTATTCGAAACAGGAAATTGCGGAAGCCTGATGTGGATAAATATGAAATACCGGCAGCGCACATTGCGTCTGCCGGTATTTTTGTGGATAGCATACGAGTTATTCAGAAGTTTTGCAGAAGTTATCACCGGAATGGGGAAAAGGTATCCACCGAAATCGGGTGTAACTTTAGTTATCCACATAACAAGTAGATCTTGATCGCTTTAAAGCCCTTCATTATCCACATTCCTTTAAGGTTTAAGAGATAGCATACGCTGGCAAGCACTATTGGACAGAACGTGCGGTGTATCGGACAGTTTGCGGAGGATATCCGCCATTTCACGGGTGATATCGGACAGAACCTGTGAAGTATCGGACGTTTCGCCGAATTTATCGGCATCTGGGCACAATTCAAAGGATGATTGGTGCTCACTCCGTTCGTTTTGTGTGGGACTTCGCTCGCACATGCGCGGCGAAGCAGCGGATACGCGCGCGGCGAAAAAAAAAGCGCGACGGAAGGGGAGATATGCGCGGGCAGGCACCAGATACGCGCGGCCAGAGGCGAAATACGCGTGCGACGGAAAATACGCGCGGCAGGAGAGGAGATACGCGCGGACGGGAAGCAAATACGCGCGCGGCGAAAAATACGCGCGGCAAGAGGGGAGATACGCGCGGGCAGGAAGCGAATACGCGCACGACGAAAAAATGCCCTGCGGAACAATTCCGCAGGGCGTGTGGGCCGTGATTATGAGCCGACGTAGTCGCCGCCGTCGACGTGGATCGTCTGGCCGGTCATGTAGCTGGCATCATCGGAGGCGAGGAACACGTAGGCCGGTGCGTTTTCGGCCGGTTCACCACGCCGTTTCATCGGCGTGTCGCTGCCGTGGGCCTCCACTGTCTTTGCGTCGAATGTCGACGGGATGAGCGGTGTCCAGATCGGGCCCGGTGCCACTGCATTCACGCGGATCTTCTTCTCCGCGAGGTTGAGCGCGAGGGAGCGTGTGAATGTCGTGATCGCCCCTTTGGTCGCCGAATAATCGAGCAGTCCCGGGGATCCGTTATAGGCGGTCACGGATGACGTATTCACGATCGATGCGCCTTCTTTCAAGTGAGGGAGTGCGGCGCGCGTCAAGAAGAACAGTCCGAAGAAGTTCGTGTCGAACGTTTCCCGGAGCTGGTCGCCTGAAATATCGAGCAGCGATTTCTGCGGGAACTGTTTTCCTGCATTGTTGACCAGCACATCAAGACCGCCGAACTCTTTGACGACATCCTCGATAAGCGTCTCGCAGTTTTCCTCGTCACTGATATCGATGCGCCTCTTCCATGCTTTCCCGCCATACTGCTCGATCAGTTTGACCGTCTTGTCGGCATCGACGTCTTCGTCCTCGCTCAGATAGGCGATGGCGACATCCGCCCCTTCTTTCGCGAACGCAACGGCCACGGCACGTCCGATTCCGCTGTCACCGCCGCTGATCAGCGCTTTTTTCCCTTTCAGCTTTCCGGAACCTTTGTAGTTTTCATCGTCGTAGATCGGCTGGGGTGACATCTCTTCTTCGACACCGGGCTGCTGTTCCTGCGTCTGGGGTTTCACCTGTTCATCGATCTTTTCATATTTGTTCTCAGACATAGGTTGAATCCTCCTTACCGATTTTCTAATCAGAGTATTCCCGTCTGTCCGCCTTGCAAACACTGGCTCGTTTTGCATAGACTAAGAGAAGGACATACAACTGACAGAATTTCAGGATGGAGGCGGGACGGATGGAAACGAAACAAACACGCTGGCAGCGTCTGCAGCTGCCATTCGCGTCAGTCATCTGGCTGGGCAGTGCATCTCTGCTGATCGGGCTCCAGCTGCAGGCGGACCAGGCTGTCATTGCAATTGTGCTGACGGTCTGTGCGGTGCTTTTCTTCCTGGTCACGGACAGGACGGCCTTTTTCTTCTATATTCTGTTCACCCTCATGACAGTTTTCTATTTCCTGTACCGGGCCTTCATGGATGGCTGGTCACCCGGTGAACAGGCGGCGGGCATCGGGCTCCATTTCCTGTTCCTGCTTCACCTGTTCGCGCTCTATAGCGTGGCGAAATACGTCTATTCGTACCGTCTGGAAAACAGGGAACTGAAGCAGCGGGTGGAGGAACTCCGGGAATTCATCTCCGAGCAGGGCGTACTGACGAAACGGGAGTTCGAGAAACAGGCATCGTTGGTGTTATCGTCCATGGAACGGCACCGGGAACCGGGCTATATCGTGACTGCGGATCTGTCGGCACTGCGAAGAGCTGCCCGGAAGCAGGCGATGGCGGCAAGCGGTGCCGCCATCTACGGGACGCTCCGGAAACACTATGATCTCGTCGGCCAGCTGGATGGCAGCACGATCGTCTTCCTGCTGCAGAATATCGGTGACGAGGGCTATGCTGTCGTCGAACAGCGGCTGCAAGAAGCGATGCTGCGCCAGCTCGAACCAGACGCGTTCAAGCAGATCGGCTGGGAGACCCGGAAGATAGAAGGGCAGCGGACACTCGATGAACTGCTGGTGATTCCATGAACAGACGTCTGATCATCCTGCTGACGACCGCCTTCCTGTTCATCGTTTTGCTGGTTGTCGCGGCTGTGTTCAACGTAAAGCTGCTGCTGTTCTTCACGACGGCGCTGTTCCTGCTGCTGCTCGGGTATTACTCCATGCTGACGATTGCGGGTCTCTACAACCGGCTGAAGGGGCAGGAGATTCCGGAGCTCGCCGAGTATCCAAGTGTCGATATACTGATTCCTGCGCATAACGAAGGGGTCGTCATCCAGGACACAATCGAAGCGATGACCCGGCTGAACTATCCAGGCAATCTGCAGATCTACGTACTGAACGACAATTCGTCCGATGAAACCGGAGACATCGCCGAGGACTTCGCGGCTACATTCACCAACGTCCATCATATACTCGTGCCGCCCGGCGAACCGAAAGGGAAGTCCAGGGTGCTCAACTATGGATTGAGCATTTCCGGCGGGACCTACTACTGCGTATACGATGCCGACAATCAGCCGGATCCGGAAGCGCTCGTCAAGCTTGTCGCCGTAGCCGAAAGCAATCCGAAGTCTGCCGGCGCGGTCGGCTATGTCCGGACGGTCAACGAGCAGGCGAACTGGCTGACACGGATGATCTCGATCGAGTTCCAGGTGTTCCAGCTGCTCATGCAGTCGGGCCGCTGGCAGCTGTTCAAGACCGGCTCGCTGACGGGGACCAACATGCTTGTCCGGCGGTCCGTCATCGAGGAACTCGGCGGGTATGATCCGTATGCGATCGCAGAAGATGCAGAACTGACGCTGCGGATCACGAAAGCGGGCTACTACCTGCCGATCGTCCCGGACTCCATTACGTGGGAACAGGAACCGGAAACGCTCGGCGTCTATTTGAAACAGCGGACCCGCTGGCTGCAGGGGAACCTGTACATCGTCGAGAAGACGCTGACGGAACCCGGTTATTTCAAAGGCAAGCTGCTCGTCCATTCCATCCATCAGCTGCTCGTCTATGTCGTGTTTTGGCTGTTTCTCGTCATCTCGTATATCTGGTTCATCCTAGGCCTGCTCGATATTTTCTACATCGAATACACCTACCCGCTGCTGTTCATCTGGTATCTGGCGTACATCGTCTACACGACGCAGCTGTTCGCAGCGCAAGCGACACAGCGGACATTCACACCGCTCAATGTGTTCATCAGCGTCATCATGTATTTCACGTATGCGCAGCTGTTTTCGTACCTGTTCGTTCGGAGTCTCATTCTGTATGTCAAGGCCAAAAAGAACCGGCAGATCATCGGCTGGGACAAAACGGAACGCTTCAAACAGAAGTGAACACAAAGAAAGAGCGCTGCCCGCAGGCAGTGCTCTTTCCTTAGTTGCGGAGATGCAGCTTCTCTGCAGGAACAGGCGCACCGATATAGTATCCCTGGACCGCATCGATCCCCATCGAGACGAGCAGGTCGAACTGGGCCTGCGTCTCGACGCCTTCCGCAATCGTGTACAGGCCCATCGTCTTGCTGAACTGGATCATCCCTTCGACGAGCTGCTGCGTCTTCGGATGACTCACGAGGCTGTTCATGTACACTTTGTCGATCTTCACTTTGGAGATCGGCAAGTACTGCATGTAGCGGAACGAGGCGTAGCCGGTCCCGAAATCATCGAGGATGAAGTTCACACCGGCATCCTGCAGTTCCTTCATCTGCTGGATGATGGACTGTTCCTCTTCGGCCCGGAAGGCGAATTTTTCGGTGATCTCGAGTTCCAGCTGGCCCGGCCGGCATCCTTCAGTCTGCAGGATGCTGAGCATGTTTTCCTTCATAGGATGGTTCGAGAATTCGCGCACCGACGTGTTGACAGACACATGCGGGCTGCCTTCCTGTTCCTCAAGCCTCACGGCAAGACGGGCTGCTTCCGACAGGACATATTCGCCGATATTGGCGATCAGGCCATTCGATTCGGCGATCGGGATCAGTTCATCCGGCGAGACAGTGCCGAGTTCCTCATCCTCCCAGCGGACAAGTGCTTCGTAGACCTTGACCTGCTTTGACGCCACATCGTACTGGGGCTGGAACGCGACTTCGAGCGCCTTGTGATCGAGCGCTGTCAGCAGTTTCCGGTTGATGAGCGACCGGCGGTTCAGCACTTTGTGCGACGTTGCCGACAGGGACACGATCTTGCCGCCGCCCTGCTTCCGCACTTCGTCGAGCGTCATCACTGCCGCTTCGAGCAGGGTGACGTAGCTTTTCTGGTCTTCCGGATACCGGACGATGCCCCCGCTGATCGACAGCGGCAGCGCTTCACTTCCGATATAGAGCGGCTGCTGTTCCAGGAAGTCGAGGAAGCCCTGGACGTACCAGTCCCCGAACGGTGTCAGTATGACGAACTGGCTGCTGCCGATGCGTGCGATCGGATTGTCCTGGAAATAGCGCTTCATGCGGTTTGCGAATGCCTGTGTGAGTTCCGTTTCATCCGTCCCGTTCTGCAGCTCTTTCAATGTGTAATAATGATCGATGGACAGGTAGACGAAGGAGAAGCTCTTCTCTTCCCGGATCATGTCATTGACAAGCGATTCCAGTTTGTGGCGGCTCATGAGACCGGTTTCGATATCGATGAAAGCAATCTGCTCGAGCCGCTCTTTCAGCCGGATGTCTTCCGTGATGTCGAGTTCGAGGAACAGCGCACGCGCCAGACTGCCGTCCTCCTCCATCGACGGTACGGCCAGCATGTTCGTGAAGTACGGTTCGCCGGTCCGTTTCTGTTTCTGTGCCGTGCCGAACCACGTTTTCCCCGATTGCAGCTGTGTCCATATGTGGTGGATCGTGTTCTGCGCTTTTTCGTCTTCATCGAACAGCTGCCAGATCGTTTTCCCAAGAACCCGCTTCGGAGTCCAATTGCTTACATTCAGAAAGTTTTTATTTACAGAAAGTACGAGACCTTCCGCATCTGTTTGGGTTACCATATAGTAATGATCGAGACTGTGCCGGACGTCAGGCATATCCAGATCATGCTGTTCGTGTAAGGTGGTCATGGAAGTTCCCCTTTCAACTAGTTCATAAGACCAGTATAGACCAAAACCTTGAACTTTTCACCTATATTATGAAATTTATACAAGCACATAGATAGAATCATATCAACGAGGAAACGAAGGTGAATGGATGGAACGGGTAAAAGGACTTGCAATGATTATAAGCGGGGCCGCTTTATGGGGACTTTCCGGGCCAATGATGGAATGGATACTGGAGAACAGCGGGATGTCGGTCTCGTTCCTGCTAACAAACCGGCTGCTGATCGCAGGCCTATTGCTAATTACCTATTTAAAACTGAAGGGCAAACCGGTGATGCGACCTTGGCGGCAGAAAGTATGGGCCCGTCAGATGGTCATTTTCGGGGTGCTCGGAATGCTTGGCGTCCAGTTCGCCTTCACATCCGCAATCAGCGAAAGCAACGCGGTGATTGCGACGCTGTTCCAGTTCCTGTCGCCGATCTATGTCATCCTTTTCGTGTCGGTGCGTCAGCGGTTCGTTCCGCCGCTCGCTCAGATTGCGGGGATGCTCGTCACGCTCGGGGGACTGTTCCTGCTGCTGACGAACGGGTCGCTGTCTGGCTTCAGTCTCACGCCGGCAGCGGTCTTCTGGGGGGTTGCCGTCGGGTTCGCCTTTACATTCTATACGCTGTACCCGGTCCGTCTCATGCAGGAATGGGGGGTTCTGCTGTCGATCGGCTGGGCGATGGTCGCCGGTGGAGCGGCGTTGTTTGTGATGAACCCGCTGCGCCTGTTCAGGGAGTTCCACTATCTGCTTGATTGGAAAGTTGCACTCATGCTCCTTGGCGTCATTATCGTCGGTACAGTGGCCTTCCTGCTGTTCCTCGGCAGCATGAAGTACATTTCCCCGATTGAAACGAGCATTCTCTCGAGTTTCGAGCCGCTGACGGCGATGATCGTCTCGGTCACGTGGCTCGGTGCTGTCCTCGGTATGTGGCAGCTCGGCGGTGCTATCATCATGCTGCTCGGTGTGACTGGTATCTCGATTGCCGGAGGGAAAGCGAAAGAGGAGACAGCATGAAAGCACGGGAGACCATGGCGGATGCCAGTGGTCTCCCGTTTTTTCATGCTCATTTTGTTCCTCAGGCAGCTCAGTGGTTTCCGCTCTGCCCTCTCCATTGACACGGCCAGGGATCCCGTCCTGGCAGTCTAGCATTCGTGCATCAGACAATTCAGTTCATTCACTATACACTGACTTCCCATTATGGCATACTAAGGACTACTAACTAATTCGTTTAACGAAACAATTCAGGAAGGACGATGGACGTGAAAACAGTATTCTCCTATGCAAGGCCTTATAAATGGCCGATCCTCATCGCGATCTCCATGATGCTCGTGGAACTGGCCGTCGAACTGGTGCAGCCGCTGCTGATTGCGAAAATCATCGATGACGGCATTACAGCAGGGGACCGGGAGACGATCATCGTGTTCGGCGGGTTCATGCTCGGATTGGCATTGCTCGCATTCGCCGCAGGTATCACGAACTCGTTCTTCGCCGCACACGCAGCGCAGGCGTTCGGCTTCGATATCCGCCAGGCGCTGTTCCGCAGGATCCAGTCGTTCTCCATGGCCACATTCCTGCGCTTCCCGTCGTCCTCGCTTATCACACGGCTGACGAGTGACGTAACGATGGCGCAGAATATCTTGTTCATGGGTGTGCGGTTCCTGCTGCGTGCACCGCTTCTCGTAGTCGGAAGTCTTATCATGGCAATGATCGTCAATGTGAAACTGGCAGGATTCCTCGTGATCGGCGTCCCGTTCCTCACCGTGTTCCTGTTCGTCATGGCCAGGAAAGGGGTCGTCTATTTCGCGAATGTACAGCGCCGGCTGGACCGGGTCAACCGTGTCATCCAGGAGAACCTGCAGGCAGTCCGGCTCATCAAGGCTTACCTCCGCGGTGCCTATGAAGGCAGCCGGTTCGCGAAAACGGCCGATCTGCTGCGGAAAGATACCGTCAAGGCGTTCCGAATGATGGAACTGATCATGCCGGTCCTGCTGCTGATCATGAACGGCAGCCTCATGCTCGTCCTCTGGTTCGGCGTCGGCACCGTGCGCGCCGGCAATGCACAAGTCGGGGAAATTGTCGCGATCGTCAACTACGCATTCCGGATCACCGGCGGCTTCTCGATGTTCTCCTTCATGATCATCGCGTTTTCACGCGCGCAAGCGTCTTCAACGCGGATGGAAGAAGTCCTTCTGGCCACTGACGATCAAGAAGAGACGGCTGACCGGCAGGGGGCCGGTGCGGACGTGAAGCAAGGCGCCCTGACATTCGACCATGTCTCCTTCCATTATCCGGGGCATGAGGAGGACGTGCTCAAAGACGTCTCCTTCGACATCCAGCCGGGCCAGAAGATCGCTGTGATGGGGGCGACCGGTTCCGGGAAATCGACGATGCTCAACCTCATTCCCCGGATCTTCACCGCAACGTCCGGGCGCATCTTGCTCGACGGAAAGGATATCCGCGACTGGCCGCTGGAGGAACTGCGAAATGCGATCGGCCTCGTGCCGCAGCAGTCCGTCCTCTTCACGGGAACAATCCGTGAAAATCTGGCGTGGGGGGATCCGGAGGCGCGGGCGGACGAACTGGAAGCGGCAGCTGAAAAGGCGCAGATCCACTCGTCGATCCTGCGGTTCCCGGCAAATTACGATACGCGTGTCGGGCAGAAGGGGGTCAACCTGTCGGGCGGCCAGAAGCAGCGCCTGTCCATTGCACGGGCGCTCGTCCGCAAACCGGCAGTCCTGCTGCTGGATGACAGTACGAGTGCGCTCGATGTGAAGACGGAGAACGCCCTCTGGGAAGCGCTCGAAGATGAGCGTGCCACGATGATCGTCATCACCCAGAAGATCCATACGGCTCAAGGGGCGGATAAGATCCTGCTGCTGGATGAAGGGGAGGTCTCGGCCTACGGCACGCACGACGAACTGATGGAGCAGTCGGCGCTCTACCGCAAGATCGCCGGATCCCAACTGGATGAGGAGGTGGAGGACAGTGGTCAAAAGCATAAAGAAACCCTTCGGTTACGAACCGATTCTTGAGAAGGATGACTTGAAGAAAGGGGCGAAACGGCCGCGTGAGGAAGTCGGTGACTGGAAGAAAGCGCTTCTCAACATCTGGCGGATTGTCGACGAGCAGCGCGGACTGCTGATCACGGTGCTCGCACTCGTCCTCGTCAGTTCGGGGCTGACACTGCTCGGACCGTTCCTGATCGGAAAGACGATCGATAACTTCATCATCCCGATGAAAACCGCAGGCCTCGGTAAGCAGATCGGTCTGTTGCTCGCGATCTATGCAGGGGCATCCCTGTCCATGTATTTCCAGAACTTCTGGATGGTCGGCATCGCCCAGAACACCGTCTACAAGCTGCGGGCAGGGTTGTTCAATCATCTGCAGCAGCTGCCCGTCTCGTTTTTCGACAGACGCCAGCACGGAGAACTGATGAGCCGGATGACGAATGATATCGAAAACATCAGCCAGACGCTGAACTCATCGTTCATACAAGTGTTCTCGAGTATCCTGACACTCGGCGGGACACTCGCGGTCATGCTGTACCTGAGTCCGTTCCTGACACTGATGACGATGATCATCGTACCGATCATGTTCATCGCCATGCGCTGGATCACCCGCCGTACCGGCATCCTGTTCAAGCAGCAGCAGCGGGCGATCGGGGAGATGAACGGCATGATCGAAGAAACGATTTCCGGACAGCGGATCGTCAAGGCATTCTCCCAGGAAGAGCGCATGAAAGAGGAATTCGCCGAGAAGAGCGGCAAGCTCCGGAACACCGCGTTCTGGGCACTGACGTATTCGGGGTTCATTCCCAAAGTGATGAACATGCTGAACAACCTGGGCTTCGCCATTGTCGCGGGGATCGGCGGTCTCCTCGCATTGCGCGGGGACGGTATCGTGACCGTCGGGACAATTGTGATCTTCGCGGAGTATGCCCGTCAGTTCACACGTCCGCTCAATGATCTCGCGAACCAGTTCAATACGGTCCTGTCGGCGATCGCGGGGGCGGAGCGCGTCTTTTCGATCATGAACGAAGCACCGGAGCAGGACGCGGCGGAAGGGAACGGGGACATCCGGCTGAAGGGGGACGTGGAGTTCGATCATGTGTCGTTCGGCTATGCATCGGAAACGGACGGCTATACGATCGATGACGTCTCGCTGCACGTCCGGGAAGGGGAGACTGCGGCGCTGCTCGGTGCGACAGGCGCCGGCAAGACGACGATCGTCCAGCTGATCGCCCGTTTCTATGAAACGAACAAAGGGACGATCCGCATCGACGGCATTCCGATCGATGAGCTGCCGCGGACTGTCCTCCGCAGCCAGACGGCATTCGTGCTCCAGGATCCATTCCTGTTCGAGGCGACGGTCCGGGAGAACATCCGCTATGGCCGGCTCGACGCCACGGATGAAGAGATCGAAGCGGCCGCGAAGAAGGCGAATGCGCACGAGTTCATCGAGCGGCTGGAAGAAGGGTATGACACGCTGCTGACAGCGGACGGAAGCGAGATTTCCCAAGGGCAGAAACAGCTGCTGTCAATCGCCCGGGCATTCGTCGCGGATCCTGTCATTCTGCTGCTCGACGAAGCGACAAGCAGCATCGACACCGTCACCGAGCTCGAAATCCAGGCGGCGCTCGAGACGCTCATGGAAGGACGTACCAGCTTCGTCATTGCACACCGTCTGAACACGGTGAAGAAAGCGGACACAATCTACGTGCTTGATCAGGGCAGGCTCATTGAATCAGGCAGCCAGCAGGAGCTGATCGCGCAAGAAGGTGTGTACTATAACATGCTTATGCAGTCGAAGTTATAGCATAGTGGAGGGACGGCAGCTGCCGTCCCTTTTATATTTGCGCGCAGAGCTCACGTTGGGTGCGGATCTTGCATGGGTGACAGGGGATGTGTGAAGTTATGAGCGCTCTCGGGACGGTTATGATCACTTCGGGAGATTTGTGAGCAGAAAACCGGAGTTTATGATCACTTTTGCGGGTTTATGAGCGGAAATCCATTCTTATGATCACTTCCAAAGATTTATGAACGCGGCCCATGGGATGGACCGCAGGGCAAACTAAAAACCACCGGCTCCGGTGGTTTTCAGCAGGGAATTATTTTTCATCCTGGAAATTCAATTTCTTGCCGTCGTCAAACTCGACATTCAAGTCGAACTTGGAGTACTCATCGATCTGGTAGTAGTCGAGGATCTTGTCGCGCGCTTCTTCACCGGACATGTTGCTCTCCAGGTTCGTATCGATGAACAGCTTATCGAGCTCATCCATGGCTTCTTGGCCCTTCAGGTCGATGTTGTTCTGCTCATTCTGATATTCGGGATCGAAATCTTTTTCCACCTTGTATTCCGCGTCGACCGCATCTTCACCATTCACGTCGATTTCAAGATCAAAGACATTGAAACCGTAACCGTCGCCGGTGTCCCGGTCGCCGCCTTCTTTTTCATCTGTCGTCACGATGTCCGCTTCATCCCGGTTGTCCTTGTCGGCGTCCTTGCTGAAATTCCCGCATCCGCCGGTAAAGAGAACACCCGCGAACAGGGCTGTTCCGACTGTCATCATTTTCTTCACCGTCTCACGTCCTTTCCGGATAAGCTCGATTGTCTGTTTGTACTACTCTACCTGTTTTCCATCGAATTTAAACAGTCAGGACCGAACTCACCACTTGGCTGTGAACGCCTCACAAGAGCCGAGCAGCCGGCGGATCGGGAGGCGTTCTCCGGAGTCCAGCTTGACAGACCCGTTGAAGTAGCCGAACACTTGCGTAAAGTCCGCCCGGATGCTCCGTCTTCGTGCTTCTGCTGTGCGTTCGAAAAACGGGGTGAAGGTCAGGTCGACACAATCGGTGAATTTAGTGTGGATTGTCCACCGGTCTTTCATGCGTTCCGGATTCCAGGAAAAAATGACATCTTCGTGGATTTTGGTCATGCTGCCATCCACGATGACCGCATTCTCTGTCAGCCCCGTTCCATCGGACCATTGGCCGCCGAGGTTGAGGCCGATACGGCGCCCGCCGGACCGCTGTGACGCCATCCCCCATTGCCAGTCCGTACTCTTCGGCCAGATACCTCGCGTACAGTTATACACCGTGAAGCTGTAATCGGGATTGAATTCGTATCGTTTATCACCGATCTGGAGGATTCCGGAAGTCGGCAGAATATGGTGCTTTGCGGTGAATTGGAACACACTGCGGTTTTTCGGAACGACCACATTGACAGACTCATCGTCCGCCGGATGGCTGATATGGAAGTCTGCATGCAGGGGTTCATTGTCAAAATCGGAAATGGAAACGGACAGATGGCTTTTCCGGTTTTCCTGGATGACATGGAGCGACAGGCGGCTGTCTTCGAACTTCATGCTCGACAGGACATCTTCCGGCATCTTGACGTGGCGGGCGAATGGCAGGGCGACCCGCTTTTCGAAGAAGCGCTCCGTCTCGTAGTCCAGGAAGTAGATGAGGCAGACGGCGCCGATATCGAAGTGGGCCACCGTCGCTGTGAAGAGCACTTCCTCCCCATAGACTGTCCACGTATTCCATTTTTTCTTATTGGGGAACTGCCCCCTCAGATTGCTCCGGACGATCGGCTGCGATGCATACCCGATCGCTTCGGGGTTCAGCAGCCCTTTCGTGTCACAAAGCAGGACCGGTGATGTCAATTCTCGTTCTGCATGCTGCATAAGCCGTCCTCCTGACAGTTGTCTTTTCGCACAGTTCTTGGTATACTTTCAATTGTAGCAGATTGGTACGGAATTATCGTCAATGAAACGTGTCCGTCACCAACTCCATACGGGGCATTAGTTCAGCGGGAGAATACTTCGCTGGCAGCGAAGGGGTCACCGGTTCGAATCCGGTATGCTCCATACGAATTAGGGGAAAGCGTCCGCATTGTGCGGGCGTTTTTTTGCGGCATGAACTGCCCGTGACCGGCATAGTCTCTTCCGAGGAGGCGAAACGATGTATGACCGTGAAGCGGCCGTCCGGTATGCAGATCGCTGGTGGAATTCACGCAATCCTGCATATCCGTCGTTCGATGATGATTGCACGAATTATACTTCACAGTGCCTGCGGGCAGGCGGGGCACCGATGCACGGCAGTCCGGCGCGGGACCGCGGCTGGTGGATGACCGGCGGGAACTGGAGTTTCAGCTGGTCTGTCGCACACTCACTGCGCTGGTATCTGGCCGGATCGAAACGGGGACTGACGGCAAGGCAGGTCGGGTCCGCTGAAGAGCTGCAGCTCGGTGATGTCATTTTGTATGATTTCCAGGGGGACGGCAGGTTCGATCACTCGACGATCGTCACTGCGAAAGACGGGGCTTCCCCTCTTGTGAATGCCCATACGTACAACGCTAAGCACCGCAGCTGGGATTACAAAGACTCCTATGCATACCGTCCGGAAGCGAAATACATCTTCTTTCACATCAACGACGAGTTTTCATGAGATGCTGAATTCGACGGTTGGCAAGTATTGAACACCATTATGTTGTATACTGGAATGTATCAACTGCAAAAGGAGATACATTCATGGACGAACAAGCATTATCTGTAAGAGACGCAATCACATCCCGCCGCTCCATCAAGAACTTCAATGGGCAGCCGGTGGAACAGAGCGAGATTACGGACATTCTGGAAGATGCCGTCTGGGCGCCCAATCATGGAAACCGAAATCCATGGCGATTTGTCCTCGCTGCAGAAGACACATACGAACGATTTCTTGACGTCCTTCGTGAATTCGGTGTACCTAAGTGGAAAGAGCTGGACGACGAAACGCTGGATAAACAGATGAGCAAATTTTCGAAGGCGAGCGCAGCGCTGTTCGTCATCGTACCGGAAGACGCGCGTCAGAAACAGCGGCACGAAGACTTCGCAGCCGCAAGCACGCTGATTCAGAACGTCCAATTGCTGGCGTGGGACAAAGGCATCGGCACCTGCTGGAAAACGCCGGGCTTCCTGGATGACCCGAAATTCCGTGAGCGCCTCGGCGTACAGCGGGGGGAGCGGATCATCAGCATGCTGCAGTTCGGCCATTTCGACGAGCTGCCGAAAGCGAAACCGCGTACGCCGGTGGAAGACCTGGTCACCTATTGGCAGGAAAACACAGCAGAATGATCAAAAGCCCCTTTCTTCTCGGAGAACGGGGCTTTTTTTTGCGAAAAATTTTAGCGGCTGTCCTTGAAATGTGTCCGGATGCCGATAAATTCGGCGGAGTGTCCGATACTTGCGATGAAGTGTCCGATACTTTCCGCGATCTGTCCGATACCCCACGCCAACTGTCCGATACATCGCCCGAACTGTCCGATACTGCCCTGGAGGAGGGCTGACTTGTGCGTTTCTTCGCGCCATGAAGCCGTCCGGGACTTTTGAGAGCCACCGCGCCCGCGACGGGGCTGACAGGAAATGAGCGGAGCGAACACCAGCCATGCTCTTGAATTGTGCCCGGATGCCGATAAATTCGGCGAAGTGTCCGATACTTGCGCTGAACTGTCCGATACTTTCCGCGATTTGTCCGATATCTCCCGCCAACTGTCCGATACATCGCCCGAACTGGTGCTACCATAAAAAACGTACACACCAGCGCTCCTTTTTGTTATATTCAAACTACTTGAAAAGAGGTTGTGTATATTATGGGGAAACATCAGACGCATGAATTTAAAGTGTACATCTGTCGGCTTGTCGTTGAGGAAGGACGGAAAATGACCGAGCTTTCCTACGAAACAGGTGTCGCCCTCAGCACCATCCGGAAATGGGTGGCGAAATACCGGCAGGCATCCAAGGAGATACGGCTAGAAGAAGGCATGGCAACTCCGAAGGACATCGAAAAGAGGCTTCGCCAGGCTGAGAAAGAAGTCGAAGATTTGAAGCAGGAGAACGAAATCTTAAAAAAGGCTATGCATGTCTTCGCGAAAAGCCAGTCATAAGGTACCAGTTCATAGAAGAGCATTCGAACAAGTACAGTGTGGCGAAGATGTGTGGAATACTGGATGTTTCGACAAGTGGCTATTACGAATGGAAACGGCGGCCTCTGTCGGAAGAGTGGCAGGCTCGCAAGGAAAACCGGGAGGCGCTGAAGCAGGACATCGCCATCTTCTATCATATGAACTACGGTGTGTATGGCAGTCCCCGGATCCATAAGGATCTTCTGGAGATCGGCTACCTAGTCAGCGAAAGCTACGTCGGGCAGCTGATGAAGGAGATGGGGATCGCTGCTAAGACACAACGGAAATTCGTGATTACGACGGATTCGGATCACGACCAGGCGATCTATCCGAACCTCTTGAATCGGCAATTCGCCGTTCAGGAACTGGATACTGTCTGGGTGGCAGACATTACATACATCTACACCAAGGACGGATGGCTTTATCTGGCCAGTGTAATGGATCTCTGTTCCCGGAGGATTATCGGTTATACAATGAGTGATTCAATGAAGACTGAACTTGTCAGTTCAGCGCTCAAGAAGGCGCTGCTTCTGCGGCAGCCGAAGAATGGATTTCTTCACCACTCAGACCGAGGCAGCCAGTACTGTTCTAAGGAGTATATCGAGCTTCTGGAGGAGCGTGAGGTCCAGATCAGTATGAGCCGAAAAGGCGATCCCTACGATAACGCTTGCATCGAGTCCTTCCATGCGACCATCAAGAAGGAGCTGGTGTATCAATGGGGGCAGCTGACACGCGCGCAGGCCCGACAGGAGATCACCCGATACATCGATGAATTCTACAATGCGAGACGCCGTCATTCGACGCTGGACTACTTGTCGCCGATATCATTCGAGAAGAAAAAGCTGGAGAAAGCAGGCACACAGCAGGCGCTCATTTCGTAACCCTTTAGACGGGGAAGGAGAATTATTCCAACGGAACCATTCTTCTTACCTGTCCCACCAAGCAAAGCGCGGTAGCTACTTCTCACAAAAAGCGCTCCTTTTTCGGTGTACGTTTCTTGACGGAAGTCCAGAACTGTCCGATACCGCCCCCGCCCCCCAAACGCTCCCCGCCACACGAAAAACCCCCGGCACACAGTATGCCGGGGGGCTGTCTCATCAGATTCAAATCTTCAGCTGATCCTTCGTCAGGCCTGACAGTTCCCCGTAATAATCGCCGAGGACACGCAATCCTTTGTCGAAGTTTTCGAGCGTCAGATGTTCGTTCGGTCCGTGCAGATTCTCGGTTTCAAGACCGAAGCCCATGAGGACAACGGGGAGCCCGAGGATTTCATCGAAATCAGCTACGATCGGAATCGATCCGCCGCCGCGTGTGTAGACTGTCGGGACATTGTACACCTTTTCGTACGACCGGCTCGCTGCTTCGAGTGCCGGGTGATCGAACGGTGTGATGTATGGAAGTCCCTGGTCGAACGGAGTTACCGTGACAGTCACGCCCTCCGGCTTATGTGCTTCGATGTGGGCCTTCAGCTTATTGACGATCTCACCCGGCGTCTGGTCCGGTACGAGACGGCATGTGATCTTCGCGCCGGCTTCGGACGGCAGCACGGTTTTGATGCCTTCCCCGCTGAATCCGCCGAAGACACCGTTCACTTCGAGTGTCGGCCGGGCCGATGTGCGCTCGAGGAACGAGTACCCCGGTTCGCCGAACAGCTCGGGGACATCGAGTTCCTTGCGCTGTGCGTCTTCATCGAAATTCAGATCCTTGTAAGCCTGCCGCTCTTCATCGCTCAGCGGGCGCACATTCTCATAGAAGCCGTCGACCGTGATTGTGCCTTCCTTGTCGTGGAAGGAGGCAATGATTTCCGCGATGGCATGGATCGGGTTCGCCACGCCGCCGCCGAACGTGCCGGAGTGCAGGTCGCTTTTCGCGCCTTTGACATCGATCTGGATACCGCTCAGACCGCGGAGTGCGTAACAGATCGCCGGCTGGCCGGGTGCATAGAGCGCCGTATCGGAAATGACGATTGCGTCCGCTGCGAGCTTGTCCTGGTGGTCTTTGATGAAGGACACGAGGTTCGGACTGCCGACTTCCTCTTCCCCTTCGATGATGAATTTCAAGTTGACAGGGAGTTCCCCGTCGAGCTGCATGAGCGCCTCGGCCGCCTTCACGTGCATGAAGGCCTGCCCTTTGTCATCCGTCGCGCCGCGTGCATAGAGCTTGCCGTCACGTTCTTCAGGTGCGAACGGTTCGCTGTCCCATAAATTCAGCGGATCGACCGGCTGTACATCATAGTGACCATAGACGAGGATCGTCGGCTTGCCTTCCGCATGCAGCCAGTCCGCATATACGGCAGGGTGCCCGCCGGTCGGTTCGATCGAGACGTTCTCGAGGCCGGCCTGCTTCAGCGATTCCGCCAGCCACTCAGCGGCTTTTTTCATGTCCCCCTGATGTTCGGACAGGGCGCTGATGCTCGGGATGCTCAGAAATTCCTTCAGCTGGTTCAGGTGTGTGTCCCGGTTCTTTTCGAAGTACTCATTCAATTGATCCATAGTTGCCATGGAAATCCCCTCATTTCGATTAAATTCACCGCTAAGCGGGAAGAACAGAAATAACTTCCGCGACTGGCCCGGTCTGCTGCCGCACTCGCACAGCTTTCCCGGTCAGCCGGGGCAGTATGTGTGAAGCGGAACTTATTTCTTAAGTATAGCAGAGTTTCAGGGAATTCTAAAAAGAGCAGACTTCCGGCACCGCCCGGACACCCCTCATATGCTATACTGTTCCAACAGCTTGGAAAACCTTCATACATAAGCAGGAAAGCGTTTTGCGGCTATGCAACCTGGCGGCCGGAATGCACGTCAGTACTGTATCCCAAAACAAACCAGGAAACTTACCGGGAGGAATCGCTCTTGTTCATCGCACTTGCCTTCTTTTTAGTGATGTCATTTTTCTTATCAGGAAGTGAAACTGCACTTACAGCTGTCAACCGGATGAGAATCCAGATGCGGGCAGAGCAAGGGGATCCGAAAGCCATCCGTCTCCGCGCGCTCATTTCGAAGCCGGACCGGATGATCACCGCCATCCTGATCGGCAATAATATCGCCAATATCATGATGCCGACCATCGTCACGAAGATCGCCATTGACAAAGGGTGGCCGCTCGGACTTTTGACAGGGACTCTGACAGTCGTCCTCATCATTTTCGGTGAAGTGCTGCCGAAGACGATTGCCGCCACATTCGCGGAAACGCTCGCCTACACAGTGGCTCCCGTCATCCGGCTGCTCGTCAAGCTGCTGACACCGCTCACATACTTGCTTGCGCTGTTCACGAACCTTTTCATCCGCATCCTTTCGAAAGGGAAAGTGAAGGAAGCGACGCTGACAAAAGAGGACTTGCGTTCAATGGTCGACATCGCGTCGACGGAAGGGACGTTCCAGCACGAGGAATCCGAGCGGCTCAAAGGAGTGCTCGATTTCCCGGAGAAGGATGTGCTGGATGTCATGGGCACGCACCGGACCGACGTCGTTGCGCTGCCGCTCGAATCGACGTATGAAGAAGTGCGCGGCACGGTGCTCGAATACTTCTACACCCGCTACCCGATCTATGAGGAGAGCATCGACAAGATCATCGGTGTGTTCTATTCCAAGCGGCTGATCGAATGGTCCATGGATCCTGACTTGCCGTTTGATGAAATGATCGACCGCGATCCGCTGTTCGTCGTCCAGACGGCAAGTGTCGAGAAAGTGTTCAAGATGATGCTGGCCCACAAAAAGCATATGGCGATCGTGCTGGATGAATACGGCGGCACTCTCGGCGTTGTCACACATGAAGACATCATCGAGGAGATGATCGGCCAGGAGATCGAAGATGAGACCGACGAGGCGGAAGACGCCATGGTCTATGAGCATACGGAAGATACGCTCGTCTGCCAGGGCCGGCTTGAAATCGAGGAAGCCGTTGCCCTGCTCGGCATCGACCTGCCGACAGAGAATGAAACGATCGGCGGCTTCGCCTTCCAGGAGCTGGACCATGTGCCCGATCCGGGCGAGCGGTTCACCTATGGGCCGCTGCTGTTCGAGATCGAGGAGATGGACCGCAACCGGATCGTCCGCCTGAAAATCACACGGCGTCCTGACGAAGTCGTGGAAGATGAAACGTAAATTGCGCAACCTTACACGTTTGTAAGATAGCTGAAAGAAAGACCGATAGTTCGTCCCCGGGTTCTGGTGCATACTGTATGTAACAGCTAGAACACGGAGGCGTTTACGCATGAACCCAACATTGGATGAATTACACGAACAATATGGTCGTTACCTATATCATTTATGCCTGAAACTGACACGCAACAAAGAAGAAGCGGAAGACCTCATGCAGGATGTATGGGTGAAGGTCGTCCGCTCAAGCGGACGCATGGAAGGTGTCGATCGCATGAAAGCCTGGCTGACGACGATCTGCATGAACACGTTCAGGGACCGGTACCGGAAAGACGTGCGCCGCAGCAAGTATGTCATGAACCAGCCGGACACGCTCGATATCCCGCTGCTCGATCTCGTGCCGAGCGGAAGTCCGCTGCCGGGCGACATCGTGGAACAGCAGGATCTGCGGGCCGCTGTCCGCAGCAAAATCGAACAGCTCGACGGCATCTACAAGACGACGATCGAATACTTTTACGTCAACCAGTATTCACTCATCGAGATTGCGGAAATGATGCAGGTCTCAATCGGAACCGTGAAATCGCGCCTGTTCCGTGCAAAGAAGTATTTGAAAGAACTGCTGACCCAGGACCAATCCGTCAGCGAGCTCGTCATTGCCTGAATAAGCAGCCGGAGAGGCTTTCCCGACATCAGCCGGGGAAGCCTTTTTTAGTTTGCCGGCCGGTCCGACAGGGAATGTGTCAGTGATGGACGTTCATTGAGGAGGCAGCTGATGGCGAAGAAAAAGGATAAGACCAAACGGAAGTGGCTGAGCCGCACACAGAAACATATATTGTTGGCCGTCCTTGTGATCTACCTGATGGTCTATGTAGCAGAAATCATCTACCATACATACAAGCCGCTGCCGGAAGGCGTCGATTACGCGGGCGCCGTGCACAAGACCGACGACGTAAAGATGTTGACGGACCTGACCTATGCACAGAACCAGAAAGGGGACGGCATGCGCCATGAACTCTATATATTCGATGAAGTCTATTCCATGATCGATGATGCGGACGAGTTCATCATCCTGGATATGTTCCTCATGGATCACTACACCGACGAACCATATGATTTCCCGAAAATCGCGGAGACACTGACGCATAAGCTGGTGCAGAAGAAGACGGCGCATCCGGACATGCCGATCGTTTTCATCACCGATCCCCTCAATACGGGCTATGGATCGTACGAATCGAAGTGGTTTTCGAAGCTGGCGGACGCCGGCGTGGAAGTCGTCTATACGGACCTCGAGCCGCTTCGGGATTCGATGCCGCTGTATTCGGGTCTGTACCGGACGATCTTCCGATGGGGTGATATCGGCGGAAAAGGCTGGATTCCGAATGCCATGTCGTCGGAAGCGCCGAAGTTCCGGCTCGCGTCCTACGTCGAATTGCTTAACGTCAAGTCGAACCACCGGAAGATGATCGCGACTGACAAAGCCGGACTCGTGACATCGGGAAATCCGCATAATGCGAGCGGATTTCACGGTAATGTCGCGTTCAAGGTGAGCGGCCCGATCATCAACGACATGGTCGAAGCGGAAGAGGCTGTCGTGAATTATACGAAAGAGGAGTCCGGTCAGACGCTTCCCCGGGTGGAAGCGGACGAACCGGAGGACGGAGAGTATGCCATCCAGTATCTGACCGAGAAGAAGGTCAAGGACGTCCTGATGGAGCAGCTGGCTGCCGCGAAGGAAGGCGACCGTATCCGCATGGGCATGTTTTTCATTGCGGAGCCGGATGTTGTGAAGGCCGTGACGGAGGCGGCGGACCGAGGGGTGGAAGTCAAGCTGATCCTCGACCCGAACCAGAACTCGTTCGGCAACGAGAAATCCGGCCTGCCGAACCGGCCGGTCGTCCAGAAACTCGTGGAAGACAGCGGGGGCCGGATCGAGGTGCGGTGGTATAACACGGTCGTCGGCCAGTTCCATACGAAACTCGTCATGATCGAGCGTGCAGGGAACGTGCATGTCCTGAACGGTTCCTCCAACCTGACGGAACGGACGCTCGATAATTATAATTTGGAAAACGATCTGTACATCACCGCGCCGGCAGACAGCGGGCTGTCCGATGAGCTGGATGCGTACTTCACCCGGCTGTGGGACAACGAGGATGCCATGTATACACTGGATATCGATGAATACCAGAGCAAGCTGACCCGGCCGCAGCGGATTATCTACGCGCTGCAGGAGTGGCTTAAGCTGACCTCTTATTGAACCGGAAAAGACCTCCCAACCAGATCAGGAAGGGAGGCCTTTTTATGGTTCGGTTCAATTCAACTTAGATAAGTTTAGGTCATCCCAGTTCGGCAAGCTGCCGGTTGAGGTCTGCAAGACGCTCTTCCATCCGTGCCAGGCGGCTTTCCGCCTTCTGTACGGAGTCTCCGTGCCCAGTCGATTCGAGTTTTTCGATATCCCCCTGCAGGCTGATGTACTCCATCTTCAGTTCTGCAATTTCCGATTCGATCTGTGATTTGGTCATAAATTGGACCTCCTGATGTGTTTTCATCAGTTTACCACATCAGGGACCGGCTTGCCGGGGACAGCCCGTTTCGGATGCTCAAGCAGGTAACGGACGGCTTCGAATACGCTGTCCGCCTCTTTGCCGAGCGGCAGGGACAGCTGGCGGTCGATATCGCGCTGCCGGAGGGAGTCGTGGAGGAGCGGTTCCATGATGGCGTTTAAAAGGTTCGACTGCTTCACTTTGCGGCCGAGACCGAGATGCGTGAAACCGTCTCGGTCAGACGGAAATTGCAGCTCGGTTTCGAAGGAGCTCTGGGCCAGGACGATGCACGGAACACCGAGACTCGCCGCGTCGTACGGCATGTAGCCACCGCCGCAGATGACGATATCCGATGCCGCCGCCAGGCTCAGGAAGTCGTGCGGCGCTTTCTTGATGGCCGTGTTGCGCCGGCTGAGCGCCATCATCCGGAGGGAGCTGTCATCATGTGCGTAGGACGGGCCGAGCAGGATCGTGACATTGAGCGGGATCTGGAGGTTCATGACATGCCGGAATGCCCGGAATGTCAGATTGCCCGGATCGATCTCGCCGAATGCGATGAGCAGCCGGGGCGGATCACCGGCAGTCTGCCCGTCCCGCTGTCTGCGCAGCTCGTCGGCGCGCGGATCCGGCAGGAATGTCCCGATGCCGGTCTTATAGGTTTCTGTCACATTGAATTCCGAGTCTCCATATAATGTCTGGATGACGAGATCGGCAGCCTGTCCGCCTTCGCCGAAATCGTCGAAATGGAGGACGGCGGGCACGAGATTCCGCACGGCTTCCGATTCCTCTTTGGCGGTGTTGCCGCAATCGCGGACCAGAACATCCGGTTTCAGAAAGGCGAGTGTGCTCAGCAGGTCGCGCTGGGTGGCGGCCTGAATGCGGCGGCATGTGTCGGGCAGGGCCAGGTCCTGGCTGGTGATGAAGACCGTGTCAGCCTCCGCTGCGAGTTCTTCTGCAATCCGGAGCGCACGGCGCACGGGGTATCCGTTCTTTTCGTCAGCCGATGATAGATCGAATGCAATCAGCTTCGTCGGTTGTGTAAGTATAGGAATCATCCTTTCCTGCAATCTCTTGCTGTCCACTCTATGAGCAGCGGGACGAGATTATGAACATTGCGGCCGGCGGAGCAGCGGGGGATTGGATGATATCGGACAGTTGGCGCGGTGTATCGGACAGTTGGCGCGAAGTATCGGACAGATGGCCGGCCATATCGGACAGATTGCGCGAGGTATCGGACACTTCATCGAATTTGTCGGCATCCAGACACAATTCGGCCGGATGCCGGGCACTCTCGCAATCTGGGTGAAAAAGTTGTTTCCGAGTCTGATTGTGGTACACTAAAACGAAATTTCAACGCGTTAGGAGTGTCAAAAACCGAATGTTTGGATCACTAGCTGCGGATCTCATGCTTGTCGTGCTGATCGGCATCCTGTCCCAGTGGGTCGCCTGGCGCTTCCGGCTGCCTGCCATCGTCGTCATGGCGCTGGCCGGGCTGGTCGTGGGGCCGGTCTTCGGCTTCATCAACCCGAAAGAATCGATGGGGGACCTGTTCAGCCCGATCATCTCGTTTGCCGTAGCGATCATCCTGTTCGAAGGGAGCCTGAACCTCGACTTCCGGGAGATCAAAGGATTCAGCCGGCCGCTCACACGCATCGTCACGGCCGGCGCGTTCATCGCCTGGATTGCGGGGTCGCTCGCGGCACACTATGTCGCCGGCCTGTCCTGGGCGGTCGCCTTCGTAATCGGCGGGCTGTTCATCGTCACGGGACCGACCGTCATCCTGCCGATGCTGCGGCAGGCGAAACTGAAACCGCGGCCGGCGGCACTCCTGAAATGGGAAGGCATCATCGTGGACCCGTTCGGTGCACTGCTCGCCGTCTTCGCCTTCGAGTTCATCAAATTCATCAACGCCCAGGTGACGCTCGGCGCGCTCGGCCTGTTTGCGGCCGCCTCGCTGTTCGCGGTCTT
Organism: Sporosarcina trichiuri; assembly: GCF_030406775.1. NCBI lineage: Bacteria > Bacillati > Bacillota > Bacilli > Caryophanales > Caryophanaceae > Sporosarcina > Sporosarcina trichiuri. The sequence goes on along the minus strand of NZ_CP129119.1, from coordinate 2,156,447 downwards.
CATCGGCTGGGCATCCGCCCGTGTCCTCGGCGCAGCGTTCGAGAAAGGGGCCGTCCCGGAATTCCTGAAAGCCCCCGTCCTGTTCGCAGTCGTGCTGTTTGCATTTGTCGTATCGGATGAAATCATGCACGAAACCGGACTGCTAGCCGTCACGGCCATGGGGATCGTCATGGCGAACATGCACCTGACATCCATCCATGATATCCGCCAGTTCAAGGAAAACATTTCCGTCCTGCTCATTTCCGGAATTTTTGTCATGCTGACGGCGTCGCTCGATCCGCACGTCCTCATCGAGATTGCGGACTGGCATATCATCTTCTACGTGCTGGCGATGCTGTTCATCGTCCGGCCGCTGTCCATCTGGATCTCCACAATCGGCACCGATCTCTCCTACCGGGAGCGTAACCTGATCGGCTGGATCGCCCCGCGGGGAATCGTGGCCCTGACCGTGTCCGGCTACTTCGCATCGATTCTGCTGGAAAACGGCTACAAAGACGCGGATCTGCTGACGGCGCTCACCTTTGCGCTCGTCCTGTCGACCGTCGTCCTGCACGGCTTCACGATCGGCCCATTCGCCCGGCGGCTCAACTTGACGACGACGGATGAGTCAGGTGTCCTCATTGTCGGCGGCACGAAATTCGGAGCTGAACTGGCAAGGTCCATCGAAGAGACCGGCAATGCCGTGCTGATGATCGATAATTCCTGGGCGGGTCTGTCCCATGCCCGGAAGCTCGGACTGCCGAGCCGTGTCGGCGACATCCTGTCCGAACAGACCGAGTACAATCTCGACATGACACCGTACCGGTACATGCTCGCCATGACGAAAGCAGATACGTACAACGCGCATATATGCGCGGACTTCCTGCACGACCTCGGACGTGAGCACTTGTTCCAGACGGCCTTCCATGTCGGCAAAGGGGTCGACTCCTTCAATGTCACCGGCGGGAGGACCTTATTCACACCAGGCCTGTCGATCTACGACCTGGAGGAACGGATGAATCTCGGGCACGTCTTCCGGAAGACGGTCCTCTCCAAACAGTACAGCTATACGCAGTACTTGCGGGAGCGGGATGACCGGTCCGTCCTGCTGTATATTCTGCGGGAAGACGGCAGTGTCGAATTCTACACGCCGGACGAGGAGCTGCAGGCGTCTGCGGGAGATACGGTCGTCGCCCTGTCGCACCCTGTGAAGCAGATCGAACGGGCGAAAGAGCGGGTGGCTGTCGAAAAAGGGGAAGACGGCGCCGACCAGGTCCATGTGGAAAAGCGGTTCACCGAAGAAGCGGGCAAAGGGAAGCCGGCACTGCCCGGCGATGCGCCCCCGCCGATCCAGCCAGGACCGTCCAAGGAGCCGTCAAGCTGATTGCAAGTCAATTCCAACTCTTTCTGATACCATGAACAGTGAGATGATCATTAGGAGGTACGGACATTTTGAAAGTTTTGTTTGTGGACGGGACCATTATCGGCAGCAAAACGGGCATCGTGCTCGATACTGTCGAGAAATACATTGAGGAAACAGGCTGCGGCTTCGACATGGAGCGGCTCAGTTTCGCAGATTACGATCACCAATTCGTCGACGGCCGGCCGGCGGACGACTACAACGACGACATGAAACAGCTCATCCGCAAGTTCGAGGAAGCGGACGGCTATGTCATCGCGACACCGGTGTTCCAGGGATCGATCCCCGGTGTGCTGAAGAATGCATTCGATATGCTGCCGCCGCGGACGATGCGCTACAAACCGGTATCGATCGTCGCGAACGGCGGCACGTACCAGCACCACCTCGTCGTCGAGAACCAGATGAAACCGATCCTCGACTACTTCCGGTGCCTCGTGACACCGAACTACGTCTACACGCACCGAGATCACTTTGATGAAACCGGCAAGATCATCGATGACAACGTGCATGACCGGCTGAAGGAGCTCGCCCGGGTCTTCGTGAAATATACGGAGATGGGCAAAGAGCTGACAACCGGTATGATTGACGAACAATAAGAACAACCGCCCGTCCCGCACCGGAATTCCGGAGGGCGGGCTTTTTTAACGGATGAACACTGAAAAGCTAGCGCCGATTCCGTATAATGGACTTAAGTGAAAGGGGACTGACCATGTCAAAATCAGTAGTACTCGCAGAAAAACCATCCGTCGCGCGTGATATCGCACGTGTGCTCGGCTGTCATAAAAAAGGGAACGGCTCTCTGGAAGGGGACAAGTACATCGTCACATGGGCGCTCGGCCACCTCGTGACACATGCGGATCCCGAAGGCTATGGCAATGAATACAAAGAGTGGAAGATGGAGCACCTGCCGATCATTCCGGAGCCCTTCAAGCTGACACCCATCAAACAGACAACCAAACAATATAACGCTGTGAAAGCGCTGCTTCGCCGCGACGACGTGAAAGAAGTCATTATCGCGACCGATGCCGGACGTGAAGGGGAACTCGTGGCCCGCTGGATCCTCGAACTCGCGAAAAACCGTAAGCCGATCAAACGGCTCTGGATTTCATCCGTCACGGATAAGGCTATCAAAGACGGTTTCGCCCATCTGAAAGACGGCAAAGCGTATGACAACCTGTACGAGGCGGCGGCTGCACGGGCAGAAGCCGACTGGGTCGTCGGCATTAACGCAACCCGGGCGCTGACCGTGAAGCACAATGCCCAATTGTCGACAGGCCGCGTGCAGACACCAACCCTCGCGATGATTGCTGAACGCGAAAAGCAGATCCAGCAGTTCCAGCCGAAGCCGTATTGGGGCATGCAGGCGCTGACCGAAGCAGGGCGCTTCACGTGGCGTGACGCCAAGGGGCAGACGCAGGCCTTCGACGAAGCGGTCATGAACGAGAAACTCAATAAGCTCGACTCGGTTACGGAAGGCAGGATCACAGATGTCAACGCGGCGCCGAAATCGCAGCCGGCACCGCCGCTGTTCGACCTGACCGAGCTACAGAAAGAAGCGCACCGCCGCTGGTCATGGTCCGCGAAGGAAACACTGTCGACCTTGCAGAACCTGTATGAGCGCCACAAAGCGGTGACGTACCCGCGGACGGACTCGAAACACTTGACGGGCGATATGGAAAACACATTGAAAGACCGTGTGAAAGCGGTCGAAATCGGGCCATACCGGAAAGCGGTGAACGCACTGCTGCGCAAAGGTGCACTCAAGCCGCAGAAAGGCGTCATCAACGACAGTAAAGTGTCCGATCACCATGCGATCATCCCGACAGAGGAAAGTCCGTCGCTGCATGCGCTCTCCGATAAGGAGAACCGGCTCTACGACCTGATCGTCAAGCGGTTCCTCGCTGTCTTCTACCCGCCGTTCCGGTATGAGCAGCTGACAGCAGAACTGACCGCGGGCGGCGAGACGTTCACATTGAAAGGCCGGACGATCACCGATGAAGGCTGGAAAGCCGTCTATTCATCCGATGAAGAAGAAGCGGACACCGATGCTCTGCCTGCACTGAAGAAAGGCGAGACCCTGCAGATCCGCGCGTTCAACCGCACGGAAGGCAAAACGAAGCCGCCCGCACGGTTCAATGAAGGGACACTGCTCGCTGCGATGGAGAACCCGGCGCAGTTCATGGCAGGGGAATCGAAAGAACTCATCAAGACAATTGGTGAAACCGGCGGACTTGGAACCGTGGCGACGCGGGCGGACGTCATCGAGCGGCTGTTCGGTATGTTTGTCATCGAAAAAAGAGGGAATGACATTTACACTACATCCAAGGGCCGGCAGCTGCTTGAACTGGTCCCTGAAGACTTGAAATCGCCCGCACTGACGGCGGAATGGGAGAATGACCTGTCCAAGATCGCCGCCGGCAAACTGAAGAAAGACCAGTTCATCCAAGGCATGATCGACTTCTCGAAGAAAACGATCCGGGACATCAAAGCCGATGACAAGAAGTTCAAGCACGATAACGTCACCGGCAAACTGTGTCCGGACTGCGGAAAACCGATGCTTGAAGTGAACGGCAAACGCGGCAAGATGCTCGTCTGCCAGGACCGTGAATGCGGTCATCGCCAGACCGTCTCCACATTGACGAATGCCCGCTGCCCGAACTGCAAGAAGAAATTAGAACTGCGCGGGCACGGCGACGGCAAGATCTTCGTCTGCAAATGCGGCTACAGGGAAAAGCTGTCGGCGTTCGAAAAACGGCGGGCCCAAAGTTCAGGCAAAAAGGCCGATAAGCGCGACGTCCAGAAGTATCTTAAGAAGCAGGAGCACGAAGAACCGGAAAACACAGCAATGGCGGATGCGCTGAAGAAACTATTTGACAAGTAAGAAAAAGTTTCCTTGGCCTCATGAACCTCAAAAAGCCTTGCTGTATACTGGATACACAAGTTTTGGACGGAGGTGAGCAGGATGGTTTCCATATCGATGAGCCCGGCAGTGTCCCAGCAAGTGCGAGCCGGCAGACTGAAAGCCGAAGCGGCCTACAGCCGGGATGACGCCTATGTGCGCGGCAACGCGGCCAGACGCGAAGAGGCGGCCCGCAATCTGCAGGCGGCCCAGGAACTGCCGGCAGCGGAGCCGTTCCGTAAACTCGGAGCCGGCCAGCTCAAGCAGGTGGCCCTGCCGCTCGGTGAAACGCTGGAAGAGACGATCGACAGCTGGCGGAATGTCCGCCGCGAAGCGCTGTCCGCATCGGATCCCGCCGAAGTGGACCATCAGCTCGCTGCGGCTGCGTCCGCTAAAATCATGGAAGCCGAAGCGCAGCTCGCACTCGAAGACCGTCTCCGGTCCGCTCAGCTTGCCGAGGCGGCTCTCGAAGAACGGTCGGAAGGCACGGTATCGGCAGAGCAATCCGTAACCGATGTGATGCGCGAACTTTACGAACAGGCAGCATCCGCCTATGCTGTACAGACGGAGGCACGTGCGCGCGGCTATGAAGTCGCGGCACCCGCCTTCTTCCTGACAGCCTGAATGACGCACAGCCTTCGAACCCGCCCATCCAGTGGCGGGTTTTTTAAATGGCGTAGAAAGGGGAGATGCATTATGGCGAAAAAGAACAAGCACATCAAAACGAATGCCATCCGCATACTCGAAGCCGAGGGCATCCCGCATGAGCTGCTGGAACGTGACCTGTCAGAGGACGCCAATGCAGCGGCGGATGGGGGAGACGAAGCGGACGTCTTTAAAACGCTCGTTGCAACAGCCGGCACGGACCGGTATTATGTTTTCGTCATCCCCGTCATCCGTGAACTCGATCTGAAGAAGGCGGCACGGGCAGCAGGGGAGAAGAAGATCGAGATGCTTCCGCTGAAGCAGCTCACCGCTGTCACCGGCTACGTGCGCGGCGGCTGTTCCGCCATCGGCATGAAAAAGCAGCTACCCGTCTTCCTCGACGAATCGGCGGCAGCCAAACCTGCCATTTACGCAAGTGCGGGTAAACCTGGCTTCCAGATGAAACTCAAGCCGGAAGACTACGCCCGGGCGACAGGAGCGCCCTTTGTGGAGTTGTGTAAATAAAGTGGCTGTGCGGGAACGGCGAGCCCCGCTGAGAGCAAAGTGATCATAAACAGTGCCGAACCGCTCATAAACTCATGAAAGTGATCATTAAAACTGTATTTCGCTCATAACTTCACACCTTCGGCATCCCGCCTCATAAAAACCCGGCAGACAAAAACCCTTCCATCGCGCCAAACCACGATCCCAGGCATATGCTACAATGGACAGTGACATTTCGCCGTCCATCCAGCGACGGCTTCAGAAAGAAGAATGCATATGATGACCTTACGGAAATGGAGATGGATTTTTTTCATAGTGGGACAGATGATCTTGGCGCTCGGAATCGCGATGACCATCAAAGGGCAGCTCATCGGCATCGGACCGTGGGACGTCCTGCATGTCGGCCTGTACCAGAAGGTCGGCCTGACAATCGGTTCCTGGAGCATCATCACGGGGCTCGCCATCGTCCTGACGACGGCCGCCTTCCAGAGGAAATGGCCGAAATACGGCACATGGCTCAACATGCTGCTGCTCGGGTCGTTCATCGACCTGTTCAACTGGCTGCTGCCTGACATTCACACCATCCCGGGCGCCATCGGCATGTTCATCGCCGGGGTCGTGATCATGTCGTACGGCATCGGGCTCTATGTTTCGCCGAATATGGGAGCAGGCCCGCGGGACAGCCTCATGCTGCTCATCGTCCATAAATTCAATATAAGCGTAAAAGTCGTCCGGACCTCGATCGAAGTGATCGTCGCGCTGCTCGGCTGGGCGCTCGGCGGACCCGTCGGCATCGGCACGGTTCTCATCGCCCTGCTGATCGGGCAGGTCGTCCATATCGCCATGCCCCAGTGCCAGCGGCTGCTGCTGCGCGCGGCGGGCGAGCCCAATATCGAAGCCCTTCTATGAGTCTCCCGGCACAGCCCCCAGCGGCTGTGCTTTTTTCGTCCCCTTCCTCATATCTTGTAAGAGACGTGTTCAGAAAGGGTGGTCATGATGACAGGAAGCATCACGGAATCTATGGGAACAGCCTATACAGGAGACGGCATCATCCATAAGTATGATCATCTCATCCGGCAGGCGGCGGTCACGGTATTCATCAAAACACCGCCGGCATTCGCCCTGTCCGGCCTGCTCAACGAACTGGCAGCACTCCACGCAAGCCGCGGCAGTGATATCGAGAGGTTCAGGAGTCCACTGCATCTGGAGAAGACCGACGGCATCTACGTCAAGGACGCCGGCATCCTCTACATCTCCGCCTCCGCACCGGTCTCCCTGGAGCCTGCAGATCTCGGCGGCCGACACCGTGTCGTCAGTTTCTACGATGTCTATGATGAAGACAAACTGCGTGCAGTCAATCCGTCGATCGTCCAGCATACGGAGGAAGCGGAAGCGGTATTAGGAAAAGCGCTGCAGTCCCTCTCGGAAGCGAAGGCCATCCACGACGAATGGGAGGCGGTCAACATCGCACGGATGGACTGGGCCGAGCATACGGCCATCACCGCGAAACTTGCAGCGGACCTGTTCGGGACCTTGCGGCTGAACAAGGAAGCCGTTGTCACCCACCGTATCATCGGCTCGCTGTCCGCATCAGGTGCGCATGACTTCATCCCCTCCATCACGAAGACGGCGAAACGGCGGATCCTCATCAAATCACTCCCGGGCACGGGGAAGTCGACGATGATGAAAGCGCTCGCTGCGGAAGCGGAGAAACGGGGCATCGATACCGAATACGGCTGGTGCGGATTGGACGCCGGAAGCATTGACGTCATCCAATTCCCGGAGCTGTCAGTCTGTCTGATCGATGCTACGGAACCGCACGTCTACGACATCGAGCGGGAAGGCGATGAAATCCTGAACCTTGCAGGCCTTTGCGCGAAAGACGAACTGGCCGAACGGAAAATCGATGCCATCCGTCTCCGCTACAAGGCTGCGATAGGCGAAGCGGCGGAAGCGATGCACCGATATGCCGGATTGACAGGCAGAATCGATGCCGCAATGGACAGCGCGCTCGATCAGCAGGCATTCTCGGAAAAATCGAAGACACTGCTCACCCTGCTGCCGGTCTGACACGCAACGGTACCGGGAACCGGTCCGATTATGCTACACTTAAAGCATCACGTGTCGAAAGGGAGATCAGTTTGTCACACATACTCAACCAATTTCTAGACGAAAACCTGCAGGAACTGAAAGACCAGGGACTGTATAACGAAATCGAACCTGTCGAAGGCCCGAACGGCCCGATCATCAAAATCAAAGGCAAAGAACTCATCAATCTGTCCTCCAACAACTATCTCGGTCTTGCGACAGATGAAGACCTGAAACAGCTCAACATCGAAGCGGTCAAGAAATACGGGGTCGGTGCAGGTGCCGTCCGCACCATCAACGGAACGCTCGACATTCATATCGAACTCGAGAAGAAACTCGCCGAGTTCAAAGGCACCGAAGCGGCGATTTCGTTCCAGTCCGGCTTCAATTGCAACATGGCGGCCATCTCCGCGGTCATGAACAAAAACGACGCGATCCTGTCCGATGAACTGAACCACGCGTCCATCATCGACGGCTGCCGCCTCTCCGGTGCGAAGATCATCCGGGTGAAACACCAGGATATGGATGACTTGCGCGCGAAAGCGAAGGAAGCGACGGAATCGGGCCAGTACGGCAAAGTGATGTACATCACGGACGGCGTCTTCTCGATGGACGGCGACATCGCGAACCTGCCGGGTGCGGTCGAAGTTGCAAAGGAATTCGACCTCATCACCTACGTCGACGATGCACACGGTTCAGGCGTCACCGGAAAAGGGAAGGGGACCGTCAAGCACTTCGGCCTTGAAAAGGAGATCGACATGCAGATGGGGACGCTCTCGAAGGCAGTCGGTGTTGTCGGCGGTTATGTGGCCGGCACACAGAAGCTGATCGACTGGCTGAAAGTCCGCTCCCGTCCGTTCCTGTTCTCGACGGCTGTACCGCCGGGCGACGTGGCAGCGATCATGGGGGCGCTCGATAAGATCAGCGCATCCACCGAACTGCACGACAAGCTGTGGGAGAACGGCAACTACTTGAAAGACGGCCTGAAGAAGCTCGGCTTCGACATCGGCAATTCCGAAACACCGATCACGCCGTGCATCATCGGCGAAGAGAAGCTGACCCAGCAGTTCTCCAAACGGCTGGCGGAAGAAGGCGTCTACGCAAAATCGATCGTCTTCCCGACCGTCCCGAAAGGCACCGGCCGCGTGCGCAACATGCCGACCGCTGCCCATACGAAAGCGATGCTCGATGATGCGCTTGCTATCTATGAAAAAGTCGGCAAAGAACTCGGCGTCATCCAATAAAAGAAGGCTGTTTCCGATCCCTTTCCCGGGAACGGAAACAGCCTTTTCCAAAGGAGGCAGTCCTGCTCATTATGCAGCCGTCAGCTGATATGCAGCTATACTGATTACAGAAGGGACCGCTCAAACCCGTGAAAAACAGCCTGGACAAGAAATTCTGTCCAGGCTGTTTTCATTTGACCGGAAAATCGTCTTTGGCCGCAATCTCATCGTGGAAGACGGTCGTGATCTCACCGTCCGTCAGCTCGATGTCATACCGGGTCGGCTCGTCCGCGCGCACGAGGAGGATGACCCCCCTGCGCCCGTCTTTCAGTTCAACGGCTGTGTCTTCGGTGTACTCCATTGCTATCCCTCCTATGAAGGTATCGGGAAAAGGCTGTCTTCCCGTTCAAACAGAGAAACGATAATGTAATGCTGGACACCGCGAGAATGGGCTGCCGCCAGTTCCGCTTCCCTGCGGTAAGCGGTCCGGTCACCGGCCTGCCCGGCAATCCCGGCTTGAAGGGCGTGCGACATCCAGGCCTTCCGGATGGATTGGCGGATTGTTTCGGCGCGTTCCGTATTTCCTTCCATCAGGACAGCACAGGCCGTGTAGTAATTGACGTAATCCGCAGACGGCAGGTGGATGGCGAGACGATGCAGCGCTTCGGCATCCCGCTGCCAGACCGCGAGATTGGCAGCGTACACCGCCTGCAGTTTCGGCTGCTTGAACGTCTGCAAAATGGTTTCCAGCGCGCCGATCACTCGATCCGCCGGTTCATGACCGACTGCATAGGCGTAGCCGAAGATGGCATTCGACCGGTTCTTCGCTAGGAACGCATCAATTTTCTTCACGTTCCTGGACAGGTAGATGATGTACAGGGGCCAGCCCATGGTGACCAGCAGATAGAGCATCATGATGATGGCGAACACCGCCCAGAACGGGATGTCCGCGAACAGCAGGACGACTGTCAGCAGCACACCGCCCGCGAACAGCATCAGCCAGCGGGCAATGCCCCGCACGATAAATGGATTATCCTTCAAGAGACACACCCTCCAATTGCTTTTATTGTAGCATAGCTTTCAGATAATTACCTGCATCACTGTATGAAATATTGTTTTTATGAGCAGAACAGTTTATAATCGATTTCATCGAGAAACAAAGGATCTTTTATTTTATTGATAAAATGTGTCCTCTCCATAAATACAAACAGTCATAGGAGGCAGACAGATGAAAAAAATCATGGTGACCGGAGCACTCGGTCAGATCGGCTCGGAACTGATCGTCAAACTGCGTAACGAATATGGAACGGAAAATGTGCTGGCAACTGATATCCGGGAGCCTCAGACGGAGATGGACGGACCGTTTGCGATTCTTGACGTGACTGACGGTGTGAAGATGACGGAACTCGCGAAAGAATTCGGCGCCGACACACTGATGCACATGGCAGCACTGCTGTCTGCGAAGGCGGAGGAGAACCCGCTGCTTGCATGGAACCTCAATATGGGCGGCCTGGTGAATGCGCTTGAAACGGCGCGCGCACTCGATCTGCAGTTCTTCACGCCGAGTTCGATCGGCTCATTCGGCCCATCGACGCCGAAAGACAATACGCCGCAGGACACATTCCAGCGGCCGACGACGATGTACGGCGTCAACAAAGTCTCCGGTGAACTGCTCTGTGACTATTACTTTGAGAAGTTCGGCGTCGATACGCGCGGCGTCCGGTTCCCGGGCCTCATTTCGTATGTCGCACAGCCCGGCGGCGGCACGACCGACTACGCAGTGGATATCTTCTACAAAGCGGTCGAGGACGGGAAGTATACGTCCTTCATCGCAGAAGGCACGTACATGGATATGATGTACATGCCGGATGCCCTGCAGGCGATCGTCGACCTGATGGAGACGGACGCCTCGAACCTCATCCACCGGAATGCGTTCAACGTGACGGCGATGAGTTTCGATCCGGAAGAGCTGGCCACAGCCATCCGAAAGCACATCCCGTCATTCGAATTGGCGTATGACGTCGACCCGGTCCGCCAGTCGATCGCCGACAGCTGGCCGAATTCCCTCGACTGCTCTGCGGCGGAAGCCGAATGGGGCTTTGCAGCAACCTACGACATGGACACGATGGTCGCGGACATGCTCGAGAAGATCCGTAAAAAAGTGAACGCCTGATGATGAACGCCCCGCCGCGCGGGGCGTTTTGCTCATAAAACAGGGAAAGTGATCATAAACCCGGCCGTTGCGCTCTTAAACTCGCCAAAGTGATCATAAAACCCAGTTTCCGCTCATAAACCCGCGGAAGTGATCATAAACCCAGATTTCCGCTCATAACCCACTCCAAAGTGCTCATAACTTCAAAATTGCGAGGGCCGCGGCTCATCCCTAACGTCCGCACGTCCCCGAGCCGCGCAGAAAACAGACAAATCAAAGATTGGCTTGTCAGCTCCGCCTGCGGCTCCGGCTTTTTCGTAGTGCCGTCGGGGCAAGGGGGCGCTGGTGAAAGCAAAGTGATCATAAACCCGGCCGTTCCGCTCATAAACTCGCCAAAGTGATCATAAAACCCAGTGTCTGCTCATAAACCCTCGGAAGTGATCATAAACCCAGATTTCCGCTCATAACCCACTCCAAATTGCTCATAACTTCACAATTGCCGCCCCCCACGCACTGCATTTTCCCCAATTAAACCCATCCGCCGCATATCATCACACAAAAAACCCCTCTTCCGCAGAAGCGGAAAGAGGGGGGGTTCATTAAAAAATCAAGTGGGCGACGCCTGCCACAATCGGCAGCGCGATCAGTGTACGAATCAGGAAGATGACGATGAGATCCCACAGATTGACTGGGATTTTCGTCCCTAAGATCAGTCCGCCGACTTCAGATAAGTAAATGAGCTGCACGACGGAAATGGTGGCCACTGTAAAGAGCGTGATCGGCTCCGTAAGCAGACCGTTCGCAAGCAAAGCCGGCAGGAACATGTCGGTAATCCCGACAATCATCAGGGAGCCCGCTTCCGCTGCCTCCGGAATGCCGAGCACGTTCAGCAGCGGTACGAACGGTTTCCCGAGAATCGTGAAGAGGCTCGTGTACTCTGCGAGCATCGTCGCGATCGTACCGAACGCCATGACGATCGGCGCGACACCGAGCCACATATCGAGGACGTTGCGGAAACCATCGCCGGCCATTTTGCCAAGGGAACGGTTCTTATCGGCTGTCTCAAGCGCACTTTTCAGACCGTGGGTTACCACATTGTACCCCTCAGGAATCTTTTTTTCCGAGTCGTCCTGCGGAGAACCGTCTATATGTTCGTCAGGTTTCCGGGAAAGCGGATAGATCCGGGGCATGATCAGGCCGAGCACAACGCCGACCAATGCAACCGTCGCGTAAAAAGGCACGAAATATTGTTCCAGGTTGACTTCACGGATGATGACCAGCGAGAAGGTGATTGAAACGATTGAAAACGTCGTAGCAATTACGGCAGCTTCCCGCTTCGTGTAATGGCCTTCTTCATATTGCTGGCTTGTCAGCAGCACACCGATCGTCCCGTCACCCACCCAGGACGTCAGCGCATCGATCGATGACCGGCCGGGCAGCTTGAACAGCGGACGCATGATTTTGACCATCATCGTTCCGAAAAAATCGAGCAGACCGAAATTCAGCAGCAAGGGCAGGAACAGACCGGCGAACAGGAAGATTGTATACAGGAACGACACCAGGCCGTCCGGCGATAACAGCATGCCGCCTGTATTCTCGCTCCAAATCGCCTCCGGTCCGAGCTGGAACGTCACCATGACAGCGAAAACAGCTCCGACCACACGGGTCAGTGTCCAGAACGGTGTCATCTTGAAGAGTTTTTCAGGGAATGTCGGATTCTCTTCATCTTTGAACGGTATGAAGAGGTAAATCACCGAACCGACCGCAGAGATGATGATCAGCACCATCGCCGCGAACGGCATAATAGGTTCCACGAGACCGGACAGCCAGTCTGCCAATACAGCGACCGGCACGAGCCATTCGCCGCCGAATTTCATCGGCACCATGAACAGCAGGATTCCCGCTAAGGACGGGAGCAAAAACAATAACCAGTTCGACAAAGACGCTTTTTTCATTCTGAAGGCTCCTTATGTATGAAGTCTTGCATACTATGTATATTTATTCATTTTAATGAATGAATATCAAAAAGTAAACAACTTATTTCGTCTGAAGCCCTGTATGTATACCCGGAGAGATGCCCGGTAAACGGGCAATTCCGGAAGCTTTCCAAATGAAAGCGTTTTCCTTATTAAAAAGTATATGTGTAGAAATGTTCTGTGTTCAACCATTTTAGCGCATCGGGATCCTGTTCGTCCAGACGTTTCTGCATAGCTTCCATCATCCAGACCGTCTGAGAGGCGTGGGCGTTCATGGCGCCGAGTTTTTTCTCATTGACTCCCGATACATCATGATGGACATCCGGATGGCCGATCTGGTTGACCGTGTCATTGTCGAACGCGATCGTATACACTTTCGGCCGGTCGCCGGCGTCCATGCGGCGTATCGTTTCGATGACCGCGCGGGCGGTCGCTTCGTGGTCGGGGTGTACCGACAGTCCGGGATAGAACGTGATGACGAGCGACGGGTTCGTATCGTCGATCAGTCCCTGGATCATCTTCACCATCTTTTCATCGTCTTCGAATTCTACCGTTTTGTCACGGAGACCCATCATCCGAAGGTCGGTGAGCCCCATGGCGTCAGCGGAAGCCTGCAGCTCCTTCTTGCGGATGCCGGGCAGCGTTTCCCGGGTCGCGAACGGCGGGTTGCCGAGGTTGCGTCCCATTTCGCCGAGCGTCAGGCAGGCATATGTCACAGGCACTCCCATTTCGAGATATGTGGCGATCGTGCCCGACACGCCGAATGCTTCATCGTCCGGATGCGGAAAAATGACCAATACATGGCGTTCTTGTTCCATAGTTCAAGTTCCTCCTTCTGTACTCTCAATATGTGAATGGTGTTTCGCTGATCTGCAGAGCGACAGCAAGTTTGCCGTCCGGACCGAGTCCTGCCATCAGCAGGCGGCCGTATTCGTCGAGCTCGTAATGAGTGATGCCCTGCGCATAGATCCAGCCCGAAGGCAGTTTCAGACCGACGCGGTGCGGGGATTCCCCTGCGACTTTCCCGAGTTCGTAATTGACGACAATATTGCGGATGAATGCGCCCGCATTGAAGAATCCTTCCTGGAAATGGGCCGCGTAGGCGCCGTTCGTCGTCTCCAGATGGATGTAGACATCTTTGCCTGCAAAGGAATCGATGAGCTTCTGGAGCTCTTCTTGTTTCACTGGTTCCATGGTTGTTCCTCCTCCGGCTGAGTTTTTTTCACTATAGATAAGTATATCGGGTTGCGAAACGAAATGCAGTTTTGCAGTTCCGGCATGGAAAAAGCACTGGGAAGGGGGACTTTCCAGTGCCTGCGGTCTGTCATACTTCAGTTGTAGTGATCTCAGGTCCGCCGAAACGGTTTTTCGCGCCATGCATGACGGGTCCCACGTACTCATTCAGCTTCCAGCCGTTGGCGATGGCGCCAGCGACGAACGCCTTGGCGTCGATGACTGCGCTCTTCATGTCTGCGCCATTCGCCAAGTTCGCTGTGATGGCTGCTGCGAATGTGCAGCCCGCCCCGTGGTTGTAATGCGTGTCGGTCTTTTCGGATTCGAGCAGCAGGTGTGCCGTTCCGTCATAGAACAGATCCGCCGCTTTGTCGTGCTGCAGCTGCTTCCCGCCTTTGATGACGACGTTCTTCGCGCCGAGGGAATGGATCTTCTCTGCGACGGTCTTCATCTGATCGATCGTCGCAGGCGTCTTCATGCCGGCAAGCTGTCCCGCTTCGAACAGGTTCGGCGTCACGACTTCCGCACGCGGCAGCAGGTATTCGATCATCGCATCGACAGTGCCGGGGTTCAGCACTTCGTCCTCCCCTTTGCACACCATGACCGGATCGATGACGACATGTTCCGCGCCGGATTCACTGATCGCTTCGCCTGCGGTCTGGATGACTTCCTCCGTGCTCAGCATGCCTGTCTTCACTGCGTCGATCCCGGTGGAAAGCGCTGTCTTGATCTGCGCTTTGACGACGTCGATCGGCAGGGAATAAACATTATGGCTCCAATTGTTGTCCGGATCCATCGTCACGACGACAGTCAGGGCGGTCATGCCGTACGTGCCGAGCTCCTGGAAAGTCTTCAGGTCTGCCTGGATGCCCGCACCTCCGGACGTATCCGAGCCTGCGATTGTTAACGTTTTCTTCAAAGTCATTTGTAGAGGACTCCTTTACGAATAAGGTATAATCAAGTGTACTGAAATGAAATTGCAATTACAAATTGTGTGGATTACGCACGGATGAGCTGCACGAGCACATAACCGATGGCAGCGCCGGCAAGCAATACCACCGCACTTCCAATATAATGACCCGTCTGGACAAGTCCGGCAGCAAGCGCAGCCAGCAGCAGGGCGGCCGCTGCGAACAGTGTATAGAGGATATACAGGCCGGCCCGTTTCGATGTTTCGGAATAGCGGCTGCCGTCACTTGCGGATGACATGATGCGTTTCACTTTCTCACGGATCGGCACGTTTGCCATAGGATCCCCTCCCTGGTGACAGTATACCATGCAGGAGGGAATGGAAGTCCCGGCATCCGTACGTTACAGAAACACCGGAAACGGTTATAGACGGAACAAAGACAGCACCATGCAGAGGAGGCTGACCATGGCAAAACAATCGCCGTCGGATGACGAACGGAAACTGAAGGAAGTCGAACGGCTGCTGAAAGAACTCAAAGCATCCGATGAGGAGCAGGCGGTCACCGTCGAAGAGACGATGGGACGGCCGAGGAAAGAACGCAGAAATGTCTGGCAGCTGCTCGGCGTGTTCTTCTCCCTGTGGCGGAAATCATTCCTGCTGATCGCGCTGCTCGTCCTCCTGCTTGTCGTCTCCCTGCCGTTCATCGCATTCTATTTGCTCAAGCAGGGGAGCACAGAGACCGAACAGAAGACGTCGTTCCTGGAGCAGATCCAGGACCTGAACGAGCTGGCGACTGCCGAGGCCTATACGAAAGTGATCATCGAGCGGCAGGACAACGAACTGTTCGGTCAGAGCATCGGACTCGACCTGCCCGGTACGAAACGGCAGCTGCTCGTCGTCATCCCGGGCGCCATCAAAGCCGGCGTCGATTTCTCCGCAGTCGAACAGAAAGATATTACGATAAATGAAGAAGCGAAGACCGCAGAGCTGGCACTACCGAAACCGGAATTCCTCGGAGGCGCGGAAATCTTCTTCGACCAGGTGGAAGTGTACTCCTACGAAGGGGTGTTCCGCCAGAAAGCGGATATCGAAGAAGCGTATGATCTGGCGGAGGAAGCGAAGAAAATGATCCGGGAAGAGAGTGCGGGGCAGGGCGTGCTCACCACGGCCGGGCAGAACGCCGAACAGACACTGCGCGAGATGTTCTCGTTCGCCGGATATGATGTCACCATCACATTCAAGGAGTGATCGCTATGAAACCGGAATTCAACAACGGGTGGGATGAAGTCCTGGACGATGTGTTCAGCGCACCGTTTTATCAGGAACTGCGCGAATTCCTGAAAGAGGAATATGCAGCCGGCGCCGTTTTCCCGGACATGCATGACATATGGAACGCATTCAGGCAGACATCCTATGAAAACGTGAAAGTCGTCATTCTCGGCCAGGATCCGTATCACGGTGCCGGACAGGCGCACGGTCTCAGTTTCTCCGTCCAGCACGGCGTCCGGACTCCGCCGAGCCTCCGCAACATCTTCAAGGAGCTCGAGTCGGATATCGGCTGTGCCAAGCCCGCGTCCGGTTCGCTGACCGGCTGGACGGAACAGGGCGTGCTGCTGCTGAACACCGTCCTCACCGTGCGGGAAGGGCAGGCCCATTCCCATAAGAAGCACGGTTGGGAGCAGTTCACCGATGCCGTCATCCGCAAGCTGTCCGATCGCGAAAAGCCGATCGTCTTCATCCTCTGGGGCAGGCCGGCGCAGGAGAAGAAGCGGCTCATCGATTTGACAAAGCATGTTACGATTGAGTCAGTGCATCCGAGCCCGCTCAGTGCAAACAGGGGGTTTTTCGGATCCAAGCCGTTCTCGAGAACGAACGGGCAGCTCGAACAATGGGGCGAGCTGCCGATCGACTGGTGCAGGACCGATGCTGGATCGTAAAGGGGGGCGCTGCCGTCATGGCCGTCAATTGTTTTGAATGCCGCAACTTTTATGTCACGTGGGAACCGCGTCATCCGCGCGGCTGCAAGGCGTATGGGTTCAAGATGCGGGAGCTGCCGTCCGCGGTCGTGCTGCGGTCGTCAGGTATAGAATGCATGAAATTCGAACCGAAGAAAGGGAGCGGGGGACGATGATCTCAGTGACCCATGTGCTGGATGAACTCCAGAAACAGCTGGCGAAAGCGAAGAATTCATCCGACGAACAGGAAATCCGGGAGTCGCTCGCGGCGATGCAGTCGCTATGCGGGCTCGTCCTCGGCGCAAAAGACGCCGGCGGTTCATCCGTGACGTCCCGGACGCCCGCTGCTGCGCCATCCATCCCGGCAGTACCCGTCAGCAGTCAGATGGAAGGGAAACTGCTGGAAGAGGAAGACGCAAACGGCGGATCGCTGTTCGATTTTTAAGATGGGAAATCATAACCTTACAACCGGTATGTAAAACAACTTCAGTTTTTGGTTAAAATCCGGATGTTTTGAATATTAAGAAAAATTTAACGACATAAATCATAATAAAAGAGGTATCTCGTTATGTAAACGTCGGTTTAGGCCATACCATTTAATGAGAGGCTTTTTTACTTTTAGGCCAAGGGAACCATTTAGTTAACACTCTTCTGTTCCTGCATTTACCTAATATAGTCACTTATAACCAATTACAGTAAATGACCATTTTCTTCTTGCTAAAGCTATTTATCTGTTATATTATAAAAATCTAATAAATATAAAAGAGGAGGAAGAGCAATTGAAAAAGAAAATGGTTGTAGGGTTCTTGGCATTTGTGCTGCTAATTTCCGGTGGAGCTTTAACCAAGGCGGGTACTGCTTTTACAAGCTACAATACCACGGTAGGAAAGTTTAATGGCAGTGGCTATACTAGCTATCAAACTAAAGCAAAAAGTAGTGCAGATGGATACTTAAATTCAGCTACTGTTGGAGGCAACTATCAAGTAGATGCTAGAATGAACTCATCTAGCGGCACAGGTCCGTGGGTTAGAATTGATGACAATAGAAGCTATTTCTTAATTAATTCTGTTAAATCAGGGGCAGCTGCCAGAGTGCAATTTAGTAATGATCTTTCTACACCAGTTAGTGTGCAGGTTACAGGAACTTGGAGTAGTAACTAAAAATTTGTAAAGAAGAGTTTATTTGTTTGCGGACAGATAGACTCTTTCTCATATAAGAGGGGACGTATGATGTTAAATCAGCAAATAGTAATTGAATTGAAAAAAGCTTTATCATACAATCGTTTGTTAATAAGGCTATTCATAATAGGTCTGCCTATCCTTATTCAATTTTTTATTATTAAAAATGGCTACACATTTAGCAGCTCCATTGAAGTATTTCAAAGACTACTCTCAGGTTTTTTACCGATGATTTTTCCGCTTCTCATGATTCTGATTTATGCTGACAGTTTAGTAATAGAAAGAAAAGAAAATTACTTATTGTATACACGAACGCGTATATGGCTACCTACATATTTGTTGAGCAAGGGAATAGTAAATGCTTTACTAGCATTTGTAATATCGTTTATTTTAATATTTTCAACGTTTTTATTCGCAGTGTATATTGAACCTGGCTTTTCTTTTATCCAATACGGCGGCGTGGCCAATCCGGCCACTGACACTACCTTTAATCAATTTCTAGTGTTAGGTACTTTTACTTACGGCATTTTATATTCTTCCTGGGTTGCGATAAACGGTATGGTATATGCTACCCTTACATATCTCTTAACACTGTGCATAGATAATCCTTTCATAGCTCTGTCGATACCTTTTGTCTGGTATCAAATAATGAACTTTATTACTGCAATTTTGTCAGTTCCTCAGTTTTCTCCATTGAGCACTATTTTTCCTTACAATCTCACCCAACAAGAACTATGGACGGTATTACTCCCGTTCTCAATACTTCTTTTAGCTACCGTGGGACTTATAATATTATTGATGAAAAGGAAGAGAAACGAATGGTTAATTTAATGAAGAAATCATTCGTTTCATTAACAAATGAAGCGCTTACCTTAAAATGGCTATTAGTAGGAGTAATTATTTTTGCTTTTGGGTTAAATGAAAGAGTTAACATTCTCCGAGAAGCAGTCAATCTAAACGTTTATTTAAACAAGTGGGACTTTTTTATAACTGTAATAAGCAATCTTTATGTAATTTTATATTTTATTTTTCCATTACTTTTATTCATAATGATTAGATTAACTATCCAAGATTTTGAATACAACATTTTGATTAGAATTGGATCGTATAAAAAATGGATCTATAGAGTGCAAAAGAAATTTTTTAAATACTTATTTTTAATTCTAGTAATTTGGATAGGATGTGCGGCACTCCTTACATTGGGAATACCCTATTCAATTTACTGGAGCGAGGGCAGCAAAATAGAAACCGTACATAATTTGAGCTGGAGCCTTCGGTCAAAATTTGCAACCCCTATAATTGCAGCTATTGCACAAATATTGGTCTTTTCTATAACAATACAATGGATCCAATTAGTCTTTTCACTAGTCTATACTTTTTCTAAAAATAAAATAGCCATTAGTCTAATAGGAGTGTTTACATACCTCGGGGCTATTATTTCATTTAAAATTCTTCCTGCTTCGATGCAATGGGTTGCGTTACCTAACTATCTCTCTGTTTATCATGGTATTTCTAATTTACATTCTTTCTTTACGATAATCTTAATACTAATGGGTTTAATAATACTGAGTGTTTTTGCAGTAGTGATGGTTGACAAACCCCACATACTTACAAGTAGCATGTTTTCAAAAATGGGTGTTATGATTTATGCGTTACTCTGTATTGTGGGTATTTTATTTGAAGTTATAAACTTGCAAGATGAAAAGATAACAATAGGGGATATATTAATTGAAACCTTTCAAGGCACCTCTCATGCTGGCTATTCTTATCTTTCTTATTTATATTACATAATCGTATACTTTGGTTTTTTGTATTTAGTTTTTGTATATCTGGAGAGAGAAATTTCCGGTATAAGCTATTATAAGATTATAAGGTACAGATCATTTTTTAAATGGTTTTGGAGTTGGTTCGGTAAAATATGTGTGGCTGTAATTAGCCTACTGTGTATATTGGTTATAGTTACCTGTACTATTGCCTCTATAGCTGGTTATACCATTACGTTTAAAAGTAATATTTATCATAACCTAAGTGTCAATACTATTCTGTATCACTTCCTTATAAATGGTTTTTTACAGTTAATGTTTTACGTTTTAATGGGTTTTATTGTAAGTTGGGTAAGTGATAATTCTTTAAGTATCCTGATTTTAATCGGTTTACTCTGTCTGGTTTTATTGCCAGGGATAAATGTCGTTCCGGTGGGTCTAAACGGTTTTGGTCATATCTTAATTGGGGAGAGCAGTTATTCTACGACCATTTTACTTGTAGTATTTATAGTGCTTCAAAGTCTTATGATTTACTGGTTATTTAACAAAAAAGAACTTCATCTATAAGAGAGGATAACTAAAATGACATTAATCGAACTGAAAAACGTGAGCAAGTCATATAAGGGGCTAATTTTATTTGATAAAATTAATTTACAAGTGGAGGAAGGGGAGATTTATGGAATTATAGGACATAATGGTTCTGGCAAGTCTGTTCTTTTTAAACTAATTTGTGGGTTTGTCCTCCCTGATAACGGTGCAGTGTTTGTCAGAGGACAGGAATTAGGTAAAAGTATAAGGTTTCCTGATGGTTTTGGGATTATTATAGATCGTCCAGGTTACTTGCCTAACAGTACAGGTTTTGAAAACCTTAAATCTCTTGCGATGATTAAAAATGAGATTTCTGATGAAGTTATTCGAAATACTATGATTAGGGTTGGATTGCAACCGGATATTGAGCAAAAAGTTAAGAACTATTCTCTAGGAATGAAACAAAAATTGGCGTTAGCGCAGGCGATTATGGAAGATCAAAAGGTGCTAATCTTGGACGAGCCTTTTAACGCTTTAGACTTTGATAGTGTGAAAAAAATACGAGAGTTGCTATTAGCTTGCAAAAAAGAAGGAAAAACCATAATATTAACGAGTCACAATCAAGACGACATAAACTTGCTTTGCGATAAAGTTTATCGTATTAACAATTGTAAACTTGATTCTCTGTAATGTTGTTTCCTTCAAATTATTTTATATCTTTCATTTAATGCATTTTAGGATTTGAAAGCAATATAAAAAGCATTTTTAGAATGCCATATTAATGTTTGGTTACTTCAATACCAACCAATATGTCAATACAGAAAGCAGGGGAATCATGCCATTTTTCATCATTGCAGGGGCGGTCAACGGAGCGATTTCCGTCGCCCTCGGCGCATTCGGCGCCCATGCACTTGCGGACAGGCTGTCTGCCCACTATCTGGACGTCTGGGAGAAGGCGGTCCACTATCAGATGTTCCATGCCATCGCACTGCTCGCGGTCGGCATTCTCATGAGCCCGTCACTGTTCGGCCCGTCGGCATCGCTGACATGGGCCGGCTGGCTGATCCTCGCCGGCATCATCATCTTTTCCGGCAGTCTGTACATTTTGAGCCTGTCAGGGATCGGTATCCTCGGGGCCATCACGCCGATCGGCGGCGTGGCGTTCATCGCCGGATGGATCATGCTGATCATCGCCGCTGCGAAATTCAGCCATTAATTGCAAAAACACCGGAACTCCCTTATGTAAAGGGGGTCCGGTGTTTTTTCATGGCCGCTGCGGGAAGTAATTGAGCTCTTCATTGAACTCCGCGTAGTCGAAGTAAATCATCGGGAACAGGAACCGCTTGCCGGTGCGCTGTTCACTCAGGATGACGTGGTCACGGCCGGCAGCTTCCACCATACCGGTGACTGCCTTGACGTTCGTTCCCGCTTCCATGGCGTTCTCGAAGGAGAAATGGAACGTGCCGACTTTCCCGCGGTTGAGCCGCAGGATGTTCTCGATGTACGACTCTTCGCGGAACGGGCCTGCAGGCGGCCGGCCGCTCGGAATGGTGACGGCCGGCGGCACGGTCTGCGGCTGGCCTTGTGATGGATACCCGTACTGGCCCTGCTGATTGGGCACAGGATAGCCGTACTGGCCTTGGGGATAAGTAGGTGTTCCCTGATACTGAACCAAACTGTCATCCTTTCAAAGTTAGATGTCCGGGCAATCCTGCTGCGTCGGTGAGAAGAAGCAGTGTGACTTGTAGCGCCCGGTGTTGTACTGGCCGTACCATTGTGACGGACAGTCCCCGGCCGGCATGAAGAACCAGAGCGACCGCTCCGCCGGATGGAAACGTTCGCCATTCACCGCCCGCCGTGCAAGCTTGCGGTCCTGCTCACGTGCCCTCTGGTAGAAGTAGCCTTTCGTCGTCGCCTCGAACCCGCCGGGCCGCTGGAACACCATGTCTTCCAGGTTGCGGATGTCCGTGAAGTCGAGGCAGCCCGACCGCACCCGGTTCACGCCGACATTTCCGACCATCAGCATCCCGAGATTGCCCTCGCCCTCCGCCTCTGCACGCATCAGGCGGGCGAGCAGATCGATATGCTTATTCGTCGCTTTGATCACCGCCATGCGATCACCCCCTCACATCTATCCTATTGTTTCTCGCGCGCAAGTATTCCACCGTGTCCGGAAAGCGTTCAGGAGTGCTCATAAACCCGCGGTACCGCTCATAAACTTGCAAGAGTGATCATAAAATCAAGATTCCGCTTATAAACTCGTGAAAGTGATCATAAATCCGCGATTCCGCTCCCTCTTGAAACATTGATATACCAGGGGTTCACGGTGGTAAATGAGAGACAAAAAAATTTTTCTCTTCGATTCATGACCAGTTCCTATAATAAAAGTGAAAATATTGAAGGCCAAGCATACGCTACGCTGCCAAGGGTGGAGGTAATTTCCATCCCTGGCGGGACTGGTATGCGATGCACTCTGGATCTCCGCGTTCCTTATACTGATGTACCCTCCCATGGCTCTTGGCGTCTAGGCGCTAACATTCCTTCGTCGGATCTAGTAATAAGGCGGAGGCTGGCTATGCTCATAAGGGGACTCTGAGGTCCAATCGGAATTTCTTGCCTGCTTCTCCGTGTCATCCTGTTGTAGGTCTTACATTAGAAGGTACGTCGGTCAGCCTTGGGCCAGGGCAGGGATATCCTGTATCATACGTTGCGGATCAAATGCCCTGCGGTGTTTACACATACCGAAGAGAACATGGAGTAATTTCCGGCAGAGAACCACCATTGACTCTTTCTTCTTTAAAGGATTTTCAAGGCGTGTCGTGTAATACAGATGAAGCTGACGAAATGCTGGGTTGTGCTGAACCAATGGCAAGGTAACTCGATACAAAACAGAACGAAGACGCCGTCTGCCGCGCTTGGAGAGACGCTTCTGGCCCGTATGTTTCCCCGAAGAGCTTTCCCGAAGCATTAATCCCGCTAATTTCTCCAATTGGCGTGGATGCTTATAGTGGGTAAAGCTGCCGACTTCAGACAATAGATCGATAATAGTCGAGTCGGAAATTCCAGGCACAGAGTTTAAAATTTCATACTCATCGGTTGGCCGGATAATCGCCATCAAAGCGTCTTCCAACTCTGCCAGCTCCCGCTCTACCTGACGGAACCGACTGACAAGCGACTGAATCTCCAAGCGGGCAATCCGCTGGCCTTCAGACGCGCCGATGGTGTGCGACAACAGAGGGATCAGTTTCTTCACCTTGGCCATCTGGACAGAACGCAATCCGTCGGATTGGCGATAGAGACTACGCAAGTCATCCAAGGACTTCCCCTCGAAATCTGCAGGGAAAGGCGTGTAGGTCAGGACGGCCAATGCCATCTTGCCAAACGAGCCGAAAACCTTGCGGAACTCTGGAAAGTAGACATCCGTCCAGCGAATCAGCTTATTTTGCAGGGCAGTCCGTTCTTTGACCAAGCTATTGCGCAGCGTGGAGCCCACCCTAATATCTGCTTCATGATCCTTCAGGTGGCGCGGGTAGCTATACCGACCATCCTTCACAAGCTTAGCGATGACGATGGCATCTTTCTTGTCATTCTTGGTCTGGATGTTATCGTCCAGCTCCTTAGAACGCTTTACATGAAGTGTCTGAACAGCCACGAAGGGGATGTGCTGTTCGTGCAGGAATTGCCGCAAATTCAGGCCATAGTGGCCTGTCGGCTCGGCACCTACCAGCACATCGGTCTTGCCGAATTCCTTCATCGCGTTCTGGATCTCTGCCTGAAGAAAATCGAATCCTTGCCTGGACTGAAAGACCGGAAAAGGCTTTTTCAGCACAATGCCTCGATCGTTGACCATACAGGCGTAGTGCTTCTCCTTGGCGACATCGATACCAACTATCAAGGTTTGTTCTGTCACTTGCATGATTTTGTGATTTTGGGTATCATTCATTTCGAGTCCTCCTTGGTATTTAGTTAGGGGTCATTTCGTCTAGGAACATGACACCCCCGAATCATACCAGGAGGGCTTTTTTGCGTGCAAGCCCTTTAAAAGTTCAAAACAGGAATGCTCATAAAGCTGCAAAAGTGATCATAAACCCAGTTTTCCGCTCATAAACTTGGAAAAGTGATCATAACTTCACATACACCGGTCCCGCGGGTGCAGAGTTCGCGGCAGTCCTCTCACTTCCCGATGAACTTCCGCCGCGCTGCATGCACTTCCGGCAAATAAAAGAAGTGCTGGCTTGTGTGCTCCGCTGCGCTCCGCATTTCTGTCAGATCGGGCAGGCAGGGGGAGCCTGTCTGGCAGCAGAGTGCCGTGGACCTGCGTTTCCGCTCATAAATCTCAGGAAGTGATCATAAATCCGCGATTCCGCTCATAAACTTGGAAAAGTGATCATAAACTCAGTTTTCCGCTCATAAACCCCGGAAAGTGATCATAAACTGCACTGATCCGCTCATAACTTCACAATCGCCGGACCTTCTCAAAACAAAAACCAACCGAGACTCATGAAAAAAGACAAAAAAATACAGCTGCACACAACTTCATTTTGCCCTGTTTTGAGCGCCAAACTTCAAGTTTGGCCGCTGAAAAGGGGGCAAAATGCGGCTTTCGCAAAAGCCATTCCCTTTTGAGGGGAAACAGGATACACTCGATGAAAACAAGGGGGATATCAGCGATGCTCATGAAACAGCGAACGGCACCTGAACAACTGAAAGGATTACAGGCACTGGCGAGACGGCTGCCGGTCTCACATGAGAAATACCGGTTCATCCAGGAAGAGCTGTACAAGCAGCGCGCCGGCTATGGGGGAGAGCAGGAGTATGACCGCTGCATGCAGGAAGTGAGGACAGATTATTCTCACGCGATCCTGCATGATCTCAGCCTGCGGCATGACAGGGTCCGGTTCCAGCTCGATTCCGTTTTCATCGCGCCGGACCGCATCGTCATCACGGAAGTGAAAAACGTGGCAGACCGGATTGTCGTCAAAGCGAACCCCCTGCAGTTCCTGAAAGAGACGCCCGGCGGCACCCGGACGGTGTTCCGCAGTCCGGCGGCCGAGCTGGAGAGGAAAATCCATTTCCTGACCGGCTGGCTCAGTGACCGGGGCATCGATGTCCCGGTCACAGGGCTGATCTCGTTTGCTCATCATAATGAACTGATCTTCGAGGAGGAACCGGCAATCCCGGTCGTCTCCAATTACGAAGCACCTTCCTATTTCCGGAATTTGCGAATGGAAGAGGAGCGGCTGTCTGAGCGTGACATCCGGCTGCTGGCGGATGAACTGATCGCCTGCCACAATCCGTACAGCCCATTTCCGCTCACCGACCGGTACGGCATCGCGCCGGACGACTTGAAGACCGGTCTGCTGTGCGGCAGCTGTTCCTCTGATATTGCGATGATCCTGGAAGGGAGGAAGTGGAAATGCCTGCAGTGCGGCGAAACTTCGCGCACGCCGTATGAACAGGCGATCGAGGAGTACTTCATGCTTGCCGGCAGGAAGCTGACGAACCGGACGTTTTGCAGGTTCACCGGTGTCACGTGCCGCCATACCGTCAAACGGGCGCTCCAGCATCCGCTCCTCCGGCAGTCCGGCACACGGAAAGCCGCCGTCTACACGCTCGCAGACTGAAACCGGGACCGACTTGCTGCGCTTCGCCGTGCGAAGCGTTTTCTGTCAGGGCAGCAGGGAACGGAAGTGACCATAAACAGTGCCGTTCCGCTCATAAACCGGCCAAAGTGATCATAAACCCCGAAAAGTGATCATAAACCTCCCAAAGTGATCATAAATCCTGAAAAGTGATCATAAAACCCAGAAAGTGATCATAATCCCCTAAAACCGCTCATAAACCGCCGCACCATCCCGCCAGCTGGCCCCCAGACGCACAAAAAAACCGCCCGGCCTCAGAAAGGCCGCGGCGGTTTCCATCAATCCATTCACACTGCAAAGAAGTCAGCGCGCTTGTCGTCCTGCAGGATCGTACCGACGAAGAACTCACCGAACTCGCTGTAGCGGGCGCTCACTTCGTCGAAGCGCATCTCGTAGATCAGTTTCTTGAACTGGAGCACGTCATCCGCAAACAGCGTAACGCCCCATTCGTGATCGTCGAAACCGACGGAGCCGGAGATGATCTGCTTCACTTTGCCGGCATAGCTGCGGCCGATGAGACCGTGGCTGCGCATCATCTCTTTCCGGACATCCATGTCGAGCATGTACCAGTTGACGTCACCTTCGCGCTTCTTGTCCATCGGGTAGAAGCAGACGTACTGGCTGCGCGGCAGTTCCGGGTACAGGCGCCCGCGGACATACGGATTCTGATACGGATCTTCATCCGAGTCGCCGCCTGCCAGATAGTTCGACAGTTCCACAACCGAGACGTACGAATACGCAGGAAGGGTGAAGTCTGCAATCGACAGCTTGTTGAACTCCGCTTCGAGCTGCTGCAGTTCATCCATTGTCGGACGCATCGTCATCAGCATGAAGTCGGCTTTCTGGCCGACAATCGTATAGAACGCGTGCGCACCGGTCTTGTTTTCATCCGCCTTGTTCAGCTTGTCGAGAAACGCCACGAATTCGTCGACAGCATGCTGCCGTTCTTCCTTCGAGATGAGTTTCCAGGAAGTCCAGTCCATCGAACGGAAATCGTGCAAAACATACCAGCCGTCAAGCGTTTGTGCTGCTTCAATCATGAGAAATCGAACTCCTTTGAAATGGGATGCGGACGGATCAGCGGGCGATCGCACCCACAGCCGCCGTTCTGTTTTCAGTGTACCATATCACTGCAAGCGTATCGGGCGGCAGCCCTCGATGTCACCAATTCGCCACCCATCAGCCGGTGGATGGGGCGGCTGCAGTAGTGTAAACTGGAGAAACGACATCACTTAACAGGAGCTAAGCCTATCATGAAACTGACAGACTCTTATCTGCACGTGCCGATATGGCGTTTTATGGATGAATCCCTATCCGCGCGCACCCGATCCGCCCTCGAATCGTTCGCAGCAGACGACACCCTCTGCCATCTCGTCGGCCAGCAGCAGAGCCCGCCGGCAGTCCGCACCTGGGTGCACGACAATACGATCGTGCTCGGCATCCAGGACCACCGGCTGCCCCACCTTGAAGACGCGCTTCCCGCCATCCACGCTGCAGGCTACCGCACGATCGTCCGGAATTCAGGGGGACTGGCCGTCGTCCTCGACCAGGGTGTCCTCAATATTTCCATCGTGCTGTCCGAACAGACGGGGTCGATCGATATCCCCGCCGGTTATGAGGTCATGCTCGAATTCGTCCGGATGTTGTTCCCGGAAGCTGGGACGGCGATCGAAGCCTATGAAATCACCGGTTCCTACTGCCCGGGCAGCTATGACTTGAGCATCGGCGGCCGGAAGTTTGCGGGCATTTCACAGCGCCGCCTCCGGCAGGGCGTCGCCGTCCAAGTCTATCTCTGTGTCGAGGGCAGCGGCAGCGGACGGGCTGCGCTCGTCCGTGACTTGTACGACAAGGGTCTCGCAGGGGAGGAGACGAAGTTCGCCTATCCGCGTATCCGTCCGGAGACGATGGCGTCGCTGTCGGAGCTGCTCGGCATGCCGCTCACCGTCGCGGACGTCAATATCCGTGTCCAGCAGCTCCTTCAAGCGCTTGCCGGCAGTCTGCAGACCGGGGGCTTCCGTGAAGAGGAGATGGATCTTTATGCGTTCTATCTGCAGCGCGTCGTCGACCGGAACGCCAAAATGATCGCCCGCGGCTGATGCGTCCGCCGGCAGGAAAGAACCGCCTATTAGTGAGTCATAGGCGGTTCTTTTGATACGAGATTGCCGTTCGGTTCCATCTGGAAGGACGGGGCAGTTTGCTCGCTGTCTTCGTCGAGCGCGACCAGGCGCCGTGCGCGGTTCATGATTTCGACGAACTGCTCATAATCATCCCGGATCGACCGGTTCTCCTTCTTCAGCAGCTCGATCGTCTTTTCAAGCTCTTCCGCGCGTTTCTGCGCCGCCTTGGCGGTCTGTTCCCAGCGCAGCGCATCCTGGTTTGCCCCGCCTGTGTGCTGCACCCGGAGCAGATAGGCAATCACGGTATCCATCGTCAATGCTGACAGCGGAACGGCTGCCCCGCGGGGATCGTCACCCGTTTCCTGTGGCTGGTAGAGCGGAACGGAGCGGCGTTTGAAATCGCTGCCGAGCACGCGGAGTGCCTGCTTCCGTTCTTTCTTCGCCTGTGCGAGCTCCTTTTCGTAATCCTGGCGTACGACCGCATTCCAGCGGAAGCCGCACGCGGCAGCCGTCCGGTTCAGGACATCCCCGACTTCTTCGAAGGCGCTCAGCTGGGTGCTCCCTTCACGTACATGCCGCAATACCGTGTCCGCCAACAACTTATCGTTTTCTTCAAGCCATGCATCCTGTCTGATTTTCACCATCTCCAATGCCTCCTAGTAATAACGTTCTCGCTTTCTACCGACAGCATGGTCAGCTTGCGCGATGTTTATACAGAACAAAAGATTAATACTTTCAACTTCTTCCGGATGGGCCGATTTGCGCTGTCCAAATCCCTGTCATTTGGTATACTGGAAGGAAACGATGAACGGAGGTGCGGCATGTCCTACGAGCATGAAAAACTGGCGGAAGAGAAGGTGTTCAAAGACCCGGTGCACCGCTATATCCACGTACGCGACCGGGTGATCTGGGATGTTATCGGCACGCGGGAGTTCCAGCGCCTGCGCCGGATCCGGCAGCTCGGCACGACCTATCTCGTCTTCCACGGCGCGGAACACAGCCGGTTCCAGCATTCCCTCGGTGTCTACGAAATTGTCCGCCGCATCATCGACAGCGGCTTCGGCGGCAGACCCGAATGGAATGAGGGTGAACGCCTCGTCGCGCTTTGCGCAGCACTGCTCCACGACCTCGGCCACGGCCCGTTCTCCCATGCATTCGAAAAAGTGTTCGACCTCGATCACGAGAAGTTCACGCAGGCCATCCTGCTCGGCGATACGGAAGTGAATGCCGTCCTGAAGCGGGTCAGTCCGGAATTTCCGCAGCGCGTCGCGGATGTCGTCGGCAAGACGTATGCGGACAAGCTCGTCATCAGTCTGATCTCCAGCCAGATCGATGCTGACCGGATGGACTACCTGCAGCGCGACGCCTATTACACAGGCGTCCAGTACGGCCACTTCGACATGGAGCGGATCCTCCGCGTCATGCGCCCGGCGGAAGAGCAGGTCGTCATCAAGTCGAGCGGCATGCATGCCGTCGAGGACTACATCATGAGCCGCTACCAGATGTACTGGCAGGTGTACTTCCACCCGGTTTCCCGGAGCGCTGAAGTCATTCTCATCAAAATTTTGCACCGGGCGAAAGAATTGTACAAAACAGGGTATACGTTTCAACAGGACCCCATCGCCTTCCGTGCTTTTTTCGATAAAACCATTACATTGGAAGACTACATCTCGCTCGACGAAGGCGTGCTGTTCACCTATTTCCAATTGTGGATGAAGGAACAGGATCCGATCCTGTCCGACCTGTGCGGCCGGTTCATCAACCGGAAACTGTTCCAGTACGCGGAATTCGATCCTGCGAAGGAATACCGCAAACTGCTGCGGCTCGACGGCCTGTTCCGGCAGGCAGGACTCGATCCGGAATATTATCTGGTGACCGACTCATCCTCCGATCTGCCATACGACTTCTATCGGCCCGGTGAAGAGAACGAGCGCGTCCCGATCTACCTGCAGCTGCCGAACGGGGAGCTGAGCGAACTGTCGCGCTCCTCGGACATCGTCGATGCGATCTCCGGCAAGCGGCGCACGGACCACAAAATCTATTTCCCGGAAGACGTCTTGGAAGCACAGCAGGGGGACAACCCGCTGTACAACGAAATACTGCAGCTGCTGAGAAGCTAGAAAGGAGCGTGCGCAATGCTTGCGGAACACGCGAAGATCGTCCAGATGATCTCCCTCGCGGAGGAAGTGAACGGGCGGAAGAAATTACAGAAGATGGTATACATACTGAAGAAACTGCAGTTCGATTTTGCGGAGAAATACGAGCTGCACATGTACGGCCCTTATTCAGAGGAACTGACATTGCGGATCGAGGAATTGTGCGAGATGGGATTCCTGCATGAAACCTGCACCGACAAAGGCTCTTATGTGCAGTACACGTACAAGGCGACGGAGGACGGCGTGAAGTTTTCCGAGACGGCGGATTTCCCTGCGGACGAGCTCGGCCCGTGCATCAGCCGGCTCAATACGCAGAGTTCCCGTTTCCTGGAACTCGTGTCGACACTGCTGTATTTCGACCATCTCGACCGTGCGGACCAGATTGCGAAAGTGCGGATCGTCAAGAACAAGCTCAACTTCTCCGATGAGGAGATGGACACCGCGTTCGCCTTCATCGCTGAAATGTCAGCGTGCGTGGCGTGAAACGAAGAAAGCCGGATGGCACAGGGGTGACCTGGCTGCCATCCGGCTTTTACTCAATTGTCGCTGAGGCGCTTGCCGGCGACCGCGTAATGCGATTTCGGCATTTCTTCAATGAACACGACGACTTTTTCCTTCGGTGCATTCACAGTCTCGGCAACGACGGCTGTCACTTTCTCACACAATTCGCGCTTCTGCTCATCCGTCCGCCCTTCCAGCATCTTCACAGTTACATACGGCATCCTGGTTCCACCTTTCCGGTAAATTGGGTATAGTAGATATACTACCAGAAAGGAAGGGGCTTGCGGAAATGGCAGACGAGCAGAAACCGAAACAGAAGCTGGGCTTCACGATCATCAAGAACGATCCGACTGACGGACACAAAGGGTTCGGCATCGGATCGCTGTCGCTTGAGAACGTGACACCCGTCATGATCGATACAGAAGAAGGCACGGCCTCCATCGAAGTGGGCGCCATGCATGCGAAAAGCGATATCGAGCGGGGCATCAAGTTCACAACGAACCGCGAAGACTCGGAGGGCGGCAAGCTGTACTGGCTCATCTGGGTGACGATCGATTTCAATGAAAACGGACCCTATTACGCGGGCGTGACATCCTGTGAAATGATCGTCAACCGGGAGAAGCGACGCGGCTATAAGATCCTGGCCGATCATGTGAACCGGATGGACAAGTCGATGAAACGCCAGATCCTCGTTGACAATATGGATGAAACTTCGAAGGAGATCCTCGCAGATTTCCTGAAAGAGCATAATGAAGAAATGTGGAACAACAGCGAGCCGAAGCTCCACATCGCACTCAGCGAATCGTCCCCTCATTTATGAAGGCTTTGTGACAACGGGAAAAACCGGTAACATGTAGTTGAATGTCACACGGAAACACAGTAAACTAAAAGATAGCTTGCTATTGTAGGCTAGGACACGCGGGCTCGCCCGCCGCATAAAAAGCTTCCCGCCGTTCGACCCAACGGCAGGAAGCTTTTTTCGTGGTTGTGCATAGTGCGGGCGGCGGACCGCTCCATTCACGCGGCGACCCGATCCATAATGCTGCACGGTATTTCAACAGGCTGAACCGCTCCATTCCGCTGCCTAAGCAATCCATTCCGCCCGCAAACCGCTCCATTCACGCGGCAGCTCGAAGCACCGCGCTCAAGCAGGTTGTCCCGCGCTCAAGTAAGTCGTCTTGCGCTCAAGCAGGGTCATCCCGCGCTCAAGTAAATCATCCCGCGCTCAAGCAGGGTCATCCCGCGCTCAAGTAAATCATCCCGCGCTCAAGCAGAGTCATCCCGCGCTCAAGCAAGTTGCCTCTGCGCTCAAGCAAAGCCGTCCCCCGCTCAAGCAACACCACAGAAGCATGTATGCGGGCTATCCGGCTGTATGGAGGCTGCCCCATTCAAAGGAGGACAGGCTGCCGCCCAATTTGCCGAAGGACGCAAATGGTGCAGCAGGCTGTCCTCCGCCCCTGTATCACTCAAAGAACGAAAATGGGAACAGATCGAAACCTTTTTTCTCCTTCGTCCCCTGCAGCCGGGTCTCCCGCAGCGTCTTATCCGTACAGAGCTGCTTCGGCACATCGCGTTCCTTCAGATAGACGAGCCGCTGCTTCGCACAGCCTTCCACCGCGATGCCGCCTGTCTCGATATCGACGGTGACCCCTTTGACTCCGTGCGGCGGCAGGAACGGCTCAGGCCGTAGACCGGAATGCGCACTTTCCATGAAGTCGATCCAGATCCGTTTCGAGGCCGCCTTGTCCTCGGCTTCCTCGATCTGCCTGCCGACGTCGTAGCCGGTCCAGATGCCTGCCGTCAGTGTCGGGGAGTAGCCGATCAAGTATTGGTCGGACAGCGTCGTCCCGGACTTTGCGGCATACGGCCGCGTCTGCGAAGCGCGCATCGATACGCCGGTCGCGGTCAGATAGTCATTGAACACCGGGTCGAACATCCCCGTCATCAGATGGGTCAGGACGAACGCATTCTCCTCGGTCATCGCCCGCTTCTTCGTCTGTTCAGGGTGCTCATACACCAGTTTCCCGCGGGAGTCCTCGATGGAGAGGATCAGGACAGGATCGATCTTCCGGCCGCCCGACGCCACCCGGTTGTAGGCGCCTGTCATCTCGAACAGTGTCACTGCGGACGTACCGAGAGCGACAGCGGGGGACTCGGGGAACTTCACTTGGATGCCGAGCTTCTCGGCCATTGAATTGTATTTCCGGTAGCCGATCTCCTCGAGCGTCTTCACGGCATAGATATTGTCGGACACCGCGAGCGCCTGTGCCAGTGAAATCGGGTGATCGCCGAATTTTCCGTTGACATTGCTCGGTTCGTACGACGAACGCCCGTCGTCATACGTGAAAATCGTCTTTTCCGTCGAGATGAACGTCAGCGGATTGAACCCGTCTTCAAGCGCCGCCGCATACAGGATCGGCTTCATGGCGGAGCCCGGCTGCCGCTTCGCCTGTGTGACCCGGTTGAACGGACTGTCCGCAAAGCTCCGGCCGCCGACCATCGCCGTCACTTCACCGGTATCCGGTTTCATGGAGACGAACCCGATCTGCAGGTCATTGTCCGGCATCCGGTCCGCGATGATCTCCTCCGCCTTCTGCTGATGCGCCAGATCGAGCGTCGTCTTGATGGTCCAGCCGCCTTCCGCAGGATACCTCCCTTTGCCGACCAGGATCTTTTCTGCGTCCTGCCACACTTCGTTCAGGAAGTAGGGAGCGATGTCCTTCTGATCCGACCACTCTTCCGTTTTCAGCACAAGCTGCTGGCCGCCTGCCCGTTCCCTCTGGTCGGGGGAGATGAACCCCTGTTCCGCCATCAGCCGCAGCACGATCTGGCGGCGGTTTTCCGCTTTCTCCTTGTTGGCGGCAGGGGAGTAGATCGACGGCCCTTTCGGGATGGCGGCGATGGCCGCCGCCTCCTCAAGCGTCAGCTCCCCCGCCGGCTTCGCGAAGAAGTACCGGCTCGCGGCTTCGACGCCGTACATACCATGACCGAAATAGACAGTGTTCAGATAGCCTTCGAGGATGCGTTCTTTATCGTAAAAAAGCTCCATCCGGTATGCATAGAGCGCTTCGTTCGCTTTCCGGGTCCATGATTTTTCGTTCGTCAGATAGAGGTTCCGTGCGTACTGCTGGGTGATCGTGCTGGCCCCTTCCGCTTTCCGGCCCGCCTTCACATCCTTCAGGACAGCGCCCGCAATCCGCTTATAATCGAACCCGCCGTGCTTGTAGAAATTCTTATCCTCCACCGCGACGAACGCATCGACGAGGAACGGAGACATCTCATCCAAGCCGACCCAGTAGCGGCGCTCCCCGGAGAACCGGTCGCCGATCTGATGGTCATTCCGGTCGATGAACACCGTCGCCTCGGGCACACTGAGCGACGGCGGGCCTGCGATCTGCGCATACACCCGCAGGCAGATGAGAACCGTCAGCACCGCCGTGAACCCCGTGATCGTCAGCAGCCCTGCGAAACGGTACCGGGCTTTCCGTCTGGTCTTCTTCACAAAATCCGTCCGCCGCATAGCATCCTGTCCTTTCCAAAACGTTTGCGGTCAGTATGGGAATGGCGGAGGTGAATTAAACGGAACTCTCCAAAAAAGGGCAACGGACAGGCCGGGATTGAAAAAAACGTGCGGCAGCCGCTATAATGGATAGAATATAGACTCGAAAAGGCGGTGGACGGATGGGAACGCAGCCCCCGATCGTACCGGTGACGATCAACTTGAAATCGGAGATCCGGCATCCCGGACAGGACACGGATTTCATGGAACTCGAACTGGCAGGGACGATCACGGAAAAAGGCGGCAGACGGTACTTGCGCTACGAAGAGAAGCAGAACGCGGAAACCGTCCGGACGACGATCAAGCTCGATCCGGAAGACGCGGTCATCATGCGGACCGGCGCCATCCGGATGCGGCTGCCATTCGCACCCGGCGGGACCCGGCCCGGCACGTATGCGAACGGACCGCTCGCGCTCGACCTGCATGTGGTCACGAATGAGCTCCTGCTGACAGAAGATCACGACCATGGCGAATTCCGCGTCAGCTACGAAATGCACGCTGAAGACGGATTGCTCGGACATTACGAACTGACTATTACTTACGCGGAGGGAACACGATGAATGCAGTTGAACAGATCCAGAACGAAGTGAAAGACGCCCTGCATATAGCAGTGCTGAGAACCGGCCTGGCGGATGAGACCAGCCTGCCGGACATCATGCTCGAAACACCGAAGAACAAGGACAACGGCGACTATGCGACCAACATCGCCATGCAGCTGACGAAAATTGCGAAGAAGCCGCCGCGCGCGATTGCGGAAGCGATCCTCGAGAAGCTCGATACATCCGGCACATCGATCGAGTCCGTCGATATCGCAGGTCCGGGATTCATGAACATCATCCTCAAGAAGGATTACTTGAGCGACGTCGTCAAGACGGTGCTCAGCCAGGGAGAATCTTACGGCCGCACAGAGTCCGGGCAGCACGAAAAGATCCAGGTCGAGTTCGTCTCGGCGAACCCGACCGGCGACCTGCACCTCGGCCATGCCCGCGGCGCATCGCTCGGCGACGCGCTCTCCAGCATCCTCGACTTCGCAGGCTATGATGTCTCCCGCGAATATTACATCAACGACGCCGGCAACCAGGTCGAAAACCTTGCACGCTCCGTCGAAGCCCGGTATTTCCAGGAACTCGGCCTCGACAAGGACATGCCTGCGGACGGCTACCAGGGCGCGGACATCATTGATATCGCCAAGCAGCTCGTCGCGGAATACGGCGACAAATTCGTATCTGTGCCGGATGAAGAACGCTATCAGTTCTTCCGCAAATACGGCCTGGACATCGAGCTCGGCAAGCTGAAGCAGGACCTCGCCGATTTCCGCGTGCCGTTCGACGTCTGGTTCTCCGAGACCTCCCTCTATAAGGACGGCAAGATTGATGTAGCCCTGAACAAGCTCCGTGAAAACGGTCATGTCTATGAGGAGGACGGCGCTACGTGGTTCCGTTCGACCGAATTCGGCGATGATAAAGACCGCGTCCTCATCAAAAAAGATGGCACATACACATACTTGACGCCGGATATCGCGTATCACGAAGACAAGCTGCGCCGCGGGTTCGACACACTCATCAACATCTGGGGTGCCGATCACCACGGCTACATTCCACGCATGAAAGCGGCCATCCAGGCGCTCGGCTACGATCGCGACACGCTGGAAGTGGAAGTCGCGCAGATGGTGCAGCTGTATAAGGACGGCGAGAAGTTCAAGATGAGCAAACGGACGGGCAAGGCCGTCACGCTGCGTGAGCTCGTGGAACTCGTCGGTCTGGATGCAGCGCGCTACTTCTTCGCGATGCGCTCCGGCGATTCGCAGATGGACTTCGACCTCGACCTCGCTGTGTCCAAGTCGAATGAAAACCCGGTATACTATGCACAATATGCGCATGCCCGCATCTCGTCGATCCTGCGTGCAGCAGCGGAGCAAGGGTTCGCAGCATCCATGGAGCACGTCGATCTGCTGAAGGCCGAGAAGGAGATCGAGCTGCTGAAGAAGATCGGCGACTTCCCGCAAATCGTCGGCGATGCGGCGCGCCTCCGTGCGCCGCACCGCATCACGACATACATCCAGGAGCTGGCGGCGACGTTCCACAGCTTCTACAATGCGGAAAAAGTGCTCGACCCGGACAACCGTGAGCTGACGGAAGCCCGTATCGCACTGGTCACCGCGACCCGCACAACAATCGCCAACGCACTGAAACTGGTCGGTGTCGCAGCACCCGACCGCATGTAACCGAAAGCCCGGCGCCGAACGCGCCGGGCTTTTTGCATGCGCGGAATCGGTGAGAATTGTGTCCGGATGCCGATGAATTCGGCGAAGTGTCCGATACTTCCGCCCAAGTGTCCGATACATCTCGCCAACTGTCCGATACCACACGCCAAGTGTCCGATATCTCTCAGCAACTGTCCGATACGCCCGGCAGTGCAAGGGATGGCTTGTCTTTTTCTGCGCGCCGCACAAGCCGTCATGGTTCTGGAGAGCTGCCGCGTCCAAGACGGCTCCGGCAGCAAACGAGCGGGAGCGAGCACAAGCCAGGCTCGTGAATTGTGTCTGGATGCCGATAAATTCGGCGGTGTGTCCGATACTTCCGCCCAAGTGTCCGATACCAAGCGTCAAGTGTCCGATACCACGCGCCAAATGTCCGATAACCCCAGCCAACTGTCCGATATGCCTGCGGGAAGCGTCCTCCCAGGGCGTTCCCTCCACACGGCACTCGACAAATCCAGACAGTTCTGTATAATAAGAGCGGAACACTATCAAACTACATACCAAACTCGCAAAAAGGTGCCCCGTCCCGACGGGGGGAAAAGGGAAGCCGGTTCAAATCCGGCGCGGTCCCGCCACTGTAAGTGCCGAGCTCGTCCGCAACCGCCACCGGCTGAACCCCGGGAAGGCGCGGATCGGGTGTCTGACGCACAAGCCAGGAGACCTGCCTTCTTTGCTGATCACCCGGACCCTACGCGGATAGGCACGGTGAAGTGCGGCGGTTCTCCGCCTTATTTCGACTGCGCTCATCCCTCGTGTCCGAACGGGGGATTTTTGTTTGGCGAGAAAACAGGAGGAACGACCATGAAGAAACTTTGGCAGTTTTGGCTCACAGCCATCCTCGCCGTCCTGCTTCTGACAGCATGCGGCAGCGCCGACAATGCGAAAGACAGCGGATCGGACAACAGCACATCGACGACCGAACAGTCGGACAGCAGCAAGGATGCAAGCAGCGAATCGGACGGCCAGGCGGATGCCGTCGCCTATCCATTGACCGTCACTGATGCGACCGGTGAGGAAATCACCCTCGACAAAGCACCGGAAACCATCATCTCCACATTGCCGAGCAACACGGAAATCCTGTTCGCCCTCGGTCTGGATGACGAAATCATCGCGGTCGATGATTATTCCGATTATCCGGAAGCCGCACAAAGCAAGGATAAGATCGGGGACATGAACCTCAACATCGAAAAGATCATCTCCCTCAACCCGGATATCGTCTTCGCCCATGAAATGTCGCTGCCTGGTGCGGAAGAAGGCTTCCAGCAGATCCGCGACGCCGGCATCAACCTGTACGTCGTCAAGAACGCCATGAACTTCGATGAAACGTACGGAACGATCGAGGCGATCGGCGAAGCAACAGGCAAGAAGGCAGAAGCGGCACAAGTCATCGAAGACATGAAAACGAAAGTCGATGAAGTCGCAGAGAAAACAAAAGATGTCAAAGACAAGAAACGCGTATTCGTCGAAACATCCGATGTGCCTGAAATCTACGCACCCGGCAAGAATACGTTCATGCAGGAGATCCTCGATAAGATCGGCGCCGAGAACGTCGTGACGGAAGACGGCTGGATCATGATCAGCCCGGAAGAGATCGTCAAACAGGATCCGGATGTCATCGTCGTCATGCATGACTACACGCCGGACGTCGTCAACAGCGTCAAGAAGCGTGAAGGCTTTGCGGACATCACGGCCGTCAAGGAAGACCGCGTCGTCCAGGTCGACGCCAACCTGACGAGCCGGACAGGCCCGCGTCTCGCGGACGGACTGGAGGAAGTCGCGAAAGCGGTCTATCCGGAGGCGTTCCAGTGAGACGCCCGCTGATCGCCTATACCGTCTCAGCGGCCGTCCTTGTAACGGCTGTCTGGCTCGGTGTATCGATCGGGGCGGTGCACCTCCCGCTGAGCACGCTGTGGAACAACGGAGCGGATCAGACAGCATCCACCATCCTCTGGAAGATCCGGATGCCGCGCGTCCTGCTGGCAGGGCTTGTCGGCGCATCGCTTGCGATCGCCGGCGCTGCCTTCCAGGGCCTGCTGAAAAACCCGCTTGCGGATCCATACACGCTCGGAGTGTCATC
Organism: Sporosarcina trichiuri; assembly: GCF_030406775.1. Lineage (NCBI taxonomy): Bacteria > Bacillati > Bacillota > Bacilli > Caryophanales > Caryophanaceae > Sporosarcina > Sporosarcina trichiuri. Next base: position 2,117,682 of record NZ_CP129119.1, on the reverse strand, counting down.
CGGCGCCTCAGTCGGCGCTGTGATGACACTCTTTTTCGGTATCAGCATTCCGATGTTCGGGCTGTACACCCTGCCCGTCTTCAGCATGCTCGGTGCCGCCGCCACGATGTTCACTGTGCTCGCATTCGCGAAACTCGTCGACCGCGGACTCAATATGGAGACGATCATCCTGACCGGCATCATCTTCGGCTCGTTCCTCGGCTCGGTGCTGTCACTCATGATCGCACTCACCGGCGAGGAGCTGCGCCAGATCATCGGCTGGCTGCTCGGCAGCGTGTCGATGCGCGGCTGGAAGTACGTCTGGATGATCCTGCCGTTCACTGTGATCGGCGCATTCCTTCTCTGGATGAACCGGAGGGAGCTGAACGCGATGCTGTTCGGGGAGGAACGGGCGAAGCACCTCGGCGTCGACGTCGCCCGCCGCAAGCTCACCATCCTGATCGGCGGCTCCATCCTGACAGGCGCCGCGGTGTCCGTCTCGGGCACGATCGGCTTCGTCGGCCTCGTCGTCCCGCACATGACACGCCTGCTGTTCGGGTCCGACCACCGGCACTTGCTGACGCTGTCATTCCTGAACGGAGCCTCGCTGCTCATCATCTGTGACCTGCTCGCCCGCACGATCATCGCGCCGACCGAACTGCCAGTCGGCGTCATCACCGCATTCATCGGCGCGCCGGTGTTCGCATTCATCTTCTACAGGCAGAGGAAAGGGGGGACTGCATGATGCTGCACGTGGAAAACGTCTCAGGCAGCTATGGAAAAGGGCTCATCGTGGATGGCGTCTCCTTCGATGTACGTCCGGGTGAAGTGCTCGGCATCCTCGGGCCGAATGGCAGCGGCAAATCGACGCTGCTCAAGATCATCTCGGGCATCCTGCCGAAACAGGGAGGCACCGTCGAAATCGGCGGCCGGCCGTCAGACAGCTATACTGCGAAAGAATTCGCCCGCCGCGTCGCCGTCCTGCCCCAGCTGCATGCCCATGCCTTCTCGAACACGGTGCGGTCGACCGTGGAGCTCGGGCGCTATCCGTACCAGTCGGGCCTGTTCGCAAGCTGGACGGCAGCGGATGAGGAGGCCGTCTGCCGCGCGATGGAGCGGACAGGTGTAACACGCTATGCGGAGGCATTCATCGAATCACTGTCCGGCGGCGAACAGCAGCGCGTGTTCGTCGCCCAGGCGCTCGCCCAGCAGGCGCCGCTCCTGCTGCTCGACGAACCGACGAACCATCTCGACATCGCCTACCAGCAGCAGCTCCTCGACACGGTCAGGAGCCTGGCTGCAGACGAAGGCAAGACCGTCGTCTCCGTTTTCCACGACGTCAACCTGGCGGCTCTGTACTGCGACCGCCTGCTGCTCATGCAGGATGGCCGCATCGCCAAGATCGGCGAACCGCAGGAGATCGTCCGGGAAGCGGTCATCCGCGAGGTCTACGGGGCGGACGTCAGGACGCAGGCGCATCCGTCGCTGCCGAAACCGCAGATGACCCTGCTGCCGTCCGCTGTGCAGAGTCCCATACCGTTCGAGGTGGATGAAGCCCAGTTCACCGTCACGTCCGATGCCGTCGTGCTCAAGACGCCGATCGCCTTGAAAACGGTTTCGTCGGCTGTCCATAACCCGGGCACGGGCTGGTACCGGACCTTCGTCAACCGGCGGGTGGATGCCGCCTACAATACGGATGACGTCAGCAAAGAGATGGCCGCCTATCTGCAGGCGGCCGGGCACCCGCTGACCGGCACAGTCGGCATGATGACCGCCGTCCATACGAAGGATGCGGAAATCCGCCGCTATGAAGAGGACGGGTTCTCGGTCGTCATCGCCGTCACGGCCGGTGTCGGAAATGCCGTCGATGCGTCCTGCGCCGCCATGCGCGAAACGGCCGCCGGCACCATCAATACATGGGTGTTCGTCAATGGCCGCCTGACGGACGAAGCATTCATTCAGGCGATGATCACGGCGACCGAAGCGAAAACACGCGCCCTGCAGGCAGAGAATGTCCTCGACCCGCTCACAGGCACACAGGCGACCGGAACGTCGACGGACAGCATCCTGGTCGCGGCGGTCCAGCAGGGGGCGGAACTTCCGTATGCAGGGCCGGTCGCGCCGCTCGGCAAACTAATCGGGACCGGTGTGTTCGAATGCACGGTCTGCGCAATCCGGACCTACAAGGAGGCGAAAGGATGGACACGCTGATTGCACTGCATCTGCTGGCGGTAACGATCGGCTTCCTCCTCGACCGGCTGCTCGGCGATCCGCCGCATTGGCCCCATCCCGTACGTTGGCTCGGCGCGTGGATCGCCTTCCTGACAAAGAACCTGAACCGGGGCGGATACCGGTCAGCGAAGGGTGTGCTCCTGCTGCTTCTCACCGTGCTGCCTGCGATACTTGCGGCCGGCGTGATAACGGCCGGCGGCTATTGGCTCCATCCGGCCGCCGGTGTGATTGCGGAGAGCATTCTCATCGCCGTCGCACTCGCACAAAAGAGTCTGGCGGATGCGGCGCGCGGCGTGGCGCATCCCCTTGCTGCGGGTGATGTGACGGAAGCGCGGCGCAAGCTGTCCTGGATTGTCGGACGCGACACGGAAATGCTCGATGAACCGGAGATTACACGAGGAGTCGTCGAAACCGTCTCCGAAAACATTTCGGACGGCGTCACCGCCCCTCTGTTCTTCGCATTCCTAGGCGGGGCGCCCGGCATCTGGCTGTACAAAGCCGTCAACACGCTCGACTCGATGGTCGGGTATAAAGATGATCGGTACTTGCAGTTCGGCACCGCTTCCGCACGCCTGGACGACATTCTGAACTTCATCTCCGCCAGGATTTCGGGACTTGTGATCCTGCTCGTCTCCCCGAACCCGAGCGGCATCCCGCTGATGGACCGGCTGGCCGGCTGGCGGACGGACGCCCGCAAACATCCCAGTCCGAACAGCGGCTATCTCGAAGCCGCCACCGCCTGGCAACTCGGCGTCCGGCTCGGCGGAACAAATACATACCGCGGCGTGCCGTCGCACCGGCCGCAGTTTGGACCGGGGCTGCGGCGGCTGTCCGCGAACGACATCGACGAGACCATCGTACAGCTCACCCGCACCTCATGGATCATCTGGCTCATCGGCATCCTGATAGGAGGAATCTGTTATGCACTTGCCTGAACACGGCGCGAATCCGCATATGCTCTATAGACAGCTCAATATCCCGGTGCCGCCCGCCGTCACCGATTTCAGCGAAAACTGCAACCCCGCCGGACCGCCGGCTGCTGTGTTCCGGCACTGGGAATCGCTCTATCCGGCGATCGTCCGGTATCCGGACCCATCCGGCGAGCCGTTCCTGTCCGCTGCAGCGGCGTATCACGGAGTCGCGGCGGAGCGGATCCTGCCGGGGAACGGCGCTGCGGAACTGCTGTCACTCCTTGCGCAGCAGTATGCCGGAAAGCGGGCGATCCTCATCGATCCGGCATTCTCCGAGTACGAAGCGACACTGACGGCTGCCGGTGCGCACATCATCCGGATCCAGGCACAGGAAACCGGCGGATTCGCCCTGCCTGCAGATGAAATCCGGGAACAGCTGGCCGGTGCCGATGTGCTCTATCTGTGCACGCCGAACAATCCGACAGGCCTGCTGCCGGACCGCCGGATACTCCGGGGGCTGATCGAAGAAGCCGGGCAGGCACACTGTGATGTCATTCTGGATGAAGCCTTCATCGACTGGGCGGACGAAGCCCATTCCTTCATCCCGGACATCGGGGAATTCGATCACCTCACCGTCGTCCGGTCGATGACGAAGCTGTATGCGGTCCCTGGCATCCGGCTCGGGTATGCAGTCGCGCATCCTGAACGGATCGGCCGTCTGCGCACCATGGCCCCGCATTGGAATGTCAATGCAGTCGCCGCGCAGATCGGCGCGCTCTGTCTGAAGCAGGAGGACTACCGCCAGAAAGCGGTCAGCCGGGCCGCAGCCGAGCGTGTGAAGATGACGGAGTTCCTCAGGTCGCATGGCTGTACGGTGCTGCCGTCTGCTGCAAATTTCCTGCTGTTCAAGCCGCCGGCATCCCGGTCCGCAGATTCTGTCCTGAAAGGCCTGCTCGAACAGGGGCTGGTCGTGCGGCATACGGAGAATTTCCGAGGGCTCGACGGACGCTGGCTCCGGATCGGCATGAAGACCGCCCGCGATATGGAGCGGCTGCGGAAAGCGCTTGATGAACTATTCAGCAGGGGGACGCTCGCCTTCATCTGCGGGGGAGTGCGCAGCGGCAAAAGCGCCTTTGCGGAGTCATTCGTCAAAGAGAGGGCTGCAAAGACCGGCGGCCGGCTCGTCTACATCGCCTCCGGCCGGCCGGATGATGCCGAGATGAAAGCTCGGATCGAACGGCACAAAGCCGGCCGGGCTGGCGACGGCTGGGTCACCATCGAGCAGCCGGTCGATCTCGGGGACGCGGTACCGCAGCTGCAGCCCGGCGACCATGTGCTGTGGGACTGTGCGACGACCTGGCTTGCAAATGAGGCATTCACGGGCTGGGAGACGGGCACGCCTTGCATCCTGGAACCCGGCTGCCTGGAGCGCAAAATGGAGCGTCTGCTCACGACGCTCGATGAAATACTGGAAACCGCCGGCGTGCTCGCCATCGTGTCCAATGAAGTGTTCGATGAACCGCTGAAAGACGACGAAACGACCCGCAGCTACACGGAATGGCTCGGTCGTCTCCACCAGCAGCTCGCTCTGCGGGCAGATATCGCAGTCGAAATGGACAGCGGCATTCCGGTGTTCCACAAAGGGGGCGGCGCCCGATGAAAGGTATCATGGTGATGGGCACCGCATCCGACGTGGGAAAGAGTCTCGTCTGCACGGCATTCTGCCGGCTGCTCGCAGAAGAGGGAATCCGGACGGCGCCGTTCAAGTCGCAGAACCTGTCGCCATACAGCGTCCCGGCATCGGACGGCATCCCGATCAGCCGGGCGCAGGCGATCCAGGCGGAGGCCGCCCGTACGGAAGCCGTCTCCGCCATGAATCCGATTATCCTGCAGCCGGGGCCGGACGGCATACTGACGGGAACATTCTGCGGACGCCCGCTTATGCCGACAGACGGTCTGGCGTACCGTGAGCAGTATTTCGAGGAAGCGCTCCGGACGATCCGCTCGTCACTCGATACGCTGGCAGCGGCATACGACGCCCTCGTCATCGAAGGGGCAGGCAGCCCGGTGGAGATGAATCTCCGCGACCGTGACATCACCAACATGCGCATCGCGGAGATGGCTGACGTCCCCGTGATCCTCGTGGCAGACATCGACCGGGGCGGCGTGTTCGCATCCATCGCAGGGACACTCGCACTCCTGCGCCCCAATGAGCGGGCCCGTGTCAAAGCGATTGTCATCAATCAATTCAAAGGCGATCCGGCATCGTTCCGGGACGGTGTCGAGTGGCTTGAATCCTACACCGGGATACCTGTTGCGGGAATCATCCCGCATCTGCCGGCTCATGGCATCGCCGAGGAGGACGCCGACAGAGAGATCGCCGCTTATACAGCGGGCGGCGACAAGTATGACGGCTGGGCGGCGCACGTCCGGAAGGCGGTCGACTGGCCATTCATCCGCTCGCTCATTGATGGCGGGGAGGGACGGCCATGACCGGTCTCCTGCTCGCCCTGCAGTTCTTCACGAGCCTGCCGGTGCGCCGTGAACTCCCGATGGACCGGCGGACGGTCACCGTCATGTACGGCGCCCTTCCGTGGGTCGGCGCGCTGATCGGAATCCTGATGCTCGGGATCCATGCGGCTGGAGCATATGCGGGGTTCAGCCCGCTCCTGACCGCTGCACTCATGCTTGCGGCGGGCGTCATCCTGACAGGAGGGCTCCATCTCGACGGCGTTGCGGATACGTGTGATGCGTTCTTTTCATATCAAGATCGAAAACGACGTCATGAGATCCTCGGCGATCCGCGGATCGGCGCGTTCGGGGTGCTCGGCCTGCTGGTGCTCGTACTGCTGAAGTTCGCGGTCCTGTACGAATGGGCAGCGGCCCATGCGGACAGCTGGGGCTGGGTCATCATCATCCCGTTTTTGTCCAGAAGTGCCATGGCTGTCTATTTCGTCATCACGGAACCGGCCAAGGAGACGGGCATCGCCCATTTCTTCCGGAGCCGGCTGAACAGCAGTGTGCTGGCCGGCTGGACGGCAGGCTGCCTGGGAGCGGCTGTCGTGCTGTGCGGGCGGTACACGGGGACCGTCATGCTGCCCCTCGCCCTGGCCGCGGTCATCGCCGGAGCAGTCCTGCTGTTCCGTTTTTGGAGCCGGCGGCACTTCGGCGGTGTCACGGGTGACTTGTGCGGGGCATTCATCGAAGGGATGGAGGTGCTGTTGTGGATCACGGTGTTGAGCTTGTCCTGATCCGGCATCTGCCGACGGACGGCAATGGACGGAAGGCCTACGTCGGCTGGTCCGACGAACCGATCCGCCCGGCGGTAACCGGCCCGGCGGACGAACAGCTGCAGACCGTGTACGGCAGCGATCTGCTGCGTGCGCGGCAGACGGCGGAACTGCTGTATCCCGGAGCCCGCTACGTGCCGGACAGCCGGTTCCGCGAATGCAATTTCGGGGAATTTGAAGGGAAAACGTATGCGCAGCTTGAAAACAATACAGCATACCGGCGCTGGGTGGATGATCCGCTGCAGGTTTCCCCGCCGGACGGGGAATCGCTGCTGCAGATGGAAAGACGGGTGGCTGACGCGTTCCGCTCACTTCCGGCGGGCGCCCGGGCCGTCACGCACGGCGGGCCGATCCGGCTGCTGCTGGCCCGTTTCGCACCGGAGGAACGGGGCTTCTGGGAGTGGGATGTCCCGCACGGAAGCCGCCACCGCCTGTACTGGGCGTCGGCCGCTGCTTGGAAGGAGGGACGGCGATGCACGTCATACTCGGCGGAGTTGCCAATGGAAAACGGAGATATGTGAGGGGACTGCTCGGAGAACGGGCTGTCTGGCTCGGTGAAGAAGGCCCGTTCGATCTGACGTCGGCCGCCGGGATTCCGGCAGACCGGCCGCTCGTCCTGTGCGAGCCCGGGCAATGGATGGCCGGGCACCTTGCGGATGAAGAGCGGGCAGCCGGAGAACTGCTGTCGTTCGTCAAGGACCGCAACGTCACCGTCATCATGACGGACATCGGGCGCGGCATCGTGCCGGCGGATCCGCAGGAACGCGCGCTCCGGGATGCGTGCGGCCGGCTCAGCCAGCGTCTCGCACACGAAGCGGAATCCGTGACCCGGATCTGGTTCGGCATCCCGCAAAAACTGAAATAGGGAGAGGATTACTCATGAAACTGTATACGAAAACAGGTGACAAAGGGCAGACGAGCCTGATCGGCGGCCGTGTCGACAAAGACAGCCTCCGGGTGGAAGCGTACGGAACGATCGATGAACTGAATTCATTCATCGGCCAGGCGATGGCGGAACTCGACCAGACGGCATGCCGGGATATCTTCGACGATCTCGAAGCCGTCCAGAACGAACTGTTCGACGGCGGCGGTGACCTTGCGAACGTCATGAAAGAGCGGCATTATAAGCTGTCTGATGAGCCGATCGGGGTGCTCGAGCAGCGGATCGATGAACTGATGGAAGAAGCGCCGCCGCTCGAGAAGTTCATCCTGCCGGGCGGATCGAAGGCAGCCGCGGCCCTGCACGTATGCCGGACGGTCACACGTCGGGCGGAACGCGTCACCGTGACGCTCATGAAACAGGAAGAGGATGTACCGGGCACCGTGCAGCGCTATTTGAACCGCCTCTCCGATTACCTGTTCGTCGCAGCGCGCATCGTCAACAAACGGGCCGATGTGCAGGACAACGAATACGTCCGCAGTGCGAAAGTGTTCCGCACCGAGGACAAGAAGAAAGCGAAAGACGGCGAGTGACCGGGCTGCGGAATGCGCTCGAGATCGGCGGTCTCATCATCACGACCGACAACTCCGGCGGCATCGGGCAGAAGCGGGAGGATCTCGTCGCTGTGCCGGACCGCATGACGGCGCGGTTCGCAGCCCGCGTCTGCCTGCTCGAACAGTGGGCGGCGGATGCGGAACCGGAAGCCGTCCTGCTGCACAATTTCAGCGGGGAGGCCAGCTGGGAGCCTTATTGCGAAGGGATCCGGGACGTTTTCGATGAAATCGGGAAACCAATCCCGCCGATCAGCGGCAGCAGCGAGACGAACATGGCGCTCCGCCAGTCGGCGCTCGCCGTGACGTTCATCGGGCGGAAGACGGACGGCTCTCCGACTGATTCAGGCGACTGGTTCACCTATGGTACCCCGCTCTCCGGCAATGCCGTATTGGAACAATCGGAGGAGATCGCATCGCTCGCCAAACTGAATGAGGCACGGAGGCAGCAGCTGACCGGACGCATCTGGCCCGCCGGCTCGGGCGGACTCCTCGCTGAACTGCAGCAGGCTGCGCCCGGCGCGGTCCCGGTTGACACTCCCGTCGACCTGTATACCTCTGCTGGGCCGGCGACCGCCGTCCTCCTGCAGATCCCTGCAGCCCGGCAGCAAGCTGCACACCGCCACTTCGGCACCCAGCTGCGGTTCCTCGCTCCTGGCTGACCATTGCGCCAGGGGCGGCGAACCGCTCCATTCACTTTGCGAACCGCTCAATTGCCACCCCGAACTGCTCCATTCTGCCAGTATACCGCTCTATTCACGCTGCCGACCGCTCAATACCGCCCGTGAACCGCTCCATTACACTCCGCAATGCACTTCATCCACCCCAATGCCCCGCACCATACTCCCAGCGGAAAAAACAATCCTCCATATAACATCCTGCAATCCCTCTGATACTCTCAGAATACCCAGCACTTTCATAAAACTAATTGACTGAATGCTCATTCATGTCTTACACTAGTAAATAATCCATCGACAATCGGCCTGTGTTCATCTAAACTAGTAAGAACATTCATATCATACAAAAAAGGGGAGGACCTCATGTCACCATTACTCATCGCCAACTGGGTGCTATTCCTGGCCATCGTGGCGTACGGCCTTGCGCTCTTCACATACGTCGTCAAAACACGGACACAATTCATCCGTCTCGGTCAGAAGGAAGAGTTCGACAACAATGTCCAGCGCCGCCTCAAAGAGATCTGGGTCAATGTGTTCGGACAGAAAAAACTATTGAAAGATAAGAAAAGCGGCTCGATCCACGTCATGTTCTTCTACGGCTTCCTGCTCGTGCAGTTCGGCGCAATCGACCTGATCTGGAAAGGGCTCAAGCCGGATTCCCACCTGCCGCTCGGCCCGGCGTATCCGTTCTTCACGTTCTTCCAGGAGATCGTCGTCGCCGTCATCCTCGTTGCAGTTGTATGGGCGTTCTACCGCCGCTACATGGAAAAGCTCGTCCGCCTGAAGCGCGGCTGGAAATCGGGTCTCGTGCTCATCTTCATCGGCACACTCATGGTTTCGACACTCGTTGCGAACGGCATGAACCTGATCTGGCACGGCCATGACACGACGTGGACGGAACCGATGGCATCAGGAATTGCAACCGTTTTCAATTTCCTGCCGCCGACTGCTGCGGCCGCCATCTTCTTCGTCGCCTGGTGGGTCCACCTGCTGACACTCCTGACGTTCCTCGTCTATGTGCCGCAGTCGAAACACGCGCACCTGATCGCCGGACCGGTCAATACGTACATGCAGCGGTTCGACCGCCGCGGGAAACTCGCACCCCTCGACTTCGCGGCTCTTGAAGAAGTGGAGGATGAAGACGAGATGCCGGCACTTGGCGTCGGCAAGATCACCGACTTCACCCAGCTGCAGATGATCGACCTGTATGCCTGCGTCGAATGCGGACGCTGTACGAATATGTGTCCCGCGACAGGGACGGGCAAGATGCTGTCCCCGATGGACCTCATCACGAAACTGCGTGACAACCTGACGAACTACGGCGCACTGACGACGAAACAGAAGCCGTGGGTGCCGTCGGTCATGTTCAACAACACGAAAGGCAACCAGATCGCACTCGCCGCAGGCCTCGAAGGCGCGACGATGGACGACATCTACAATCCGTCCCTGATCGGCGACGTCATCACGGAAGAGGAGATCTGGGCGTGCACGACTTGCCGGAACTGTGAAGACCAATGCCCGGTCATGAACGAACACGTCGACAAGATCATCGACCTCCGCCGCTACCTCGTCATGACGGAAGGGAAGATGGACGCGGACGCCCAGCGCGCGATGACCAACATCGAACGCCAGGGCAACCCGTGGGGACTGAACCGGAAAGAGAAGGAGAACTGGCGGGATGCCCGTCCGGACCTCAAGATCCCGACCGTGAAAGAACTGAAGAAAGCGGACGAAGATTTCGAATACCTGCTTTGGGTCGGCTCGATGGGCGCATTCGACAACCGCTCGCAGAAGATCGCGCTGTCATTTGCGCACCTGTTGAACGAAGCAGGCGTGTCATTCGCAATCCTCGGCAACAAAGAGAAGAACTCCGGCGACACACCGCGCCGTCTCGGGAATGAGTTTTTATTCCAGGAACTGGCGACGGCCAACATCGCGGAATTCGAGAAAGCGGGCGTCACGAAGATCGTCACGATCGATCCGCACGCCTTCAATATCTTCAAGAACGAGTATCCGGACTTCGGTTTCGAAGCCCAGGTGTTCCACCATACGGAACTTCTGAATAAGCTGGTCAAAAAAGGGAAGCTCCAGCCGAAGCACGCGATCGACGAAACGATCACGTTCCATGATTCGTGCTACCTCGGCCGCTACAACGACGTCTACGACGCACCGCGTGACATCCTGAAGGCCATCCCGGGTGTCAACCTGGTCGAGATGAAGCGGAACCGCCAGGACGGCATGTGCTGCGGCGCCGGCGGAGGGCTCATGTGGATGGAAGAGGATGCCGGCCACCGCATCAACGTCGCCCGCACCGAGCAGGCGATGGAAGTGACGCCGGGCATCATCTCATCCGGCTGTCCGTACTGCCTGACGATGCTGTCGGACGGCACGAAAGCCATCGAAGTCGAAGATTCGGTCGGCACATATGATATCGCAGAGCTGCTCGAGCGCTCGGTATTCGGGGAGGAAAACCTGCAGCCGGCAGAAACGGAACAGGAGCCGGTGCTGCAATAAATGATTTGCGAGTTTGCAAGACTTGTTCTACAATTAAGACAGTCATACAGAACAGAATTGTCGGTCATGGAAAAGGGGGAGCACCGGTGCTTCCCCTTTCTTCCGAACTTACGCCGAGCGAGCGTTCAGTCGCTCGTTCATCATGGAAATGAAAACGCTATCAAAAAACTGGGGGATGACACAAATGGCAAAAACAGTACTCATTGACGGCGCACGCACACCTTTCGGAAAAATGGGGGGCGCGCTCATGTCGAAGACGGCGAGCGACCTCGGGGGCATCGCGATCGAAGAAGCGTTGAAACGGGCGGGCGTCGCACCCGACCAGGTCGATGAAGTCATCATGGGAACGGTCCTGCAGGGGGGGCAGGGGCAGATCCCTTCACGTCAGGCAGCGGTGAAAGGCGGTATTCCGTGGAACGTCAAGACGGAGACGGTCAACAAAGTATGTGCATCCGGCATGCGCAGCGTCACCCTCGCCGACCAGCTCATCCGGCTCGGTGACGAGGAAGTGATCGTCGCAGGCGGCATGGAGTCGATGTCGAACGCGCCGTATTACTTGCCGAACGCACGCTTCGGTCTCCGTATGGGGGATGCCCAGCTGATCGACGGCATGATCTACGACGGCCTGTCGGATTCATTCGCACCGGGTCATGCGCACATGGGGACATTCGGCAACAAGACCGCCGACGAATTCAGCGTGACGCGCGAGCGCCAGGACGAATGGGCGCTCCGCAGCCACGAACGTGCGGTGAAAGCGATGGAGGACGGCATCTTCGCGGAAGAGATCATCTCCGTCGAGATCCCGCAGCGGAAAGGCGATGCGGTCGTCGCGAGCCAGGACGAAGCGCCGCGGAAAGAGACGTCGCTCGACGTGCTCGCGAAGCTGCGCCCGGCATTCGGCAAGGACGGTTCTGTCACCGCGGGGAACGCACCGGGCGTCAACGACGGCGCCTGTGCGATGGTTCTCATGAGTGACGAGCGGGCGGAACGTGAAGGGAAAGAAGTGCTCGCAACCGTCATCGGCCACGCAGAAGTCGCCATCGAACCCGAGAACTTCCCGCAGACACCGGGCCTCGTCATCAATGAAATCCTGAAAAAGACCGGCAAATCGGCTGATGAGATCGACCTGTTCGAGATCAACGAAGCGTTCGCAGTTGTTGCACTCGCAAGCTCTGACATTGCAAAACTTGACCCCGAGAAAGTGAACGTCCACGGCGGCGCGGTCGCCCTCGGCCACCCGATCGGCGCAAGCGGGGCACGCATCATCCTGACGCTCGCCTACGAACTGAAACGCCGCGGCGGCGGCATCGGCATCGCGGCGATCTGCTCCGGCGGCGGCCAGGGCGACGCCATCATGATCGAAGTGCCGAAGCAGGGGTGAAGGCAGGCTCAGCAAAGGTATGATCACGTCGGGCCCGGTTATGAGCGGAAACTGAAGTTTATGATCACTTTTGTGAGTTTATGAGCGCAAATCCCAATTTATGAGCGAATCGGCAAGTTTATGAGCGGTTCCCGCGTTTTATGATCATTTCAGCGGATTTATGAGCAAAAACCAGAGTTTATGAGCAGCTGCATGGGTTCCCGCAGGCAGCCGGGCTTCATCACATACAGAAACGACTCGAAAGGATGACAGCAAATGGACATTCAAAACGTAATGGTGATCGGCGCAGGACAGATGGGCGGCGGCATCGCGCAAGTGTGCGCGCAGGCCGGCTTCAATGTCTACCTGAATGACGTCAAGGAAGAATCCTATGCAAAAGGGATCGGCGTCATCGAAAAGAACCTCGCCCGCAATGTGGAAAAAGGGCGTATGACCGAAGACGAAAAGGCTGCAGTCCTCGGACGACTCACAAAGTCGCTCGACATCCAGGATGCAAAGCACGTCGACATCGTCATCGAGGCGGCTGTCGAGAACATGGAGGTCAAAAAATCCATCTTCAAGCAGCTCGATGACATCGCACCGGCTCACGCGATCCTTGCGACGAACACCTCGTCGCTGCCGATCACGGAGATTGCCGCAGTCACGAAACGCCCGGAACAGGTCATCGGCATGCACTATATGAACCCCGTGCCGGTCATGAAACTCGTCGAGATCATCCGCGGCCTGGCGACATCGGACGGCGTCTACCAGGCGGTTGAGGACATGACGAAGAAACTCTCCAAAGTGCCGGTCGAAGTGAATGACTTCCCGGGATTCGTCGCAAACCGCGTCCTCATGCCGATGATCAACGAAGCGATCTTCACGCTGCAGGAAGGCGTTGCAACGAAAGAAGCGATCGACGAAGTCATGAAGCTCGGCATGAACCATCCGATGGGACCGCTCCAGCTCGCCGATTTCATCGGACTCGACACATGCCTCTACATCATGGAGACGCTGCAGGAAGGCTACGGCGATCCAAAATACCGTCCGTGCGCCCTGCTCCGCAAGTACGTTAACGCCGGCTGGCTCGGCAAAAAATCCGGACGGGGCTTCTACTCGTACACATAAAAGGAGACGAAACAATGGATTTCCAGTTCACCGAAGAACAGCAGATGATGCGGAAACTCGTCAAGGACTTTGCCAAGGCGGAAATCGAGCCGTTCATCCCGAACCTTGAGTCGGATGAATTCCCGACGGAGATCGTTCGGAAGATGGGGGAGCTCGGCCTCATGGGCATCACGATGCCGGAACAATACGGCGGCGCCGGCATGGACTTCGTGTCCTACATAAGCGCTATCCATGAATTATCGAAAATGCATGCGACGGTCGGCGTCATCCTGTCCGTCCACACATCGGTCGGCCAGAACCCGATCCTCTACTTCGGCAGTGAAGCACAGAAACAGCACTACCTGCCGAAGATGGCAGCAGGCGAGTGGCTCGGTGCGTTCTGCCTGACGGAACCGTCCGCCGGGTCGGATGCCGGCTCGCTGAAGACGCGTGCCGTGAAAAAAGACGGCGGTTACGTGCTGAACGGCTCCAAAGTATTCATCACGAATGGCGGGGAGGCGAACGTCTACATCGTCTTCGCCGCAACCGATCCGTCGAAAGGGACGTACGGCATTTCGGCGTTCATCGTCGACAGTGAGACACCGGGTCTGATCGTCGGCAAGAACGAAGAGAAGATGGGCATGCACGGCTCGCGCACCGTCCAGCTGACGTTCGAAGACATGTTCGTGCCGGAAGAGAACCGGCTCGGCGCAGAAGGCGAAGGATTCAAGATTGCGATGGCGAACCTCGACGTCGGCCGGATCGGCATCGCCGCGCAGGCGCTCGGTATTGCGGAAGCGGCCCTCGAAGCCGCTTCCGACTATGCGAAAGAACGCGTGCAGTTCGGCAAGCCGATCGCCGCCAACCAGGGCATCGGCTTCAAGCTCGCTGACATGGCGACCGCCGCCGAAGCCGCACGCCTGCTCGTCTACCGGGCGGCCGCGCTGCGTGCTGAAGGCAAATCGTGCGCGAAAGAAGCCTCCATGGCGAAACTGTTCGCCTCGCAGGCAGCGATGGACAACGCCATCGAAGCCGTCCAGGTATTCGGCGGCTACGGCTACACGAAAGACTATCCTGCCGAGCGCTTCTTCCGCGACGCCAAAGTGACGCAGATCTACGAAGGCACGAGCGAAATCCAGCGCATCGTCATCTCCAAACACCTGACCAAGTGATTGCATTGCGATAAACCATAGGGGAGCCGGGGCGCTCAAGCAGGCGGCGGAACGCTCAAGCAAACCGTGAAACGCTCAAGCAGGCAGCGGAACGCTCAAGCAAACCGTGAAACGCTCAAGCAGGCAGCGAAACGCTCAAGCAGGCGGCGAAGCGATCAAGCAAACCACGGAACGCTCAAGCCCCCCGCCCCACATCACCAAATCCAACAGAAAAGAGGAACTCACCATGAATTTCCAACTGTCCGAAGAGCATGAAATGATCCGCAAGATGGTCCGCGATTTCGCGGAGAAGGACGTCGCGCCGACTGCGGCCGAACGTGACGAGGAAGAACGCTTCGACCGGGAGCTGTTCGACAAGATGGCGGAACTCGGCCTGACGGGGATCCCATGGCCCGAGGAATACGGCGGCATCGGCAGCGACTACCTTGCATATGTCATCGCAGTCGAGGAACTGTCCCGTGTCTGTGCATCGACAGGCGTGACACTTTCCGCGCACACGTCACTCGCCGGCTGGCCGGTGTTCAAATACGGAACGGAAGAGCAGAAGCAGAAATACCTGCGTCCTATGGCGGAAGGAACGAAAATCGGGGCATACGGTCTCACGGAACCGGGCTCAGGCTCGGACGCAGGCGGCATGAAGACGACGGCGAAGCTCGACGGGGATGACTATGTCCTGAACGGCTCGAAGATCTTCATCACAAACGGCGGCATCGCGGATATCTACATCGTTTTCGCGGTCACCGATCCGGAATCGAAGCACAAAGGCACGACGGCGTTCATCGTCGAAAGCGACTTCCCGGGCTTCTCGGTCGGCAAGAAAGAGAAGAAACTCGGCATCCGCTCATCACCGACTACCGAAATCATCTTCGACAACTGCCGGGTGCCGAAAGAGAACATGCTCGGTGAAGAGGGCCAGGGCTTCATCATCGCCATGAAAACGCTCGACGGCGGCCGGAACGGCATCGCTGCACAGGCGGTCGGCATCGCACAGGGCGCACTCGATGCGGCGACGGATTACGCGAAAGAGCGCGTCCAGTTCGGCAAGCCGATCGCAGCCAACCAGGGCATCGGCTTTAAGCTCGCCGACATGGCGACAGCGACGGAAGCATCACGCCTGCTGACGTACCAAGCGGCTTGGCTTGAATCGAACAATCTGCCATACGGCAAAGCGTCTGCCATGGCGAAACTGATGGCCGGCGACACGGCGATGAAAGTGACGACGGAAGCGGTCCAGGTGTACGGCGGCTACGGCTATACGAAAGATTATCCGGTCGAGCGCTTCATGCGTGATGCGAAAATCACCCAGATCTACGAAGGAACCCAGGAAGTGCAGCGGCTCGTCATCTCCCGTATGCTGACGAAGTAAAGGGGGGAGCGTCCTATGGAACTGAAACACGAAGTGAAGTCCTCGGTGAAGGATGGCGATCTGATCGCGAAGCGGCGTGAGCAGATCGTCGAGGGCGCCGTCCGGCTGTTCAAGGAAAAAGGCTTCCACCGGTCGACGACACGCGAGATCGCCAAAGCGGCCGGGTTCAGTATCGGCACACTGTACGAGTACATCCGGACGAAAGAAGACGTCCTGTACCTCGTCTGCGACATGATCTACGACCAAGTGCAACACAGGCTGTCCGGCATCGCCGACGAAGAGCCGACCATCGGCGGGCTGAGACGGGCGATCGATGCGTACTGCCGGCTCGTCGACGACTTGAATGACGAATTCGTCGTCATGTATCAGGAATCGAAGTCGCTGCCGCCGAAAGCGCTCGACTACGTGCTCGAGAAGGAGCGTGCAATGACGGCGCTGTTCGAGTCGCTCGTCCGTGACTGCGCCGACGCTGGCGAACTCCGGATCCCGGAGCGCGCCATCCCGCTTGCGGCGCATCACATCGTCATCCAGGCGCAGATGTGGGCGTTCCGCAGATGGACGGTGCAGCGCATGTACTCACTTGATGAATATATCGAATACCAGACGGAACAGCTGCTGAACGGGCTCGTCAAACCGGAAGCGGCGGATTGAAGAAAACGGACACAAAGGGGTGCACGAATATGGCAACAGCAGAAACCCAGCAGGAAATCTACAAGCCGGTCCATCACGTACGTTTCGTGACGGCATCCAGCCTGTTCGATGGACACGATGCGAGCATCAACATCATGCGGCGCATCCTGCAGTCGACCGGCGCGGAAGTGATCCACCTCGGCCACAACCGCAGTGTCGAGGAAGTCGTCAACGCGGCGATCCAGGAAGACGTCCAGGGCATTGCGATCTCGTCCTACCAGGGCGGACACGTCGAGTATTTCAAATACATGTATGACCTCCTGAACGAACGCGGCGCAGGCCATATCAAGATCTACGGAGGCGGCGGCGGGGTCATCATCCCGCGGGAAATCAAGGAACTGCATGACTACGGCATCGCCTGGATCTTCTCGCCGGAGGACGGCCGTAAGATGGGCCTCCAGGGGATGATCAACCGCATGGTCGAAGAATGTGACTACGCGACCGAAGTGAAGGATGAAATGGGCTATCTGGAGAACGTCACGACGGAATCCCCTGAAAAGCTCGCCAATCTCATCACATTCGCGGAAGAGCACTTTGACAATCAAAACGAAAAATCAAAAACACTGATGGACCGCGCGCGCAAGCTGTCGAAAGGCACGCCGGTCCTCGGTATCACCGGAACGGGCGGCGCTGGAAAAAGCTCGCTGACGGATGAACTGATCCGCCGCTTCCTCCATGAACTGCCGGACAAGAAAGTGGCCATCCTGTCGATCGACCCGACGAAACAGAAGACGGGCGGCGCGCTGCTCGGCGACCGGATTCGCATGAACGCCATCTTTAACAAGCGTGTCTTCATGCGAAGCCTCGCGACCCGCGGTTCCCGCACGGAATTGTCGGGTGCGCTGAAAGACGTGCTCGACATCGTGAAGACGGCAGGCTATGACCTGATCATCGTCGAAACGAGCGGTATCGGGCAGGGGGATGCTGAAATCGACGAAGTATCCGACGTCTCGATGTACGTCATGACGAGTGAATTCGGTGCGCCGACACAGCTTGAAAAAATCGATATGATCGACTTCGCCGACCTCGTCGCCATCAACAAGTTCGAACGGAAAGGTTCGGAGGATGCCCTGGCACAAGTGCAGAAACAGTACCAGCGCAGCCGCATGCTGTTCGATGAGCCGATCGAATCGATGCCGGTGTACGGCACAATCGCGAGCCAGTTCAACGACAAAGGGACGAACACGCTGTTCGCGGCGATCGTCGACACGCTCAACAAAAAATGCGGCACGGACTGGACGACTTCCTATACGGAGTTCGTCAAGACGCAGAAGCAGAACGTCATCATCCCGAACGACCGCCTGCAGTACTTGCGCGAGATCTCGATGACCGTCCGGAACTACCACAAGCACGCGGAGCAGCAGGCGCACCTTGCCACCCGGCTGTACCAGCTCGAAGGGGCGATGAGCGAAGTCCGTGAACACGCACCGGACGATGCACTCGTCCAGTCGCTGCAGTCGCTGCACGACAACGTGCGCAACGAGATGACAGCGGAAACCCGCCGCGTCCTCGACAACTGGAACACCCTGAAGCAATCGTATGCGCAGGATGAATTCGTCACGAAGATCCGCGATAAGGAACTGCGCACGGCACTGACGACAACGAGCCTGTCCGGTCTGAAGATACCGAAAGTCGCCCTGCCGAAGTTCAAGGACTACGGCGAAATCGTCCGCTGGGTCTACAAAGAGAACGTCCCGGGCTCCTATCCGTACACAGCAGGCGTCTTCCCGTTCAAGCGCGAAGGGGAGGATCCGAAGCGCCAGTTCGCAGGCGAAGGGACACCGGAACGGACGAACCGCCGCTTCCACTACTTATCGAAGGATGACGATGCGAAGCGCCTGTCGACCGCATTCGACTCGGTCACACTGTACGGCGAAGATCCGGATGAGCGTCCGGACATCTACGGAAAAGTCGGCGAGTCCGGCGTCAGCATCTGCACACTCGAAGACATGAAGAAACTGTATGCCGGGTTCGACCTTTGCGCACCGGCGACGTCCGTCTCCATGACCATCAACGGACCGGCGCCGATCATCCTCGCGATGTTCATGAACACGGCGATCGACCAGCAAGTGAAGGCGAAGGAAGAGGAACTCGGCCGTACGCTGTCCGTCGAGGAATTCACCGACGTGCGTGACGCGACGCTGAAAGTCGTCCGCGGCACGGTCCAGGCGGATATCCTGAAAGAAGACCAGGGGCAGAATACGTGCATCTTCTCGACGGAATTCGCCCTCCGGATGATGGGCGACATCCAGCAGTATTTCATCAACAAAAAGGTCCGCAACTATTATTCCGTCTCGATCTCCGGCTACCATATCGCGGAAGCGGGCGCAAACCCGATCTCCCAGCTCGCATTCACACTCGCGAACGGCTTCACGTACGTCGAGTATTACTTGAGCCGCGGCATGGACATCGACGAATTCGCACCGAACCTGTCGTTCTTCTTCTCGAACGGCCTCGATCCGGAGTATACCGTCATCGGCCGTGTGGCGCGCCGCATCTGGGCGGTCGCGATGCGCGAGAAATACGGCGCGAACGAACGCAGCCAGAAGCTGAAGTACCACGTCCAGACATCCGGCCGCTCGCTGCATGCGCAGGAGATCGACTTCAATGATATCCGCACGACGCTGCAGGCGCTCATGGCTTTGCAGGACAACTGCAACTCGCTGCACACGAATGCGTACGACGAAGCGATCACGACCCCGACGGAGGAATCCGTGCGCCGCGCGATGGCGATCCAGATGATCATCACGAAGGAGCACGGCCTGTCGAAGAACGAAAACCCGCTCCAGGGATCGTTCATCATCGAAGAATTGACCGACCTCGTCGAAGAAGCGGTGCTGCAGGAATTCGACCGGCTCAACGACCGCGGCGGCGTGCTCGGCTCCATGGAGACCCAGTACCAGCGCGGCAAGATCCAGGAAGAATCCATGCTGTATGAGATGAAGAAACATTCCGGCGAACTGCCGATCATCGGCGTCAATACGTACTTGAATCCGAATCCGCCGTCGGAGGACAGCATCGACAGCATGGAACTCGCGCGGGCGACGCAGGAGGAGAAGGAAACGCAGATCCGCAACCTGCGCGCTTTCCAGTCCGCTCACGGCAGCGAGGCGGACGAAGCGCTCGCAAGCCTGAAACAGACAGCGATCACAGGCGGCAACATCTTCGAGGCGCTCATGGAGACGGTCAAGGTCGCAAGCCTCGGCCAGATCACGAACGCCCTGTACGAAGTCGGCGGCCAATACCGCCGCAACATGTAACACAGCACCGGAGCGGGGGGACTTCCCCGCTCTATTTCGTGTTCTGCCATTCGGCCGCAGGGAAAAAGCATCCGTCTGCACCAGGTATCCGCGGTCTGGAGAGTTTCACGCTGCACGAAAACAAGTTTCAGTGGATTTTAAACCCAAAACGCGCGTATACTATAAGGAATGGCCGAAAAGGGGTGCGGAAGTTGAAGACGGCAGTGCATCTTGTTATTATAATCACACTCATCACACTGACCTATCTCCTGTACGGCAAAGGGCTCGGTGCGATTCCCTTCCTGCTCGCCGCCATCTACCTGCTGACCGTCTCCTGGAAGGAATTCCGGCGGTTCCGCAGCAGACGACGAACACAGTAGCCGCTGCACCACCTCATAATATGAATGAAGCTGAAGAAAGGGCGTGCCTCCCATGGACGTAACAAACATGACAAAAGAGCAATTACGCGAAGAATCCCTCATCGATATCACGTTCGCGATTTTCGAGCGGACGAGAAACCCGATCGCTTTCAATGACCTGTTGCACGAAATCCAGCAGCTCACCGGGCTGTCCGACAGTGAGATGCAATCAAGACTCCCGCAATTCTATACGGACCTCAACATCGACGGCCGCTTCATGGCCATGAATGACGGCCGCTGGTCACTCCGCGAGTGGTACCCGGTCGACCAGATCGAAGAAGAGACGGCACCTGTCGTCAAAGTCCGCAAGAAGAAGAAAAAAGCGGTCGATGAAGACGAAGAGGAAGAGGAACTGGAAGAGGAAGACCTTGAGGACGCTGAATTCTTCGAGGAAGACTACGAAGAACTCGGAGACGAAGCCGATGAGGCGGACGACGAGGAAGACGAAGTCGATTCGGACGAAGACGAAATCGACGATCCGGCGGAAGGGCTTGAAATTATTCCTGACGAAGACATCGACCTCGATGAAGAGGAAGACGAGGAAGAAGACGAAGAGGAAGAGGAATTATAATCCATCCTTGACTTTGCCGGACATCCGCTATACAATTCAATTGGGCTCCTTTTTAAAGGACAAACGAACGGATGTTTAAGCGCTCCTTCTGCAGTGAACACTGCAGCAGGGGCGTTTTTTCGTTATTATATTGAATGGAAAAGAAGAGGTTGCATGGACATAGCAGAGTGGACCGCAGTGCAGGGAGGCGACTCCTGGCAGCCTGAGAACGCCGCGTACTGCGGCGACGGCTGCATGACCGACGTCCTGTCGGCCCGGGTTAGCGAAGATTGAAGACCCCGCAGGCGCGCAGCGGCGAGGAGGCTGAAATCGAGCCCCCGGAAAGCGTCCTCCCGGAACGGAGATCCACTCGGTATCGTCACTGTATACAGTTTTAATTCAATATACTCCGGTTCCGGCCAAGCCATCCTGACTACAAAACAATGGAGGAATTCACTATGACGAAATATATATTCATCACAGGCGGCGTTGTCTCATCACTCGGAAAAGGCATCAATGCCGCTTCACTCGGACGGCTTCTGAAAAACCGCGGCCTGCAGGTCACGATCCAGAAATTCGACCCATACATCAACATCGACCCGACCATGATGAGCCCGCTGCAGCACGGCGAAGTATTCGTCACACAGGACGGCGCGGAAACGGACTTGGATGTCGGCCACTATGAGCGGTTCATCGACATCGATCTGAACCAATACTCCAATATCACGATGGGCAAAGTATACTCACTCGTCCTGCAGAAAGAACGGAACGGTGAATACAACGGCGCAACCGTGCAGGTCATCCCGCACATCACCAACGAAATCAAGACCCTCATCAAGCGCGCAGGCCAGGAAATGCATGCGGATGTCGTCATTACGGAGATCGGCGGAAGCGTCGGTGACTTCGAATCCCTGCCGTATCTCGAAGCAATCCGCCAGATGAAAACCGATCTCGGCAAAGACGACGTCATGTACATCCACAACACGCTCGTGCCATACTTGAAAGCCGCCGGGGAGATGAAGACCAAGCCGACCCAGCACAGTGTCAAGGAACTTCGCAGTCTCGGCATCCAGCCGAACATGATCGTCCTGCGGAGCGAATATGCGATCCCGCAGGAAATGAAAGACAAGATCGCGCTCTTCTGCAACATCAAGCCGGAGGAAGTCATCGAAGCGACCGATGCGGAAACGCTGTACGAAGTGCCGCTCCGCCTGCACGAACAGAAGATGGACGATATCGTCGTCGACTACCTCGGTCTGGAAGCGAAACAGCCGGAGATGGATGAAATCAAAGAGCTCGTCAGCCGCGTGAAGAACCTTTCAAAGACCGTACGTGTCGCGCTCGTCGGAAAATACGTCGAACTGCAGGATGCGTACATTTCCCTGGTGGAAGCATTGAACCACGCGGGCTATGCATTCGACACGACGATTGACATCAAATGGATCAACTCCGAAGACGTGACTGCAGAGAACGCTGCGGAGCTGCTGTCCGACGTCGACGGCCTGCTCGTGCCGGCCGGCTTCGGGGAACGCGGAGTCGACGGTATGATTCACGCGATTGCCTTTGCCCGGAAATCAGGCCTGCCGTTCCTCGGAACTGGTCTCGGCATGCAGCTCGCGATGGTCGAATATGCACGCGATGTCATGGGGCTCGGCAATGCACACTCCGTCGAATTCGACGCGCATACACCGAATCCGATCTTCCTGCTGCACCCGGACTTCCGCAACGGCCGCGAAGACGAAAGCGCCCTGCGCCTCGGCAGCTATCCGTGCGAAGTGAAGGAAGGCACGAAAACGTATGAAGCGTACGGCAAGGACCTCATCGAGGAGCGCCACCGCCACCGCTATGAATTCAACACGGCATACCTGGACCGCTTTGAAGAAGCCGGTCTCGTGATCTCCGGCATCAGCCCGGATGAGCGCCTCGTTGAAATCATCGAACTGCCGAGCCATCCATTCTACATCGGCTGCCAGTTCCATCCGGAATTCGTCTCCCGCCCGACACGCCCGCAGCCGCTCATCAAAGGCTTCGTCGAAGCGGCACTCAGCCACCAGAACTAAATGAATATACGAAAAAACCTCCCGAGCCGGGAGGTTTTTTTGCTTGTGAAGCGGGTGATACACCGTGCCTTGCCAGCGGCTGCGCTCATACAACCGAGGAAAGTGATCATAAAACCGGGATTCCGCTCATAAACCGGGGAAAGTGTTCATAAAACAGGAATGCTCATAAACCCGAAAAAGTGATCATAAACGCCGCCAAAGCGCTCATAACTTCACACGTCCACCCCGCCGAGCGGAATGTCCTGCAGCTGCGCCCAGCATCCCTCAGGTTAGCCGGACCCAACAAATCGTTATAAATCCATCAACATTTCATCGTAAGAAAGTTTCACTGCGCTGAAGATGAAAAGGGCTGCAAACAAATGCGGCTGAACGACACGGCCGCCGTCATCATCCGGCAGAAGCCCCCTTGTCACGCCGGTTGCAATGTAAGCATCTGCCAGAGAGGAGAGCTCATTGTCTTCCGATTCTTTCACATCACCGACCGCTGCAAATGCAATCCCGCGTTCTGCAAGTGGGCGGGCAATCTGCAAAATTTCCTCGTCTGCCGCACTCCGCGCAAACAGCCAGACGCGGTCCGCCTGATCGGGCGTCTCTGGGCTTTCAAGAACTGCAGCCTTCAGGAACGGCTCTGCACCGGCAATCGCGTTTAACACGACACCGTGCATTTCCCCTGTCCCACTCAGCAGTACACGCCCTTCGCCAGCAGCAGCCTGCGCCAGCAGTCTCGCCGTGTCTTCCACTGCCTCTTCCTGGCTGCCCGCGATCCGCTGCAGCAGTCCCGTCAGCTGGGTTGTCAGCATTTTCATTGTCCCACCTCCATGGACTCCAGTATAAAGAAAAAATCGGGATTCCGCAGTAAAAGAAAGGATTTTCCCTTAGCGGTGTCAAAGATAGACAGTACATAGGGCTTTACGATTTCATGTAATTCTAAAACTAACTGATCATTTCTAAGGAGTGAATGGATTGAAGAAACTGCTGATTGTCGATGACCAGGCGGGTATCCGAATGCTGTTGAGTGAAGTGTTCAAGAACGAGGGCTATGACACCATACTCGCTGCGAACGGAATAGAAGCGATCCGGAAGCTGAAAGAGGAGGAGCCCGACTGCCTCCTCATGGACCTGCGTATGCCCGGAATGGATGGAAAGGAAGTGCTGCAGAAAATCAAGACCAGCTATCCTGACTATCCGGTCGTCCTGATGTCCGCCTTCAGTGAGGAAGAGATGGTCCGGAGTGTCCCTGGCCTGCGGGCAGATCATTATTTCAAGAAGCCGTTCGATA
Source organism: Sporosarcina trichiuri (assembly GCF_030406775.1). Classification (NCBI taxonomy): domain Bacteria; kingdom Bacillati; phylum Bacillota; class Bacilli; order Caryophanales; family Caryophanaceae; genus Sporosarcina; species Sporosarcina trichiuri. Next base: position 2,093,346 of record NZ_CP129119.1, on the reverse strand, counting down.
TCCATGAAGTCCGCCGTGTCATCAACCATTTGCTGGAGGAATCCTGATAGCCTTCTCCCCCAAGTGGAACTGATCCGGGTTATTTGGTATGATAATAGCGGCAATACCCGTGAAAAAATCATACCGGTCCACCATTCGAAGGAGGAAATCTGCATGGCACTCGAGTCTATGAAACAAATGATGATCAAGGGAAAGAAAGAAGGATATGCCATCGGGCAATTCAACTTGAACAACCTTGAATATACACAGGCGATCCTGAAAGCGGCCCAGGCCGAGAATTCACCGGTCATCCTCGGTGTTTCCGAAGGAGCTGCGCGTTACATGGGCGGCTTCTCGACAGTCGTCCACATGGTCAAAGGTCTCATTCAGGACTACGGCGTGACAGTACCTGTCGCCATCCACCTGGACCACGGATCGAGCTTCGAGAAGTGCAGGGAAGCGATCGATGCCGGCTTCACCTCTGTCATGATCGATGCATCCGCGAAACCGATCGAGGAGAATATCTCGATTACGAAACAGGTCGTCGAGTATGCACATCCGAAAAACGTCTCCGTGGAAGCGGAACTCGGACTCGTCGGCGGCCAGGAAGACGATACCGTGGCGGAAGGTGTCATGTATGCGGATCCGGCAGAGTGCAAGCGGCTTGTGGAAGAGACGGGTATCGACTGTCTCGCACCTGCCCTCGGCTCCGTCCATGGTCCGTACAAAGGCGAACCGAACCTCGGATTCAAGGAAATGGAACAGATTTCAACCGAGTCCGACTTGCCGCTCGTCCTTCATGGGGGGACCGGAATCCCGACGAAAGATATCCAGCGTGCCATTTCACTCGGCACCTCGAAGATCAACGTCAATACAGAGAATCAGATCCAGGGAACGAAAGCTGTCCGCGACGTGCTGACAGCAGATCAGGACGTCTACGATCCGCGCAAGTATCTCGGACCGATGCGTGAAGCGATCCAGGCAACCGTCGTCGGCAAGATGCGCGAATTCGGCAGTTCACAGAAAGCGTGAAACAGACCGGCCGCATGCACTGCAGCCGGTGAAGAAGGGGGCGGCATCCCGTCAGCCGGATGATCCGCCTTCTTTCCATTCAATCTGAGGAGGAAGATCCATTATGAAATTTTTCATTGATACCGCAAACTTTGATGAAATCAAAGAAGCACACAGCTGGGGCATCCTGTCCGGCGTGACAACCAACCCGTCGCTCGTCGCGAAAGAGAACATTTCGTTCCATGACCGCCTGAAGGAGATCACAGCGCTCGTTCCGGGATCGGTCAGTGCGGAAGTCATCGCACTCGATGCGGAGGGCATGGTCAAGGAAGGCCGCGAACTCGCAGCACTCGCGCCGAACATCACCGTCAAACTGCCGATGACGCCGGAAGGTCTGAAAGCCTGCTCCGTCTTCGCGAAGGAAGGCATCAAGACCAATGTGACACTGATCTTCAGTGCGAACCAGGCGCTCATGGCTGCACGTGCAGGCGCTACATACGTGTCTCCGTTCATCGGACGGCTCGATGACATCGGCCAGGATGGTCTTGCATTGATCGAAACGATTGCGGACATCTTCACAATCCACAACATGGACACGGAAATCATCGCGGCGTCCATCCGCAGTCCGCAGCAGATCACGAATGCAGCACTTGCAGGTGCGCACATTTCGACCGTTCCATTCAAAGTGCTCAATCAGCTGTTCAGCCATCCGCTCACAGACCAGGGGATCGACCAATTCCTGAAGGACTGGGAATCCCGTGACAACAAGTGATCGTGTAAAGGAGATTGAAATGGAAGTATATAAAGTGCAAGGCGGCAAACCTCTGAAAGGCAGCATCAAAGTCAGCGGAGCGAAGAACAGTGCCGTAGCTCTCATCCCGGCGTCCATTCTCGCGGATACCCCGGTGACAATTGAAGGCCTGCCTGAAATTTCCGATGTCCATACGCTGCAGCGGCTGCTTGAAGATATCGGCGGCCATGTCGAATTCGAAGACGGTACGATGACGATCGATCCGGCTGATATGATCTCCATGCCGCTGCCGAACGGCAACGTCAAGAAACTCCGGGCGTCGTATTACCTCATGGGTGCGATGCTAGGCAAATTCAAGAAAGCCGTCATCGGGCTGCCGGGGGGCTGCCACCTGGGACCGCGGCCGATCGATCAGCATATCAAAGGTTTCGAAGCACTCGGTGCGAAGGTGACGAACGAACACGGCGCCATCTACCTGCGGGCGGATGAGCTGAAAGGCGCGAAGATCTACCTCGATATCGTCAGTGTCGGCGCGACCATCAACATCATGCTCGCGGCCGTCCTTGCAAAAGGCCGTACGACAATCGAGAACGCAGCGAAGGAACCAGAGATCATCGATGTCGCGACCCTTTTGTCCAATATGGGTGCGAATATCAAAGGTGCCGGTACGAACGTCATCCGGATCGACGGCGTGGAGAGCCTGAGCGGCACCCGCCACACGATCATCCCGGACCGGATCGAAGCGGGCACCTTCATGATCATGGCGGCTGCAGCAGGAGAAGGCGTCTCCATCGAAAACGTCATCCCCCTCCACGTGGAAGCTGTCACGGCGAAACTCCGGGAAATGGGCGTCACGGTCGAAGAAGAAGAAGAACGGATCTTCATCCCGAAACATCACGGCCTCCAGGCGGTCGATGTCAAAACGCTTGTCTACCCGGGGTTCCCGACAGACCTGCAGCAGCCGTTCTGCGTCCTTTCCACCCAGGCGGAAGGGACTTCGATGCTGACGGATACGATCTATTCCGCGCGATTCAAGCAGATCGACGAGCTCCGCCGCATGAACGCCGAAAGCAAAGTGGAAGGCCGTTCCGCCATCATCAGCGGACCGACGCCGCTCCACTCGGCGAAAGTGAAGGCGAGCGACCTCCGTGCAGGTGCCTCCCTCGTCATCGCAGGTCTGATCGCAGACGGTGAGACCGAAATCCAGGGGATCTCCCATATCGAACGCGGGTATGGCGGGCTGATCGGAAAACTGCAGGGACTCGGCGCATCGATCCGGAAAGTGGACGTGCCCGATCCGGCGGAAGAGGCGGAGAGCCTGTAAACTCAGCCATGCGCTCGTTTTGCGCTGTGCTATAATGGAGTGAACGAGCAACACGGTCAGACAATCTGCAAGCAGCAGAAAACGGGAGGAATTCAAGAGATGGAACGCAGTTTATCGATGGAACTTGTACGTGTGACAGAAGCCGCGGCCGTAGCCGCATCGCACTGGATGGGACGCGGTCTGAAGAACGAGGCGGACGACGCGGCCACGACAGCCATGCGGACCGTATTCGATACGATCCCGATGCAGGGCGTTGTCGTCATCGGCGAAGGTGAGATGGACGAAGCTCCGATGCTCTATATCGGGGAGGAGCTGGGAACAGGCTCCGGTCCTGCAGTGGACGTCGCTGTCGATCCGCTCGAAGGGACCAACATCGTCGCATCCGGCGGCTGGAATGCACTCGCCGTCCTCGCAATCGCGGACAAAGGAAACCTCCTGAATGCCCCGGATATGTATATGGATAAAATTGCGGTCGGCCCGGAAGCGGTCGGCAAGATCGACATTAACGCCTCCGTGACGGACAACCTGAAAGCCGTCGCAAAAGCGAAAAACAAACAGCTCAACGAAGTGACGGCAACCGTCCTGAACCGTGAACGCCATCAGAAGATCATCGACGAGATCAGGGAAGCCGGCGCGCGCATCAAACTCATCAACGACGGTGATGTCGCCGCAGCCATCAACACGGCATTCGAAGGGACAGGCGTCGATATCCTGTTCGGCCTCGGCGGCGCACCGGAAGGCGTCATCGCCGCTGTCGGCCTCAAGTGCCTCGGCGGGGAGATCCAGGGCAGACTCATCCCCATGAACGACGCGGAACGGGAACGCTGCGAAAAAATGGGCATCGACGTGGACAAAGTCCTGTATATGGATGACCTGGTGAAGGGCGACGACGCCATCTTCGCCGCAACAGGCGTGACAGACGGCGAACTCCTGCGCGGTGTGCAGTTCACAGGCGGCCATTCCAAGACGCATTCCCTCGTCATGCGCTCGAAGTCGGGGACCATCCGCTTCGTGGAAGGGCGCCACAGCATGGACAAGAAACCTCACCTTGTGATGAAAGACTGAACGGCCTCATAAAAATTGCCCGGTGTGAAAACCGGGCGATTCTTCTGTACTTCGTACGCTCATTCTGAACATCCCCAACCGATTTTCACCCTGATAGCAGACTATACCTAAAAGAGTGGTGCCGATAATGACAATGATTACCCTCGCTGATCTGGAGAACATGACACTCAAAGAACTCTATGCGCTCGCAAAAGAATTCAAAATCAGCTATTACAGCAAACTGACGAAGAAGGAACTCATCTTTTCCATATTGAAATCGCGCGCCGAGCAGGAAGGCTTCTTCTTCATGGAAGGGGTGCTGGAGATCATCCAGTCGGAAGGCTATGGATTCCTTCGGCCGATCAACTACTCCTCCAGTTCCGAAGATATCTACATCTCTGCGTCCCAGATCCGCCGGTTTGACTTGCGGAACGGGGACAAAGTGACAGGGAAAGTCCGTCCGCCGAAAGAGAACGAGCGCTACTACGGCCTCCTGCAGGTCGAAGCCGTCAATGGACAGAACCCGGAAGTCGCGCGTGAACGCGTCCACTTCCCGGCACTGACACCGCTCTATCCGACCCGGCACATCAAGCTCGAGACGGAGCCGCGCAACCTGTCGACCCGCATCATGGATCTTGTATCGCCGGTCGGTTTCGGCCAGCGGGGACTGATCGTCGCACCGCCGAAAGCGGGGAAGACGATGCTGTTGAAAGAAATCGCGAACGCCATCACGACGAACCACCCGGAAGCCGAACTCATCGTGCTGCTCATCGACGAACGTCCGGAAGAAGTGACCGACATCGAACGCTCCGTCCAGGCGGATGTTGTCAGCTCGACATTCGATGAAGTGCCGGAAAACCACGTCAAAGTGGCGGAACTCGTCCTCGAGCGCGCCATGCGTCTCGTCGAGCACAAACGCGACGTCGTCATCCTGATGGATTCGATCACACGTCTTGCGCGTGCCTATAACTTGATCATTCCGCCGAGCGGCCGCACACTGTCAGGCGGTATCGACCCGGCTGCCTTCCACCGGCCGAAACGGTTCTTCGGCGCGGCCCGCAACCTGGAAGAAGGCGGCAGCCTCACAATCCTTGCGACGGCCCTCGTCGACACCGGATCCCGCATGGACGAAGTCATCTACGAAGAATTCAAAGGCACCGGCAACATGGAGCTGCATCTCGACCGGGCGCTCGCCGAACGACGGATCTTCCCGGCTATCGACATCCGCCGCTCCGGCACGCGGAAAGAGGAACTGCTCGTCCCGAAAGAACAGCTCGACAAACTATGGGCCATCCGCAAAACCTTCTCGGACGCCCCCGACTTCGCCGAGCGCTTCCTGAAAAAACTGCGCCACACCAAAACCAACGCCGAATTCTTCGACAAACTCAACGAAGACATGAAAACCCAGAGAAACGGCAAAGGGCTAATATAAAAGCGGAAGCGGCCGTTTAGCCTCGACAGGCGTTGGAGGCCAAGCAGAAAAGGCGCACTTTGCCTTTCCTGCTTGGCCGAAACGACCCGAGAGGCTGGCCGCTGGAGCTGGATAATCTAAAAGCGCAGGCGGCTTGGTAGTCCCGACAGGCGTTGGAGGCCATCCCGAAAAGGCGCTTTTTGCCTTTACGGAATGACCGAAACGACCCCGAGGGACTCGGTCATCCAATAACTAACAAAAAAGCAGGCAGCCAAACCCGGCTGCCTGCTTTTCATAGTGCAGGACAGGCACTGAACCGCCGGCAGTGCAGCGTTTGTGAAGTTATGAGCGCTTCGCCGGGGTTTATGAGCAGAATCCATAGTTTATGATCACTTTCCCGGTTTTATGAGCAGAATCCTGAGTTTATGATCACTTTCCATGTTTTATGATCACTTTCTCGATTTTATGAGCAAAAACCCGGGTTTATGATCACTTTGCTCTCAGCAGGTCTCTTTCGCTGTGACGGTACCACGAAAAAAGCGAAGCGCAAGCGGAGCAGACAAACCAGCCCTTGACTTGCAGGTTTCCTGCGCGGCACAGCATCAGAGAGAAGCTGCAGATCGGCCGCGTCCAGGGCGGCATTTGTGAAGTTATGATCGCTTCCGCATGGTTTATGAGCATTCCTGTTTTGAACTTTTAAAGGGCTTGCACGCAAAAAAGCCCTCCTGGTATGATTCGGGGGTGTCATGTTCCTAGACGAAATGACCCCTAACTAAATACCAAGGAGGACTCGAAATGAATGATACCCAAAATCACAAAATCATGCAAGTGACAGAACAAACCTTGATAGTTGGTATCGATGTCGCCAAGGAGAAGCACTACGCCTGTATGGTCAACGATCGAGGCATTGTGCTGAAAAAGCCTTTTCCGGTCTTTCAGTCCAGGCAAGGATTCGATTTTCTTCAGGCAGAGATCCAGAACGCGATGAAGGAATTCGGCAAGACCGATGTGCTGGTAGGTGCCGAGCCGACAGGCCACTATGGCCTGAATTTGCGGCAATTCCTGCACGAACAGCACATCCCCTTCGTGGCTGTTCAGACACTTCATGTAAAGCGTTCTAAGGAGCTGGACGATAACATCCAGACCAAGAATGACAAGAAAGATGCCATCGTCATCGCTAAGCTTGTGAAGGATGGTCGGTATAGCTACCCGCGCCACCTGAAGGATCATGAAGCAGATATTAGGGTGGGCTCCACGCTGCGCAATAGCTTGGTCAAAGAACGGACTGCCCTGCAAAATAAGCTGATTCGCTGGACGGATGTCTACTTTCCAGAGTTCCGCAAGGTTTTCGGCTCGTTTGGCAAGATGGCATTGGCCGTCCTGACCTACACGCCTTTCCCTGCAGATTTCGAGGGGAAGTCCTTGGATGACTTGCGTAGTCTCTATCGCCAATCCGACGGATTGCGTTCTGTCCAGATGGCCAAGGTGAAGAAACTGATCCCTCTGTTGTCGCACACCATCGGCGCGTCTGAAGGCCAGCGGATTGCCCGCTTGGAGATTCAGTCGCTTGTCAGTCGGTTCCGTCAGGTAGAGCGGGAGCTGGCAGAGTTGGAAGACGCTTTGATGGCGATTATCCGGCCAACCGATGAGTATGAAATTTTAAACTCTGTGCCTGGAATTTCCGACTCGACTATTATCGATCTATTGTCTGAAGTCGGCAGCTTTACCCACTATAAGCATCCACGCCAATTGGAGAAATTAGCGGGATTAATGCTTCGGGAAAGCTCTTCGGGGAAACATACGGGCCAGAAGCGTCTCTCCAAGCGCGGCAGACGGCGTCTTCGTTCTGTTTTGTATCGAGTTACCTTGCCATTGGTTCAGCACAACCCAGCATTTCGTCAGCTTCATCTGTATTACACGACACGCCTTGAAAATCCTTTAAAGAAGAAAGAGTCAATGGTGGTTCTCTGCCGGAAATTACTCCATGTTCTCTTCGGTATGTGTAAACACCGCAGGGCATTTGATCCGCAACGTATGATACAGGATATCCCTGCCCTGGCCCAAGGCTGACCGACGTACCTTCTAATGTAAGACCTACAACAGGATGACACGGAGAAGCAGGCAAGAAATTCCGATTGGACCTCAGAGTCCCCTTATGAGCATAGCCAGCCTCCGCCTTATTACTAGATCCGACGAAGGAATGTTAGCGCCTAGACGCCAAGAGCCATGGGAGGGTACATCAGTATAAGGAACGCGGAGATCCAGAGTGCATCGCATACCAGTCCCGCCAGGGATGGAAATTACCTCCACCCTTGGCAGCGTAGCGTATGCTTGGCCTTCAATATTTTCACTTTTATTATAGGAACTGGTCATGAATCGAAGAGAAAAATTTTTTTGTCTCTCATTTACCACCGTGAACCCCTGGTATATCAATGTTTCAAGAGGGAGCGGAACCTTGGTTTTATGATCACTTTCCCAGGACTATGATCAAAATCTCAGGTTTATGATCACTTTTCACGGTTTATGAGCGGAACCCCGTTTTCATGATTAATTTACACAGTAGACTGCCCGCATGCAGCGCAGCCCCGGTGGCAGCATGGAAATCATGTCCGCCGCCTCCTGATCGTCCAAGAAAAAGCCAAACAAAAATCTTGCACAGCCCGTCCGGTTTTGGTAAGATTAACTCATATGGTTCACACCATATCTGCATATACGGCTGACATATACGGGCCGTGTAAGGCATCAGTCTTTTACTGGGAAGGCGCAGGCCGACCAGAAATACAACTCTGTTCCAGATGGTCCAGGGCGAAAGGAGAGAGACCGATGAAAGCAGGAATTCACCCGAATTACAAACTAGCAACTGTTACTTGTTCATGTGGCAACACATTCGAAACAGGTTCTGTCAAAGAAGACATTAAAGTGGAAGTTTGTTCTGAATGTCACCCATTCTACACTGGACGTCAGAAATTTGCTGCAGCGGACGGCCGTGTCGACCGCTTCAACAAAAAGTATGGCCTCAAAGAAGAAAACCGCGAAGAAGACAAGTAAGAACGGCTTCTGCAGTTCCCGTCCGGTGCAAGACGCCGGGCGGGACTTTTATTTTCCGCAGCATTTCACCTGCCATCTGTTCCGCTCACGAAAGGGGATTCCTCATGTACGTTACCATGCAAGGGGGCTGGGTCGAAGTCATCTGCGGCAGTATGTTCTCCGGGAAATCCGAAGAACTCATCCGCCGGATCCGCCGCGCCCAGTTTGCTAAACAGAAAATCGCCGTCTTCAAGCCGGCCCTCGATAACCGCTACAGTGACGAAGCGGTCGTCAGCCATAACGGCACTACCGTCCTTGCCGTGCCCGTCTCGTGCGCTTCTGACATTCCGGCGGAAGTGACAGACGACTTCGACGTCGTCGCCATCGATGAAGCCCAGTTTTTCGATGACGGTCTCACCGATATCGTCATGGAACTCGCCGACCGCGGCTTCCGGGTCATCGTCGCGGGTCTCGATCAGGATTTCCGCGGAGAACCGTTCGGGCCGATGCCGCGCATCATGGCGGTCGCGGAAATGGTGACCAAGCTCCAGGCGGTCTGCACTGTCTGCGGGTCACCGTCCAGCCGCACCCAGCGGCTCATCAACGGAAAGCCCGCGGGCTACGATGATCCGATCATCCTCGTCGGGGCATCCGAAGCATATGAACCGCGGTGCCGCATGCATCATGACGTACCGAAAGGCATCTCCATCCGCACCCATGCAGAATAACGAACCGCCAGAGACAGACTGCCCGGCAGCCTGTCTCTTTGTTCACATACAAGAACGCGGACTCCCGTACCCCTATCAAATCAACCAAAACAAATCCGAGGTGACTGCCATGTATGACCGGCTGCAAGCTGTCGAAGACCGTTATGAAAAACTGAACGAACTGCTGAGCGACCCCGACGTCGTCAGCGATCTGGACAAACTGCGCACCTATTCGAAAGAGCAGTCCGACATCCAGGAAACCGTCGAAGCATACCGCGCCTACAAAAAAGCGATAGCGGCGGCGGCGGACGCGAAAGAGATGCTCGAGGACGCGGATGATGAAGAGATGGAAGACCTCATCAAAGCGGAACTCGGCGAGCTTTCCGAAACAATCGATTCACTCGAAGCCCGCATGAAATTGTTGCTCGTGCCGAAAGACCCGAATGACAGCAAGAACGTCATCATGGAAATCCGCGGCGCTGCTGGCGGCGACGAAGCGGCCTTGTTCGCGGCGAAGCTGTACCGCATGTACAGCCGGTACGCCGAACTCAACCATTGGAAGATCGATGTCATGGAGGCCGCGCCGACCGAGCTCGGCGGCTTCAAGGAGATCATCTTCATGGTCAGCGGGAACGGCGCCTACTCCAAGCTGAAATTCGAAAACGGCGCACACCGTGTACAGCGGGTGCCGGAGACGGAATCGGGGGGCCGCATCCACACATCCACTGCAACCGTCGCTGTGCTGCCGGAAGCGGAAGAAGTCGAAATCGACCTGCATGACAAAGACATCCGGACTGACACATTCGCCTCATCCGGTCCCGGCGGCCAGTCCGTCAACACGACGATGTCCGCCGTCCGGCTGACACACCTGCCGACCGGCATCACGGTCTCCTGCCAGGACGAAAAATCGCAGATCAAGAACAAGGAGAAGGCAATGAAAGTACTGCGTGCCCGCGTCTATGACAAATTCCAATCGGAAGCGCAGGCCGAATACGATGAAAAACGGAAATCCGCTGTCGGCACCGGTGACCGCTCGGAACGGATCCGCACGTACAACTTCCCGCAGAACCGGGTGACTGATCACCGCATCGGGCTGACGATCCAGAAACTCGACCAGGTGATCGAAGGTAAGATGGACGAAGTGATCGAAGCGCTGACACTCGAAGATCAGGCGCGGCGCCTCGAACATCTGGAATCCAATGACTGAGACGATCCAGCAGGCGCTCCGCGGGCTGCAGGAAGATCTCGGCAGGCAGCAGCTGGATACGAATGCGGCGTATCTCCTGCTTGAGCACATTACACAGAAATCCCGTGCATCCCTGCTCGCCGACCTGCGTGAACCGCTGACCGAACCGCAGGCGCAGCAGTTCCGGAACGCAAGCGCCAACCTGCTGACAGGCAGGCCGATCCAGCATATCATCGGCGAAGAATGGTTCTACGGACGGCCGTTCATCGTCTCGGAAGATGTACTGATTCCGCGTCCGGAAACGGAGGAACTCGTCCTGAACGCCCTGGAGCGCACAACGAAACTGTTCGGCGATGTGCCAGTCAAAGCCGCGGATATCGGGACGGGCAGCGGGGCGATCGCCGTCACGTTCAAGCTCGAGCACCCGCAGGCAGCCGTCACGGCGACCGATATCAGCAGTCCTGCTCTGCGGATCGCCATGCAGAATGCGGAAAAGAATGGGGCCTCCATCGATGTCCGGCTCGGAAACCTCGCCGAACCACTCGCGGGTGAGACATGGGACGTCATTTTGTCCAATCCGCCGTATATCAGCGAAACGGATGCTGCCGGCATGTCGCGGACCGTCACCGATTTTGAACCGCACAGCGCCCTGTTCGCCGAAGAGGGCGGGCTTGCGCTATACAGGGAGCTCGCCTGGACACTGCCGGCCGTCCTTGGTCCAAAAGCATTGATCGGCCTCGAGATCGGTCACCTGCAGGGGCCGGCCGTGCGGGATCTGTTCCAGGAAACCTTCCCGGCTGCACAGGTCGACATCGTAAAAGACATCAACGGGAAAGACAGAATGATATTTTGTGAGATAGTGTGAATAATCCCCGGATATCCTGTGCACAATGAGGTCAGGAGGGGATGACATGCTGCAAGATTATCCACAGTTCACACAAACAGAGACGATTGGCAATGATACAAGACATACATGGAAGAGAAGACTGATAGTATTCGCCGAATTCCTGCTCATCATGGTGATGCTGCAGGCGGTTCTCTCACTCTTCCAGACACACGAAAACGAAGAACCGGTCCGCTACCGCATTCTCGCACACTCCGATTCGGCATCCGACCAGGCGGTGAAAGTCCGTATTCAGCAGGAGATCGAGCCGATGATCACAGCTGTGCTCGCGAATACATCGACACAGCCTGAAATCGATGCGGCCCTGAAAGGGATCGAAGCGGACATGCTCGCAGCTGCAGAAACGATTGCCCCGGACATGCCCGTTGCGCTGGAACGCAGCCAGGCGCTGTTTCCGGCGAAACGGGCCGGCCTCTGGATTACGCCGCAGGATACGTATGATGCGTATATCCTGACGATCGGAAGCGGCCGCGGATCGAACTGGTGGTGTTCGATCTTTCCAAAAGTGTGCTATGAAGAAGAAGAAGAAGAGGAGCCTGTGAAATTCTTTGTCTGGGAGTGGATAACTTCCTTGTTCAAAGCGTAATATCCACTTTTTGTTGTGGATAACTTAGTGGAAAGCGGTATGAAGGAGATGAAATGATGCACACTCGACTTGTGAAAGTGGATAACACTGTGGATAACGATGAAAGATATCAACAAGTTGTGGATTGTTTGAAAAAAGGGGAGCTCGCTGCCTTTCCGACCGAAACGGTGTACGGACTTGGGGCGCTTGCGACAGATCCGGAAGCGGCGCAGAAGATCTTTGAAGCGAAAGGCCGCCCCTCCGACAATCCACTGATCGTACATATCGGAACCAAAGAAGAAGCCGGGCACTATGCCGACGAAATCCCGGAAGCGGCAGTCCGGCTCATGGATGCATTCTGGCCGGGTCCGCTGACGCTGATCTTCCGGGAAAAGCCGGGGGTCATCGCAAAAAGCGTAACAGCAGGCATCGGCACGGTCGGCCTTCGCATGCCCGATCATCCTGTCGCGCTGAAACTGCTCCGGCTGCTCGGGGGGCCGCTCGCCGCACCGAGTGCAAACCGGAGCGGCAAGCCGAGCCCGACGAAAGCGGAGCACGTCCTTCGGGATATGCACGGAAAGATCCCGTTCATCCTGGATGGCGGGGCGACAGGCGTCGGTGTCGAATCGACCGTCATCGACATGACATCGGTGCCGCCAGCAATCCTGCGTCCGGGCGGTGTGACAGCTGAAATGATCGAATCGGTCATCGGTCCCGTCCGTTCCGAAACGTCAGCAGCCGAAGCGGAAGCGCCGCGCGCGCCGGGCATGAAGTATTTGCATTACTCACCTGACGCACCGGTCTGGCTCATCAAACCTGATCCCGGCAAAATCGAAGCAGCCATCGGTTCATTCCGATCGGAAGGCGGAAAAGTCGCCGTCATCGGACCGGACGAGCTCAGGACGGATACAGCGGACTGGTATTTTGCAACCGGACCGTACGGCGATCCGCGCGAACTCGCAGCCCGTCTCTACGATGCGCTGCGGACTTGCGATGACACGGATGCATCCGTCATCCTCGCCGTCGAGACACCGGCCGAAGGGATGGGCCTCGCCGTCATGAACCGGCTCAGGAAAGCGGCGGACGGCAAACGGCTCGATCCGTAATCTGTTTCAGCGGCAATTGGATAGTATTCATGAATGGCCTCCCCGCGCGCCGCATACGATTTACTGGCGCAACATGCGGGGAGGTTCTTATATTGGTTGAACTCATTGCGGCAGCGGTGACCACGATCGACATCCTCGTCATCTACACACTGCTGCATGTACGGAGACGCAAGTGGCTCATCGCCTTATGGACCGGCCTGCTGAATGTCCTGTTCCCGCTTGCGGGATTTCTGATGGGCGAGTGGTCGGCGCATCTGCTCTCGGATTGGAGCGGTATCCTTTCAAGCGTACTGCTCGTATTGATCGGTGTACATATGCTTCTGCAGGAGGAGGACACGGCATCGCAGAAGCTTGCGGGTCCGCTGCTGCTGGCTGTCGCGGTCAGCCTGGATGGCCTGTCGATCAGCATGTCATTCGGATTGCAGCAGCTGAACAAAACGCTGTTCGTGAGCGCGACCGGATTCTTTTCATTGGTGCTCTCCTGGTTCGCCTTGCGGACGCATATGGCAATGACACTGGGCATGCGTGCGTTTCTGAGACGTTTAGCAGGGGTGATCCTGATCGGGATGGGAATATTGGCTTGGATTTCATAATAAAACAGTTTCCGTATCTTGGAGAATCAGGTATGATGGTTGTTAGGTGATAATAATGAATATTTGTTTTATCTGCACAGGAAATACATGCAGAAGTCCGCTTGCCGAAGGGCTTCTGAGATCGAAGGAACTGCCGGGTGTCGCAGTCCGGTCCGCAGGCATCTATGCAGCAGACGGAATGCCTATTTCCGATCATTCGAAGGTTATACTGGAAAATAGTGGGTTTCCGTACACGCCCGTATCCAGGCAGTTCTCCAGGGCGGATGCCGAATGGGCGGATCTGATACTGACGATGACAGCGGGTCATCGGGATACGCTGCGCCGGTCATATGCAGACCATGCGGCCAAGGTATTCACGCTGAAGGAGTATACGGGGCAGGCGGACCATGACGTCCAGGACCCGTTCGGCGGCAGCTTCTCTTTGTACGAATCAACATTCGGCGAATTGGCGGAACAAATCGATCTGCTCGCAAGCAGACTACTGGGGGAACAATAATGGCAGAGACAAAGAGGAAATTCGGGTTGAAATGGAAACTGGTTGTGTTCGTAACAATATTGGCGGTCGTCACGTATTCGTTCAGCGCGCTGTTCATCAATTTCCTGCAGCCGCGCTTCTTTCCGGGCTTCAACCCGCTCTGGTTCGGTATCATGACATACGGTCTCGGGATCATCTGGTCGGCGATCCTCGCTGCATTGTTCAGCAACATCCTGACCAAACCGCTCCAGAAACTCGAACGGGAAGCGATCCGGGTGGCGGACGGCAGAATCGGCACGGATATCGAACTGCCGGATTCGTCGGATGAAATCCGCTCTGTTGCGGAAGCGTTCCAGCAGGTCGTCCTGAACCTGCGCGGCATTGTCGGGCAGATCGAAGAGAATTTCGACAGGACATCACGTTCTGTCGGCGTCCTGCATACCGAAACAGGGTCCGCTGCAAGTCAGGCGGATGCCATCGCGTCGACAATCGCGGAGATTTCCTCCGGTGCAGAAGCGACAGCCGTGTCCGTCCAGGAGACTGCGGAGGCGATGGAAGATGTCCGCTCGATCGCGGCAGACGTCAGCAGCCGTGCGGAGGAATCGTCCAGGCAGTCGGAGGAGATGCTGGACGAATTGAAGAAGACGACAGATGCCTACCGGGCGCTTGTCGTCGGCATACGGGACATGTCCACACAAAGCGAAGCCTCGCTCTCGACCATCCGGGACCTCGACCGCAACGCACAGAAGATCGGGGAAATCGTGGAACTGGTCGGCGGCATCGCTAATCAGACGAATCTCCTGGCACTCAACGCGTCGATCGAAGCTGCCCGTGCAGGGGAGCATGGCAAAGGGTTCGCTGTCGTCGCAGAGGAAGTGCGCGTGCTGGCGGATGAAAGCGCGAAATCGGTCCAGATGATCGGCGGCCTCGTCAGCACGATCCAGTCCGATGTCACGAAAGTCGTCAGGGAGATCGAGATGCAGGTGAAAACAGCCGGTCAGGAAGCGGACCGGGCTGATGAAACGAACAAGAGCATCACCGTGATGGCATCGACCATCAATACGATGGCCGGTTCGATCACAGGCATCACGGAACTCGTCGAACACCAATTGACACAGATCGAAAAGACAGCGCATCAGTCCCAGGAAGTCGCAGCGATTGCGGAAGAGACATCCGCCGGAGCGGAAGAAGTCCAGGCGGCGACCGAGGAGCAGGCGCATTCCATCGAGCAGACAAGCAATCTCGCAAGCGATCTGAAAGATCAGTCCGAAGCGCTGTATGCGGTCATCCGCCGATTCGATACATCCAACTGACCTGAAAGCCGGCCGAGTGCCGGTTTTTTTCATGGGGCCGGCTGCGCAGTTCCCACTGTGTTTTTACGCAGAAGAGTGATAGAATCATTGTAAGTATATTAAGAAAAGAGGGACGCACGTGAAACTCGCGATATCATCCGATCACGGCGGCAATAACCTTCGCCGCGAAATCAAAAACCTATTGACTGAACTGGACATCGACGTCACCGACTTCGGACCTGACTCCGATGCTTCCGTCGACTATCCTGATTATGCAAAAGAAGTGACGGCAGGCGTCGCGTCCGGCAAGTTCGACCGCGGCATCCTGATCTGCGGCACAGGCATCGGCATGTCGATCGCCGCCAATAAGACGAACGGGATCCGCTGTGCGCTCTGCCATGACGTGTTCAGCGCAAAAGCGACCCGCGGACATAATGATACGAACGTACTCGCAATGGGCGAACGGGTCATCGGCCCTGGACTGGCCCGTGAAATCGTCCAGACATGGCTCGACACACCGTTCGAAGGCGGACGGCACGAGCGCCGCATCGAAAAACTCATGGAACTCGAAAACAACTAGGAAGCGGGGGAGCAGCATGGATACCAGCATTTTATGGAGACTGCAGATCGAGCAGGTGCTCACGGAATTCGCCGAGCAGGCGCCGCCTGAAGCAGGCACGTTCTTCGTGATCGGCTGCTCCACGTCGGAAGTCGCAGGCAAACGGATCGGAACGGCAGGTGCACTCGAAGTGGCGGAAGCGCTGTACGGCCCGCTCGCCCAATTCGCGGAGACGCACAAGGTGCATCTGGCCTTCCAGGGCTGCGAGCACATCAACCGCGCGGTCACGATCGAGCGCAGTGCTGCGGCACAGCACGGCTATGACCGCGTGTCCGTCGTGCCGGTCACGACCGCAGGCGGCTCGATGTCCGCCTATGCCTATGAACACCTGGATGATGCGGTCGTCGTCGAGTCGGTGCGGGCACATGCCGGCATCGACATCGGCCAGACGCTGATCGGCATGCAGCTGAAGCCTGTCGCGGTACCGATCCGCACATCCGTCAAACAGATCGGTGAAGCTGTCGTCACCTGCGCCACGACCCGTCCGAAACTGATCGGCGGCGCCCGCGCGCAGTACGAATAAACCGGGACCCGTTCCCGGACTGAACGGCCAAAAAGACGCTAAAGGGGAAATGATCATGGATTTGAGCAATGTGAAACGTGAAGACAGTGCAGTATTTGAAGCGATCATGGCTGAGAAGAACCGCCAGAACGCAAACATCGAACTGATTGCTTCTGAAAACTTCGTCTCGGAAGCGGTCATGGAAGCACAAGGGTCCTACTTGACGAACAAATACGCAGAAGGCTATCCGGGCAAGCGCTACTACGGCGGCTGCGAGCACGTCGATGTCGTCGAGAACATCGCACGCGACCGGGTCAAGGAACTGTTCGGTGCGGCCTATGCGAACGTCCAGGCACACTCCGGCGCACAGGCCAACATGGCAGTCTACTTCACCGTCCTGAAACCCGGCGATACCGTCCTCGGCATGAACCTGTCCCACGGCGGCCACCTGACGCACGGCAGCCCGGTGAACTTTTCCGGGAAACTGTACAACTTCGTCGAATACGGCGTGAGCGAAGGGGACGAGCGTATCGATTACGAAGACGTCCGCCAGAAAGCGCTCGAGCATAAGCCGAAGATGATTGTCGCGGGGGCAAGTGCCTATCCGCGTGAAATCGATTTTGCGAAGTTCCGTGAAATCGCGGATGAAGTCGGCGCCTTCCTGATGGTCGATATGGCACATATCGCAGGACTCGTCGCAGCAGGGGAGCATCCGAGCCCGGTGCCTCACGCGCATTTCGTGACGTCGACAACGCACAAGACACTGCGCGGCCCGCGCGGCGGCATCATCCTCATCGGCGAGGAATTCGCAGAGGAATACGGCAAGAAGATCGACAAGACGGTCTTCCCGGGTATCCAGGGCGGTCCGCTCATGCATGTCATCGCAGCGAAAGCGGTTGCGTTCGGAGAGGCGCTCCAGCCGGAATTCAAGACGTACGCCCAGCAAGTGAAGAAGAACGCGGTTGCACTCGGCGAAACGCTCGTTGCAGAAGGCATCGACATCGTCTCCGGCGGCACGGACAACCACCTGGTGCTGCTCAACCTGACAAGCCTCGGCCTGACGGGTAAAGTCGCCGAGCACGTCCTCGACGAATGCGGCATCACGGTCAACAAAAATACCGTACCGTTCGATAAGGAAGGCCCGTTCGTCACATCCGGCATCCGCATCGGCACACCGGCCGTCACCTCCCGCGGCTTCAAGGAAGACGACATGAAAGAAGTCGGCGCCATCATCGCGAAACTCCTCAAGAACCACGAGGACGATACGGTGAAAGAAGAAGCGAAACAGCGCGTCAAAGCACTCACCGACAGTCACGCACTCTACGCGTGATCGATCGGCAAAACCCGCCATCCGATCCGGATGGCGGGTTTTGTGCGTTCCGGGACGTGTGGAGTTGTGCCTGGATGCCGATGAATTCCGCGAAATGTCCGATACCCCGGCTCAAATGTCCGATACATCGCGCCAAGTGTCCGATAACGCCGCCCAAACGTCCGATACCACGCACGATTTGTCCGATACGCCCTCCGCCCCACGGCGCTCGTACCGTGCAAATGTTCCGCGAATTCCAAACTTCCGTCCATGCAACCTAACGCGCCGCCATTCTGTTATACTAAGTGGGACAAAGTTAAAGGAGCGATCTCAATGGCAAAAGTACACGTATTCGATCACCCGCTCATCCAGCACAAACTGACATTCATCCGGGACGCCAGCACAGGCACGAAGGAATTCCGCGAACTCGTGGACGAAGTCGCCACGCTGATGGCATACGAAATCACACGCGACCTCCCGCTGCAGGAAGTGGACGTCCAGACACCTGTCAGCCAGGCGAAGTCCCAAGTGCTGGCAGGGAAGAAACTCGGCATCGTCCCGATCCTCCGCGCCGGTATCGGCATGGTCGACGGAATGCTGAAACTCATCCCGGCTGCCCGCGTCGGCCACGTCGGCCTGTTCCGCGACCCGGACACGCTGGAACCGCACGAATACTTCGTCAAACTGCCATCGGACGTCTCGGAACGGGAATTCATCGTCGTCGATCCGATGCTCGCGACCGGCGGTACCGCCGTCGAAGCCATCAACTCGCTCAAAAAGCGCGGTGCGAAACACATCAAATTCATGTGCCTCGTCGCTGCTCCGGAAGGCGTGAAAGTGTTCACGGAAGCACATCCGGATGTCGACGTCTATATCGCGGCACTCGATGAAAAACTGAATGACCACGGCTACATCGTCCCAGGTCTCGGCGACGCCGGCGACCGCTTATTCGGAACGAAATAATGGGGAAGGCGTGACTACTGTGAAACGCAAATGGAAAGTAATGACGATCTTCGGGACGCGGCCGGAAGCCATCAAGATGGCTCCGCTCGTTCTTGAACTGCAAAAACACGGGGATGACATCGAATCGATCGTGACCGTCACTGCGCAGCACCGTGAAATGCTCGACCAAGTGCTCACCACCTTCGGCATCACGCCCGATTACGACCTGAACATCATGAAAAGCCGGCAGACTCTGATCGATGTCGCAACACGCGGACTGGAAGGGCTCGACGGTATCATGAAGGAAGCGGAACCAGATATCGTGCTCGTCCACGGTGACACGTCGACGACATTCGTCGGCAGCCTGGCCGCCTTCTATAACCAGATCGCAATCGGCCACGTCGAAGCGGGCCTGCGCACATGGGACAAATACTCCCCGTACCCGGAGGAAATGAACCGCCAGTTGACAGGCGTCCTCGCCGACCTGCATTTCTCGCCGACCGAGAAATCCGCACAGAACCTGCTGGATGAAGGGAAGCCGCAGGACCGCATCTTCATCACCGGCAATACGGCGATCGATGCGCTGCAGACGACTGTCGACGAAACGTACACGCACCCGATCTTCGAAAAACTCGGTGACGACCGTCTCGTCCTGCTGACAGCGCACCGCCGGGAAAACCTCGGAGAACCGATGCGCAACATGTTCCGGGCTATCAACCGGCTGCTGGACAAGCACGATGACATCCAGGTCATCTATCCTGTCCATATGAACCCGGCCGTCCGCGAAGTCGCAGATGAACTGCTCGGCAACAATGACCGTATCCATCTGATCGAACCGCTCGAAGTGGTCGACTTCCACAACTTCGCGGCCCGTTCGCACATCATCCTGACCGACTCGGGCGGCATCCAGGAAGAAGCACCGTCTCTCGCAAAACCGGTCATCGTACTCCGCGACACGACCGAGCGCCCGGAAGGCATCGACGCTGGCACACTCAAACTCGCCGGCACCGACGAAGACACCATCTTCCGTCTGGCCGACGAGCTGCTGTCCGACCAGGCCGCCTACGAAGCCATGGCGAAAGCGTCCAACCCGTATGGTGATGGCAAAGCTTCGCAGCGAATCGTCGAAGCGCTGCTCAACTACCTGAATAACCAACGCTGAAAAGCAGAGGCCCGCAAGCCTCTGCTTTTCCATTTTCATCGTTTCCTCCTTGCCGCGAGGAAGACGATTTTCCAAACAACGACCCCGGAACAGAGCGGAATTTATCCGTCAGCACCGCAATTCACCTTCATCACACCTTCCTGAATCCCTAAGGGAATCCCCTATTTCTCGACTCTGAACAATTTAAACATTAAAATGTGACGATTCCTTGACAGCTCACCAACTATGTGAAGATTTTCACGGGAATCAATTGACAGCAAAATACCCCTATTGTATGCTAACAGAGGGTAACAATGATAGGGTTTATACATAGATAAATCAGCATTTTCCGCCTGATTTTCGGCTAAGTTCTATCATCCGCTCGCAGCCTGCCGCACACCCGGAACCGGGCAATGTGCAGGTTGGACAACGTGTCCTGGTGAACGCCAAGCAGCCGGCATGTCAGTCACCTCCTTCAAGCCGCGGAATCGTCCGCAGCCGCTGATTTGGAAGTATTGACGGCTGCAAAAAACCGGCAGAACCGGAACGCATCTGTCCGGCGAACCCATCCGTCCGCCGCACGTCTCACAGACCTCAGGCACGGTCCGGTCCTTAACTAAACTTATCGTAATAGGAGACTCACCTACCATGCAGACAATGCAGGAAATCTTTACAAGGCAAAAGAGGGCTCTATTTTTTTTGCTCGCATTGCTCATTTTAGGCTGGGCATTTACGGAAGCCAAGACCATTTTCGCAGGGCTCCTGCTCGGACTTGTCTTCGGATTGTACAACTTCTGGATCCTGATCCGGAGAATGGAACAATTCGATAAGAAACTGGACCAGGGCAAAAAGGCTTCGCTTGGCACAGGACTGCGTTTCGCCGCAGGGATTGCTGCGGCCGCCATCGCGATGTCGATGCCAGAATACTTCAATCTGATCAGTACAGTGGCCGGTCTGATGATTCCCTACGCCCTATTGCTCATCGATAGGATCGTCTACCATGTGAAACATCATTCCTAAACTGATCACAAAAGGGAGGTGAACGAAACGTGGAACACAAAAATCCGAGTTGGGACTTATTCGGTATCACTTTCAACCCAGCCAACATCATGATGCTCTTCGTCACATGCCTCATCGTCTTCATCATTGCCGTGCTTTCCACAAGGAAGCTGCAGATGAAACCGACCGGCATGCAGAACTTCATGGAATGGATCATGGACTTCGTCAAAGGGATTATCAAGAACAACATGGACTGGAAAACAGGGGGCCGTTTCCACGTACTCGGCATCACGCTGATCATGTTCGTGTTTGTAGCCAACATGCTTGGTCTGCCGTTCTCAATCCATTGGGATGGCTACCTGTGGTGGAAATCACCGACAGCCGATCCGGTCATCACGATGACACTCGCCGCGACGGTCGTCATCCTGACGCACTATTACGGGGTGAAGATGCTTGGGGTCAAAGGGTATTTCAAGACCTACATCCAGCCGATGCCGTTCCTGGCACCGCTGAAAGTCATCGAGGAATTTGCAAATACGCTGACACTCGGTCTGCGTCTTTACGGTAACATCTTTGCAGGGGAGATTCTGATCGGCCTGCTTGCAACACTCGCAGCCGGCAGTATCGGCGGCTTCCTCGGAGCCATCATACCTGCACTCGCCTGGCAGGGATTCTCGGTGTTCATCGGGGCGATCCAGGCATTCATCTTCGTTATGTTGACGATGGTTTACATGTCACACAAAGTGTCTGCAGACCACTAAACATAAAGCCCGTCTTCGGGTGAACACGCACCACCAAACCAAACAATACTAGGAGGAAATAACACTATGACAGGTTCACTTGGTCTATTAGCAGCAGCTATCGCAGTTGGTCTTGGCGCACTCGGCGCTGGTATCGGTAACGGTTTGATCGTCTCACGTACAGTTGAAGGGATCGCCCGCCAGCCGGAAGCACGCGGTGTCCTTCAGACAACAATGTTCATCGGTGTCGCGTTGGTCGAGGCATTGCCGATCATCGCTACAGTTATCGCGTTCATCGTCATGAACAAATAATCTGTACCTTAACTTACAAGTTATGTACCGTAACGGGATAGGGCCGGGGCTGCCTTGTGCGGCGGTCCCGACAGCCTGTCTGACTCCCCTTTGGTATGTAACCACTTTATAACAAAACGAAACAATGGCGGAGAGCGGGAACAGTACGATCTTGCGCCATTCATTTATGTAACAGGCGGCATGCCGCTGCACCAAACCGTTTGACTTGCAAACGTAAGTTTCTGAAGGGAGTGAAACAATCGTGTTTTTGGATACCTTCGTCCTTTTGTCATCGAATCCTGATGCAGGGTTCCTGGCCAGCCTGAACAACCGGCTGAATCTTGGGGACATCATTGCCACTGTCATCTTCTTCACGATCCTCATGCTTCTCTTGAAGAAATTCGCATGGGGTCCGCTGATGGGCATCATGAATCAGCGTGCTGAGCTGATTGCCAACGAAATCGAAGCGGCTGAAAAGAGCCGTGCCGAATCACAGAACGTACTCGAAGAGCAGCGCGCTCTTTTGAAAGAAGCACATACAGACGCACAATCGATCATCGAAAACGCGAAGAAGCAGGGCGAAGCGACACGCGAAGACCTCGTCCAGACGGCACGCGCTGAAGTGAGCCGCATGAAAGAGAACGCTGCACGTGAAATCGCTACGGAGAAAGAGAAAGCGATCGCCGCTGTCCGCGAAGAGTTCGTCTCTCTCTCGATCATGGCCGCGTCCAAAGTACTCGGCAAAGAAGTGTCCGAGGAGGATAACCGCGAGCTGATCGAAGAAACGATTGTGAAGGCAGGGGAAGGCCGATGAGCCGATCAATCGTCTCGGAACGCTATGCTGCCGGGCTGTTCAAAGCAGCGATGGCGCAGGGCGCTCTCAAAGAAGTCCATACAGACGTCCGTGAATTGCAGAAGGCGCTCGAAACCGGCCGCGGCTTCATGGAACTCATGAGCCTGCCGCAAGTATCGCTTGAAAAGAAACATTCACTGATCGCTTCCGTCATGCCGGGTGCGCACCAGCTCCTGCTGAATGCGCTGAACGTCATGCTGGACGCAGACCGTATGGAAGAACTGCCAAGTGTCCTGGAAGAATTCAACGAACTTGCAAACGACGCAGCCGGCATCGCCGAAGCGACCGTCTATGCAACCCGTGAACTGACAGAGCAGGAACAAACCCGAATTTCCAGCGCGTTCGCCGCACGAGTCGGCAAACAGTCGCTTCATCTTACAACGATTATCGATCCGTCCCTGATCGGCGGCATCCGCCTTCAGATCGGCAACCGAATCTTCGACAGCAGTCTCAGTACTAAACTGGCTTCACTGCAGCGTACGTTGATCGGCTAAAATTTTGAAAAATGAGGGGTGACATACATGGGCATCAAAGCTGAAGAAATCAGCACACTGATCAAGCAGCAGATCGAGGGCTATCAGTCTGAGATGGAAGTTAGCGAAGTCGGTACCGTACTTACAGTCGGTGACGGTATCGCCCGTGCTCATGGTCTCGACAATGTCATGGCCGGTGAACTCCTTGAGTTCTCCACTGGTGTGCTGGGTATGGCACAGAACTTGGAAGCGAACAACGTAGGTATCGTAATCCTCGGACCATACACAGACATCAAAGAAGGCGATGAAGTACGTCGTACAGGCCGTATCATGGAAGTACCGGTCGGAGAGGAATTGGTCGGACGCGTCGTCAATTCACTCGGACAGCCGGTGGACGGGCTCGGCCCGATCCAGACAACGAAAACACGTCCGATCGAAAGCCCGGCGCAAGGCGTCATGGCCCGTAAATCGGTCGACGAACCGCTTCAGACAGGTATCAAAGCGATCGACGCACTCGTTCCGATCGGCCGCGGCCAGCGTGAGCTGATCATCGGAGACCGTCAGACGGGTAAGACGACCGTCGCGATCGATACGATCCTGAACCAGGCAGATCAGGACATGATCTGTATCTATGTAGCGATCGGACAAAAGGAATCGACCGTCCGCTCGGTTGTTGAAACGCTCCGTGAACACGGCGCACTCGACTACACGATCGTCGTCACGGCATCGGCATCACAGCCGGCTCCATTATTGTACCTGGCACCATACGCAGGAATCACGATGGGTGAAGAGTTCATGTTCCAGGGCAAGCACGTCCTGATCGTGTACGATGACCTGTCGAAACAGGCTGCGGCCTACCGTGAACTTTCCCTGCTCCTTCGCCGTCCTCCGGGCCGTGAAGCATACCCGGGTGACGTCTTCTACTTGCACTCACGCCTTCTTGAGCGTGCGGCGAAACTGAACGACTCCCTCGGCGGCGGTTCCATCACGGCACTGCCATTCGTCGAAACGCAGGCGGGCGATATCTCCGCGTACATCCCGACGAACGTCATCTCGATCACGGACGGCCAGATCTTCCTGCAGTCCGACCTGTTCTTCTCGGGCGTGCGCCCGGCGATCAACGCCGGACTCTCCGTATCCCGTGTCGGCGGATCCGCGCAGATCAAAGCGATGAAGAAAGTCGCGGGTACCCTGCGTCTTGACCTCGCTGCATTCCGTGAACTCGAAGCGTTCTCCGCATTCGGTTCGGACCTCGATCCGGCAACGGCTGCGAAACTCCAGCGCGGATACCGGACGGTCGAAGTACTGAAGCAGGACCTGCATAAGCCGCTCAAAGTCGAGTATCAGGTCGTCATCCTGTACGCACTGACCCGCGGATTCCTCGACGATATCCCGGTCAAGGACATCCAGCGCTTCGAAAGCGAAATCGATATGTGGCTTGAAAGCAACCACACGAACATTTTGGAAACCATCCGTACAACGAAAGGGCTTCCTGCAGACGACGAATTTGCAGCAGCCATCAATGAGTTCAAGAAGAACTTTGCGGTTTCTGAATCGTAAGACTCGGCTGCAATACGGACAACGGACTAAAAAAAGGTGGTGAATAGCCAATGGCCTCATTACGCGAGGTGGAACAGCGTATTAAATCGACGAAGAATACACGGCAGATCACGAAAGCGATGCAGATGGTGTCCGCTTCCAAGCTGAGCCGTGCAGAAGCGAACGCCAAGCAGTTCGTCCCCTACATGGACAAGATCGAAGAAGTGGTCGGCTCCATCGCATCCGCGACGCAGGGATCCAGCCACCCGATGCTCGTGACCCGTCCTGTCAAAAAGACGGGCTACATCATCGTGACGTCCGACCGCGGACTCGTCGGAGGATACAACTCCCACATCCTGCGGAAAGCGAAACGCGCCATCGAACAGCGTCACGCGTCGAAAGACGAAGTGTCCCTGTTCGTCATCGGGAGCAAAGGGACCGAGTTCTTTGAACGGCTCGGTTTCGAGGTGGAGGAGAGCCTTGTCGGCGTCTCCGATCACCCTTCGTTCGAAGAGATAAAAGACATCGCGAATAAAGCTGTTGGCATGTTCACGGAAGGCAATTACGATGAATTGTACTTATACTACAATCATTTCGTCTCCGCCATCTCCAACGAACCGACGGAACGGAAATTGCTTCCGCTTACCGACCTGGAAACATCCGGCGTGAGCTCCTCTTATGAATTCGAGCCTTCTGCGGAAGTCATCCTCGAATCCCTTTTGCCGCAATATGCGGAGAGCCTCATCTACGGAGCGGTCCTCGACGGTAAAGCGAGCGAACATGCTTCCAGTATGACAGCGATGAAGACTGCAACCGATAATGCAACAGACTTGATAGATGATTTGACGCTCGTATTCAACCGTGCCCGTCAGGCAGCGATCACCCAGGAAATCACGGAGATCGTCGCAGGCGTCGCCGCGCTCGAATAACAGCGATTACCAGAACGTACCAGTACGACAGGAGGGAATAGCATGAGCAAAGGACAAGTTCTTCAGGTTATGGGTCCGGTCGTTGACGTCCGTTTCGCGGACGGTCAGCTGCCTGCGATCTATAACTCACTGAAAGTCCAGATCAATCGCCCGGGTGCTGAAGCGGAAACGCTGACGCTGGAAGTGGCGCTTCACCTTGGGGACGATTCCGTACGTACGATTGCGATGTCCTCCACAGACGGTCTGAGACGCGGCGAGGAAGTCACCGATATGGGTGCGCCGATCTCAGTTCCAGTCGGAGACGCGACACTCGGACGTGTATTCAATGTGCTGGGTGAGGAGATCGATCTGCGCGAGCCCGTTCCGGCGGACACACAGCGCGACCCGATCCACCGCCAGGCACCAACATTCGAAAACCTTTCGACGAAAGTCGAGATCCTCGAGACAGGCATCAAAGTCGTCGACCTGCTCGCTCCGTATATCAAGGGCGGTAAGATCGGCCTCTTCGGCGGTGCGGGTGTAGGGAAGACCGTACTGATCCAGGAACTCATCAACAACATCGCACAGGAACACGGCGGTATCTCCGTATTCGCAGGTGTTGGGGAGCGGACACGTGAAGGGAACGACCTGTACTTCGAAATGACGGATTCCGGCGTTATCAAGAAAACGGCGATGGTCTTCGGTCAGATGAACGAGCCGCCTGGTGCGCGTATGCGTGTTGCACTGACGGGTCTGACAATGGCGGAATACTTCCGTGACGAACAGGGCGCTGACGTTCTGCTCTTCATCGATAATATCTACCGTTTCACACAGGCCGGTTCCGAAGTATCCGCGCTGCTCGGCCGTATGCCGTCCGCGGTTGGATACCAGCCGACACTTGCAACGGAAATGGGTCAGCTCCAGGAGCGGATCACTTCCACGAACAGAGGATCCGTCACATCGATCCAGGCGATCTACGTCCCTGCCGATGACTATACGGACCCGGCTCCGGCAACGACGTTCGCCCACCTTGACGCGACGACGAACCTGGAGCGTAAACTATCCGAGATGGGGATCTACCCTGCCGTTGACCCGCTCGCGTCGACATCCCGCGCGCTAAGCTCGGACGTTGTCGGTAAAGAGCACTACGAAGTGGCGACGCAAGTCCAGGAAACGCTCCAGCGCTACCGTGAACTGCAGGATATCATCGCCATCCTCGGTATGGACGAACTGAGCGAAGACGACAAGCAGGTCGTGGACCGTGCGCGCCGTATCCAGTTCTTCCTGTCCCAGAACTTCCACGTGGCAGAGCAGTTCACAGGCCAGAAAGGATCCTATGTACCGGTCTCTGAAACAGTAGCCGGCTTCAAAGCGATCCTCGAAGGCAAGTATGACCACCTGCCGGAAGATGCATTCCGTCTCGTCGGACGCATCGAGGAAGTTGTGGCGAAAGCGAAAGAAATGGGCGTAGAAGTCTAATATAAGGGACCAGGAGGGAAAGTCATGAAGATAAAAGTCAATATCGTCACTCCCGACGGCCCTGTCATGGAAACAGAAGCGGATATGGTCATAGCGGTCACCGAAACCGGCGAACTGGGCGTCCTGCCCGGTCACATCGCCATGGTGGCACCGCTCGACATCGGCGCGCTGCGTCTGAAGAACGGCAATGAAACCGATCACGTCGCAGTCAACGGAGGCTTCCTTGAAGTCCGTCCTGACGTCGTGACCGTCCTTGCCCAGAGTGCGGAGCTTGCTTCGCATATCGACTTGGCGCGTGCCGAAATGGCGCGCAAGAAGGCGGAAGTCGCTCTTCAGCAGAAGACGAACGCACTGGAAGCCAAGCAGGCGGAACTCAGTCTGCGCCGGGCCATCAACCGCATCAAAGTTTCCGGCATGTAAGGCGGATCACACCGAATCGGGCAGAAGGGTTTCCTTCTGTCCGGTTTTTTAGCGTACAAACCAACCCGGACAGCATCCGGGCAGGCAGGGAGAGACGAAGCATATGGATATCTACGGGGTCAATCCGCTCCTTGCGATCGGATCTCACATCTTTTTCATCGGCATCTCATTCTACGCGCTGCAGGCCATCATGCCGCAGGCGATCATCCGCAAGAACCGGGTCTTCCAAACCCAGCTGCTGTATATACTGCTGAGCATTGCCATCGGTTCGGCCGTATCGAATTTCTTTTTGGACATATCCTACTGGTCAGGGAGGCTGCCGTTCTTCTTCGGCTGATTCGTCTGATCGCCGCGCAGGCATACATGCCTCCGGGGCGATCAGACGAACTATCAGCGTATCGGCAGCAGACAGCTGGGATGCGGCGGAATTATTCTAATTCAATGAGAAAGGTTTACTCGGGACGGCGGTCGGGAAACCAAACGACTGTAACCTCCTTGTAATATTGGAGGGAAAAAGAGTAAGCTATTCACCCACACGGATCTTCTTAGGCATACATATCATGGACTGAGACGGTCTTTTGTCGGAAACAGTCACAATGACGCTTGTGAACCGATGCGGTACGTTGTACAATGGACTGAGTTTGGTTGATTTTTCTATCAGATTACTAATTTAAGTTTTCATCGATACACAATGACTTTGACAATGACACGGGAACGAATTATAACTTTGAGTCGGAGGGGCTTGTTTTGGATAAAATTATTATTAATGGTGGACGGCAGCTGCACGGGACGGTGCGCGTGGAAGGGGCTAAAAACGCAGTACTCCCGATCCTTGCCGCTGCCCTGCTTGCAACGGAAGGTGTAAACATCATTCGGGAAGTGCCGAATCTGTCGGATGTCCGCACGATCAACGAAGTGCTGAAAAGCTTATATGCGAAAACGGACTATAAGCCGGAGGAAGGCGAGCTGATCATCGACTCGACCGAGACACTGACGAGCGAAGCACAGTTCGAATACGTCCGTAAAATGCGTGCATCCATCTTAGTAATGGGTCCTCTGCTTGCACGCAATGGGTTTGCACGCGTGGCAATGCCCGGCGGCTGTGCGATCGGATCACGTCCGATCGACCAGCACCTGAAAGGCTTCGAAGCGATGGGCGCTGAAATTTCCTTTGGACACGGCTTCGTCGAAGCACGTGCGAACGGCGGCTTGAAAGGCGCCAAGATCTATCTCGATTTCCCGAGTGTCGGAGCGACTGAAAACATCATGACAGCTGCCGCCCTCGCGAAAGGGACGACGACGATCGAAAACGCCGCAAAAGAGCCGGAGATCGTGGACCTTGCGAACTTCATCAATGAGATGGGCGGCCGTGTGATCGGTGCCGGTACTGATGTCATCCGTATCGAAGGGGTGCCGTACTTGAAAGGCGCTGTCCATAATATCATCCCGGACCGCATCGAAACAGGTACATTCATGGTTGCTGCAGCGATCACAGGCGGAGATGTGACGATCGAAAACGCTTTGCCTGAGCACAATGCTGCCCTGATTTCCAAACTGCAGGAAATGGGTGTCGTGATCACCGAGCTTGACGAAGGCATCCGCATTACGGCCGAGCACCCGCTGAAGTCGGTCGATTTGAAGACGATGCCGCACCCTGGATTCCCGACAGATATGCAGTCCCAGATGATGGCACTCATGCTGAAAGCTGAAGGAACAGGCGTCTTGACGGAAACCGTATTCGAGAACCGGTTCATGCATGTGGAGGAATTCCGCCGCATGAATGCCGACATCAAAATCGAAGGCCGTTCCGTCATCATGAACGGACCATCGAAGCTGCAGGGCGCTGAAGTGGCAGCGACCGACCTGCGTGCTGCTGCCGCCCTCATCTTGGCCGGCCTCGTCGCAGACGGCGTGACACGTGTCACGGAGCTCGTCCACCTGGACCGCGGGTACGTCAATTTCCATCACAAACTGAAAGCACTCGGCGCGGACATCGAACGCGTTTCTTCCCAATCCGAAACAGCAGATTCCGAAATCGTGCATTCATAATACTATTGGCTGTCCTCCATCACCGGGGGACAGCTTTTTCATTGGATGGAAACAGCAGGGCGCCCAGCTGACTGCTGCGAATAAGCTAGGGCTGTGCTGCATAGAATGCGGCATGGACAAACGATTAGCAGCAGTATTCATCATCTTGCTCTTTTTCATTCCGATCTTGCTGAATGCCAAGGACAAACCGCCGGACCGCGCGTCGGCAACCCCCGGACCGGCTGTATGCCAGGCCGAGATTACAGTGGAAGGAGAGGACAAGCCCCTGCAGCTGGAAGAGTACATCATCGGCGTCGTCGCTTCCGAAATGCCGGTGTCCTACTCGCCGGAAGCCCTCAAGGCGCAGGCGATCGCCGCGCGGACCTATGCCCTGAAGGAAACGGCGGAAGGGACGAAACCGATCGGCCGCGATGTCAGCGCACAAGTCTATTCCAGTGAGAAGCAGCGGAAAGAACGCTGGGGCAAGGCGTTCAAGGAGAACGAAAAGAAAATACGGGATGCTGTGGAGGCCACAGCGGGCAAAGTCCTCGTACACGAGGATGAAATGATCACTGCCATGTTCTTCTCCACGTCGAACGGCCAGACGGAAACCGCCGAGAACTTCACAGGCAGCCCGATCCCGTATTTGCAGAGTGTGGAGAGTCCGGACGAACAGACGGTCTCCGAGGAGATTGAGCGCAAGAAGGACATGCCGCTCAGTGAATGGAATGCAAAGCTCGGGGTTTCATGGAAAGAAGCTGATTTCCGCGCACTCCAGCTGGTCCGCAACGAAACAGGCCGTGTCCAGAAAGTCATATCGGGGACGGCTGAATTCACCGGCCGGGATATCCGTGAACGCCTCGGGCTCGCCTCCACCGATTTCAACATCGGATTCGATGTGACCAACAAGGTCGTCCATATTACGACGAAAGGGTACGGCCACGGCGTCGGCATGAGCCAGAACGGCGCAGAAGCCTATGCCAAGAAGGGCTGGACTGCCGAGCAGATCGTCGGACACTACTATACCGGGACGCAGATAAAAAAATTCGAGAAGCCGGAAAGCGAATGTTTAAAAACACCGTAACTTGCAGAGAATAGCGAGTGAGGTGATCATAATGGGAGAAGAAAAAAAACCGAAAGCCCCTTCTCAGAAAAACAAGAGCACGAAAAGCAACTGGTTCTGGCCCGCCGTCTATGCAAGTTTCGCTGTGTTGTTCGTTGGAATGGTCTGGGGATACAATGCACTGAATAAGACGGAAGCACCGCAGCAGGCTGCAGTCGAGAAAGAAACAGGCAAGGACAAAGGAGGCGTCACCGTTGAAACGAACGCCAAAGCCGAGAATCTGAAGTATCCATTCAAGGAAGACCTGCTTGACCAAGTCGCTATTTTACAAGATTTCTACGATCCGGAAGCTGACGCAGCCACACGTGAAAACGCATTGCTCGTCTTCAAGCAGCAATACGTGACGAACGAAGGTGTGACACTGTCCGTCGGCGGCCAGCCATTCGAAGTCGTCGCAGCCATGAGCGGGAAAGTCGATAAAATTATTTCCGATCCGTTCCAAGGCGACGAAATCGTACTCTCGCACAAAGACGGCCTGAAGACGATCTACCGCTCCGTCACCGGCATCCTGGTGAAAGAGGGCGACGAAATCCAGCAAGGTGAAGTGCTCGCGACAACGGCGGAAAACGAATGGAACGCAGCTGCCGGCATCCACCTGCACTTCGAAGTCCAGAAAGACAACGTCGCGGTCAACCCGCATTCGTTCCTGGCTTTCCAATAACCACATCCAGCCTGCCCCCTCCGGCAGGCTTTTTTGCGTGCGTCGGTGAAGCGCTCCACTCGACGACCGACCCGCCCGTTTCGGAGATGAACCCGCCCGTTTCCAGCAGCAACCCGCCCGTTTCAAGGTTGAACCCGCCCAATCCGGTGTCCGACTCGCCCGTTCCGTCATGCAACCCGCCCGTTCCAGCATCCAACCCGCCCGATTCCGCCGAACTCCCCAGGGTGCCTGTGCACGGCAGCCATTCGCGTCCTTCCGCGAATTGTGGCGTGCACAGACACCCTGTTCGAGACAGCGCCACACACCCCATCTCGCGGGGAACCATCATTGCCAGGCAGTCACCCGCTCGCGCATCATGCCCTTCACCAAATCAAAACCAAGACTGACTTGTCGGGCTCCGCTGCCGCTGCGCCTTTTCTGTTAGTGCCGTCGTCGGAGCGAGCGACGGCGCTCAAGCAGGGGAGAGAACCGCTCAAGCAAACTACACAACCGCTCAAGCAACCACACACCAACGACCCAGCACCCAGCCCCCAAAAGGAATACACCCCCAGCCTGCCGCATACAGTGAAAGAACAAATGGACGACGAGAAAGGAAGAGGGTGTGCACGAACAAATTCGGAGGCGCAGCGTTCGCCTCGGCAACCTGCTGATCGAAACGGGACTCACGGTGCGGGCACTCGCAAAAGCAACGGGCTACTCGAAAAGCACGATCCACAAAGACCTGACGGAACGGCTGCCCAACATCGATTCCGCTTTATCGGAAGACGTCGCCAAGGTGCTGGCCTACCACAAATCCATCCGCCATCTGAGAGGCGGCGAAGCTACACGCCAGAAATGGAAAATGGAACAGCAGAAACTGATCGAAACCGACACAAAAGCGGACTAGCGGCACAGCTGGTCCGCTTTTTCGCGGGGATTTCTGGAAGGCGGCCGGACAGCCCTGGCCGAGTGCGCCAAATCAGCGAAATTCGGCACTTAATATGTTCTTTTGGAGAACATTGTGATAAAATGTTAAGTTAGGAGAACGTGTAAATTTCCAATTTACCGGCCGGACGAACGGAAGGGGCAGGGATGAGATGTTTGCGAAAGATATCGGCATTGACCTGGGTACATCCAATGTACTGATACATGTGAAAGGAAAAGGGATCGAACTGAACGAACCATCCGTGGTCGCAGTCGATCCTGCAGCGAAAAGCATGGTGGCGGTCGGGGAGGAAGCGCACCTGATGATCGGCCGCACCCCCGGTAATATCCAGGTCATGCGTCCCTTGAAAGACGGTGTCATCGCTGATTTCGACAGCACCGAAGCGATGTTGAAAGGGTTCATCGACCGGCTGAAGGTGAAAGGCTGGTTCTCGAAGCCCCGCATCCTGATCTGCTGCCCGACCGATGTCACAAGCGTCGAACAGAAGGCCATCAAGGAAGCCGTCCAGAAATCGGGTGGCCGCCAGGTGTTCCTGGAAGCTGAACCGAAAGTCGCAGCAATCGGCGCCGGCATGGATATCTACCAGCCGAGCGGCAACATGGTCATCGACATCGGCGGCGGGACGACGGACGTCGCAGTGCTCTCCATGGGGGATATCGTCACCTCCGCATCCATCAAGATCGCCGGCAATACGTTCGATAACGATATCATCCAATCCATCAAGAAAAACCATAAATTGCTGATCGGGGAACGCACCGCTGAAGACGTCAAAATCGCCGTCACGTCGCTGTTCCCGGGCGGCGAAGAAAAAGAGCTGGCCATCCGCGGGCGCGATCTTGTCTCCGGACTTCCGCGCACAGTGACCATCACGTCGAAGGAGGTCAGCGATGCGATGGAGGAATCGGTCGCCTGGATCCTCCACACCGCGAAGAACGTGCTCGAGAAGACACCGCCGGAACTGTCCGCGGACATCATCGACCGCGGCATCATCCTTACAGGGGGCGGCGCACTGCTCCGCGGACTCGATCAGCTGCTTGCAGAAGAGCTCAAAGTACCGGTATTCACAGCAGAGGATCCGCTTGCCTGTGTGGCGAAAGGGACAGGCATCATGCTCGACAGCCTGGATAAAAAACGCAGGAAATCTTGAAGACAGCAGCCACTGGACCATTTGCATCACAGCACAAAGGAGGCGGAGCGGATGTTCCGTGGATTCTATACAGCCGGTTCCGGCATGATTGCACAGCAGCGCAGAACCGAAATGCTTTCAAATAATATGGCGAACGCCAATACCCCCGGATTCAAGGCCGAGCAGTCATCCATCCGGTCATTCCCGGAAATGCTTCTGTCCAGCCTCGAGACGGCGAAGATCCCGGTCGAGAACCGGTTTCAGATGAAAGGGCTGCGCCCGGTCGGTCAGCTGTCCACCGGGACGTACATGCAGGAGACAGCCCCGCTGTTCATGCAGGGCCAGCTCCGCGAAACGGAACTGACGACGGATATCGCCCTCATCGACGGCTCACTGCCTGTCGATGAAGAAACAGGACGTCCGGGCGCCGTATTCTACACACTCGAAGGGCCGGGTGGGGAACGGGCCTACACGAAAAACGGGAACTTTGCCCTCAACGCGGAAGGCTACCTGACGAATGCTTCCGGAAACTACGTACTCGATGACCGCGGTCAGCGTATCCAGCTGCCGGACGATGACTTCGATGTTTCGCCTGAAGGCGTCATCTCCTATGGCGGCGCCGGACAGGGCATCCGTCTCGGCATCGGGTTCGCCGCACAGCCGGAGACGCTCGCAAAGCGTGATAACGGTCTGTTCTATGCATCAGAGGACCTGCCGGACGCAGCAGATACAGACGGCGTCACCTATTCGTTCCAGCAGGGGTTCGTCGAACAGTCGAATGTCGATGCCGCCCGCACGATGACGGATATGATGACGGCCTACCGCGCGTTCGAAGCGAACCAGAAAGTGCTTCAGGCGTATGACCGCAGCATGGAAAAAACGGTGTCCGAAGTGGGCCGGGTCAATGGCTGACCGCGTCCGCTGCATGAGTGAAAGGAGTCAACCGAGATGATCCGAACGATGACAACAGCTGTCAACACCATGAACCAGCTGCAGAACAATATCGATATGATCGGCAATAACCTGTCCAACCTGACGACACACGGCTATAAGGCGAACCAGGCGAGCTTCCAGGAGATGCTCTACCAGCAGTTCAATAATGACAAGGCGGACAAGGCACCGCGCGAAACGCCTGCAGGCATCCGCTATGGTGTCGGTGCGATGCTTGCCCAGACGCAGATGAACTGGAAAGTCGGCACTCTTCAGCCGACGGACCGGAATCTCGACTTTGCGCTGACGGAGCCGAAACAGTATTTCAATGTACTCGCAGGAGGGGAGACCGTCTACACGCGCCAGGGGAACTTCTACCTGTCGCCTGACGGGAACCGGATGGCGCTCGTCGACGGGGAAGGCAATGCAGTCGCGGACAGTGCCGGCAGACCGATCTCCTTCACCGGAACGGTTGCTGACTTCGAATTGCGGGACGGCGGTGTGCTGACGGCAAGACGGGCGGACGGCACGGAACAGACGGTCACCCTGGGCATCACACGCATGGAGCGGCCGAACCTGATGACGCGGCTGTCGTCGACACATTTCAAAGTGCCGGACAATCTGGATGAACTCGGCGTCACGGAAGCGGATATTTTAACAGAACTTACTGGAGCTGCGGAATCGGAGATTGCCATCCGGCAGGGGGCGCTCGAAGGTTCCAACGTGGACTATCAAAAAGAAATGACAGACCTCATCAACGTCCAGCGATCGTATCAATTCAACTCACGTACGGTCTCCATCGCTGATCAGATGCTCGGCCTGGTCAACAACATCCGGTGAGCGAAGTGGGGAGCATTGATATGACCGAAGAGAAACGAATCACAAGCACACCGGCAGAAACACCGGCAGAATCGTCGCAAAAACCGATCATGAGCCGCACGGAAGCAAGAAGAGCGCATGCCGCAACCGTTGCCGAGACAGCAGCGGAACAGGAGAAGCCGGTGCGCAGCAGACGGAGCAAAGAGCCGTATGCCGGACAGACGGTTCCTGAAACACGGAACGAACGGCCGGCAGCCGCGAACGCACAAGCAGACGAAGAAGCGGCGGATGTGAAACCGGTCCGCTGGGTGCAGATCCGCATCCTGCCGATCTATGTCCGTGTCCTGCTCGTCATTTTGTTATTAGCTGTGGCAGTCATTGCCGGCGCGATGATCGGCTACAGCATCCTCGGGGACGGTCCGGCCGGTGATGTCTTCCAAAAAGAGACATGGACGCACATTTTCGATATCATGAACGGGAAAGAATAGTATACGCCAAAGGGGGAATTCCATGCTGACAGCTGAACAGATCCAGGCTATCATCCCGCACCGCTACCCATTCCTGCTCGTCGACCGCATCCTCGAAGTCGAAGCGGGCGTACGGGCGGAAGGATTCAAGAACGTAAGTGTCAATGAAGACTATTTCAACGGCCACTTTCCTGGATATCCCGTCATGCCGGGTGTCCTGATCGTCGAAGCGCTGGCCCAGGTCGGTGCGGTCGCGATCCTGCAGAAGGAAGAGAACAAAGGCCGTCTGGCATTCTTCGCGGGCATCGACAACTGCCGTTTCAAGCGCCAGGTCGTGCCGGGGGACGTGCTGCATCTGAAAGTGGAAATCACACGGATGCGCGGATCGATCGGCAAAGGGCATGCGGTGGCAACTGTGGAAGGTGAAGTCGCCTGCGAGGCGGATATCACATTCGCACTCGGGGCAAAAGAGGACTGAACCGGTTAAAAGTTGCAACCGATTCCAGTATCCGATAAAATTTCAAGTAATGCAGTACGGAAATCGGCCTGTGCAAGAGCTGCACAGCAAGCTGATCAGACATGCCGCAAGCGGCATATGTACACTGTGGGAGGTACGAAACGAGAATGTTCAAAAGTCTTTCACCCAACCTGAAGAGCAGCATCACGAGGTCGATCACACAGACCTTTGAACAATACATGGCAGAAATCGGATGGGATCCCGACCGGTATGACATGAATGATTTCATGAAACGGTGGAGCGAGTACATCACGAAAAAAGCACTGTGGTATGAAAAGATACCGGATGACGTCAAACTGTCGGCGGAATTCCATGAAGACATCGCAACGCGTATCAACGAAGTGATCCGGAAAGTGCTCAGCGAACCGCCATCCGAAGAACAGATCGCCTCCATCCAGCAAATGCAGGAAAAGCTGGAGACGCAGTACTTCTACGAGTGCAAAGCGGAAGCGGCCTACGTGGAGTCAGAATTGAAAAAACGGGTGGACGCATAAGAAATCACGGATAGTTCCCCTTTTCCAGGCCAAGCTATGACAGATGGCTGAATGGAGAGGAGGGAACTTTTTATGTGGAAAAAAGCGATACCGCTGGCGGCAGCGGGGTTCCTGCTGACGGCGTGCGGCAACAATGACAACGATGCAATGCCGGACAATGACGAAACACCGATGGAAGACCTGGACCGCCGGACGGACGACTGGACGCCGGAAATGGATGCGGACAATCCGGACGGTACAGCTGGCCCGAATCTGGATGGCGTGGAAGAGGCACGTCCGGAAAACGGTGACGACAACCTGCTCAACAATGGCGGGATGGACGGCGATGGTACGCTTAAAGGCAACGGCAACGCAGAAGGCGATGACTGGGGCGCGAACAGTACGGAGGACGGCGACAACACGGCGGGCACCGGAAACAACGGCGGCTCCCCGAAGAAAGACGACAAGAACGGCATGAAATAAGGAGCGGCACGACGCACTTATTTGGAATGCGGATACAAAAAAGGGCTGTCCGGCACAACAGATCACTGATCTGCCCGGACAGCCCTTCTTCCATGTATTAGGTCTTCTTCTTCAGACGCGGACGCGACCGCATGTCATGCTCGAACCGCTCCAGCAGCTCCGGTCCCTCCAGCCCGCTCTCCATCAGTTCACCCAGCAGCTGTTCTGCATACTCGCTCCGCTGCCGCTTCAGCCGTCCCTTCAGCAATACGGACAGCCTGTCTCCGATCTGCTGGACAGTATCGATCGCCAGCAGGAATGCAGCCGGTTCGTTCTCGGGATAGGAAATAACCACTTTTGCTTCGAGCAATTCCTCGTTGGTCTGCAGTTTCTCGAACCGCTCCTTGAGCGAAGCGTCCAGGAACAGTTCCAGTATCCACATCCGATGGCTGTTTTCCTGATTGATGATGATGCCGTCAAGCAGCGGCAGCTCTTCTGCCTGGTCGTCCGCGAGAAAGTTGAACGATATCATTTTGAATGTTTTCATCCCCTCTGCAGCCCCCTTTTCCACCCAGTATACCATAGCGGAAATAAACTTTTTCAAAAATGGTCAAAGCCGAATTATCATGGAAACGAGACAATTGCCAAACCTCCTGCCAGCCATGAAATTTGTCGTATCGTCTGGAATCGGGCATGCCAAACTTCAAGTTTGACCTGAAAAAGACCATCAAATCCCCGAAATGCCTAGTTGTGCAGAAAAACGGAACATCGTATAGTCAAGGCAGCTTAAAAGAGAGGAGGGGAACAGGTGAATCACGTAGCACTCGTGGGACGGCTCACAAAAGATCCGGAACTCCGCATGGTCGGGGATCGGAGAGCGCAGGCCAGCTTCACGCTGGCTGTGAACAGGAGCTTCAAGAACCAGCAGGGAGAGATCGATGCCGACTTCATCCTTTGCTCGATCTGGGGCAAGACTGCGGAGAGCACGGCCAGGCACTGCGGTAAAGGATCGCTTATCGGTATCAGCGGGCGCATCCAGACACGGACGTATGAGCGGCAAGACCGGACACGCGCCTACGTGACGGAGATCATCGGAGAGGATGTGCGATTCATCCAGACGAAGAAACCGGCATCAGCGGATCATCAGTCTGCCGCGGCGGGCAGCCCGTCCGCCGAGACGGAACGCGAAGCGGCATCAGCGCACTTCGAGCTGCCGCCGTCCAAGCCGGAATCCGAGGCACTGCCGATTTACTGAGCCTGCGGACATACATAGGCGCAGAAACGTGCAGACAGGAAGGAGGGACAGCACCGGGCGCCGATCCGGGTGGAGGAACCGCTTAACCTGTCCGGCTGAAAGACCTGCCGGACAGAGGGGAGTACCAAACGGCCGGGATATTCGGGGGAGCATCCCGGCGTACGCCGCCTGCAGGCGGATCCATCTCAGGCAGACCTGCAGCGGTGCATGTACATGTTAGCTATAACGAGGAGACGACTGAACGCCATAGTATCAGCAGGGCGGCCGCAGCCGGCGGGAGACCGCTTCCCGCTCCACTGCGGCGCTGCTGATGAAAAAAAGGGGGATGGAATGATGGACGCACAGCAGCAGCTCATGTATCGGATGGAACTGCAGATCGGCCAGCTGATCCGCATGGTCGCGAACTTGAACGAACGGATGGAACAGCTTGAACAGCTGGAACGGACGAAAACACTCCGTGTCATACATATGAAACGGCTGACCCGCGTCTAGACGGAAAAACGCAAACCGCCGGAGCGATTTGCGTCTGTTTCCATGCAGGGTCAGCCGAACGTCAGCAGGTCATCGAGTTCCGTATCGGACAGCTCAGTCAGCCACTGGCTCGACTGGATGAGGTCCGCGGATAATGCCGCTTTTTCTTCCAGCATCTTATCTATTTTCTCCTCGATCGTCCCGATCGTCACGAACTTATGGACGTGCACGAACTTTTCCTGCCCGATCCGGTACGCCCGGTCGGTCGCCTGGTTTTCGACCGCCGGGTTCCACCAGCGGTCCGCGTGCAGCACATGGTTCGCAGCCGTCAGGTTCAGCCCCGTACCGCCCGCCTTCAGCGAGAGGATGAATATCGGGAATTCACCTCTCTGGAATGCCTCCACCAGAGCGTCCCGCTGCCCTTTCGGCATACTGCCCGTCAGGAACGGTACATCGAAGTCATACAGGTCGGACAGGCACTGCCGGATCAGCTGGCCCATGCCGATATACTGGGTGAAGATCAGGCACTGCTCGCCGTTCTGGGCGATCTCCGCCGCCAGCTTCACGAGCCGTTCCAGCTTGTCGGAACGCACGAGCATCCGGTCTGCCGTCGTATACGGTTCTTTCAGGAACAGCGCCGGATGGTTGCACAGCTGCTTCAGACGGCTCAGCATCTTCAGGATGAGCCCCTTGCGTTCGAAGCCGGAGAGCGTCTGGAGCTTGAACTTCGTCTCCTCTATGAAACTCTCATACAGCGCCGCCTGTTCTGCGGTGAGCGGCACGTATTCGTTCTGTTCGAGCTTCTTCGGCAGGTTCAGCTGCAGGTCCGGATCGTTCTTCGTCCGCCGCAGCAGGAACGGGTGGATCTTCGACCGCAGCCGGCGTTTCGTCCGATCATCATCATCCCGCTCGATCGGAATGATATAGTCATCCGTGAAGCGCCGGAAACTGCCGAAGTATCCGCGGTGGATGAAGTCGAAGATCGCCCACAGTTCCGCCAGGCGATTTTCGATCGGTGTTCCGGTCAGGGCGATATGGTGGCCGCCCTGCAGCTTCCGGATCGCCCGCGACTGCTTCGTCTGCATATTCTTGATGTTCTGTGCTTCATCGAGTGTGATACTCGCAAACGGGAATGTTGTCAGGAAGTCGCTGTCCTGTGTCGCGGTCCCGTAAGTCGTCAGTACGACGTCGGGCTGCTCGGCTTCCATCGATTGCGCGAACTGCTCTTCCCGCAGGCGGCCCGGTCCGTAATGGATTGACGCCTTCAGGGAAGGAGCGAATTTCTCAAGCTCCTTCTGCCAGTTGCCGAGTACGCTCGTCGGGCAGATGATGAGCGACGGAGCCCCTGTATCAGCCTGTTCGTGGACGGCGAGCAGGTAGCTGATGAGCTGCACTGTCTTGCCGAGCCCCATATCATCCGCGAGGCATGCGCCGAACTTGTTCTTCCGCATGAACATGAGCCAGTTGAAGCCTTCATGCTGGTACGGCCGCAGTTCCGTCTGCAGACTGGCAGGGATCGTAACCTCCGGCAGTCCCTTTTTGTCCATGATCTGATCGACGTATTCCCGGAGTGACTGCTGCATGGTGAACGCGAGAAGCGGATCTTCTTCCTCCATCTCCTCCTCGATTGGCACGATCTCCTCGGGAAGCTCTTGGAACAGCAGATCCTTCACGGTCCATTCGCCTTCATCCGCCTGTTCCATCAGTTCCCGGATACGCTTCAGCCAGGCGGGATCGATATGGAACCACTCGTCCCCCGTGCGGATGAACTCGCGGTTTTCGTCCACCATCCGCTGGAACGCATCCCGGTCGATCATCTGGCCGCCGAGGGAGAAGTTCCAATTGAACGACAGCACTTCATCGAGCCCGGCTGCGGATCGGTAGGACTGGATGCCGGCGTCGGTCCGGATCTTCAGTTTCGTATCCGTCACAGTTTTCAGCCAAGCCGGCAGCAGCACTGTGAACCCGAACGACTGGAACAGCGGCAGATCATGCTGGATGAACAGCCGCACTTCCGGATCGCTCATCGGCATATGGAGGAAGCTGCCGTCCGCTTCAGGAGCCGCGGACTGGAGGAATGACATCATTTCGGACTGCTGCTCCTCGAGCGCATCCGCATAGGTCTTCCATTTGGCAGGCAATGCATCCGCAATCGGTGCATTGCGCTTCGACTTCGCCGGTATCCATTGGGTACCGCGCTCGTTCAGCAGGACCGTCTCGAGCAGCCAGTCCACGGTCCGGTCGGCATCAGGTTCCGTCAGCCGGAGTGCACAGCGGACAGGCAGATCGGTCCGTGCCTCCCCCGGCCAGCCATAGGTCTTCAAATGCGGCAGCAGGGCAGTGACGGAATCGGGTCCGACGCCGAGCGCTTTGAACTTGCTGATGACCGCCTGCTTCAGCAGGCCGGCAGCACCGTCAGACAGGCCTGCAGCCTCGCCGGCGAGATGGATGACCTCGTCGGCATCGGGCTGGATGTACGAAAACAGATCCGCGGACTGCCATAACGCAGCCGCCTCTTCTGCAGTCTTCAGCTGGTCCGCGTCGTGTTCCGTGCTGCCGGCATACGAAACGAACGGGTGGCGTCCTGCGCCGAGCGCCTGGACCCATTCGTGGGGACGCAGGATAACGGAGTTTTCCTCGACCGGCACCGACAGACCGAAGAGTGTTGATTCATCATTGAAGAAGAGGAATGACACAAGACGATCAGCAGGAAGTGCTGTGCCATAATCATCGGCAGCTGCCACGGCGAAATTTTCGCGGTCCGTCGGCTGGACTGTCAGATGCAGCGTGCGGACGAGCGGATTGGCTGGATTCATAATTCCAGATTCCCCCTTTCCATTTCTTCGACCAGTGCCCGGAGACGCCGGTGTTTCTCGCGTACGGAGCGGATGTAGCGGTTCCAGAAATCGTTCCGTCCGCTTCGTTTGCAGGCGGTCCGCATCCGTTTGAACAATTTGACGGCCCGGCGGTAGCTCATCCGGTTCTTATCGGCGATGAACTGCTGGGCGTAGTCATGCAGCAGCGGCATGGCGGCATCGGGCTGATGGGCCAGTACTTCCTTCATCTCTTCCGCATCCACACTGTCGAACGGTACGGCGAACCGATGCAGCAGGGCGGCCCACTCCATGTAGCGCTCCCGTTCGGCGAGGAAACGCGAATAGCGGCTGATGCCGATCTTGCCGTACATCGAATAGACCGTTTCATATTCTTCATCGGTGAAATCACCGCTGTCGAGCAGTGCGTCGATCTGCTGGGCGGCGGCCAGTTGTTCACTGCGGCTCGTCTGCCGGCTGAAGTAAGAGCCGACCGACGGATACAGTCCCCGGGCGATCGCGCCGGCCGTCGGCATGAGTGCCGACTCCCTGGCGAATTTCGCAAGCATCATCCAGCTGCCGAAATCAGGTGCCTGTTCGGCGGAGAGCGCTCCTTCCAGGATATCCCCGCGCCCTTCGATGATCGCAAAGTACATCGAAAGCAGTTTCGCTTCTTCCGACCCATCTTCCGCAAGCCGGCGTTTTTCCTCTTCGCGTTCATCGCGGCCGGAAAACAGCTGGCCCCAGACCGCTTCGTAAATACGGAAGCGGTATGCGAACTGGCCGCTGTGCCGGACACAGACCGAGTAGACTAAGGTCTTCAGACGGTTCATGAACGGATCGGTCTCGAACAGTTTCGGTTTGCTGCCGAACGTACCGGCAAGGCGTTCGATATCGGCGATCTGATCGTTCAGCCATGTCGTCACCTGCCACGTGCCATAGGCATGCTGCGAATGGCCCGCATCCAGCACGTCCGAAATATAGGCCCAGGCAGCGTCGAGAAGGTGCAGGCGATAATACAGATTGAACAGCGGCTTCCACTCATACTCGAACGGCATGAGCGGGCGCACCCGGTTTTCGATTTCCGCGCATTCGTATGTGAAGACGGAGGAGTTCACGGCCGGCGTCAGCTTCCGCAGCGGAGCTGTCACGTTCGCCAGTGCGGCATCCCAGGCATCCGGCGTACGCTCGGTGATCTTCACGGCGAGCTCTTCCTTCTCGGACGTCCGCCAGTCCTGGTACCACTCCGTCAGTGAATTGAATTGTGAATATAAGTCGAAGACAACTGCCAGCTGATGCTCACAGCGGTCTTTCGTGCCGCATGTGCAGCTGAGCGCCTGGTCGCCGAATGAAAACCGGACGAATTCCGACGCCCGATCGTTGAGCTGCGCCAGCACTTCGCCATCGTCCTGTGAATACCGGTAGGACGAAATGGCTCCCCGCCGGACCATCGTGATCGCCCGGCGGACCAGGTCAGCCTGCTCCGGCTGGTCCGGCCGGAATCTGTATCGGATATCCTTCATCATCTTTTCAATTTCCCGTTCATGCAAATACGAAATCCGTTCTGCAGCGACGCGCAAAGTTAACCCTCTCCCTCGACAAAGCATTCTTTCTATTATACCCCATGTCGGGCAGGTGCGTAAATCATCACATTCCAAAGGAAAACCCCTTCCCTCATTCCTGTTCAGGAGAGGGAAGGGGCTGGCCTGTATCGCCGTGCTTCCTCAGGAGGCTGCGGAACACGAGCAGGTTCGATTTGATGGAATTCAAGTACAGGCGGCGTTCTTTTTCAGTCATGGAAGCGACGATGGCGATGATCTCCCGCAGCTCGTTCGATTCCTGCAAAAGAGTCCTGTGGTGATCGACGAACCGATCACGGTAGGCGGCCTGGATCTCGGATGTTTTCCCGGCCGCTTCCGGTGCACCGGCACGGACATCACGAAGCGGTCTGCCTGTCACCATGGCGACGAAGTAGTCATCCGGGATGTCGAAGGTCTCCTTGAATTCCGCCAGCATTTCGGATGTGAGGTCCCGGTCGGTCCGCTCATAATTGGACAGGGCGGACGAAGAGATGGAGAGCTGTTCAGCGGCCTCCAGCTGTTTGATGCCCAGATATTCTTCACGGTACTCTTTGAATTGCTTACCGAAATGACGAGTTTTTCGTGTCATAATG
Source organism: Sporosarcina trichiuri (assembly GCF_030406775.1). Classification (NCBI taxonomy): domain Bacteria; kingdom Bacillati; phylum Bacillota; class Bacilli; order Caryophanales; family Caryophanaceae; genus Sporosarcina; species Sporosarcina trichiuri. The sequence continues at coordinate 2,049,513 of NZ_CP129119.1, read as the reverse complement.
CCCTCCGTTTTTTGTTCTACCGTATAGGAGTAAAACAAAGGATTTATCAAAACTCACGAATTGTGAAAATAATAATCAACAATATGTGAAGTTCGACAGACGGATCGATGAGAGAGCAAGAATCGGCCCGGACATGTAACATCAGGTGAGAACATATAGTGAAGGAGGAGGAAGCGATGCAGCCGGATTCGATAGTGCTCCATGTCCCCGGGCTCGGGGAACTGCTTGGCGGAAACCGCGGGCAGATCCATGAAAAGCTTGGTTTGCGGAGTCCCGGGAATGCTTCAGGAATACGGGAGGGCCGGATGATGTATTTGACCGGAAGGACGATCGGCCGCGTGTATTTCGATTCAATCGTCGTGGATGGCAGGCGAAACAGAATTACGTTCAGGCGACTGAATGCGGACAGGGGTCAGTTCGAGGAGACGGTCTGCAGGGTGATGGAGGAGCTGGGGATCAGCGAATATTCCCCTGCAAGCTTGTCCTACTGGCTGCTGGCACCGGGCTGGCAGGTGCGGGAAGACGACGGACCGTCGCCTGTCTGACGGCGACAGGGCAAAAAACACAGGCATCTGTCATTCACAAAACAGGGGGGGATGTGATAAACTATTAATAATCGGAATATTCAATATAGGAGGAGATCCATATGCTGTCCGTTAAACGAATGACACCGTTTTATACGAGCAAAGAGGATTTCAGGCTCCGGCTCGTGTTTGCCTACCAGTATTTCTCCATCGTAAAAGGCCAGGAAGTGTTTCAGTTTGTTCCGATTGAAGGAAAAGAGATCATCATCAACATGAAGAGCCTGCAAGTCGAGAATCTGGGGGAGATCTTCGTATTCCAGCGAGGCAGCCGGTTCATCCGATTACCGCTGTACCAGCTGCTCCTGATTTCCGATTTGCATATGCACCTGTCCGACGTTCTTGATGGCATCTTCCAGCTCGCTCCCGAACTTTCCATGCCGCAAGCGCGTGAAATCGAGGACATGATCGGAGAGCTGGAACTGCGGAACCGGCTGTGTATGATCGATTATGCACTTGAGATGAACGACAGACTCCTGTTCAATGAACTGACGGAAGGAATGCACACGCCCAATGTCACACAAGAATAATGCCAATTGAAAACACCTATCCGCAAGCTGTTCTGCCGGATAGGTGTTTTACTGTTTTTTATATAGGCTGTTCCGTGTCCGTCTCATAGGAAGAAATACAGCAGCGCTACGAAACCGGTCGAACCGGCAAGCCCGAAAGCTACATCCTGCCAAGTCATCTGTGCAATTCGTTTCGCTTGGATATTGTTTTCCATTGGAATCCGCTCCTTTTGTCGATTTCCCGGGAAATAAATCGGATACCCCCGGTCTGTTGTATGTCCGTGGTGTCATCAGGAGTCACTAGAGTGTGTAATAGTTATGTAATACCCACGTTTCGGCATATGGGAAACCTCCTTTCCGTAAATATTCTTTTCCTGATAAATTACGAGTCTTGTACGTGAAAACTTTGCAAATTCCGCGGTTTTTGCTAAAGTATAGGATAGGAAGTTTTCAGTGTTGACCGTTTCCCATCCTCTTTAAGAAAGGAATTATCCGATGTTTTTCAACTTTTCGTTTTGGCGCTATGTGACGAAGCCGTCAAAACTCGCCATCGATCATCAAAATTCGGCAATGCGCGGGTTCACCGTACGGATCGTTCTTCTTTTCCTTGCGGGTATCGTGCTGTTTGCATTGCGCGATATATGGGGAATGACAACCGATTCGCTCAGCCCGATGCTTGCGGCAGGCGGAAGTTACACGGTCGCCCGGATCGTCTCCGTGATCGGCGCAGTCCTCTGGTCTGTCATCTACATAGCTTTTCATCTGTTTTTCATTTCATACGTCCTTGGCCTCATCACCTCGATCCCGGTGCGCCGGATCGTTCCGCTGCAGCTGCTGACAACCGGTGTGCTGCTGATGGAGAAAGCACTCGTATTCTTCGTCTTCGCTTTGAAAGGGGAGGCGGCGAACGTGTCATTCCTGTCATTTGGACCGCTCACGGCGACATTTTCCGAAACGTGGTTCCTGGTCATGTTCCTCAACCAGCTGACACTCGTTTCCGCGCTCATCGTCAGCATGCAGTTCAGCTTCATCCGCTCCTATACGAAAACGATGAACTGGAAGAGCCTGCTTGCCGTTTTGATCGGCCTGCAGATCGCCATGGCCCTGCTGACAGCAGCGATCGGCTACATCCCGTTCGAGCGTCTCTTCAATTACGTCGTGCAAGGAGGCGCGTAACCGATGAACAAATTACAGAATGCAGCCATCGCGGTCGTCGTCAGTGTGTTCGTCGCACTGAACCTGTACCTGCTCTATTCGGATAAAAGCATCATCCCGAAAACAGTCTACGTCAGCGACTACGAAACGATGACAGCGAACGAATACAAAGAAGAACTGCCGAAAGAAGGATTGATCGCGCCTGCTGAGACATTCACTGTTTACACGGATGACAGTAACACGATCGATACATGGCTCGTCTCTCCTGGCGATACGGTCAGCGCAGGCGACGAACTTGCGAGCCTGCAGACCGAGCAGGCGGACGGCCAGCGGGCAGTGTGGGAATCCGAGAAGGAAGCACTGCTCGCGCAGCAGAGCGCCATCCGCTCGACGATTTCCGACTTGGAGTCCGGCGATCAGTCCGACAGTTCGAATTCATCGAAATCCGACCGGGCCCAAGCCGATGAAGACACAAAAGTGGAGTTGAACGTCAATGTCAACGTCGACGTCAGCCAGAAAGGGTCGTACGCGCAGGCTGTCGCAGAAGCGGAACGTGAGCTTGCTGATATCGACCGCCGGCTGAAAGTCGTCGAGTCACAGCTCGACCAGAACCCGGGCAATCCATCGCTCATCAGCCCTGCGGACGGTGTGATTGCGCGCATCAACAGTGAAAACGACCGCCCGACCATCGTCATCTACAGCGATGAGCAGGTGATCGAGACATTCGCGGAAGACGAAGAATGGAGCCGCATCGAGCCCGGCGACGTGGCTGTCATGAGCGCGAAAGGGACCGATGCGCCGCTGAACGGCTCCGTCGATGCGGTCGACCAGGTGCCGGCGCAGAAGGACGAGTTCCTCGACGCTTACAAGAAACTGGCGGATAAACCCGTCACGAACCCGCTCGCCTACTACAAAGTGCAGCTGAATGCAGGCGGCGAGCAGATTCCCGCACCATTCGGCACGCATGTGAACACCGTCATCACGACGAACGCCGCCCAGAACGCAGCCGCGGTCCCGTCCAAATGGATGATGGGCACCGGAACGGAAGGCGCCTACGTCTGGCGTCTCGATGAAAACGGCTACGCTGCTGCCACGCAAGTGAATGCGCCGTTCGATTATCTGGACCGCACCGTTGTCACGGAAGGGGTCACAGCGGGCGACGTGGTCGTCTATGACAAAGCGATCCGTGACCAGGGAAGCGCTCCGCGCGTCTTCTTCCCGATGCCGGCGGACTTCCCGTCAAAAGCGGAATGGAAAGCGTTCGGCTGGAAAAACTACTTCAGCGTCCTGCTGCTCAAAAAAGAATATACCGGAAAGTGACAAAAGGCAGGGCTGTGGCAGCCCTGTCTTTTGTTATATCCAGTTTGCAAGTTTTATGACTAGCATCCGGAAAACGGGGTATAGAATGAGCAGAATGTACAACGGGTAAGGAAGTGGAACGATGGAAAGGGAACGGAAACAAGTCCAGCTGCTGCTCAACCAGCAGCCGAAACAGAAGAACAACCGGCTGCGCAAACAGACACGCAGCAGCAACTACATAACGACGGATGACTGCCACGATGACTACGTCGTCCTCGACTTCGAGACGACAGGCATGCGGGCAGGAGCTGATAAGATCCTTGAAGTCCTCGCCATCCGCTACCAGGACCATGAGGAGACGGACCGCTTTTCGACACTTGTGAATCCGCAGCGGCACATCCCGCTCGAGGTGACCCAGCGTACGGGGATATCCGCCGCGGACATCCGGACGGCACCGGTCATAGAAGAGATCATTGCAGATCTCGTGGCTTTCATCGGGGAACTGCCGATCGTCATTCATGACAGTTCATTCGAGATGGGGTTCCTCGAGTCACTGGCAGACTTCACCCCTCTGGATCTGCCGAAATACACAGTCGTCGACACGACACGCCTTGCCCGGAAAGTGGCGGCCCAGCTGACGGACCGCAAACAGATGGTGCAGCTGAAGACCCTGCTGACCGACAAACTGAATTCCATGAGCGGCCACACCGACTGCCTCGCCACCGCAGCGATCTACCAATATTGCTGCCGGGTCAATCAGCCTGAAGCCGCCGTCTGATCCCCACGCTTCCGCCAACGAAGCGTTTTTTTGTGGGGTTTTTTTGGGGGGGAATGGCCGGGCGCTCAAGCAAAGCGAGAACCGCTCAAGCCCAGCTCAGAACTGCTCAAGCAAAGCGAGAACCGCTCAAGCCCCAGCCCCAAACGCTCAAGCATCAGTGTCCTACGCTCAAGCAAGCATCGTCCTCCCCCCCCAATCAGCGGATGGTTGACCCCACCTATATACCCACAATATGGAACACCTACCATCTTCATAAGATCTATCATCTTCCATACAACCAATAGACTACTCCAAATGATCCCCGGCAATGCCGATTGGACGATTTTTCTGAAAAGTGACGTTTATTCCGAAATTCGGAGGAAACTGCCGTTCTCAAATCTACCGTTCTATGATATCTTCGTTCTGTCACTTAATTTTGTTAAGTCTGACAACTAATTCAATATAGGGGGTAGGAATTTGACCAACAAGAAATTCACCAGATTTCTCAGTACGTTCCTGACACTGGTCCTGGTACTCTCGCTTGTCCTGCCGTTTGCAGGCACTGCCGATGCAGCGCTCCTCAAACAGCCGTTCAAGCCGAACCCGCAAGATGAAAGCATTCTGCAGCAGAAAGCGGCGATTGCTCAGCAGACAAGCCTGCTGGAGGGAGATGCCCGTCTCCATAAGGATCTGGAAGGGCTTTCAGGAACCCAGAAAGTGCCTGTCATCATTCATCTGTCCGAAAAGTCGGTGGGCCTCGAGCAGGGGATCCAGAAACTGAACGGCAAGAAGATGACACAGGCGCAGAAGAACACGAAAAAGAAAAAGATCCAAGACCAGCAAGTCAGCGCAAAAAAGAAGATGGCGGTCAAAAACGTCAAATTCGATCAGCAATTCTCATACGATACAGTCCTCAACGGTCTCTCCGGCACTGTACAGGCCAATGACCTCGAGAAAATCCTGGACATCGACGAAGTCAAATACGTCGAGCCTGACACTACTATGTATGCACTCGAAGGCCTCGAAAAAGTCGAGCCATCCGTCGATGCACAAATGGACACCAGCATTCCATTCCTCGGAATCGATAAACTGTGGGCAGAAGGGATTGAAGGACAAGGCATCAAAGTCGCTGTCCTTGACACAGGAATCGATGCAGAACACCCGGATTTGAAAGCAGTCTACAAAGGCGGCAAGAACTTCGTCCCTCACACAGAAGGCGACTATGCACGGCCCCGCGCAGATGACGACGGATCGGAAACGTCTCCGCTCGACCGTCCATCGAACAAGCCTGAATTCAACGACAAAGGCAGCGCATTCTACACATCGCATGGCACGCACGTAGCCGGAACGATTGCCGCACAAGGCAACAATCCATACGGCATCAAAGGGATCGCACCGAAAGTCGACCTCTATTCGTACCGCGTCCTCGGCGCATACGGCAGCGGATCGACCGCCGGAATCATCAAAGCGATCGACACTGCGGTCATCGAAAACATGGATGTCATCAACCTGTCGCTCGGCGGCGGGGCGAACAATGAAGTCGATGGGGCCTCCTTCGCCATCAACAACGCGATGCTCGCAGGCACGATTTCCGTCATCGCAACAGGAAACTCCGGTCCGAACCGCGGTACGATGGGAACTCCGGCAACGTCACGTCTCGGCATCGGTGTCGGCAACACGACAAACCCGGAAACACATTACCAGGCCAACATCAACATCACAGCCGGCGACTTCACGTACAGCAAAGTGAACGATCTCATGGCGACGACATTCGGCAAGGACGTGAAACAGCAGCTTTCGGGCAGCTACAAACTTGTCGCAGTCCCGGGCGTCGGTAAAGAAGCCGACTATGCCGGACTAGACGTCAAAGGTAAAATCGCACTCGTGTCCCGCGGCGAAATCGCATTTGTGGATAAAATCGAAGCAGCGAAGAAAAACGGTGCTGTCGGCGTCATCGTCCACAACTTCGCAGGCGGCACGAACGCACCTGGCAAATCCCAAACATTCCTAGGGGATGCGTTCGAATTCCTTCCGACATTCGACATGTCCGTCACAGACGGCGAAGCGATCCGCGCAGCACTCGCAGCAGCGGAAGGAACGATCACATTCGATCAGTTCACAAGCACGAAAACGACAGGCGACGACGTCAACGACTCAAGTTCACGCGGTCCATCCGTCCCGAACTTCGACATCAAGCCGGACGTCACTGCACCTGGAACGAACATCATGTCCACCATCCCGCAATACGGCAAAGACTTCCCGGATGCGGACTACAGCGAGTCGTATTCACGCAAAACCGGTACATCGATGGCCACTCCTCACGTTGCGGGTATCGCAGCGCTCGTGAAACAGGCAAACCCTGAGTGGAACGCATTCGATGTGAAAGTCGCACTTTCCAACACGGCAACACTGCTCGATACAAAGAAATATGATGTCTTCACACAAGGCGCAGGCCGTGTGGAAGCGTACAAAGCAGCACACGCTGACGTCCTTGCGTACGGCATCGACACAGCGAACAACGACGGTTCGGAAGTCGAGAACCTGAAAGGGACAGTCACATTCGGCCCTCAGAAACTCGACAAAGATATCTCCGTCACGAAGCAGATCAAAGTCAAAGATCTGAAAGGCAAAGGCGGCGACTACACCGTTTCCGTCGATATCACGAAGAAATTCGGCGATGCAAATGTAACTGTCGACAAGACAGCCTTCACCCTGAACGGTGAGCAAATGCTCAACGTCACGCTGACCGCTTCAAAAGCGGAGTCAAAAGCCGGCGATGAAATCCTCGGCTACATCCACATCAAAGGGAACGGCAAGGATCTGTCCCTGCCATTCGCAGCGGACTTCGGAGGCGCAGCGGCGGCCGCGGTCACAGATATGGAAATCACGGAAACCGATCTGTCCTTCAACGGTGATGGCGTGAAAGACGAAGCGATGCTTTACTTCACAATCACCGGCGATGTGAACTTCAACACGGTCGAACTGTGGAATATCATGGATCCGACAGGCGGCGAGTACAACGACGGCTACATCGGCTATCTGCATGCGGGCGCATCACTTGCAGCCGGCTCCTACCAGCTGCCGATCAAAGGCGAATACACGCCATGGGGCGGAACAGGCCAGCAGGACATCCCGGACGGCCTTTACACAATCGACTTCACAGGTGAGCCGGTTTCCGGAAATCCGAAAACGATCACAGCTGACGTCGGGCCGGTCGTCGTGAAATCATCTGCCGGCACGATCGAAGGATCGGTCGAAAACGGCAAAGCAGCAGGTAAGGTCATCGACAAGTACGTCGATTACCAGCGCGAACTCGTCAAATACGGCATGGGCTATGACCTCAACACGAAACTGTCTGCTTCGTATGAAGTGACAACTGACGGCAAGGCGGTCAACTCCGGCGCAGTGAAACTCGATCAGGACGGTAACTTCGCGTTCGATGTGCCGAACTTCGACAAGTACAAATCGAACGTTACAGTCAAGTACACGGACGCAGCAGGCAACAAAGCAGCACAGGAAATCTATAAAGCGGAGGGCCAGCCGGACACAGTCTCCGTTTCGGTCGATCAAACCGCACTGGATCTGAAAGCGGGCGACACAGCGCAGATCCTCGTAACCGAAACAACAACGAAGCCGGATGGCACATCGACAGACCGTGACGTCACTGCGGAAGCTGATTTCGCGTCAAGCGATGCAGCAGTCGCAACAGTGGCGAACGGCAAAGTGACAGCAGTCGCAGCCGGCAAAGCGGACATCACCATCACATACGGTGACTTCACGCAGACGATCCCTGTCACCGTGACAGCAGACGCTCCGGCACAGGACGAAGTCACGTATGCACTCAACAAAAAGAACCTGTCCATCGGCGTCGGCCAGCAGGAACAGCTCCTCGTAACGGAAACGACAGTGAAAGCGGACGGTACGACAGTCAAGAAGGACATCACGCCGAACGTGAAATTCAACGTCGTCGATAATTCGATCGCAACCGTATCGAAAGGTCTCGTCACAGGGCACAAAGCAGGCAAAACACAAGTCCGCGTCATGATCCCGGGGCAGGACACCCGGTTCGTCTACCTCGAAGTCAACGCAGCGGAACAGGATGTCGTGACGTATTCGGTGGATAAAAACACGCTCAAGCTCGGCGTCGGCCAGCAGGAGCAGATCACCGTCACGAAAACAACAGTGAAACCTGACGGCACAGTCGTCGAACAGGACTTCACGCCGAACACAAGCTTCAACATCGTCAATAACAAGATCGCAACTGTCCACAAAGGACTCGTCACAGCGCAAAAAGCAGGCAAGACACAAGTCCGCGTCATGATCCCTGAACAGGACACGATCTTCGTCTACCTCGAAGTCGTGGCACCGAAGCAGGACATCGTGACCTACTCGGTCGACAAAACAGAAGTCAAAATGCAGGTGAACCAGCAGAAACAAATCAAAGTCACACAGAAGACGGTCAAGCCGGACGGCCAGATCATCGAGCGTGACGCAACAAACGACGCGAAATTCAGCGTCGTCAACAACAAGATTGCAACAGTCCACAAAGGCCTGATCAGCGCGCACCAGCCGGGCAAGACACAAGTGAAAGTCGACTACCCGAACGGGGAAACAACACTCGTGTACTTGACTGTCAAAGGCGAGCCGGCACCAGTCGTGACGTATGCGTTGGATAAAGACAGCGTGTCCCTGAAAGAAGGGGACACGGCGTCTGTCCAGCTGATCGAAACGACAACGAAAGCAGACGGCACGTCCACAACGAAAAGCGTAACGGATGACGCGGCATACCAGTCGAACAACCCATCCGTCGCCAAAGTTTTCAAAGGCAAGATCACTGCCATCGGTGCTGGAGATGCTGAAATCAGCGTCACACTCGGCGACTTCACGACAACTGTGAACGTCCACGTCGAAAAGCCGGCATCGAAAGCGATGGTCGTGACAGAAGACATGATCGCAAGCTTCCTGAACGACAAGAAAGCGAAGGAGATCATTTTGGACGTACCGGCAGCTGACGGCACATTCGACGTCGAACTCGATGACAGCGTGCTGAAAGCGATCGAGAAATCCAAGAAATATCTCGTCTTCAAAACAGCGGACGCAGCGTTCACATTCGAAAAGGATGCCGTCGAAGTGCTCCGCAAGAACACGAACGGCAAAGCTGTCGTAACATTTGGCAAATCATCTTCCGCACAAGTGAAAGGTGCGAAGAGTGATATCTACACAATCGGCATCAACCAGGGCACAGCCGCTGCGAAAACAGCCATCAAGAAATTCGGCGAAGACATCCAAGTCGCCATCGCGGTGGATGACAGCGCGGATAAGAAATGGAAAAAAGGCTCCGTCCTCAACCTGGACACGAACAAAACATCCAAGTACAAAGTGAAAAAAGGCCAGGCCGAATTCGAAATCGAATCCGCCGGCAGCTATGTATTGCTGGATAAATAATGCTGGAAAAAGGGTGCCCGCGGGCACCCTTTTTGCATGGCAACCTGCCGACCGCTCCATTTCGCGACCTAAGCGCTCCATTCACTCGGCGAACCGATCAATTCTAATGCCGGACCGCTCCATTCCCCCAGCTGAGCGATCAATCCCGTCGCCGAACCGCTCCATTCGCCCGGTAAACCGCTCCATTCCCGCGGCTGCAATCCTGTCCCACACATCGAAATGGCCGCGACCATTCAAGCCCTCCCATGCGCAAAGACCAACACTAGCTTGTCGGGCTCCGCTGACGCTCCGCTTTTTCTGTTGGGGAGGGGAAAGAGCAGCAGCCACCCGGGTTGAGCGACCGCTCCATTCCACTGGCCAAGCGATCAATTCCCCGAGCGAAGCGATCAATTCGCCCGGTAAACCGCTCCATTCCACTGCCGAACCGATCCATTCCTCGGCCTAAGCGATCAATCCCGTCGCCGAACCGATCATATCCTGCCACGAACCGCTCCATTCCCGCGGCTGCAATCCCGTCCCACACATCGAAATGGCCGCGACCATTCAAGCCCTCCCATGCGCAAAGACCAACACTAGCTTGTCGGGCTCCGCTGACGCTCCGCTTTTTCTGTTGGGGAGGGGAAGGGCAGTGGACAGCCGGGTTGAGCGACCGCTCCATTCCCGGGCGAACCGATCCATTCGCCTGGCTAAGCGATCAATTCCACTGCCGAACCGATCCATTCGCCCGGTAAACCGCTCCATTCCACTGCCGAACCGCTCCATTCCCCGACGCAACCCGCCCATTTCATCTGCACATTAAGTTAATAAAATCATCCAATGGTTGATTCTCCTCCGCGCAAGTCAACCAAAACGTCATTGAATCAGCCAACAAGTAACTTATACTGGAGATAACGAGAAAAAGGAGGACCCACCATGCTCCACATCAGCACAATCATTCACCGCGAACGGCAAAAACACGGCATCACCCAGGAAACCCTCGCCGCGCACTGCCAGGTTTCCAAAGCGTCGGTCTCCAAATGGGAAAAAGGGCTGAGCTATCCCGACATCACGCTGCTGCCGAAGATCGCCGCCTACTTCAACCTGACCGTCGACGAGCTGCTCGGCTATGAACAGACACTGTCCAAACAGGCGATCCAGACGCTGTACATCGGCTATTCCAAACGATTCGCACACGAGCCATTCGCCGACGTGTACCAGGATGTCCTCGAAGAAGTACGGCACGGCTACCGCGACGCCGGCCTGCTGCTGCAGATGAGCGTGCTCATGCTCAATCACTTCATCCTCACGGAAAACGGTCCTGCCGTCTTGACGACCATCAACACGTGGCTCGACCGTATCCGCACGCTGTCCGAAGACGTCTGGGTGCTGCGCCAGGCGAACTCGCTGCAGGCGGCGGTCGCCTCCATGCAGGGTGACCCGGAAACGACACTCCGCCTGCTCGACGGCGTCATCCGGCCGAGCATCGGTGATGAAGCGCTGCTTGCGACCGCCTACGAACAGCTCGGGCAGACGGACGAAGCGATGCGAGCACTTCAGGTGATGATGTATCAGAATCTCCTGCAGCTCGTCGGTGCGGCGCCGCTCTATTTGAGGCTGTCCGCGGATGATCCCACGGTCTCCGCGGAAACGCTCCGCCGCACCGAAGGACTCATCGGCCTGTACGACCTGGAGAAACTGCATCCGAACGTCTGCCTGCAGTTCCACGCAGGCACCGCGCAGCTTGCGGCCATCCACGGCGACCGCCCGCAGATGTATGCGTATCTATCAAAATTTGTCCGCGTCTGCACGAAGTATCTGTTCCCGATCGATCTGCACGGCGACACGTACTTCAACCGGCTCGACAGCTGGCTCGAGGAACTCGACCTCGGCACGAATGCCCTGCGCAGCGACCGGCTCGTCAAACAGTCGCTGTTCGAAATCTTCGACGCCCCCTTCTTCGCGCCGTACCGGGACGACGAAGAAATGAAAGACTTACTCACCGAACTCCGTTTCGGACTGGAGGGAATCCAATGAACACCGATATCGACCTGCTCATCGAGTACTTGCCATTCCTCATCCCGCTCGTCATCCTGCAAGTCGGACTCGCGATCTTCTCGGCCGTCCACGTCATCCGCCACCCGCACTACCGGTTCGGCAATATGGTGATGTGGCTGCTCATCGTCGTCTTCATCCAGTTCCTCGGCCCGCTCGTCTATTTCACGATCGGAAGGGGAGACCAAGATGCTCGTTGAGATCAAGAACGTCACGAAAAAATTCGGCGATAGAACCGTCCTGGACAACATCGATCTCGTAATTCCCGAGCATACGATCTGCGGCTTCGTCGGTGCGAACGGCGCCGGCAAGACGACGCTCATGCACGGCATGCTCGGCCTCACCCCGCTGACATCCGGCACAATCACGATCGCCGGCACACCCGTCACATTCGGCCAGACCGCATCGAACGCCCACGTCGGCTACCTGCCTGACGTCCCGGAATTCTACCCGTACTACAGCGCCCGCGAGTACCTTGAACTGTGCGCCGTCATCACCGAGATGCCAAAACAGGAACGGAACACCCGCATCACCGAGCTGCTGGAACTCGTCGGCCTCGACACGAACAGCCCGATCCGAACCTACTCCCGGGGGATGAAACAACGGCTCGGCATCGCCCAGGCGCTGCTCAACCGGCCGAAGCTGCTCATCTGCGACGAACCGACGTCCGCCCTCGACCCGGCCGGCCGCGCCCAGATCCTGTCGATCCTGCAGGCGGCGAAACAGGACACGACCGTGTTCTTCTCGACGCACATCCTGTCCGACGCCGAGCAGATCTGCGACCGCATCGCCATGCTGCACGGCGGCAAAATCATCTTCGACGATGAACTCGCCCGGCTCGACCGCGAGACGAAGCACGAATTCGCCTTCACATTCGACGGCCCTTCTATAGAAGAGATCCATGCACAGCTCACAGACTTCCCGGCGGAAATGAAGATCGAACACGGTGCACTCATCGTCCGCCTGCCGGACGCAGCTGCCCGGATTTCATTCACAAAAGCGCTCGCAGACCGCGGTATCGCAACCAACACGATGCACCCGCACAAGAAAGCACTCGAAGATGTCGTTATGGAGGTGCTCTAATGACGCCCTGGTTCGGATTTCTGAAAAAAGAATGGACAGAAAGCGTGAAATCATACAAGCTGCTGCTCGTTGCGGTCATTTTCTCGATCCTCGGCGTGCTGAACCCGTTCACAGCGAAGATCATGCCCGCCGTCATGGAAAACCTGCTGCCGGAAGGGGCGGCGCTCGACCTGCCCGATCCGACGGCGCTCGACTCATGGATGCAGTTCTACAAAAACGTGCCGCAGATGGGGCTCGTCCTGTTCATTCTGCTGTTTTCGACGATGATGTCGAAGGAACTCGAGCGCGGCACCCTCACCATCCTGCTGACGAAAGGACTGCGCCGCAGCACCGTCCTCACCGCAAAATGGGTCACCGGCGCGGCGTACTGGACGTTCGGCCTGCTGCTGTCGGCCGGCATTACCTGGGCGTACACCGCCTATTACTGGGATCAATCCATCATCCGGCACCTGGCCCTCGCCATCGGCTGCATCTGGCTGTTCGGCCTGCTCCTGTTCACCGTCACGCTATGGGGCAGCACGCTGTTCGCGACAGGGTATGGCGGCCTGCTGACAGCGGCCGTTGCGGTCATCGTCCTGTTCCTGACGAGGCTGGTCCCCGACAGCGCTGACTGGAGCCCCATCGTGCTCATCAGTGATTCGGCCAGCCTGCTGACAGGGGAGGCCGCGCCCGGTGACTTCACCGGTCCGCTGCTCGTATCAGCCGGCTTGGTTGCCGTGCTGCTGGTGACAGCCGTTCTTCATTTCAATAAAAAAAACTTATAATCTCGAAACAAGCGTGAGACCCGGCATCGCGGGTATACTGAAAACAGTACACATTTCAGAAGGAGCGATGCCCTATGGACATCCACGAAAAAGCGATCCGGCTGCTGCAGCAGAAAGCCGAGCAGCCGAACCGCTCCCGCAAAACGACCTCGGCCAAATACAAGAAAAGCACGAAGACCGTCTCCGACTACGTCGTGCTCGACTTCGAAACGACCGGACTCCGTGCCGGTGCAGATAAAATCATCCAGATCGGTGCCATCCGCTACTTCAACCATTGGAAAGATGAAGAGATGGACGTGCTCATCAATCCGCAGCGCCACATCTCGCCGACCATCACCCGGCTCACCGGCATCTCGAACGAAATGGTCGCAGACGCACCGCTCATCGAAGACAAACTCGCTGACCTCGTCGATTTCATCGGCGACCTGCCCATCATCGCGCACAACGCCTCGTTCGACATGGGCTTCCTGTACGCACTCGACGGCAAAGCCGGCATCACCCTGCCCGCCTACACCGTCATCGACACTGTCAAAATCGCACGCCAGAAAATCAAAGACACACCCAATCACAAACTCACCACGCTCACCCAGTACCTGGAACTCGAACACGACGCCCACAACGCAATCGGCGACTGCCTCGCCACTGCCGCGATCTATCAGTATTGCACCAAATAACCAGAAGGAGTGCCGAACCGCTCCATTCGAGCGGCGAAGCGCTCCTTTCTTCTGCCGAAGCGCTCCATTCCGCGCGCAAACCGCTCCATTCGCCCGGCTAACCGCTCAATTCCAGCGCCGAAGCGATCAATTCGGCCTGCCAACCGCTCCATTCCCGCGGCAACAACCCTGTGCCTACACGCCGAAATGGCCGCGACCAATCCAGCACTCCCATGCGCAAAGACCAAACCAAGACTAGCTTGTCGGGCTCCGCTGGCGCTGCGCCTTTTCTGTTGGGGAAGGGGGGGCAAGAGTGCCGAACCGCTCCATTCCGCGGTCGAAGTGATCAATTCCACTGCCGAACCGCTCCATTCGCCCGGCTAACCGATCATTTCCGCCGCCGAAGCGCTCCATTCTGAGCGCAAACCGCTCCATTCGCCCGGCTAACCGCTCAATTCCAGCGCCGAAGCGATCAATTCCGCCTGCCAACCGCTCCATTCCCGCGGCAACAACCCTGTGCCTACACGCCGAAATGGCCGCGACCAATCCAGCACTCCCATGCGCAAAGACCAAACCAAGACTAGCTTGTCGGGCTCCGCTGGCGCTGCGCCTTTTCTGTTGGGGAAGGGGGGCAAGAGTGCCGAACCGCTCCATTCCGCGGTCGAAGTGATCAATTCCACTGCCGAACCGCTCCATTCGCCCGGCTAACCGATCATTTCCGCCGCCGAAGCGCTCCATTGCCCTTGCTGACCGATCAATCCCGTCGCCGAACCGCTCCATTCCTCCAGCTAACCGCTCAAATCCAGCGCCACATTTCCCGTCCAATGAATTGGACATTTTTCGTGATAATTCGGATTTGCCACTTTCCATATCTTTTGTCAGGCAGATAGGCTACACTAATAGAAAAATTAAGAGGTGATGAATTGATTTACAAATATCGTTCTGCGTCTTTGCTGCTCAGCGGGCTTCGCGCATTAGAGAGACGGCTGCCAAGACAGCATGAAAAATACCCCTATATCGCTGAAGAATTGTACAACACCCAAGCAGGCTATTATGGTGAACTCGAGTACGATCGCTATATGAAAGAGGTAAGGACCGCCCACCCCCATGCTATCCTTCATGACCTCTACCTGCACCACGACGGCATCCATTTCCAAATCGACTCCCTTTACATCTCCCCTGAATCCATCACCATATCAGAAATTAAAAACAGAGCTGATCAAATCAAAGTTACCGCCAAACCTACACAGTTCCTGCAAGTGGACAAGCAGGGAAGTACAAAAATCATCCGCAGTCCCATTGCGGAGATCGAACGCAAGAAACAATTTTTGGAGAAATGGCTGCACCAGCGCAATTTCCAAATCCCCGTAACCGGCATCGTTGTGTTTGCGTACAACAACCAAATGATCATTGAGGGCGAGCCGTCACTGCCGATCATGAGTTCTTACGACGCACCGACTTATTTCCGTGCACAAATTATAGAGAACTATTTACTAACAGGGGCCGAAATCCAGAAGCTTGCCAATGCACTGATCGGTGCGCATCGAGAGTTCAATCCGTTTCCTTTGCTGTCCTATTATAAAATTGCACCAGATAACTTGAAGAATGGCGTTTTCTGTTCGGACTGTAAACAACCTTGCGTTATGATGTGGATGAACAGGCGCTGGCAATGCCGCTCGTGTGGCAAGCGGGAATCGTCCAGTCATCTTGCAGCTATCGATGAGTGGTTCATGCTCATGCCGGGGAAGCTGACCAATAAAGCCTTCAGTAAATTTGCCGGAATACCCAATCGTCACACGGCAAAACGAATGCTGGCCCAATCGATGCTCCGTCATCAGGGAATCGGACGGGGAAGCCGCTATGAGCCTCTCTGAATTAAATCATATAAGTTTGTGGGCGCCGCATTCGCTGCGCCTTTTCTGTTGGAGAGGCGGTGGGGCGAGGTGTCGACCGCTCCATTCGGCGGGCGAAGTGATCCATTCCACTGCCGAACCGCTCCATTCGCCCGGCTAAGCGATCATTTCCGCCGCCGAACCGCTCCATTCACCCCGCTGACCGCTCCATACTCCAGCCCAACCGATCAATTCCGCGCCCCACCCCTACCCCCACCACCCAAAATAAGCTATACTCAACAAACAACCACACTCCCACAAAAAGGAGGCACGCGCACCATGTCCGCACAGCATAACAACGCCCAACCCAAACAAGACCCGCGCTTTAAAACCGCGCACAAGGAAGCGTGGATCGGCGCCGCGCTCGCCGTGTTCAACTTCGTCTGGTGGTACGGCTTCGCCTACGGGCTCGGCAGCCGGCCAGTCGACGAGTATACCTACATCCTCGGGCTCCCGGCCTGGTTCTTCTGGAGCTGCGTCGCCGGCTTCGTCCTGATGTCCATCATCACCGTCGTGCTCGCAAAATTCGTCCTCACCGACATGCCGCTCGACGATGACCCGAGGTACCATCCCGATGCCCTGCACAGCGGGAACGACACCCCCACCAAGAAAGGACCGAACTCATGAACATCGGCGTACTCATCCCGCTCATCATCTTCCTGATCGCCATCTTCGCCATCGGGTTCATCGCCTCCAAACAAATGGGCAGCGGCGGCGGCTTCCTGCAGGAGTACTTCCTCGGCGGGCGTGAACTCGGCGGCTTCGTCCTCGCAATGACGATGGTCGCGACGTACGGCAGCGCGTCGAGCTTCCTCGGCGGGCCCGGCACGGCGTACACCGTCGGCTTCGGCTGGGCGCTGCTCGCAATGACGCAGGTCGTCACCGGGTACTTCGTCCTGCTCGTGCTCGGCAAGAAGTTCGCGATCCTCAGCCGGCGCTATGACGCCGTCACGATGATCGACTTCCTGAAAGCGCGCTACAACAGCCCGGCGGTCGCGATCCTGTCCGCCATCGCCATCATCGTCTTCCTGTTCTCCGCGATGACCGCGCAGTGGGTCGGCGGCGGTCGGCTCATCGAATCGCTCACCGGCCTCAGTTACACGTCGGCGCTGTTCATCTTCGCCGTCAGCGTCCTCATCTACGTGACGATCGGCGGGTTCCGCGCCGTCGCGCTCACCGACGCCGTCCAGGGCGCCATCATGGTCGTCGGCACGCTCGTCCTGCTGATCGGCGTCATCATCGCAGGCGGCGGCATCCCGGCGATCATGCAGGATCTGGTCAATGAAAACCCGAACCTCGTCACGCCATTCGGGGCCGACCGGAGCCTCACGCCGGCCTACGTCTCGAGCTTCTGGATCCTCGTCGGCGTCGGCGTCGTCGGCCTGCCGCAGATGGTCGTCCGCACGATGAGCTACAAGAGCTCCCGCGCCATGCACCGCGCGCTCGCCATCGGCACGATCGTCACCGGCTTCATCATGCTCAACATGCACCTGATCGGCATCTTCGCGCGCCCGGTCCTGCCCGGCATCGACGTCGGCGACAAAGTCATCCCGCTCATCGCGCTCGACGTCCTGCCGCCGTGGCTCGCAGGCATCGTCCTCGCCGCCCCGATGGCCGCCATCATGTCGACCGTCGACTCGCTGCTGCTGCTCGTCAGCTCAGCGATCGTCAAGGACGTCTACTTGAGCTACGTCAGACCGCAGGCGACCGAGAAACAGGTCAAAACGCTCAGTTTCGGCATCACCGGCGTGCTCGGCGTCATCGTCTTCCTGCTCGCCCTGCAGCCGCCCGACCTGCTCATCTTCCTCAACCTGTTCGCGTTCGGCGGGCTCGAAGCCGCCTTCATCTGGCCGATCGTCCTCGGACTCTATTGGAAGTATGGCAATAAAACCGGCGCTCTCGCGTCCATGGTGACCGGTATGGCATCATACATCGCCATCTACCTGTACAACCAGGCGAACGGCGACCTGCTCGGCGTACACGCCGTCACGATCCCGGTCGTCCTGTCGCTCGCCGCCTTCGTCATCGGGAGCCTAGCTGCAAAACGCGAACCGTTCCAATTTTAATCCAAGCCTTCCGCACATCCGCGGAGGGCTTTTTTAAGTACATGTAAACTTCGTAAAGACTTATCAAATAACTTCGAAAACAGCTAGCCGGAACTCTCATAAACTGATATGATAGGTCTGCATGTCCAAACTACTAAACTAGGGGGCACAACCGAATGAACAAAAACACGAAATTCCTGGCCACTGCCGTTACAGCTGCAGCTGTCGCGTCCGCCATCGCGGTACCGAGCGCTTCTGCAGACACATCGAAATTCACAGACGTCTCCGACCGCTATGCGGACGCCGTCAACTTCCTCTGGGCGAACAATATCACCCAAGGTGTAAGCGCTGACAAGTTCGGCACAGCATCCGACGTCAAACGTGCGGACGCAGCCGTCTTCCTCGCGAAACTGATGGGTCTCGAGCCCGGCGGTGTGTACGAGCCATCCGGCTTCACGGACGTACCGAAGTCTGCAAAATGGGCAGTCGACGCACTGAAGGAACACGGCATCGTCAGCGGGAAAAGCGCAACGAAATTCGGTGCGAACGAGCAACTGACACGCGGGGAAGCCGCTGCCATAATCGTCAGAGCAGCGAAACTCCAAGTCGACATGGACAAGACGTCAACCAAATTCACAGATGTCAACAAACGCTTCGCCCCATACGTCCAGGCGCTCGTCGACGAAAAGATCGCGAACGGCAAGACCGACAAGATGTTCGGCACCTCCATGCCTGTCACACGCGGCGAACTCGCCATGCTCCTCAACAACGGCAACGCGAAGTTCGGCTACCTCGACCTCCTTGTCATGCATATGAACGACCACCACGCGTACCTCGACAACTTCCCGTACATCGCGAATGTCGTCCAGGATCTGCGCGCAACGCATAAGAACAGCCTGCTTCTCCACGGCGGGGACGTCTTCTCAGGTGATCTTTATTGGAATAAATACAAAGGCCAGGCGGACGTCGTCATGATGAACTACCTCGGCTTCGACGCCGTCACTTTCGGCAACCATGAATTCGACGAAGGCGGCACGCCGGACGGCCACGCGGCACTCCGCAACTACATCCTCGGTGCGCAATTCCCGGTACTCGGCGCAAACCTCGACTTCAAGGATGATGCGAAACTGAAGAGCCTCTACAAAGGCGGCATCGCGGAAAATGCAGGTGGCGGGGAAATCTATGACGGCAACATTGTCATGATGGATGGTCAGAAAGTCGGCATGTTCGGCCTGACGACGGAAGACACGGTCAACATCTCAAGCCCGGCGGACGTCGACGTCCTCAGCTACATCACACGCGCGAAAGAGACAGTCGCAGCACTGGAAGCGCAAGGGGTCGACAAAATCATCGCGATCACCCACGTCGGTGTGGATGAAGCAGCACCGTCAGGCAGCGACCAGACACTCGCGAAAATGGTGCCCGGCATCGACGTCATCGTCGGGGGCCATACGCACACGGCACTGAAAGAACCGATCACCATCACCCATGAGTCAGGTGACAAGACGCTGATCGTCCAGGCAGGCCAGTACGGGGACTACGTCGGCAAGCTCGACGTGAAGTTCAACCCGAAAGGCGAAATCTACTGGAACCACGGCGAACTCATCAAGATCGATCCGAAGACAATGACAGCCGATCCGCAAGCGGCCGCAGTCCTCGCACCCTTCAAAGCAGGGAAGGAAGAGCTGAAGAAGGAATCCATCGGTGTCACAACGGATGTCGACCTGAACGGTGCGCGTGATTCGAACGCAGAAGGCACATCGAGTGTCCGTCACAACGAGACGAACCTCGGCAACCTGATCGCGGATGCGATGCTGTCGAAAGCGAAGACACTTCCGGGCATGGAGGAAGCAACAGTGGTCGCCATGCAGAACGGCGGCGGAATCCGGACGAGCATCGAAGCCGGTGACATCACGGTCGGCAGCATTGCGCAGGTCCTGCCATTCGGCAACCCGCTCGCCATCGTCAAGTCGAACGGCAAGGAAGTGAAAGAGGCGCTCGAGCGCAGTGTGCGCGGCGCATTGATCGCTGAAGGCAAAGGCCTGAAAGAGGACGGCGGGTTCCTGCATGTCGGCGGCATGAAGTTCACCTATGACAGCACGAAGGAATCCGGTAAGCGCGTCATTGACGTCTTGGTCAAGGAAGGCGACAAGTACGTGCCGCTGGAAGACGACAAGACGGTCTACATCGCAACGAACTCCTTCACAGCACGCGGCGGGGACGACTATGACGTCTTCGAAAGAGCGTCCGCAGAAGGCCGCGTCTCCGACCCTGGCTTCTCCGACACGCAGAACCTGATCGAATACCTCCAGTCACTCGGCAAGGAAATCAGCCCGAAAATCGAGGGACGCATCATCGACGTATCGCTCGAAACGCAGCAAAATGGATACAAAGTTCCAGCTGAAGAACCAGCAGGGAAATAAAAACATCACAAAAACGCCGGATTCTTCTCGAAATGAGAATCCGGCGTTTTCCACGAAACCGCGTGAGCATAACGTCTAAGCAAGCAAGCGTTTGTCGAACGGGTACGAATGACCAGTCGAAAATGGCGGAAACTATTAAACTACCCGAATTTGGGCCGATAGAAACATAGAGAAATACAAAGAATTGTTGTATCCTTTACGGTAACGACAAAAATTTGGAGGATTGTACCATTGAAGAAACTTGCAGCATGCCTCACCCTGTCCCTCGCAGCGCTTGTCCCATTCGGACAAGAGTCCCAGGCAGCCACTACATTCACGGACGTCGGCACGACCCACCGGGCCCAGGCGGAAATCTACTACCTGGTCGATGGAGGCATCACTGGAGGTGTGTCCGCAACACGGTTCGTCCCGGAACAGCAAGTGACACGTGATCAGGCGGCAGCGATGCTCGGCCGCACACTCAACTTGAACGGCGAAATGCGGTCGACGAACTTCAAGGACGTCGGTTCGAACAACTTCGCATCCGGCTACATACAGCAGCTCGTCGACAAAAACATCATCTCCGGCTATCCGGACGGCTCCTTCAAGCCGAAAAACACACTGAGCCGCGGTGAAATGGCGATGCTCATCAGCCGCACTTTCGATTACAAGTCAAGTTCGGTCAGTGCAGCCGCCAGCTCCCTCATGAACAAAGGGATCGCAGCGGGAGTCGCAGACGGCACTTTCGGTGAATCCCAGACCATCAAACGTGCGGACTTCGCCGTGTTCCTCGCGCGTTCCATCAACGCGGACTTCCGGACAGCGAACTCCGAGAAATTCGACACGGACGTCTACGTCAATGTACAAGACGGCACGAAACTCAACATGCGCAAAGGACCGGGCGTCGACTATGCCGCCATCAAAACGATCCCGAGCGGCAAGATCGTCTCCTACGCATATTCCGTCGGTGACTGGGCATACATCACGTCCGACAACGTCAAAGGGTTCGTCCACTCGGCCTACCTCCAGCTGGACAAGCCGACCGACAATCCGGAAGTCGTTCCGCCAACACCGCCAGTGACGAAGCCGGATCCGATTCCGACACCGCCGGGCAAGAAGCCGCTGAAGGATATCGTTGTTGTCATTGATGCCGGACACGGCGGTAAAGACAGCGGGGCACCAGGCAACGGATTCCTGGAGAAGAATATCACGCTGAACGTCGCCAAAAAGATGGAAGCTTACTACAAGAATGTACCAATCCAAGCGAAGATGACCCGATCGGGCGACACATACCCTTCACTTGATGCTCGCGCAGCATATGCGAAAAAAGTGAACGGCAGCATTTTCGTCTCAATCCACACGAACTCGCACACAGGCAGTTCGGCAAACGGAACAGAGACGTTCTATTACAGCCGTTCCGCAGCAGTGAACCCGAACGTGGCCCAGTCAAAAGCTCTCGCACGCTATACGCAGAACCGTATGCTGGAAGCGTGGGGCCTGACCGACCGCGGTATCAAGGTCGGAAACCTGGCTGTCCTCCGTCAGAACACAGTTCCGGCCGTGCTTGCAGAAATGGGCTTCATCACGAACAAAAAAGATATCGGCCTCATGGGAACGGAAGCCGGACGCCAGAAACTCGCAAAAGGCCTGTTCCTCGCAACACTCGATTACTACTATTACTACGAAGGGCGCACAGACGTCCTGCCGCTGTACAAAACAGTCAACGCTACACCAAGCGGCAAGCTCCACTGATGTCCCGTCCCACCCGTTCTCCGGAGCGGGTGGGATTTTTCTATACATACGGCGGGGGACAGACGGTTGCGACCATTCGCGTCCTTCCGCGAATTGTGCGGCCGCCTGGCACCCTATGAACGGGAGAGCCGATGAACAGAGAGATAGCCCCGCAAACCCGGCTCCATCTCTTTTGGCACGTAATCTTCCACTGCATTTGTGCCGCTCGCAGGAGAAAGGAAGCCTCTCACTCCATCCGGGTGTCTGTGCACGCCACAATTCGCGGAAGAACGCGAATGGCTGTCGTGCACAGGCACCCTGGGGGCAGTAGGGATGTACCGCTCTGCACCCCTCGCAAACTTTTTCTCCCCAACCATGTCCAAGGTAGACTCGGACGGGGTATAGAGTCATAATATACATACCAATCCATCAAAGGAGTGATCACGTGAGAAAATTTGGAATGGCGGTCGTGCTCATGCTCGGTCTGCTCGTGCCAATCCACGCGCATGCAGCAGAGCAGACCGACTGGCTGCTGAAAGGGTCCGCAGATGAACTGGACGCCATCGCGCAGGAGATCGGACCGTTCACACAGCAATTCAGGCAGGCACCGCTCGGGCAGATCAGCCTGACGCAAGAGGATATCGCACTCATCCGGCAACAGTATCCGAACGTCGAACTTTATCCGAACCATACCTATGAAGTGGCCGCAGCGACCGAAGCACCTGCACCTCCTTCACAGATCACCTACCCGAAACGCTTCAGCCTCATCAACACCACACCGGACGTGATCGCTCCCTACACGGGCAAAGGCGTCAAAGTCGGCGTCCTCGACAGCGGCATCGACACGACCCACAGCAAACTGAACGTCAAAGGCGGCTTCTGCGCACTGCCGAAAGCCGAATGCGCGGCAGGGACTATCCCGTATGCCGATGACCTCGGCCACGGCACCCACGTCGCCGGCATCCTCGCCGCCCAGAAAGCGAGCAACGGCACACTCGGTGTCGCACCCGGCATCGACCTGTACGCCATCAAGTCCATCAACCAGTACGACTCCGGCACAACGGCGGACATCATCGCCGGTGTCGAATGGGCCATCAACAACAAGATCGACATCCTCAACATGAGCATCACGACGAACCGCAACGACCTGGCGCTCAAGCTCATGCTGGAGAAAGCATACGCGAAAGGCATGATCCTCATCGCAGCATCGGGCAACGAGGAATTCGGCGACAACAAGGACTCCGTCCAATATCCGGCGAAATACCCGACGGTCATCGCTGTCACGGCTGTCGCCAACAATAAAGAACGGTTCCTCGAAGCATCGATGGGACCGGAAGTCGAACTTGCGGCACCCGGCGTGGAGATCTTCAGTACATATCCGCGGGCGCTCGATGACGACGGCAAGAAGGACGGCTACTATGACCTGTCCGGCACATCCATGGCAGCACCGCATGTCTCGGGCATCGCCGCGCTGCTGAAAGAGCGGTTCCCGGACATGACCAACATCCGTATGCGCTCGATCCTCGCGAACGCCGCGGAGGACCTCGGCACCAAAGGGCGCGACCGCCAGTTCGGCTACGGACTCGTCCGCTACCCGGCGAAAGTCGAGGAGATCCCGATGATGACGCAGTACACGCAGAAAGGCAAAGTCATCTTCGAGCTGTCGAACGCCGACAAGACGACCGTGCGCCAGCTCAAGATCGAGGGCCGCGAAATACCCGAGCAGTCCCCGGGCAAGTGGGAGACCTACCTGCTGTCGGGCACGTACCACGGCAAGTACGCCATCATGACGAAAGCCGGCCGCCAGATCCAGGAAGACATCATCCTCAAGATCGACGGCACGAACTACAAGGACGTCAGCGGGCTGAAATGGTACGCCCCGCAGATCGCCTATCTGGCGGATAAACAGATGATATACGGCTTCAACGACAACACGTTCCGTCCGGACAAGAAGATCACACGCGCGGAAGCCGTCGCGATCATGGGCCGGGCCGCGGGACTCAACGGTGAAAAACGGCAGACGAAGTTCCGCGACGTCAGCCCGAACAGCTTCGCCTCCGGCTACGTCCAGTCCGCGCTTGAGACCGGACTGCTGAGCGGCTTCCCGGACGGCACCTTCCGGCCGAACCAGGCCGTCTCCCGCGGTGAAATGGCGCTCCTCCTGCAGAAAGCGTTCAAGCTGCAGGCCGACACCAGCCTGAAATCGCCGTTCAAGGACATGACCCCGAACGTCGCCAGCTATGACGCCGCATTGGCACTGACCCAGGCAGGCGTCACCAAAGGCTACCCGGACGGCACCTTCAGACCGCAGGAAACGATGACCCGCGCCACCTACAGCGTCTTCCTGGCCAACGCCGAAAACCCAGCGCTATTCAAATGAAACCTCGAAAACCGCGTGCTCCCCGAGGGGAGCCGCGGTTTTTTGCATGCCCTGCGCCGCCAGGACCGCTCCATTCCAGCGGACAAGCGCTCCATTCGCCTGGCGAACCGATCAATTCCACAGCTAACCGCTCCATTCCACGGCTAACCGATCAATTCCACCGCTGAACCGCTCTATTCCGTTTCAGGACCGCTCCATTCCGCAATCCTAAGCCCGCGGCCGCCGCTGCGCCGTGCAATTCCCCAATCCTCGCGGCCATCCCGCTCCCCAAACCCGTTGAATGGTCGGCTCCGCTGCGCTCCGCTTTTCCTGTCGGAGGAATCGCTCAAATCGCTTGGCCAAGCGCTCCATTCCCACCGCTAACCGCTCCATTCGCCTGGCCAACCGATCAATTCCACAGCTAACCGCTCCATTACACCGGCCAACCGATCAATTCCACAGCTAACCGCTCCATTCCGCCATCCCAAGCCCGCGGCCGCCGCTGCGCCGTGCAATTCCCCAATCCTCGCGGCCATCCCGCTCCCCAAACCCGTTGAATGGTCGGCTCCGCTGCGCTCCCCATTTCCTGTCGGGACGTGGGGGAAGGGGAACCGCTCGTTGCGCAGAAGAAGCCCCCAGGGTACCTGTGCACGACACCATTCGCGTCCTTCCGCGAATTGTGACGTGCACCGGTATCCCGGGTAGAACGAACCTGCTGCCCACGCGTTCCGTTCAGCCGAACCCGCCCGTTTCTCGGGAGTACCCGCCCATTCCGCTACGCAACCCCCCCGTTTGCAGAGGGAATCCATCATCAAAACCACCAATTATATAGCGGGCTTCATCAAAATAGACACAATTCCGTCACTTGTAATGAAACTGTAATATAAGCATGCAACCTTTTCTGTTACCATAGAAGCAAGTAAACATTACTAGTTTGTAAGGTACATAGAAGCAGTCCATCATCCTAAATCGAGGTGCGAGATGAAAAAGCGAATCGTCGTGTTTTTGGCCTTTGTGCTAGCAATTGCAAGCGTCTTCACTGTCCTGCCGCAGAAGAGCAGCGCGGCCGTCTCGGGAAGCAGCATCGTCGCCTATGCGAAGAAATTCGAAGGGGTGCCATACTTGTTCGGCGGCTCCACACCGGATGCCTTCGACTGTTCGGGCTACATCCTCTACGTCTACAAGCAGTTCGGCATCAGTCTGCCGCGCACATCGGAAACCCAATACAACGTCGGCACAGCCGTACCGCGCAGCGATCTGCGCGCGGGAGATCTCGTATTCTTTGAAAATACATACAAAGAGGGAATCTCGCATACCGGCATCTATATCGGCAACGGAGATTTCCTCTCCGCGAAAACCGGCGGTGTCGGCATCGCGAACCTGGACACGCACCCGTATTGGGCGCCGAAATATGTCGGTGCCAAGCGGGTGACAGGGGTTGCAGCACCTGCACCTGCAAAGCCGTCGGCACCAGCGCCAGCGAAACCGGCACCGGTAAAACCAGCTCCGGCGCCACAGCCGTCCGCCTCATTCAGCGACGTCGCGGTCAAGCACCCTGCATTCGACGCAATCGAAGCACTGACGAAGCACGAAATCATCAGCGGCTTCAAGGATGGTTCGTTCCAGCCGGACACGCAAGTGACACGGGGACAAGCCGCCACGATGATCAACCGTGTGCTGAAGCTGCGTCCGCGCTTCCCGCTCAGCTACAGCGACGTCCCGGCGAACCACGCGTTCGCGAAAGACATCTCCGCCATGAGCGACGCGGGCATCCTGAGCGGCTACGAAGACGGCACGTTCGGCATGTACGACCCATTGACGAAAGCGCAGCTCGCGATCATCCTCGACCGCGCCTTCAGCATGAGCCAGACGGCATCGAGCCTGACGACACCGCCGTACATCGACGTGCCGGTCACATACCGTGCAGCCGGAGCCATTAGCGCACTCAAGAAGATGGACAAGACCTCCGTCTTCCAGACACAGAACTTCTCCATCAACGCCAACGCCACACGCGCCCAGTTCTCTGCAGCGCTCTACAGCGTCGGCAATATCCAGTAAGACAACAAAATGCCGCCCCGGATTCCACATGCAGGGCGGCATTTCTTTGTGAAGAACCAACCATTCATCCAGAAGGAGGCACCACCTTATGAACACACGCATCACCGCAAAACTCGCAGCCGTGCTCACCGCATTCCTGCTGCTTCTCTCTTTGGTCATCCCGGCGACGAAAGCACACGCCGATGAACTCTCAGGCCGCACACTCGAGAAGGAACTCCGTGAAATGATCGACAAAGGGATCCTCTCCGGCTACGATGACGGCACCTACCGCCCGACCGAACAGGTCTCCCGCGGCCAGTTCGCCGCGTTCATAGCCCGCGCCCTGAAACTGCCCGAAGCAGCCGGCAGCTTCCAGGACGTCCCAAAGAACAGCAAACTCGCCAAAGACATCTACCGTGTCCAGCAGGCCGGCATCATGGGCGGCTACAGCGGCGGCATCTTCAAGCCCGATGCGCCGATCACACGCGAGCAAGTCTCCCTGACGATGATGAACGTCCTGAACTACAGTGAAATGGTGCTCCAGGAAACACGCATCGACTTCACCGACGTCAAGGAGTTCCAGTCGTCCGGCAGCATCCGTGCCGCCTACTACAACATCCGCTACGGCATCATCAGCGGAATCCCGAACAAGGACGGCTCCATGCGCTTCGAACCGAAATCGAACGCAACCCGCGAACAGGCCGCAGCTTTCATCAGCCGCTACCTGAAAGCGGTCGACGCCTACGAGCCGCCGTCGCTGCCGTCGATCCCGGAAACACCGGAACAGCCGCCGGTGCCGGAAGACCCGAAGGATCCGGTCCCGCCGACTCCGGAACCGCCGGTCGTCACGAAAGACTACTACCTCGCGACCATTTCGAACGGCAAGCTCGTCAAGCAGTCGAAAGGCTACAAAGAGTACCTGGATGCGGCAAATGAATTCAACAGCGATAAAACCATCCAGGCGATGTACCGCGGCAACGAGATCATCCGCGTCCGCAGCGGCTTCGCATTCGGTGACAACACATCGAAGGCCGGTGCAGTGGAAAACACGATCGTCTATTTCGATAAGGACTTCAAAAAGAAAGCGACCTACATCCAGCAGGGCCGGGAAATGAAGTACCTTGGCTCGAACGACCAGTACATCAACGTCCAGGTCGGCGCGACGGAAGGGTACGTCAAGCACTCGGAAACCGACCTGATCCCGATCCAGCTCGTCACGGACCGCGACCACTACACCGTGAGTCAGTGGGGGACACTGACGCACCATACGTACAATTATATGACGAAGAAATCGGCCAGCTACTACGTCCAGCTCGCACCGGACTTCCTGCAGAAGAACGGTACGTACTACAGCCCGGACGGCGTCCATTTCTATGACACGAACCAGCGATTCGCCGGCACCTTCCTGCCGTACTTCCAGTTCCTGTCCGCCCGGTCGACGACGAGCTACACAGGTGAAGAACTCGACGCGCTCATCAGCAAAGTGCTGAAAGAGCGTGCCGATAAATACGGCGGCCGCTACAAAGACGCAGCGACCAAATCCAAGCTCGTCGGACTCGGCAAGGAATTCAAGAAGCTCGAAGACGACTACAACGTCAATGCACTGCTCATCCTATCCCTCGCCGTGCACGAAGGCGACTACGGCATGAGTCAAACGGCGCAGACGTGCAACAACCTGTTCGGCCTGTACAAATATGACTCGCTGACAAAACTCTGTCCGGACAAAGGGACGTTCAAGAAGCCCGGCGACAGTGCCGTCGCGCTCGTCAAGGACTTCCTGAACCCGAACTACATGGACCCGGCCAACAAACTCGACCGCGCACAAGGCGCAGCCTTCGGCAATAAAACGACAGGCTTCAACGTCAACTACGCGTCCGACCCGACATGGGGCGCGAAAGCCGGCGCGCACATGTATGAGCTGGACAAAGCAGCAGGCGGCAAGGACTACGGCCGCTACAAACAGTTCGCGTTCACAAAGCTGGAGGTCCCGACAAACGTCCGGACCGCCCCAAGCACGAACGCACCGATCCTGTTCAAGTACACAAGCCGCTACAACGGCATCTACCAGAAAACCAGCAACGGCCTGTCCCTCGGCTACCCGCTCACCGTCATCCGCTCCGTAACAGGCGACGACGGCAAAACATGGTACGAAGTCTTCAGCGACGACGCCAAAGCCAAATCCGGCTACATCAGCAGCGACGTCGTCACCATCGTCAATAACTGATCAATCGAAAGCCCCGTGCAGCCGCACGGGGCTTTTCGCGCGGGCAACCCGCCCGTTTTGCATACGAACCCGCCCATTCCCGCGGGCAACCCGCCTGTTTCGCAGAGGAACCCGCCCATTCCGCCACGCGACCCGCCCGTTCCCGCGGGCAACCCGCCCATTCCGCATACGAACCCGCCCGTTCCCCAGGGTGCCTGCTGCACGACACCCGGGTAGAGTGGGAAAGCCCCTCGCTGACCGCTCCATTCCCCAAGCCAACTACATTCCCGCGGCCGCCGCTGTGCCCCGCATCTTCCCAATCCTCGCGGCCATTCCGCTCGTCAACCCCGCTGAATGGTCGGCTCCGCTGCCGCTCCGCATTTCCTGTGGGGTGGTGGGGGAAGGGGGTATCCTCGCTGACCGCTCAAATCTCGTGCTTCAACGCTCAACCAGGGGGCGAAAAGCTCAAGCAAGTGACCGCTCAATACTGCTTCCATACCGCTCCATTCCTCAAGCCCCCTTTCTGTGAGAGGCCACGTGAAAACTTTAAAACAACGCGGCTTCCTGCAGTGTTTTCCTCCCGAGTTTTACAGCACCTTCCGCTATGATAGGATAAGAGAAAGGCCGCCAGCAAGCAGGCGGCCGTACATACTGAAAATCCAGCCAGGGGTGACAATGCAGATGGTGAAAATCGCAGTATTCGGCTCTTCTGAAACAATTCAGCTCATTACAACGTTCGAAGCGGCAATGAAGAGCGTCCAACTAGAAAAATTCAGATACACCTCCGTCGATGATTTGGAAACACTCCTTCCACAAGCGGAAGCATGCGACGTGTATCTGTTCTCGGGCATTCTCCCCTACCGCCATGCGGAATGTTTGCTCGATAAATTCGATAAGCCAGCGGTCTACATGGAGGATAATGAGCTGAACGTATCTCTTACACTCCTTCATATTCTGTCGCAGAATCTATGTCCGCTAGACAAGCTGTCCATCGATTTACCTGACCGCCGCTACGTGGATGACATCGTACGCCAGCTGCGCCTGGACCCGGCCCCCGTCCACATCAAGGATTTCGACTGGCTCAAAACGACCAAATGCCCGCAATTCGACGCAGACCCAATCCTCACATTCCATTCGGACCTGTGGAACACCGGAGAGACCTCATTGGCGGTCACCAGCATCCATTCCGTCTATGATCGTCTGGTGGAACAGGGGATTCCCTGCTTGCGTTTCATTGATGCGGACAGCACGGTGAGAGATGTCCTCCTGCGTGCCGAACAGGCAGGGGTCTTACAGAAGACACGACTCGCCCAGGTGGCTGTCTGTCTAATCACGGTCTCTGGGGACACACTGCAGGAAGATGCGACAGCCAAGCTAACGCCCATCCGGAAAGCCATGCAGACAGCTTCCCGGCAGGTAAATGCTGAAATCCAACAGGTCGGTCCCTTGTCGTTCGAATACTTCGGAACGAAAGGGAGCATCCAGTTTCTGCTGAACCAATCCAGTCTGCTGCAGCCGGTCATCTCCGCTGCGGACAATCTGTCTGCTACCCTTCAGGCGGGAGCCGGGTTCGGGATGACAATCACGGAAGCGAAGAAGAATGCAACAATTGCGTTATCGCATTGCAAGCCTGGCCACCACGCCTTCTTCCTGATGACCGAAAACCATGAAGTGATCGATCCGTTGGAAAGGCAGCAGGTCCGGACTCTTTCCACCACGGACAGTCATATCCGCTTTTTGGCGAACACGGCGAAAGTCAGTATCCCGAATCTCGTCAAGATGCAGCGGTTCCTGCAAGCGCGAGCCGACAGCCATTTCACGTCGGACGATATAGCGGACTACTTCCAGCTGACGAAACGGAGTGCCGAAAGGATGCTGAAAAAATACATGGACGTCGGCTGGCTGCACATCGTGGGAGAGGAACAGCCCCATCGGAACGGACGTCCGCGTGCGGTCTATCAACTGGAATTCCCTTCGGGCGGGTAATCTGCACACCCTCCGAAGGGACTGCGATCCCAAGTCTTGTCTAACGTTATTTTTAAAATAATCTAAAAATATATTGACATTTGATTTCTCCTTCTTTAGTATAATAAACAAAGTTAGCGTCCATATACCGACATATAGAAGCTGAAAGGGAGGGAATCAAATGAAACAGGATCAGTCAGCTAAAAAGAAATGGAAGTTCCACGTGCCTCACGTCTTTGTCATTCTATTCATCGTCATCATCTTAGCGGCAATAGCCACCTACATCGTGCCGGCAGGACAATATGACACGTTGGTGGACGACAGTGACCGGACCATCGTAATAGACGGGACCTATCATCAGGTCGAATCGACGCCAACCGGGTTCTTGGCAATCTTCCAGTCGATCCACAAAGGGATGCAGAATACGGCTGGAATCATCTTCTATATCTTCATCGTCGGCGGATCGTTCGGAATCCTGCATGCAACCGGTGCAATTTCCGCGGCTGTCGGAACGATTTCGAAAAAGATGGCGGGCCGCGAGTATTGGATGATTCCGATACTCATGACATTCTTTGCACTGTCGGGAGCTATGCTGGGCCTGGCAGAAGAGACAATCCCCTATATTACAATCCTCGTTCCGCTCATGGTGCTGATCGGTTTCGACTCCATCGTGGGGGCGGCCATTGTCCTGCTGGGGACGTCAGCCGGCTTCACGGCGGCATTCATGAACCCGTTCACGGTGGGGGTGGCCCAAGGGATTGCAGGGCTGCCCATTTTCTCCGGCCTCTGGCTGCGGATCATATTCTGGGTGATCTTCTTATCGATCAGTATCTGGTATGTCATGCGGTATGCCTTGAAAGTCAAAAAGGACCCGACGAAGAGTCTCGTGTATGGAATCGGTGAACCGATCGAGCCGGCAGGCAGTATCGAGGAAATGACCGGGCGGCATAAGATCATTTTCCTAATCCTTCTCGCGTCCCTGGTCGGTCTGGCAATCGGAGTCATCCAGTTCGGCTGGTACCTGACGGAAATCTCGGGGCTGTTCCTGCTGATGGGGATTTCGATGGGACTTGTCGGACGCATGAAGCTCGACGAAATTGCAGAGGCGTTCATCGAAGGGTGTAAAGTGCTCGTGATGGGGGCGCTGGTCGTCGGCGTTGCCAATGCCATCCTCGTCATCCTGCAGGAAGGCGGGATAATGGACACGATTTTGTATGCGTTTTCATCGACCATCGGTGAGATGCCGTCGACCTTGGCGGCAGTGGGCATGTATGCGATCCAGTGTCTGCTGAACTTCATCATCCCTTCAGGGAGCGGGCAGGCAGCACTGACGATGCCGATCATGGCACCGCTTTCCGATCTTGTCGGCGTCACACGCCAGACGGCTGTTCTTGCCTTCCAGTTCGGTGACGGGATCTCCAATATCTTCACGCCGACATCGGGATACTTCATGGCAGGACTTGCCCTTGCACGGATCCCTTGGTCGAAATGGCTGAAGTGGATCTTTCCGCTCATCCTGATCCATTACACGCTCGGTGCGATATTTGTAACTATCGCCCATCTGATCAACTACTCATAACCAATACGGAGGTGCTTCCAGAATGACGATACAGCAAGAAACAGCCGAATGGGTTGTCCAGCAGCGGCGATATCTGCATGCCCATCCGGAGCTTTCCCACCAAGAAACTGAAACAAAAGAATACGTGAAGCAGCAGCTCGAAAACATGGGACTCGACACATACAGCATGACCGGCAAGGATATCATTGGTATTCTGCGCGGCAAATCGGAAGGAAAGACCGTCATCATCCGGGCGGACATGGATGCCCTGCCGATCCAGGAACAGACCGGCCTGCCTTTTGCATCCAAGCATGAACACGTCATGCATGCGTGCGGGCACGACGGGCACATGGCCATCCTGCTCGGCGTGGCCCAACAGCTCGTAAACCGCACCGATGACCTGGCAGGCACGATCTTGTTCCTATTCCAGCATGCCGAGGAGGAACTGCCAGGCGGTGCAACTCAATTGGTCGAGGCCGGCCTGCTTGATGGCATCGATGCCATATTCGGTTACCATCTGTGGCAGCCGATCCCCGCCGGCATCATCGGTGTGCGCGAAGGCGCGACAATGGCGGGCGCTGACCGGTTCTCCTTCACAATACAAGGCAAGGGTGGGCATGGGTCCATGCCGCAGGATACGATCGATTCGACGCTCGCCATGTCGGCCGTGATCCTGCAGATCCAGTCGATAATCAGTAGAAGCCTCAGTCCGAGCGAAGAAGCCGTCCTCAGTATCGGCGAATTACGCGCAGGGTCAAATTACAATATCATCCCGGATAGTGCGTATGCGTCCGGGACAGTGCGCTATTTCCATAAAGAAGCCTCCCAGCATATCAGAGAACGGCTGCACACTATCATCGACGGGGTCTGCCAGGCGTATGGAGCCACCTTCGAGCTCAACTACCAGCACGGCGACCCGCCACTCGACAACGATCCCGGTCTCATCGCGTTCATGGAACAGCAGGCGAAACAGCTGTTCGGGGAAGGGCAGGTCACACGTATTGATGGCATCATGGGCAGCGAGGACTTTGCCTATTATTCAACTGAAATCCCGGCTTCCTATATCTTCCTTGGAATCGGACAGGCGGATCGCCCATACGGACACCACCATCCGAAATTCGATATTGATGAAAGCATGCTTGCCATCGGCGTCGAACTGTTCACTGAAAGTATGCTGGCGTACATGGGGGGGCAGTCATGAAAATCACATCGATCGAAGTGTTCGCCGTCCGCCTGCCGCTGAAGACACCGTTCATCATCAGTTACCATACGTATAAGGATATGCCGTCCATCTTTGTGAAATTGCATACGGACACAGGCCTGACGGGCTACGGGGAAGGGACACCGGATGAGCATGTCACCGGTGAAACGTGGGAAGGGGTCCGGGCGATCCTGGTGAATACGATCACTCCATCCGTGATTGGCATGAACCCGTTCGACCTGGAACGGATCCACGACCGGATGGACAAGGCCATCTACGGCGCCACGACTGCCAAGGCCGCCATCGACATCGCCTGCTACGACCTGATGGGCAAAGCGTCCGGGCAACCGGTATTCAACCTGCTCGGTGGGCGATATCATGACCAGCTGGAGTTCCCGAAAGTGATCAGCATCCTTCCGCCTGAGGAAATGGCGGCCGAAGCGAAAGCAGCGGTGAACGAAGGGTATCGGATCCTCAAGCTGAAAGTGGGCACCGACAGCCAGCTGGACATCGAGCGCATCCGGGCAGTACGGCAAGCCGTCGGCGACCAGATCGCCATCAAAGTCGACGCAAACCAAGGTTGGGAAACGAGCGCAGCCTCCATGCAAGTGCTAGACCAGATCAAAGACTGCCGGATCGACTGGATTGAACAGCCGGTCATCGCCTCCGACATGCACGGCCTGAAGGAAATCAAACAAAAAACGGCCATTCCGGTCATGATCGACGAAGGGCTCCACGGTCAAAAGGAAATGTACGAACTGACGGCCACACGTTCCGCCGACATGATGAACATTAAGCTCATGAAATGCGGAGGGCTGTACCGCGCCATGCAGCTCGTCCACCAGGCGGAGCTCGCCGGCTTCACGTGCCAGATCGGCTCGATGGTCGAATCCGCCGTCGCCTCAGCTGCCGGCCTGCACCTCGCGACCGCCAAAAAAGGTATCCAGACAAACGAACTCGTCGGACCGCTCATGTTCAGCAAAGACATCGCCCGCTTGGACATCGACCTGCCATTCGTCCGGCTGAGCGAAACCCCGGGCTTGGGCCTCAACATCGATGAAGCGACGTTGACCGAGTTGACATACACCCACGACGTCATTGAACAATAACGAAAAGAAGTCGCGCTGCCCCTCCTGTGAACCTGACAGGAGGGGTTTACGGAATGGGGAAGGGGAGCCACATCACTGACCGCTCCATTCCCACGCAGAACCGCTCAATTCCCGCGCTAACTGATCCATTCCAACGTCAGACCGCTCCATTCTCCCGCTAACCGCTCAATACCACTGCCAAAGCGATCCATTCCGCCCACCAACCGCTACATCCCCAAAAAATCCCCACAAAAAAACAGGGGCCACATCACCCCTGCTTCAAATGCTTCGTCACTTTCTCAATCAATTCCTCACCCTGCAACCGCAAATAACTGATCTTCGAATCAATCAGCTTATCAAAATACGCATTCCGCCCGAGCTCCATCTCCTCCAGCAGCGACTGCGTCTCCACGAGATCGACCAGCGTCAGCTGCGGGTAATCATCGCCCGAGAACGTACCATCCGGCCGCGCCTGGTACCACAGATCGCCAGTATCTCGGATCCAGCCGCCCTCATCTGCACCGAACCCCTCGATGCCCGCCATCACGGACTTCGCGGCTTCCAAGTACTTCTTATCCGCCGTCTGCCCATACGCCGTCAGCAGAATCTTCAGCCCGCCGAGCTCATGGTTCAGCGACGCATGCGGCAGCTTCGTCTCCGGGTCCTCATCGAAATAATCGATGATCAGGAATCCGTCACCCGCTTCGATGATCTCACCTTTCTCCACCCGCGACAGCAAATAGTCCGCGTACACCGGCACGTACTGGCGCATCTCGCTGTGATCGCCGTCGAACGCCGCCGCCGTCTCCTCCAGGAAGAACGCCACATACTCGTTATACCGCGTATCCACATACGGCGCCTTGATGCCGTATGCGTTGTTCAGCCACGCACTCGTATACTCCGTCGGCCAGCGCGTACCGCCGAACTCCGCGATGTAATTCAGCAGGTTCACCCGCGAATTGCGCACCATGTCCTCGAAGAACTTCGACCCCGACTTGCCGTACCAGTCGAGTGCCACATCATCCTCCATCCGGCCGATCACCCGGCCGTAGCCCATCTTCGTCGCCGGGTCGATCGAGAACGGCAGCTTCGTGTACGGCCCGTCCTTCGTCAGCCAGTTCAGCTGCGAGAACTGGTTCTCGAGCGCAAAATCGACCCACTCATTCTCTTCCTCAACCTCCGTGAACAGGGGAGACTCCGACAGCAGCATCCACGACTCGCCGACCCCGGCACCGCCCGCCTTCAGCCCACGCACAAACCCATCCGGCAGCATCGTCACATCCTGCACTTCCGACCCGAGCTCCCGCAGCTTACTCTCGCCGACGTCATATTTCTTCAGCAATTCCTTCGAGGTGAATGAATACCCGACTACCGCTTCCGCAATTGCATTGTCTTTGATTGTCAGCCGGCCGTACGGGTTCACCGTCGGATCCGTCCCGAACGTATCGTGGTGCGGATGCTCCACCTTGCGCGGATTCCACTCCGTCGCAACAACATCATCCGATCCGTTGAAATGGTACGCTGTCTTCAGCGTCACCCCGAACCGGCTGTCGTTCGCGAGCCGCTCGAACACGAACCGAGCTCCGTTCCCGAGCGTCCGCTCCGTCAGCTCATACGTCCCGATCCGCTTTCCGAACCGGTGCACGGAATACACATGCGTCACTTCCTCCGCATCCTCCGTCGTCCGCTCCTCGTCCTTTTTATACGACAGCGTCACCAGCCGCGGCATCTCCACCGCCACCCGGATCGCCTCCGTCGACAGCACCTGCTCCGTCTTCGTCCCCTTCACGAACACGGCCCCCACACCGCCGAGCACCAGCAGCGCCAGCACAACCGCAACCAACCACTTCTTCACTGAACACCCACTCCTTTACGATAAAATCCTTTCCGTGCCAAAACCATCGTCATATGTATGCGGGGCTCTCCCGCTATCCACCGGCAACCCCATTCAGAGGGGGACAGGCTGCCACACAATTCGCTGAGGAGCGCGAATGGTGTACCAGTCTGTCCCCCGGCGGGCATTCCAGGGCACCTGCACGCTCCCCAGGGTTGTCTTCCTCCAGGGTACCTGCTGCACGACACCATTCGCGTCCTTCCGCGAATTGTGACGTGCACCGGTATCCCGGGTGGAACGGACATGCTCCCCACGCGCACCATCCGGCCGAACCCAAACGTGCCAAAACCACAGCACCGTGTTTGCGGGGCTATCCCGCTATCCACCGGCTACTCCATTCATAGGGGGACAGGCTGCCGCCCAATTCGCGGTAGGACGCGAATGGTGCAGCAGTCTGTCCCCCGGCGGGCAAACCAAGCCACCGTCACTTCGACCGCCGCAGCAGCCCAACAAACCGCCTAAACCCAGCGCGGTAAAACACAAACACGCCAACCACATACATCACAGCACCGATCGGCACCAGAATCACCAGCTGCGGAATCGCACCCAATGACCCCACACCGACAAACGCCTTCACAATCCACACAACAGCCCCCATGAGCACCGTCGGAACCAGCACCCGCGGCACCATCCGGCCGAACCGCGCAAGCTCAACAGAACCGAGATCGCGGTACACGACAACCATCGATACCGTGAAGAAGTACACACTCACGATCGACGTCGCCACCGCGAGCGCCGGGTAGCCGAACCGGTCGACCAAAAGCCAGTTGCTCAGGAAGTTGATTAAAATCGTCGTCACGCTGATCCGGAACACGACCGCCGTCTTGCCGCGCGCATACATCGACTTCGACAGCATGAGCTGCATGCCCTGGAACACGACGACCGGCAAGTACAGCATGAGCGCGACGTGCGTCTTCGCCGTATCCGCCGCCGTGAACTTCCCATGTTCGTAGATGAACGCAATCACCGAGTCCCCGATGACGAACAGCCCCGCCGCGATCGGCAGCAGCGTCACGAGCGAGATTTCCATCCCACGGAACAGCGTCTCCTTGAACTTCGCCCGGTCCTCTGTCTGCTCGCTCATCAGCGTGAAGATGATCGCCGCAAGCGTTGTCGCATAGATCGCGTTCGGGATGCTGATGATCAGCGACGCGTTGTTCAAATACGTCACCGCGCCATCGATCCCGGACGCGAACGCCTTGTTCACAAAGAAATTCACCTGGCCGACGACCGAGTTCAGCAGCGACGGAACAATCAGCAAAAGGAACGCGTTCCGGAACTTGATATCCATCTTGAACTCGAGACGATACTTGTAATCCGACCGGAACAGGTAATACAGCTGCACGATGACGCCGAGGATCGTCCCGAAGATGAACCCGTACGCCAAGGAGAAGATGCCCCACTGTTCACTGAACAGCACTGCGAAGATCACCGAGAACAGTGTCGCGAGCAGCTTCGACATCTGCGACGGCACGAAGATCCGCCGCGACTGCAAATACGAATCCAAAAGTCCGCTCAAAGCGATCACCGTCATGAACGCGAAGAACACCTGCGTCATCGGTACGGCGATCGCCGCGATTTCGGCCGACATCTTGCCGTACATCAGCGGCAGGAAGTACGGAGCGCCGAACCAGCCGACGAAGCTGATGCCGACGAACAGGATCATCGTCCAGTTCAGCAGCGCATTCGCATTATGGTCACCCGTATCGCCGGACTTCCGGTTCTTGATATACATCGGTAAAAAGACGTTGTTGAAGCCCGTCGAAATCATCGCAACGACGAGGGTGATGAACGGGAATGCGAGGAAATACGCATCCGTCTCGTGCGACACCCCGAATTTCGTGCTGACGATCGATTCCCGGAACAATCCCGACAGCTTCAGCACGAGGGCGAGCACCGCCGTCCACAGCGCCGCCTGTTTTAACTTGCCCATAGTAGTCCTCCCACATCTCGGATCATAAACTGCGAAAAGCTCCCTGACAAAACACCAGGGAGCTTCGCGGTCAATGTTTCAGTGCTTTCAAATAGATCGCTTCATATTTCTCAGCAGCCGCGAAGTGCGAGTACTCCTCGACGATCTTCGCGCGGCCCGCCGCAGCAAGCTGTTCGCCGTACGCCGGGTCTTCCAGCAGCTTGATCATCGCGTCACTCAGCTGTTCGACGTTCTGCTCTTCCACCAAGAGCCCGTCCTTGCCGCTGTCGACGATTTCCTTCAAGCCCCCGACCGCACACGCGATCAGCGGCACGCCGGAGCCCATCGCTTCAAGCGCCGAGATCGACGTCGCCTCCTCGACACCCGCCGAGTAGATCGACGGCACGAGCGCGACATTCGCAAGTGCGTAATACTGCATCATGACGGAGTGATCGACCGCGCCCAGCATCGTCACGTGATCGGCAACCCCAAGCTCCGCCGCTTTCTGCTTCATCGGTTCCATCATCTCGCCCGTCCCCGCGAACACGACGCGCGCGTTCGGGAACTTTTCGACGACTGCCGGCAGCGACAGGATCGGGTAGATGACCCCGTTCTTCTTCGTCAGGCGGCGCGGCACGAAAAAGATCAGCTCGTCCTGCGAGAAGCCGTATGTATCCCGGAACTCCGCACGCCGCTCGACTTCCGGCTTGAACGACTCCACGTCGATGAAGTTCTTGATCATGTTGCCCGTCACGCCGGTCTCTTTCAGGATGTACTCCTTGATGCGCGTATCGACGGTGATCACTTCACGTGTCGCCTTGTAGCCTCTGCGCTCCGCTTCCTGCAGCTCACGGGCTTCCGGTGACCCTTCGATGAGCGTCCCTTTCGAGATGCCCTCGAACGTCAGGTAGCCGTGCACCGTGCTGACGACCGGCACATTCGTCTCGAGCGCTGCGAACGTCGTGAAGACGTCCTGGGCATTGATGACGTCGTAATCCTTCTTCGAGACGGCATCCTTGATCAGGATCGCAAGCTCGTCCTGGCGCCGCTTCAGCGTCCAGACGTAGCCTTTGCCCTGTTTCATTTTGTTCAATAAAAATGCAGGCCCCCGCACGATGCCGTCGCGCTTCCATTTCGGCACGTCGGAGAACGACACGACGTCGACCTCATGGCCGCGCGACTCGAGCCCCGCCTTCAATGTCGTCAGGTGGGTCGACAGCCCGCCCAAGTGTGGATAATCATAGACTGTTGCAAGTAGTATTTTCACCGCTTAACGGCCTCCATTCAAAAACTGTTCCCGCAGCAGATCGACGTTGCGGATCGCCTCGCGCCGTAAGGTCTCAACGTTCGGCGTCATCATCTCTTTCAGTTCCTTACTGTGATCAAGTGCATACAAGGCGCTCTCCAGCAGGTCTTCCTTCGCGAATGAACCGAGCTCGTAGGAATGCTCCCACATGCCCGAGCGCTTCAGGAAGCTCTCGACTTTGCGGTCATAGCTCAAGCCGACGTGCGGTACATTCGACAGCGCCGCAAAGATCAGCGCATGCAGCCGGAGCGCAATCGTCAGGTCCGTCTGCTGGATGAAGTTGTAGAACTGGTTCGGCGAGAACTGCTCGCCGAGGATCTTCGTCGCATCCGCATGCTTCATGAGCTTCTGCACTTTCTTCGACACATTCGTGTCATACGGCGGCTCCATCGGCACGAACACCGGCGTCACGCCGCGCTGCTCGATCAGTTCATCGAGCGTCCACGCGAGCTTCTCGATGTACTCGTCTTCGTGATCAAACCACGGGCGCGGCGCCACCGCGACGAGTCGCTCATCACCAGTCAGACTGAGCGAGTCATACGCCGACGTATCTTCATCCGGCTTGAACGCGAACACGATATCCGCCGTCACGACCGTCTCCGGCTTCGTCACGCCGAGGTTGTGCAAGTACTCTTTCGAATACTCGTCGCGCACCGTCACGAAGTCGGCTTTGTTCGCGAGTCCCTGCATGAGCGTCTTGCCCCACTTGCTCGTCACCGGGCCGATGCCTTGTGAGAAGAACATGACCTTCGTTCCGCACAGCTTCGCCAGCAGTACGATGAGCAGGTAGTAGGGGAGGGGGCCGAAGAGGAACTTCGTCGGGTACGTGTCCTGCAGCAGCCCGCCGCCGCCCGAGATCAGCAGGTCCGCTTTCCGCAGCGCCTTGATCTTCTCCTTATTGCCGTGGCGCCAGCCGCGGTACACCGCCGACACGCTGTGGTCGGACGCCGTCTTCTCCGGCGATAGTGAGAACACCGTGATTTCGGGGTTGTCCAGCTCCGCCCGTAAGTTATCGATGATCGCCTTCAAAATCGCCTCATCGCCTGTATTTCCTAATCCGTAAAACCCGGACAATACAATCTTCAAGTGAATTTCCTCCTTGGTTCCAATACATACATTTTTAATAAGGGACGTCCTGCTAATCAAACCTTTTCTTCCAATAAAATAAACACCAAAGGTGTTGATCTGCGTTCCGGGCGGACGCTTTCCGGGGGCTTGCCCTCAGCCTCCTCATCGCTTCGCTCCTGCGGGGTCTTCGGACTACGCGATTCCCCAGGAGTCGCCGCCCTGCACTCCGATCAACGGATCTCCTTAAAATAGAACGACGTCCGTTCAAGAAGGATGCCTTGCGCAACAGTTAGGGCTGGAGAAGCGTTCGTCCGACTCCTGCGGGAATAGCATGAGCTGAAGACCCTGGACTGAGCGAAGCGAGGGAAGCGGCTGAAGCCATGCCCGCGGAAAGCGGACGATAAGCTTCAGAAGGCCGTGCCCGATGGGCTGTTATATTTAAGATCAAAACCCGCTCCAGTGAGCAGACTGTCGGGGTAATTTTAGCACTGTTCGAACAGGCTGTGCAAGCTGTTCCCGTTTCTGCTATACTAAGACAATTGAAAGTACAGCAAGAAGTGGGGGCACCCAGGAATGAAAGAGAGCTACTTAGGCGTGAACGTCTCGCCTCTGACATATGAAGGCATCATCGAACAGATCCGGCAGCGCATGGCGGCGGGGGAGCAGTCGACGATCATCGCGGTCAACCCCGAGAAGGTCATGACTGCGCAGAAAGACGCGCAGGTCAAGGACCTCATCAACGGTGCGACGTTCCAGATCGCGGACGGCGTCGGCATCCTGCTCGCATCGAAACTGAAAAAGGGTGCGATTACATCCCGCGTCACCGGGGTAGACATGATGGCGCGGCTTCTGCAGTTTGCAGCGAGCGATAACCAGCCCGTCTACCTGTACGGCGCAAAACGCGAAGTGATCGAAAAAGCGGCCGCGAACATCCAGCGCGACTACCCGGGCATCCCGATTGCGGGCATGACCGACGGCTACGAACAGGACGAGGAAGCGCTCGTGCAGCGCATCCGGGACAGCGGCGCGAAGATCCTCTTTGTCGCACTCGGCTCCCCTAAGCAGGAATTGTGGATCCGGCGCAACATGGACAGGCTCCGTGACGTCCTAGTCTTTCAAGGTGTCGGCGGCAGTTTCGACGTGTTCTCTGGATCCGTCAAACGTGCACCGGCCTTGTTCCGCAAAACCGGGACGGAGTGGTTCTACCGGCTGTGCAGCGACCCGAAGCGGCTGAAACGGCAGATGAACCTGCCGCGTTTCCTCGTGCGCGTATTAGCGGATAAATCCAAATAAGAATTAGACATTTTCTATAGAAGGAAAGAGGCAGAATCCCATGAAAAAGAGCATTTGTATTGTCGGACTCGGCTACATCGGCCTCCCGACGGCAGTCATGTTCGCGACCCACGGCCACAAAGTGCACGGCGTCGACATCAACGAAGCAGCGGTCGAGATGATCGGCAACAAACAGCTGCATATCGAAGAGAACGGGCTGCAGGAGAAACTGAACGAAGCGATCGACAGCGGCAATCTGACCGTGTCGACGACACCAGAGAAAGCGGACGTCTTCATCCTGGCAGTGCCATCGCCAATCAAAGACGACAAGACCGCGAACCTGGAATACATCCGGTCCGCGTCGAAATCCATTGCACCATTTGTCGAAAAAGGCAACCTCGTCATCCTGGAATCGACCGTTCCGCCGAAGACGGTGCAGGATATCGTCATTCCGGAACTCGAGCCGACCGGGCTTGAAATCGGCAAAGACATCCTCGTGTCCCACTCACCGGAGCGCGTCATCCCGGGCAAAGTGTTCGAGGAACTCGTGTCGAACGACCGCATCATCGGCGGGGTGAACGAAGAATCCGCACGCGCCACATCCGAACTGTACCGTTCATTCGTCAAAGGGGAACTGCACGAGACCGACGATACGACAGCGGAACTCGTCAAGGTGATGGAGAACACGTACCGCGACGTCAACATCGCGTTTGCGAATGAACTCGCGAAGATCGCGGAGACGATCGACGTCGATATCTGGGAAGCGATCCGTCTGGCGAACTTCCACCCGCGCGTCAACATCCACCAGCCGGGACCGGGCGTCGGCGGCCACTGCATCGCAGTCGATCCGTGGTTCTTAGTCGAGCTCAATCCGGAACTCGCGAAGCTGATCCACCTGTCGCGCAAGACGAACGACCGGATGCCGGAATACACCGCGCAGCTGACGGCGGACCTGCTTTCCGCAATGAACGCCGAACAGCCGAAAGTCGCCGTGCTCGGCCTCGCATTCAAAGGCAACATCGACGACATGCGCGAAAGCCCGTCGCTCGACGTCATCGAGCAGATGACGCAGAAGGGTATGATCGTGTCCGCCTACGACCCGCACATCAAGCAGAACCAGCTCGCCCTGCAGACGCAAAGTCTCGAAGACGCCGTCAAGGACGCGTCAGCGATCGTCATCCTGACAAGCCACGACAGCTTCAAGCAACTCGACCCATCGTCGGTCAGCGGCCTCATGAAGGACAAGCTCCTCATCGACGCCAAAAACTGCATCGACCGCGCCAAATGGGAAGATGCCGGCTTCCGGACACACGTCCTCGGCAACTCGAAGAACTGAGTGCCTAACGGTGTTGCTCTGCGCTCCGGACCCGGCGCTTTCCGGGGGGCGAGCGTTGAGCCTCCTCGTCGCTTCGCTCCTGTGGGGTCTCAACTAGCTCGCTAATCCCCCAGGAGTCGCCGGTCCTGCGCTCCGAGCAACGGAGCGTGGAGGGCATGCAGCTTCCACTGCCAGTGGGATATAGCAGAGAGAAAAGAAAAAAGACCAGGGTACC
Source organism: Sporosarcina trichiuri (assembly GCF_030406775.1). Lineage (NCBI taxonomy): Bacteria > Bacillati > Bacillota > Bacilli > Caryophanales > Caryophanaceae > Sporosarcina > Sporosarcina trichiuri. Next base: position 2,005,753 of record NZ_CP129119.1, on the reverse strand, counting down.
TGTGCACGACACCATTCGCGTACTTCCGCGAATTGTGACGTGCACAGATACCCGGGTAGAATGGAACCGCCACCCAAGCGCTCCATCCGGCGGAACCCACCCGTGCCAAAACCACAGAACCGTGTTTGCGGGGCTATCTCCCTGCATATCGTCTCTCTCATTCACAGGGGGACAGGCTGCAGCCCAATTCGCGGACGAACGCGAATGGTGCAGCAGTCTGTCCCCCGGCATTCAAACCAACAAACGAAAGAGGAACCTGCCCCAATGGAACTTAACCGACACAACATCATGCTAGCGCTGGTGGCGTTCGTCATGATCCAGCCGATCATCGATGTCCTCACCACGGCGTCGCTCTTGTTCATCGACCTTCCGTTGACGCTCGGCGTCATCATCCGTCTCGCGTATCTTGCCGCCATGGCCGTCTGGATACTCAACGAGTCACGGAAAAGCAAACGGGCCCGGCTGTACCTACTGTATCTTGCGGGGCTGGCCGTATTTGTCATCATCAACTTTATTGTAGGCTATACCGTTAAAGAACCGTTCTATATTGTGCAGGAACTTACATACTATACGAAGGTCGTCTACTTCCACGTCCTGTTCTTCGGTTTCCTGCTGATCTTGGAAGCAATGAAAAAAGAGGACGGGTCGGATACGGCACGTCAGCTCGTCAACTACTTCCTGATCGCCTCACTGACGATCAGTGTCGTGTTCATCATCGCCCACCTGACCGGCACGAGCATGGCGAACTATGCCCGCTCGAAGGAAGGCTGGACCGGCTGGTTCTATGCGGGTAACGAGATCGGCGCGTCGATGTCGATCCTCCTGCCGATCACCGCACTGTTTGCTGTCTACAAGCAGACGACGACGCGCAAGTTCCTGCACTGGCTGCCGTTCGTCCTGCTGTCGCTCGCGATGCTCGCGCTCGGAACGAAGGTCGGTTACGGCGGCATCCTGATCGTGCTGCTCAGCATCTTCTTCGGAAGTCTGCTATTACTGCTGACAACGAAGGAGTATCCAGCCCGGCAGCGGGTGAAGGCGAACTCGTTCGTGTCGCTTCTGCTGCTGATCGCCCTCGTCGTCTCGACACCATTCACGCCGGTGTTCGGCAATATGTACGCCCACCTCGACATTCTTGGCATCTCACTCGAGAAACCGCAGGTGCCTGTCGACGAGGACGGCAACCAACTGCCGCCGGATGGGGAAGAGGAGCCAGAAGAACCGCTCATTAACGCCGAGCAGTTCGAGAACCTCGTCTTCAGCAGCCGGGAGACGTACAAGGCGGATTACATCGAACAATTTAAGGACGCCCCGATTTCCCAGAAACTGTTCGGAATGGGCTTCGCAGGGAACTACGACGTCCCCGGGCCGCATAAGCCGCTCAAGATGATTGAGATGGACTTCCACGACTGGTTCTTCTCCTTCGGCATTCTCGGGTTCATCTACATGGTGGCGCCGATCGTCTGGTTCGCCGGCAAGTTCATCATCAAGTTCGTGACGAACCTGAAAGAGAACTTTAACTACTTCAGCATCCTGACGGGCGTCGCGTTCCTCGTCGGCATCGGCATCGCCTACACGGCAGGGCACACGCTGACGGCACCATCGGTCTCCGTCTGGCTCGCGTTCCTGCTCGCCGCCGTGACGGTCGTGTCGAAAGACGGCACCATCAAGCCCGATCTGGAATAAAATACGGAAATACTGGAAAACCCATGAATGATTATGACAATCATTCATGGGTTTTAAAATGGAAGAAAATAAATCTGAATACTAGACTTTAGTGACCGATAAAGAAAGGGACGGAACCTGCCCGGCCTGGCTGTCATGCCGCGTCAACACTACTGTAATAAGGGTTCCGGAATGTTTCGAAAAAGAAATGTTTACCTGCACATGAAAAACGTTGCAATGGAAAATCGCATGTGTATAATAGAATAAGAGTTTAGATACTGCAATTTCTCTGTAATCCGTGAAATCTTTTTGAAGATTTGTAGATTTACAGAGAAATCGGTGGTATAGTTAAACTGTATTTCATGACCGGTGGCAACATCGGTGAAATAGGATTACCTAAAACAGGGAGGAATACTACACAATGGCTCAACAACCAAAATCGTACAAAAAGTTTGTAGCAACAGCTGCAACGGCTACACTCGTCGCTTCTGCGATCGTACCAGTAGCATCTGCGAATGTATCAACTTCTGCATTCACGGACGTACCTGCTTCTTATAAGGATGCAGTCAACTTTGTTGTCGAATACAACATCGCAAAAGGTATGACAGAAACTCAATTCGGTATCAGCATGCAGATCAAACGCGGCGACGCTGCAATCATGATCGCTAACGCTGCTGGCCTGAACGACGAGAAAGCACCTTCAGCTGGTTTCTCCGACGTTCCGAACCGTGGTAAGCTTGCAGTCAACTCTTTGAAGAAGGCTGGCGTTATCAACGGTAAGACAGCTACAAAGTTCGGCTTTGAAGACAACATCACACGCGGTGAAGCGGCAATCATGCTTCAAAAAGCGTTCGAGCTGAAAGCTGGCACGACTTCAAACAGCTTCACAGACGTATCCGACCGTTATGACGCAGCAGTGGATGCACTGGTTGCGAACAACGTAACAAACGGTATCAACAAAACACAATTCGGAACACAGAACCCAATCAAACGCGGCGACTTCGCGAAGTTCTTGTATGCACTCAAAGACAAGATCGAACCAGTTGATCCTAACCCACCAGTAGTGGAAGGCAACCGTCTGATCCTGACAGCTTCCAAGGGCTCCATCACTGCTGACGGCGGAGACAACACTGTCATCACTGCGAAAATCGTCGACGAGAACGGCGTAGTTGCGAAAGATGCAGACGACCTTGTATTGAAGTTCGATGCAACTTACGGCCAATTGGCTAACAACCGTGTAACTGTTCAAGACGGTGTTGCGACTGTTGTCCTCACTTCCGAGTTCAGCAAAACGACACTTGATTCAATTGTAACTGCTCGCTTGATCGAAGCAGCTCCTGATTCGAAGTGGAATGACGAAATCGGTAAGCTTGTCAGCTCGACAACTGTGAAGTTCACTCCGGCTTCCGGAACAGCTTGGCAGACAGCACTCATCACTGGCGCAGAATCCAACATGGCGGACCGCCTGACTGTCTTCTTCGACAAAGATGTTGCACCATCTTCATTCCTTGGCGACAACCCGCTTGGATTGACTGTCAACCAGACAAACAACAAGAAGATTGTCGGTTACAAAGCAGTGCCGAACAACTCGAAAGCGATCGAAGTGATCCTTGACAAAGACACAACTCTGGCGAACAACAAGACAGTGACTGTCGGTCAGATCACTAAAGAAGGAACAGTCAACAGCCGCTCGTTCATCCTGACTGACGCTCGTCAGCCGGAAGCGACTTCTGTTGCACAGACAGCTTACAACGAGCTGGAAGTAACATTCTCAGAGCCGATCCAGGACGTTCAGAAGCAGCAGCTCCTGATCGACGGCGGAACAGTTACTATCAAGTCAGTTGAAAACGGTGAATTCAGCCAGACAGAAGGTGACTTCCGTAACAAGCTGGTTGTCAAAACTGACCGTTTCATCAAATCCGGTAAGCACTCCATCCAGCTGTCAGGCATCAAAGACTTCGCTGGCAACGAGTCGACGAACCAGATCCTCGACTTCACAGTACAAGGCAGCGATGTTATCCCTGCAGCAACTGCAAAAGTCGAATCGCCAGAGCAGTTCCGCGTGAACTTCAACACATTCGTGGAAGGCTTCAAGCCAGCTGACATGAAACTTGAAGTTTACAACGAAGATGCAAAAGAGTGGGTTCCTGCAGTAGCTGGAGCTGTTCCAAACCTTAAGAAGACTCCTGAATTCAAAGTGACTTCTTATAACGAGAACAACACATACACGATGAATACAGAATATCTGTATGAATTGACTGAAGACTGGACTGTATTGTTCGATACGAAGAATACAAACGATAACTACTACAACCACAAGTTCCGCATGGTCCTTGATAAGGATAAAGTAGAAAACCCTGCAAACGAGAAGAAGAACTTCAAGCAGGAAATCGACTTGAGCTACTCCGGTTCTGCTCTTGCAACTCCGGATACTACAAGCCCGAAATTGGTCGGCACACCGAAGCAGATAACAACTGGCGACTGGAAAGGCCACTTCGATGTACGTTTCGACAAGCCTGTTAAAGACCGCGATCTCGATCCAGGTCTGAACACACCATCCCAGCTTCAAGGTTCTACAATCCCGAAAGTGGTTGTTGAATTCATCGGAACGAACAAAGATGGCAAGAAGATCACTGTTGACGGCCAAGTTGTCCGTTATGCAGACAAAATGGAAGACGGCTTCCTCGTCAAGCCTGTCCGCGATCTGCAGACAGAAGTTGACGAAGCTGGATTCGCAGAAGACTGGGAGCTTGTTGTCCGTAACGTAACGGATGATGTAGGTAACGCAGCTTCTACATTGACTCAGAAATTCACTGTCACGAAGTCACCTGCTGCGACATTGTTCGCTGTCAAGACTGACAAGTACGACGGTGTGGACTTCTACCTGAACGGTACAGGCGCTGACGAAGTTGTCCTCAACTTCACATCTGCTGTCCAGTACACAGGCAACACAGAGAACGCGCTGAACGCTTCGAACTACACGCTGAACGGTAAAGAATTGCCGAAAGGCGCGAAATTCACATTGGCTGACAGCAACGGCAACGTGAAAGACGGTTACGAGAAAGTTACCATCACTCTTCCAGACGGAACATTGAATGGCAACTCTAACGTCATCAACCTTTCTAAGGGCTTGAAGTCCGCTAACGGTGTTGCTATCTCTGGAATTACTGAAATTGCAAAAGCACCGAAGGACCAGAAGCCTGGTGATGTAGTTGTCGACAAGGCGGCTCTTGCAGCAGCTATCACTGATGCAAAAACTAAAGTGGAAGCAGATTACACTGCGGCTTCTTGGACTACATTCAAGAACGCATTGACTGCTGCTGAAGCAGTTAACGCAAAAGCTAATGCTACTGAAGCAGAAGTTACAGCTGCTACAACAGCATTGAAGAATGCTCAGGCAGCGTTGATCGGTAAAGGAGAGGCGAACGTGACTACATTCGGTGCACTTAATGCAGGTAACCAAATTAAGGATAACGGACTTGGTCAAACACTCGTATCCTTCCTTGAAAGCAATTTGAGTGCTGATATGAAAGGTTCTTCTTACACAATTGTTGTGGATGGAACTACACACACATTCGTTAAGAGTTCACTGAATCCTGATCGTTACTCTGTAACATTGCAAGGTAAATATGATGCAGCTACGATTAACGCTGCAAAAGTAACAGTCAACAAATAATAATAATCAGGAAAGGCAGTTTATCTGCCTTTCCCCTGATTTTTTCGTTACTTACGATCATGGAAAACTATACTGAATAAGGTGGCATATAAAATGACAAAACAGCCTTTCAAGACGATTTCAAAAGCAGCTCTAGCGGCTACTTTTGCAGCGGCAGCAATTGTTCCTATGGCTTCTGTTCCAGCATCTGCTGCAACATCTAGCCAAGTAGACCACGTTGTAATCAACCAAGGCGGACAAATGCTTACTGTAGATGCTAATCTGTATAATGAAGCAATCAATGAAGGATTCATTGACACTTCAAAAATCTCTTATGTAAAATCAGGTACTGATTTCTATGCAATCGGTGATTTCAACGAAGCAGTCAATGAAACCAGCTCAACTGCAGCAGCTTTACAAATGTTAAATGAAGCAAATGCCCAAAAGACAGTAACTGCAGTCGAAGGTAAGTTTGATTCTAATGGTAATCTTATCCCCTCTGCAACAACACCAGCCAAAGATTTGAAAGTTGAATCAGTAACTGCAATCAATAGCACTGAATTGCAAGTGAAATATACTCAACCTGTGGATGGTTTTACTGCTACTGATTTGGATAACTATGTCATCACAATCAATGACCAAAAATATGGAGAAGATTATACTTCGGCATATGATGATGAAGATGGAATTATCGCTAATAATGTGAATAAAATTGATTTCAGTGAAGATATGAAAACAGTGACCTTTAAATTAAATGCTGGTAAAGAATTAGATAATGGCGATAAATATAGCATTGATGTCAAGGACAGTGTTCTCTCCGCTGACGGTACAAAAGGTGTAGTTCGTTATGGAGACACTCAAAAAGTTTTCCAAGACTATAATGCACCTAAATTGTTGAACGCGTCTTTAAATGCTGCAAACAAATTGGTTCTTACATTTGATGAGCCAGTGAAAGCTGTAGAGGATGATTTTAAGGTTACCGTGGATGGTCAACCGGTGGATGTTACAGCATCTACTAATGTATTAGACTATTCTGTAGTAAGCGATACAGCATTATCAGGTGATAAAATCAAGGTAGGAACACATAATGTTGTTGTATATAATGCTCGTGATTTGGTGGAGAACAACGGAAATGGTGGTAATAAAACTGCTATAGCTAAGCAATCATACACAGTTAAAGAAGGAGTAGCGCCTTATGTAACTGATGTAAAACCTCTCGACTTTAACTCGTTCCGTGTTTATTTCAGTGAACCCGTGACTGATGCGAAAGTTGTCGTGAAAAAAGGCACTGCAGAATTCTATAATCAGGTAGATAGCACTGAAGAAAAAACGTATGTAGATGTACACTTGCCTTTGTCAACTTCACTAAAAAATGGTGCAGCTCAAGGAGCTTTAACTCATCTATATGAAGAAGGAGATAACAGTGTAAATGTAAGCTTAACTGTTTCTGACTTCAAAGACGAGGATCAGTTATTTGGTGAAAAGTATACATCCACTCTAAATCTTAAGCGTGATGCAAATACTCCAAAAGCAGTTGGTCAGGCTAAAAATTCAATTTCTGGCAACTCATTGATGATAGCATTAAACCGTACAGGAATTACTGTTGCTGATTACTCTAAAATCACTGTTAAAGATAAGGATGGGGTAACACGCACACTTCTAACAGAGGAGGCGGGAGCAAGCGTTACAAGTTCTACTCTATCACTTGTTTTAGACAACGGTGAAGGTGCTGCAATCACAAATACAGAACTTGAGAAGATGGCTCCATTTACAGTTAACTTTGCTGCAGGTGCACTTGAAATAGACACTGATCAGGTTGACGTAGCAAGTATTGATTATATTGCAGGGGAATTCACAAATACTTTAAAGAACACATCATTCTCCACTAATGTGAATAAATCAGGTGAAACTGGATATAAAGCAGTTGAAGCGGTTGCCAATGAAGGCGTTTCTATCGCTAATTCAGTTGAGAAAGGTTCACTTGTAAATACTATCACAGTTAATTACAAGGAAAAAATGGGTCCTTCTGCTGGTAATCTCTCTAATTATACGCTAGATGGGGATTCGTTCCCGGCTGGTTCTACTATCACTATGGATGGTTCTAATAAAAAAGTAACCATTACTATTCCTAAAGAAACATTTACGAAAGACGTTCAACACAAGCTTGTTATTAGCGATAATGTTCTCACAGAAAAAGGAGAGCACGTTGTAGGTAATATTGCAACTAAAGAAGTATTTATGTCGCAACTGTTGGAAATCAAAGACAACGTTGCTCCGACTCTACAATCAGCTACTTTTGTTTTGTCAACTGAAGAAGATAAAACAACAGATACTATTGAATTGACATTCAGCGAAAATGTTAACGGAACTTCAATTTCCAATGAAAACTTTGTAGTTATTGCTCATGACGGTACGGAGCTAAAGGCAACTGTAGCTGATATCGAAGAAACGGGTAAAAAAGCTACTCTTAAATTAGCAGATGACAAGTCAGTGAATATTTCACAAGCTGTAAAAGTTAAAGTTGTTCCAAAGTCAGAAACTGAATCAAAGGTAGATCAAGTTATTACTGATAATAACGGCAACCTACTAATGTCCGGAACGGTTGTAACGGCTAAGGGAACCAAAGTTGTTACAATCCCTGCTCCTTAATAAAATTAAACGAAACGTTACTATATAAGCTAGGAAACTAGTGAAATTAGTGGAATGTGCCCTGTGGATTTAACTAGTATAGTTTAGTTCACAGGGCTTTCTAACTGTTACAATCTAATTGTTCGGTGTAATTCCGGACCTTGCCAAACAGTCTAGTGGCACGTGCCTAATCCTCCTGGACCCAATGAAGCGCTGATATACTCGCCTAAGGGGTTAAGTCAGGTGAAGTCGTACTCGATATTGCGAGGCGGGGCTCCTTAAAAAACAACTATGATCAGGCAAACGAATCCATGTAGGCAGGGTGAGGTAGTATTTATCGCGAAATTAAGCTAGGGGCTCGATAAGTATCCAGTCATCTTAAATGGTCTACTGGAGATCAGTACAATTGACTGTTAAACTGGTCTTTCTCTCTCCTGGATAGTGGAGGTCTACGGTTGTTAAAACGAGGGATAGATGTAACGGAACGTTTGAAGTCTTGGTGAGTGAGGTGGTTCAGCACCTTCGACCTTATCAAGATGGCTGCGGGTTCATAGTAGTGTGGATGGTTAGCCGATTGTACTTGCATGGTAACATGTGAGGAGGAGAAAACTAATCGGAGCGAAGGGACCCAGTCTGTAATTGGTCTTTACAAAACTTATTTCCCCAAAATTTGTTTTGCTATGTCATTTGGAAACTTCATTCTTTTTATGACATGCTTAAAGGACATATTGCTGACGGAACGCCGTGTGCGGTGAAAGCCGCCCGGACGGTGTAGGCCCAACCGAAAGCCTATTAGCATAGGTATAAGGCGGGAATAGTCATGAATTTGCAACAGCAACTATTACGTTTAATCAAGTTCCACGGGACTTGGCCAATCTTGCATACTTCTCTGGACGAGAACTAGGTAGCTCATTCAACTTGGATCAGGATAATGATGGGCGTATCGATGATTTGGCTATGACATTCACTGTTGACGGCCATGATATCGAAGTGGCGACTGCTGATACCCAATTACAAATCTCCAATCCACGTGCAGTATCTCGTTCAGAACTTATCCAGTTGTTGTCTGAAGACCTAAGGGATGTCGTCTTGGAACCAGCTTTTGGTCCGAATCGTATATTTATTGCTTCTAACACGTTAGGAAATGGCTCGTCCATTTCTGTTAAAGATCTAGGAACTTTGGGAACGGTCATTGGCTATGATCAAATTGCTGACAACGTCCCATTCGGCAATGACGGAGATACTGTCACCATTGGTTCCACAACGTTTGTGTTCATTCATTCGAATGATCATAACCTAGAACTTGCTGATCACAATAATCGTGTTAAGGTAATGGTGGGTTCTACAGTTATGGAAACTGCCAATAACCTTACGTCGGCTATAAATGCTCAACCTTCGCTGTCTTATGCGGCGGATTCTTCTAATGGAATTGTCAGTATTTCTGCCAAAACACCTGGTGCACAAGGAAATGATATCACCCTAGCTAAGCAAGATAGAAGCAATGCTGATATTACTCTATCTTCTTCCAGCTTGACAGGCGGTCATTAAGATGAGCGCTATATGACTAAAGTAGAGTAATTTGTTGTATAGAAGGGGTCAATAGATTTAAACCAAAAACTTTCGACCAATATCGGTCGGAAGTTTTTTTGTCGAAAAGAGTCGAAACATTTATTTAATTTTTAGTGTCTTTTTCTACTTAACTGTATTAATATAAAGATGGGGAAATAAGTTGTAGTACCAATTGCTGATGGCACGCCGTATGCGGTGAAAGCCGCCTGTCCGGTGTAGGCCCGAACCGAAAGCCGTTATGACGGTATAAGACGGGAATAGCAATGATGTTGAAGTTTCTGGAAGCGCTTTCTCAGGCACGGAAGTAAGCCCAAAAATGTACACAGGTAATGTGACAGTCTCTATGGAGAATGTCAGCGAGTTGGAGAATGCTGTAATCGGAGGCGATTTGATTTTAATAGGTGATATTCAAGATGAGGTAACGTTCTCTAACATTAAAGTTGGTGGGAATCTGGACCTATCCGGTCTGGAAACACCTATAACCAACTTGAGTGGTATTGAAGTAGATGGAGACACAATTCTTTGATCCAATACAAAGCCTTCTGGTTTGCTCAGAAGGCTTTGCCTATCTAATAATATGAAAATGGGGTGTATTACTTGAGGAATAAGAAACCTTTGCATCTTGGGATGATTGTGCTTATGGTTATTAGTTTGTTTTCACCCGGGATACTTACAGTAAATGCAGCAGGAGCTGCCGTGCAAGTGAAGTCTTCTGCTATGACAGTCCAGGAAGCCATCGACAATAATAGTGGAACTGGTACAGTCAGGGGATATATCGTCGGGTTCATTAAATCAGCTGGTAATGTTTCGAGAACTGAGTTTGGTAGTGACTTGAACCTTGCTATAGCGGACATGCCAGGAGAGACAGACGTGGCAAAAATGTTGTATGTCCAGCTTACTACGAATTTTCGTTCAGATTGGGGCTTGCAAACAAACGCGGACTTGCTTGACAAACAAGTGGATATTTCGGGAAGTCTTGAAGCTTATTTCAACGCAGCAGGTCTAAAAAGCCCATCCAGTATCCAGTTTGCTGATGACGAACAGCTTCCAACACCTGAGCCTGCGCCGGTTATGTCAATTGCAGAAGCCCGGGAAGCTGGCCCTGCTAAGGAAGTAACCATTAAAGGGGTCATCACCGCAAAGCTGAAAAACACAATTTCCATTCAGGATGGGACAGGCGGTCTTGCCGTCCGTCCGACGAGCCTCGCGGCAGAGGTGGGAGATGAAGTGACCCTCACAGGCAAGCTGACCGACTATCGCGGACTGCTGCAGCTCGACAGTGCAAAACTCGTGGAGAAAGCCGTTTCAACAGTACCGGATGCTAAAGAAGTGACGGGTGCGGATATCGGCGAAGTAACGGAATCCCAGCTGGTGACCGTCCATAACGTCACCCTGTCGAGCAAGGAGCAGGGGACCGGCTGGGCGAACTTCATTGCAACAGATGGTTCGGAATTCACCGTCCGGGATGAAAATGACTCCCTCGGCCTGCAGGCAGGCATGACGTATGATTCGATCACCGGCATCGTCCAGCAGTTCGACGATGTCTATCAGGTCATCCCGCGCAGTGCGGCGGATATCGTGGCGGATGCATCCGTCGTCCAGCCAGTCACAGCGGATCCGGGAAGCGGGACATTCATCGATGGTGTCAATGTAACATTGACAACAGGCACAGTAGATACGGAAATCCTCTATACGCTGGACGGGACCGATCCGGTTGAGAACGGAGCGACATACGCGTTACCGCTTGAAATCACGGACGACGTCCAGCTGAAGGCGGTTGCGAAAACAGCGGACGGCCGGACATCGATTGTCCAGACATTCGACTATTTCATCACCGATGCACTCAAGATCCATGACATCCAGGGGCCGGGCCACGACTCGCCGTTCGCAGGACAGACTGTGGAAGGCGTCAAGGGCATCGTGACATACAAATATGTCATCCAGGGATCGACGTATTACCATATCCAGACGCCGGATGACCAGCGGGACGGCGATCTGCGGACGTCCGAAGCGATTGTCCTGTACAGTGGGAAAGATACATGGAACCTGAAGGAAGGCGATCTGGTATCGGTCGGCGGCCAGGTGAGCGAGTACGCGATCGATGGGTACTCCGACCGTCAGCAGACCGACCTGAGAACGACGCAGATCAACGTCCGGGATGACCGGGGCGGTACCGTGAAGATTCTGGAACGCGGCGTCAAGCTGCCGGAACCATTCGTGATCGACGAATCGAACCTGCCGAAAGATGCTATCCTGAGCGAAGGGCTGAAGGAATTCGATCCTGCGAAATACGCAGGCGATTTCTGGGAGAGCCGGGAAGCGATGCGCGTCCAGGTCGGTGATGTGAAAGCGGTCGGTCCGCAGCAGCACGGAGATCTTGCGACTGTGTTCGGAAGCCGGAAAACGGACACGAAGAACGGCGGCGTCCTGCTTCGGCAGGACAAGCCGAACGCGGATCTTATCCAGTTCCGACTTGAGCCGAATACGACCGCCCGCAATTTCGAAGTGGCGACGGGCGACAAGTTCAAGGGACCGATCGTCGGCGTGGTCGGGTATTCATTCCAGAACTATAAGATCTTCGTCGGCTATGAGGAGATGCAGGACAAGTACGTGAAAGGATCTGCTGTACCGGAAATGACGACCATCGTGAAAAATCCGGAGAAGCTGACGATTGCGTCGTACAACTTGGAGAACTTCTCGAACAACCGTAAAACGACGTCAGATGATAAGGCCGGGAAACTCGCGCGGGCGATCGCCAACGACATGCACAGTCCGGATATTGTCGGCGTAACGGAAGTGCAGGACAACAACGGACCGGATGCCGGCGGACCTGAAGCGAATGAAAGCTACGAGCGCCTGATCCAGGCGATCGTGGAAGCGGGCGGTGTGAAGTATGAGTATGTCAATATCGACCCGGTCAACAACGAAGACGGCGGGCAGCCGAATGCGAACATCCGCGTCGGATTCCTGTACAACCCGGAGCGGGTATCACTGAAGGGCGGCGTGCCGCATGGGGATGCTATGACACCGGTCGGGTATGAGAACGGCGGCCTGACCGTGAATCCGGGGCGGATCGATCCGTCGAACCCGGCGTTCGCAAGCAGCCGGAAACCGCTGGCTGCGGAGTTCACGTTCGACGGTGAGGATGTCATCGTCATCGCGAACCATTGGAACTCGAAAGGCGGAGACACGCCGCTGTTCGGCGCAATCCAGCCGCCGGTGTACAAGAGTGAAATCCAGCGTAAGAAGATTGCCCAGATCGTCCATGACTTCGTGGCCGATGTAAAGACGAAGAACCCGGACGCAAACATCGTATCCGTCGGGGATTACAACGATTTCCAATTTTCGGATGCTTTGAAAATCTTCGAAGGCGATCTGATGACGAACCTGGTCAACAAGGTGCCTGAATCGAGCCGCTATTCGTATGTGTACCAGGGCAATTCACAAGTGCTCGACCACGTGCTCGTGTCGAACAACCTTGCAGATGAGGCGGAAATCGGTATGCTGCATGTGAACGCGGATTACACGGATATGGCGGGCCGTGCGAGCGATCACGATCCTGTTCTGATCCAAGTTTCACTAGTCAAACCGCAGATGATAGCTGAGAAGTTCTATGAATTTAAAGCCTTCAAAACAAAAAAATTGATTATCGGGAAACCGAGTGTAGACGTTCTGGTAGGTGCCCAGTCCGCAATCCGTGAAGGCATTCTATTTACTGGCAACTATGCGAAGTTTCACGGTGAAGGTTTGAAAGATGTAATTGTTACTATTAAGCCATCGAAACCCGAAGCGGTTATTGATTTCGCTGGAACTTCAGTGAAGAAGGTTGTAGTAGACGGAAAGAATGTAAAGGAAATAAAAGGAGCCGAAAACATTCAAGAGATTGAATTTACAAACGGAGCTACAAAAGAAGCAATTAAAATCACAAATTCAAAAGGGGGCCCCATTGGGGTTCCTTCTTTTCCTAATGAACCGATTCCTCCGGTGATCACTAAAAAAATGTCTAACTTGACATTGCGATCAGGTGAGGAAATTGTAATCAATCTTAGCGAATACTTCGAACAGACGGCAGATAGTTCACTGACATTCTCATCTACTAAAGGTTTAGTTGACGGGAACATCCTGACCCTGCACTTAGATGAAGGCAATCATATAGTTGGAGTGACTGCTAAAAATAAATATAACCTAAGTGCCACACAATCTTTTTCAGTTACTGTACTAGCAAAGGATCAATCTGATTCCCCCTATTATCAAAATGCAGCAGGAAAAGAAGGGGAGGCTTTAAAAAATGCTTTACATACTATTATTTCTGACCATCGCAAGCTGACATACGGAGAAGTATGGGATGCATTGAAGCAGACAGATGAGGATCCTAACAATGAAGATAATGTAATTCTCCTTTATTCAGGTGACTCTCGCCCAAAAAGTAAGAGTGGTGGCAATGTCGGAGACTGGAACCGCGAACATGTATGGGCTAAATCACATGGTGATTTCGGAACTTCCGTAGGTCCAGGAACAGATATCCATCATTTGCGACCAACTGATGTCCAAGTTAATAGCACGCGTGGAAATCTGGACTTTGATAATGGTGGCGCATCAGTTAAAGCGTGTAACGGGTGCTTTAGATCTGCAAACTCTTGGGAACCGCCAGATCGGGTAAAAGGAGACGTTGCTCGTATGTTGTTTTACATGGCAACCCGGTATGAAGTAGGCGATAAAGTAGATCTAGAATTGAATGAAAAGCTGAATAACGGGAAAGATCCATATCACGGGAAGTTGTCCGTTCTTCTGCAATGGCACTTGCAAGACCCAGTTGACGAATTTGAAGAGAAGCGAAACGAGACAATTTATGAAATCCAAGGAAATCGAAATCCGTTTATTGATCATCCGGAATGGGTTCATCTTATATGGGATATACCAAACAGGTCATCTGACTTACGCATTGCTTCTTAATTGAGAATCTTTTAAGTTGCCTTATACCACTATTTCAAATATCTCAATAGTTGACGAACATTATAGGCCGTATAACTTATTTTCAACATTTTTGAGTGGTACTTAACAAGAAAAAGAGGTCGCTGTCCCGTTGTGGACGGTGATCTCTTTTTTCTTCCCGAGTAAACTGGTGAAAAATGTTCTCTTCTGAACAGTGACATGCACAGTATTTCTGGCAGTTATAATTTAGCGGCTGATACAAGGGTCTGTCCGGATATAGTTTTCATGACAGATAGAAGATTATGGGCTAGTCTTTACAGCGTCTGCCGCCTGGTTAAGGAGAACCGAGAACCCCCGGTCCGTTCGCCTCACTGGTCACCGTATCATTCGGCTTCCGCTAATTTCCCTCGTAGGTGGCGGCACGTATTCGAAACCGATCGAGATCTCGCTTGCCCACCGTGACGTGCTCTTCCTGGGCGAGCTCGTTGAGTTCTCCTGCAAGACGCTCGACATCCTGCGGCAGCCAATGTTAAGGGGATATTGAAAATCAGCGGATACGACAGTTGGTGACCTACCCGGCACCGTTCCTTCTGCTAGTGGCAACGAGCCTATGCCCCTGCGGATACTTCGGGTCTCCAGAACACTATTGCGCATACACGTCTCACCAGATCCGCGACTACCCAGCTGATAGCATCCGGCCCGCTGCCCGACCGTCTAGATTTTGTATTGACGCTGAAGGATGTCGGGCTACAGAAAGACACTCTTCGAGTTAGCGGCCATTAGGGAGCGCGAGACACGTGCGCGCGGACGGCAGCAGGGACGCTATGACCATAACGGACTGAGCGGTATTGTCTCTGGCAGCCGGCTGCTCGACGCAAGCAAACTGACCGGTGAGAAGCTTGGCAATATCTGCTTCGGCAAAAAATGGAGCAACCGGACGCAAGTGAAATTGATACGATTGGCGAGGATGATCGCTGATCTGGCGGGTGCTGACCAGGTGCCGGAAGAAGGCATCGTGGAAACGGTCCGGTGGAAACGGCAGGCGGCGATTGGGCAACAGTTCCACATTATCTAGCAAAAAGGAAAGGAGTGAAGCTATCAAGGCTATCACGGAAGCGCAACTGACGGCCAGGCGCCTATTATCACGTCATCATGCGCGACACTAACCGGGCGAACGTATACAATGACAACCAGGACAAATCCCACCTTTTGCGCTGCCTCGCCGACGTGTACGAACGGTTCCGTTTTCGAATCCAGGCATAATACGTGAAATCAAACCAATACCAAATTCTACTCACCTCGGACGACGAGCTCAGCAAGATTATGGGCCTCGTCAATTAGCGTTAAAGTGATTACTATTCGAAACGGTACCGGCACGACGGCTACATCTATCAGCGTCGCAATTACGCAAAACTATCAACACGCCCGCCGGCCACCTTAGCGTCAGCCGTTACATCCACCGGAAACCGATCGAAACCGGAATCACCATGGTCAACGAGCTGACCGAACCCGCACAGCTCATTCAAATATTACACAGCACCAGACCAGCCCGTGCCGGGTTATCTCACCACCGGACGGCATCTGGACTGCCTGCCGACTTATTACGAACAGAACGAGAGCGGCTATCGCATGCACTGTCTAAAGGAACTGGGAGAGCAGGAGGAAATGGAGGTGACAGTCTGGACGAGAGAACTGACATGAACGGGTAACGAGATTAACATAATCACGTGCAACCGACCGCTATTCTTTCCTGATAGCGGTTTTATTGTGTCTCCTCCTCTCCATATTGTCGTATGAAGGCCAGATTGCCAGATAGCTGCAACTAGGAATTTACACTGTCCTCAAGCAACAGCAAAAGAGACCGCCATGCCCCTATGGGACAGCGATCTCTCTCTTCAATTCATTCTCAAATTCCCAGAACTGTGTCTGAGTTGTGTTGTGCACAGGCACGCGATACATACTGAACAGACCTGAACGCTCAAACACTCACTTCATAACGTGCAATCCCTTTCGCATTCGCGTATAACGCAGCATGCGTCCGATCTGCAAGACCGAGTTTGGCCAGCACCTGGCTGACATGCTTTTTGACGGTGAACTCCGTGACAAACAGGTCTCCTGCAATTTGGCGATTTGACAACCCTTGCCCGAGTGCTTGAAGGACTTCGAGTTCTTTGTTGGTTAACTGATCATGAGGAGGGTTCTCCGGTTTCTTGTCTGCTGTGTTGGCAAGCAGGTTCACCAACAGTTGAGAATCATAGTAAGTCCTTCCCAGGCGGATGAGATTCAGTGCACACATGAATTCCTCCTCCGTTGCAGTGCTGGCGAGCAGTCCGTCCACCTTGGATGTTTTCACCTCATAAAATTCCTGCTGAGTGACGGACTCCGCCAGCACTAGTGACTTTCCGCAATAGCCATTCGTTCTGACCTCTTGTATGAGCTCAAGCCCGCTCAGAGTACCAAGACACCAATTAGCAATCAGCAGGTCGGGCGGACTCTGTCTGATGAAGGGGATCGCCTCCTCCTTTGATATGGCTTCCCCGCAGATATGAAAGCCAGGGAAATCCGATAGCAGTGTTCGCAGTCCGCTTCGGACAATTGGTCTGTGATCGATGATCAGTATCTCCATTCTGCACCCCACCCATCTACTTGTTTTGACACAAAAAAGACCTGCAGACAGACGGATATCCCCGTCATCCCAGGTCGGTTGCACCACTCACTCCATGCACTCCAGGTGCCCACATACGGAATGCACTTCCTCGTTTCCTTCTCTCTATTCTGTTTGTCCCATACATACTATATCTCAACGGATAAAAGGATTTTGTCAGACGGCGTTCCGCAAATCCACTAGTTTTGTCTGCCATTGCTGAAACCAGATACAACTAGTCGATGAGGTGAACGAAAGTGGAAGCTTGAAGTAGACTACCGCTCCTGAAAGAGTAGACGAATGAGGGAAGAAGGGCAGACGATAGCCCCCTATACTGAAGATAGTTCCACAGACACAACAAAACGGTTGCTGCAAAGGAGGACAAGCCAAGGAAAGCTCGCATATCGATAGTGAGGTGGGAAATGAGAAAGAAACGGATGATCGTCATCACACTCTTGTTGCTGGTGATGAGCTCATCTGCCAGTGCAGAAACGGGGAAGCACCCGTTACAGGATTGGTACGATGGTGAATTCAAGCCGAGAAGTGAACGTCTGGGAGCCGTCACCGCGGATGGACTGTTCCAGGTGTTCCGGATGACCCGGAAAATAAGTCAGCAGAGCGAGAACCTATTCAGCCTGGCCATGCTGGAATTCAGCGACACCAACACTAAGGAAACAGTCTTGGGCATCAAAGACTACAGGCGAAAGATTGAGAACGAAATAGCAACAGCGAAGAACCAACTGGAACAAGAAGATTTTGAAGCATACAAAGAACAACTGGCCATCGAGCGGACTGTAGCCGCGGAAGTGGATGCCGTTCTCGGAGATGTGCTCAGTCAAGACTAACCAATACTATACTAGAAAAGAGGAATTCATATGTTGAAAACAATGAAAAGCAAAGTGATCGCAGGCGCAGTAGCTGTAGGGGTTCTGTCAGGCGGCGGAGCGGTACTGGGGGCAACAGATGCAGGTCTTGTGTTGAAGGGCTGGTATGACGCCAAATTCACTACTGCTTCCGACAAAGTATCCGCGGACTCGGCGGCATATGCCAGCTCACTGGCACCTGGTCTGGCTGCCGAGTACCAAGGCGTAAAAGACAATACGACAAGTAAGTTAAAGGAAAAAGGTGACTTCGTAACAGAAGTGACCATCGAAGGAATCGATAAGCAAAGCCAAGGCTATATCGATCAGATTAATACGCAAAAAGCACATATCGAGTCCTATATGTCCAGTCAATTCAGTGAGCTGTCCACATTCGCCAAAGGAATGATCGAATCGTCAGGCAATGAAGCGCTGGCATATGCGAACAGTGACTTGAATGCCCATGCATCTGCAGAAGGTGCAAAAGTGGTTGCAGACGTGAATGTAAAAGTGAAAGACGCGACTGCCGAGGCAGCAAGTGCACTACAAAAAGCGATTGATGATGCGAAGACCTCTTTGCAAAGTCAGCTGAATACCCAGCAAGCCAACACGACAGCGGACATTAAAAAGATGATCGACAGCGAAATCACCAAACTGCGTGCAAGCATTACAGCGGCCAACAATGCATTGATCAAAGAGCATGAGAGTACAATTACATTTGCAGCCAAATCCTTGCTGGTTAAAGGACAAAATCAATTAGACAGCATCGTCGGTTCCATCAACAATTAATATCAGTCCGCTATTGAGTCGGTGCAGGACGAGAAAGGAGGAAACCAATGCTGAACCAAGATGAAGTCTCCCGCAAAGTGTTCATTCTTCTGTTCGCTGTCCTGTTGATGTGGACAGCAGGAACTGGCGGAAGCCATGTACTTGCAGACACTAGTATTCAGGGCCGTTTGATCGGTTGGTTCGATAAGCAGAAAAACCAATCGATCCAGGAAATGGACCAAGCGATCACCGCGGAAAAGAACCGCCTGATGGACAGGCTGCGATTCGAACTGCAGCTGGAGACCCAGCGGGCACAAGCACAGCTGGCACAACATACAGCAGCAGAAACTGCCGGCAGCATTCAGGAATTGCAGAAATATGCCGATGCTCTTTCGGCAAAAATCCATGTCAGTAATGACTCGCAGAAAGCTGCAGTGTCATCTGCAGTAGATGATGCGCTGAAACGTGCGAAAGCGATCATACAGGGAGCTGCAGTTGTGCCGGAGGTTCCTCCTGTCGTCCAGCCGGAACCGGCACCATCAAAAGACGCGACTGCAAAACAGCCTGATGAGGCAGCTACAGCTGAAGAAGCAGCCCCAGCACCAGAAGCCGTCACACCGTCTGCGCCGAACACTGAGGTAGAGCCGCCTCAGACAGAACCGGAAGCAGCAGGTGAATGACGACAGGAAGTACAATAGGGAACGAAACAAAAAGAGAGATGGCAGCAATACTGGCCATCTCTCTTTTTTATTGCAGTGGAGTGATCTTGGAAACTGTAAATAAACGAGTTAGAAAACTTCTTAAACGTCAGAATTGCAAGCGACTGGACTGCCAAGTGAGCAAGTTAAAATTTTCCTGTCGTTCTACTGGAAAAATTGAAACGTTTCATCAGTAAGTCACTTTATCCACAACCGGAGCTTTCCAGTCAATGGTTCCGGTGTTTTCCGGTTCCTCAGGAGTTTCCTCGGTTTGGACGGCACATTTTTTGCTGAATTCCTCGGGTGCTAGCTGGATGATATTTTTGTTGGAATGGTTCGGGTTGCTCGTTTGCGTCTGATAGTAGATCTTGCTGTTTCCATCCATCTTCAAGTCCCTGACCTTAAGGTTGCCGGCGCAGACTTTCGCGTTTTCCAGTCTCAGGACGTCGGAGTCCAGTGAACCGGTGGCCATGATGGAATTTTCCAGTTTCAGTGGTGTCGAAGAAGTGATACTGGCGGCGGTCAGCAGGCTGTTTTCCAAATCCCCGCCGTTTGTGAGCGACAGCCCGCTGCTGATGATGAGCTTCGAATTGTCCAGCTTGAAGTTCTCGTTTGCCGTATACTTTCCTTTGACGAGCATCTTTACATGCTCCAGATCTGTGCCGTTTGTTGCCTTAACCTCGCCGCCGATGGATATATCAGAGTTTTTGCTGAGCAGCACCGTTTGATTATGTGTCATACCCCCACCAATTTGAATTCGTGAATTAAAAATCCTGGATCCATTAGCTGCTGTCACGTCTTTGTTTATTTTGATATCGGATCCTTCGACGTAAAAGAGTCCGCCGCCGAAGCTCATCGTTTCGCCGATTTCAATTCGGGAATTATGGAATTCGGCTCCCTTTGATTCGTATATTTTCTTCACATTGAAATCGGTATTCTTGAATGTTGCGTTATCGTTCGCCTTGTACGTATTCGTTATGATGAACGAATTCTCAATTTCCGATTGCTGGAATGTCAATGTATCATTTATCGTTAAATGGGAGTTGGAGATCTTTGCTTTCCCATGGCCATTTATAAATGTGCTTGCTTGAAGTTTTGTTTTGTTGATAGTGATAGGCTGATACGTTGATATTAAGCCGCCGACAACCAATAGTGTGTCTTCGGCCAGAAAACTGGCAGGCGTGAAATTCCCGCGTATGTTGAGGGACGAATTCTCGACATGGACATTTCCCCAGGAATCCAGCTTACCTGTCAGATAGACTCCTGACTTATTGATTGTATAATTGGGTTCGCTGATTTCCTGCTGCGCACACTGTTGGTTTTCCAGCAGACGTCCCTTGGGGTGGCATGCAGAAGCCGGCTTACTGATTGCGGCCGGTTTCTCGGGAGTCGCCGGCGGTGCAGGTGCTTTCAAAACGGGCATCCCGATCAGGCTTCCTGTGCTGTCGTTTTTATCATCAGGATTCTCAGGCTTTCCTCCGTCTGCTGTAAGAACTTGCGGAAAGATGAACCGGAATTCGAAATCCAGGTTTTTCGTTTTCGGCTTACCCCCTTGTGGGAGCTTTCCTTCCACTCTTCCTTTAACGAGCAGATAGGCAGTGCTGCCGTCCTGTTCTTTATCCACATCAGCAGCTGTCAGGTGATGGGTATACGTATTGAAAAGGTCGGTTTCAGGACTGTCCTTCAATTTCTTCAGCTCTTGTATTTTTGTCTCTAGCTTGTTTCTGAAATTTCCTACCATCTTTAGCTGAATGGCTGTGTAGTTGATCGGTT
The DNA here is from genome assembly GCF_030406775.1 of Sporosarcina trichiuri. Lineage (NCBI taxonomy): Bacteria > Bacillati > Bacillota > Bacilli > Caryophanales > Caryophanaceae > Sporosarcina > Sporosarcina trichiuri. Next base: position 1,984,564 of record NZ_CP129119.1, on the reverse strand, counting down.
TTTTATCAGCAATATAGCCGTTCACCAGGCTGTTGAACTCAGCCTCCAGCTGCTGTTCGTCATACAGCTGTTTCAGATGCCACGTATAGTAATCGACGCCGGCTTCAGCAGAAACAACGACCAGATTGTTTTCATCGAGGGTCTGTCCCTGGGTGGCATTGCTGATCGCCCCGCGCATGAAGACAGCTGTGATGACGGTGATGAAGACGATGGCGAACAAGACGATCAGCAGTGCATACCCTTGTTCTTTTTTCACCTGGCGCATAGTATCGGTCCCTCCGTCCATTTAAGGTTTCTGTCTGTCCTTTGTCCGGTAGCGTGAAATTGTCGTCGGCACCGTGACCGCCTTCTCATGACCCGGCCGCACCACCGTATCCAGCACAGTGAACCCCGGCAGTTCGAGGTTTTCCTTCGTGGGCGAGTAGGTCCGGTCTACATACTTGTTGCCTGTACTGTCTCCGGCGCGATACCTGACCGCATCGCTGACAATGTGATTGTACTCATCAAGGCTTTGACCATCCGAATCTCTGCACGATTCGACCTGGACTTTTTCCTCCGAGATGATCAAACGGTAAGTGTCACAGTGACGATGGACTTGCTGGAGTTCGGCGATGACGAGATTGGCCTCCTGCTGCAGACGTAAAGTGGAGGTTTCCGATAGATTGAACTGTGCCGCTATGGAGATGACTGACCAGATAATGCCGGACACTAACGCGACCAGCACGAGGGCGGCCAGCACTTCGACCAGTGTCATTCCTTCTTCCTTTCGCTCCATTGTCAATTCACCTCTTTACCTGAGCTCGACATACCCGAACGACTCGCTGGTCAGTTTTCCGTCCTCTTTGACGGATATATGTATTTTATGGAGGCGCGGAACAGGTGCTGAATCGCTGCAGGCATACTTCGGTCCACCTGAAGTCTTTTCAGCATCATGGCAATCGACTTGGATATCATAGCCGGTCTTCGAGAAGTCATACGTCTCATAAGGATTGGCAGGTGTGCTGCTGCTCCGTCTTCGATCAGGGGTCAACCGGGCAGGGGATTCCTTCAGCGCCGCCAATTCCTGTTTCGCCAGGTTCATCGTCACGATCTTCGATTCGGTCCGCTGGTTGAATAAGTCCATTTGCGGAAAGATCGTCATGAATCCGACGAACACGATCCCGAGAATGAGGAGTGCAGCCAGCACCTCCACCAGCGTCAATCCCTTTTCATCAGCCACGTTCATGCACCTTCTTTCTGTAGAGACTTGTATAGTAAACTGAATGGCTTGTCAACTGAGTCTATCTTCTCATTAATGCGGCGGAGAAGTAAAGACTGTCTCTGAAAAAAGTTGAACCGGCTGTAGTTGGAGCACTATCACATAGTATTGAAAATACGAGGATAACTTTTCACGTCTGCGTCAATTGGATTAGGCAGAAAAATATATTGCGACCCACACGATTAACGGTATAATGTAAATACTTACAAATAATCAACCCTATTAGAATCAGGCAAATGGAATTACTAAAACGTCCATCTGCTATTAGTTGAACTCATAAATGAGGTGCTGATCATTCGGACAAGCAATGCAGGGCTGGTAAGCCATTTGCTGCATACAATACATAGACAGACAGTCAATTACCAGAAATCAAACAGGAAGATTTCTTCGGGTATGAAAGTTACGCAAGCTGCCGACGACGCGGCCGGCTTAGCGATCTCTGAAAAAATGCGTGGCCAGATCCGCGGATTGGCGCAGGCGGACAGGAATATTCAAGACGGCGTCTCGCTGGTGCAAGTGGCAGAAGGGGGATTGGCCGACATCCATTCCTATTTGCAAAGGGTACGGGAGTTGAGTGTACAGGCAGCTAATGATGTTTTGACATCAGCGGACCGGCAGGAAATTCAGAGGGAAGTCAGCCAGCTCATTGCAGGGGTGGATCAGATTGCAAATCATACGACCTTTAATACGATTCAGTTACTGAATGTGGAGATGAAGCAATCCTATTATGATAAGTATTTCGATCAGGTGGTCGGAGTACCGGAAATTCCACCGGTCGAAGGGATCGACCCGCCCTTTCTGCCTATGCAGTGGTACCATGTTTCGAAAGAGGAGATCGGCTTCATGCCGCAGGGGAATCACCAAGCTATCGCCACAAATGGCAGTAGTGCTGTGATTGCGGGGTCGTGGTCCGATTTCCTTGTATTCGATTCCTCAAAGCCTGAAGGGGAGCAGTGGTCTAAAGAAGTGACGATGACAGGACTTGACGGACAGCTCGTTTCTCATGACTACCAAAACTTCTTTCACGACGTTTTCTGGGATGGCCGTCAGTATGTCGCCATGAAAGAAAAGGGCGCTGTTTTCACCTCCTCTGACGGACACCAGTGGCAGCAGAAGTTGTCTGATATGACTGGTCCTGACTATAAAGTGAAACTCCAATCTATCACATCGAACGGAAATTCCTACATTGCGGTCGGCTGGAAAGAATTTGGAGCGATCGGTAATAACCTTCGTATCGAACAAGTCATGTACCGATCAGCCGATGGGCAAGAATGGGAGGAAGTTTCCGTCCCGCCTTATGCCAGTTCCGCCAGCAGATTGAATGATGTGCTGTGGAATGCAGAGAGAAACGAATTTATTGCAGTCGGAACTAATGGTCTCGTCGCGAGATCTTCAGATGGCATGCAGTGGGAAAGGAACTTTCATATCGGCGGTGGCTTTGGAAGTTTCACAGGGATCACTTACAGTGACGGAAAATATGTCGCAGTAACTGGAGACGGAACGCATGCAAAGATTTTCTATTCGGAAGATGGAACGTCCTGGTCTGACGACGTGCAGCCGATCGGTCCAAGTCTATCGGCAAGGCGGTACAACGGTGTACAGAAAACCGGCGATTACTTCATAGCATTGGGAACTGAAACAATTGGCCATGCCATCTCCAAAGACGGCGTAAACTGGATGCGGGTTCCCTCGAACAATTGGAATGGTTATTTGAAGGACTCCGTGCAAGTCGGAGATACGATCATCGCGGTTGGAAATGGGCAGTCCAGGAATACGGGGATTTTCATACTAGGCCCACGTGATAAAAATGATACGGATTCAGAAGAGGGAGAAAACGGATCTGGCAATTCCTCAGGGGAGTCCCATGGTTCGCATGACCCGCAAGACTTGCTGCTGCAGGTCGGTCCGAATGCAGGCAATACATTCAGAGTCGAACTGTCTGATGTCCGGGCGTCCAGTATGCGCATTGACAATGTCAGCGTGCTGACCCGGGAGAATGCAAATGAAGCGCTTCTCAAGCTGGACAAAGCGATAGGAATTGTATCGGATCAACGGACAAAATATGGCGCCTATGACAACGCACTGAACCATATTTCCAATAATGTACAAAACTATGGAGAGAACATTACGACTGCAGAATCCCGCATCCGAGATACGGACATGGCGAAAGAACTGTTACTCTCCATTAAATCCTCTCTTCTTTTGCAGACAAACCAGACGGTCATGGGTCATTCCAAAGTCATGGCAGAGAGTGTTCTGCAGCTCCTGAAATAATGACGATCTTTATATGCTTTTAGGTCAGCCTCCTGGATGGGGAACGGGAAACCAATAAGTTGTACGACTCCTACAGATTATTTGCCTCTGCAACCGGATAAGGTTGCAGGGGCATTTCTCTTTTGACAAACTCGGTTTCTGGATGAATGTATTGGACTATGTTGTGAAAGAGAAAAAATAAGTCCGAAATAACAAAAAAATAAATCTAAAATGTTACTTTGTACCTTGTATTTAGGCTTTTAACACTATTATAATAGATCTATACAGAATATGGACACGTTGGCAGGGAGGAGGGATAGGATGAGCGACTGGCAGGGAAAGCTGGAGATGGTGTTAACAGATTTCCGACGGCAGCTAAACGGATCATCAGCTTACATAGAAGATGCAAAGCAGAAGGTTGAAGAAATCCTCGCTGAGATAGGCAGACCTGTACGAGTGAATGTCCTTGGCGAGTTCAAAGCGGGTAAATCGACGTTCATCAACGCACTGCTGCAAGAAGATATCGTCGTTTCCGACGTCAACCCCGCAACAGCCGTGACGACAGTCATTCAATACGGTGAGACAAAGAGGTATCGGGCGATCCTCCAGAATGGCCAGGAAATCGAGCTGACGGATAAACTCTTTGCCCAGTTGTCTGCAGAAGGTGCTGGTGGTCTGGAAGACCTGCGAAAGCGGACAGATCATCTGGTTTTGGAACTGCCTATCGATTTCCTTGGTGATGTTACGCTTGTGGACACGCCGGGTTTCGGAGCTAAAGATGCTCATGATGAAATGACCAACCGGCATATGACCGATTGCGATTGTGCCCTTTGGATTTTGCCGTATGGCTTATGTGGAACCCCTGGTGAGAAGCGGAAGTTGACGGAATTGAACCGGTTGGAGATTCCCGTCTATGGGGTCATCAATAAGATAGATATGCACAATGAGGAGGAACCGCTCGACGAGTATTTGGAATCTGTCCGACGCCTCTTCCAGGGGGATCTTATTTCACTGACACCTGTTTCCGCGGAGCTGGCACGCATGGCGCATGGAGATCGAACTTCCGAAACCTATCGATTCAGCAAGTGGGAGGGCGTCCATTCATTGATGGAACATATCTTCAATGAGAAGTACGAAGAGAAAAGAATTGTACGCGGACTCACAGCATTCGTTGTCTTCCTGAAAGAAAGGATTTTTGCAGAAGCGACGAATCCGGAATTCACTATTGTGAAAGACAATATGGACACTCTCTTGAAGGAGTGGACGAACGAACTGAAGCCGAAATGGGAAACCCTCCTCGCCCATCAGGAATTATTCAAGGATAGGAGAACGGCCATCACTGAACTGGAGGCCGTACCGCTCGATTCCAAAGAAACTTTTCAGGCACTTAAGGGTTCTATCGCAGTATGGCAAGGAGCCCTTCAGTTGGAATTAGTGCAGACGGGTGAGTGGGAGGACTGCGATCTAGTGCTTTCGCAAAACCAATCACTTTCCTCAAATGTCCGTCAGTTGACTGAAGACCGGGACGCTTTGATGACAGATTATCAGCAACTTTGCAGAGGCCGCCGACAGACAAAAAGCGAGTGGCGCCAGATTGCTGTCAGGCAGGCAGTCATGAACGATCGGATTTCAACTTTGCAGGAACAGAGCAGTAAGCATACAGAGATGTATCAAGCTTGTGCAGCTAAGCTTAAAAGTTACTTGAAAAAGCTGAATGAACAGCTGAATAATTGGCAGACAGAAAGTATAAAAACCTTGAACCGATTAGAAAACGAATGGGAATCCGGCAGACGGACGGCTCAGATTGCAATCGGTGAAATTGAGTATTATGAACGTGAAGCGATCGAAGCGACGCAACAGATTCTGCATGGCTACCAGATGACTCTCGGCAGTCTGCTGTCAGATCAGCCATCTGAAACCGTGCCAAGTCCTCTTCGGCTGGCGAATGCTGTGCTGATGGGACTATCACTATGCCTGCCGATCCATGCCTATGAAAGCATGAAAACCTGGCACATATCTATAGATAACGCACCAGAAGCAGATATAAAATCTTCCTCCGTCCGATTGGCAAGCTCACTGTTCAGTCGTCAATCACTACCCATCATTCCGGATGTGCTTGACCTTCCTGTAGAAGAAAGGATTCAGCGGATAAGCCGCCGTCAGAAGCGACGGTTTTCCGCTGCGGCTGCAGTCATTCTTGCAGCGACAGCCGTTTGGCAAAAAGAACAGGTGATCGCTGCAGTTTCCCCGGTTGTTGAAAGTACGGCGGAGTCTGCTCTGTCAGTCTTCCAGATGGCGGATGCATTCTTGAATCGCGATGATGAAGAAGATGGCGGGTACGATTACGGAGAAGCGGCAGCCAGTGAAGATACGGATCAGTTCGTTGAAAACGAGACCCAAGCGTATGACGACCATCAGGCGGCAATGGATACTGGAAACAGCATTCCCTCCTCGTCTGTTGATACAACAGCGGACATAGTCAGTGAACCGGCACCTGAGCAGCAGACTGAGATTGCAGAAACACCATCCGTGCCGGTACAGGCGGCACCTTCACGGCAAGTGACTGAAGAAACTGCCCGCCAGCTGTCTGATTTCATTCTCAACTTTCGAGTGGATTATGAAGATGCTGTGAATTATGGGGAATTCGGATATGTTGCACATTATCTTGCCCAAGGCAGCAAGGCATATGAAGAAATCGAAGAGTATATTCTGGGCATCCAAGGAAAAGGTACATACTTTGAATTCGAGTCGACGGACATACTGGACACAGGCAGCCTCAATGCGAGGGATTACTATGTGGACACAGAAGAGGTTTTCCTGTTCACAGGAAACGAAGGGGACCAGTGGCGATATGTGAAAGGCAAGCGATATATCATCCGTCAGGACGATGATGGATATGCCCGGATTACAGATCTGGTCAGCTTGAAAAATGACAAGATACGTATTGATGAGTAGGAGGGAAACGGATGGGAGTGGAACTTACCCAGTTCAATAGCTGGAAGCAGCTGCTGGACACAGAGCTCCAGGCAATTGAGCTGCAAATGCAGGAACTGGAGTACCAAACGGAACGACAGAAAATAGCGCGGATCCGTAGCCAGATACATGAAGAACGGTTCCAGATGATTGTGGTCGGGGAGTTTTCGAGAGGGAAATCCATGTTCATCAACGCTCTGATGGGGCGTCAGATTCTGCCTTCCCTTTCCCGTCCATCCACGGCGATCCGGAACGCAATCGTCTATAGTGAGACCCCCTATATCCGTCTGCACTATGTGGAAGGCACCCGGCCGCCGGAACTGATCACCGAGGCGGCATTCAAAAAATTAACTGCTCCCATGGATCCCATTCTCGGGGATGAAGAGTCTGAACAAGAGTACGAAGCCGCCAGCCAAATGATCAAGAACATCCAATTCGCAGAAATCGGCCATCCGCTGCCGATTTGCCGGGAAGGGGTAACGCTACTGGATACACCGGGTCTTGGTGATCTGGATGCCAATCGCGGAGCAATCACCAACGAGCTGATCCCTGATTCGGATGTCGCCATCTTCCTTTTGTCTGCAACGAAGGCGCTGTCCAAATCGGAAATGAGCCTACTGCAAGACAGGCTGTTCAAAAATGATATCCAAAAGATCTTTGTCGCCATCAATTTCAAAGATTCACTGATGAAGGACGGTGATGCCCAGAAAGTGTATGACAAAGTGACATCCGATTTGAAGGGCCTAGTGCCGGAGACGAATATCTATCTCATCTCTGCAAAAGAGCAGCTGAACTTGAGGAGGACGCAGAATGGGGAGACAGTCCTCAAACTGGGGAAGCCGATTACCGTCTGGACCGAAGAAAAAACCGGTTTTGCAGAGCTGGAACAGGATCTCGCCGATTTTCTCCAATATGAGAGAGGCGCGGTCAAACTGCTGACTCCGCTCAGAAAATCACAGCGGATTCTGCAGGATATCCTGTTGAACAGGCTGCCGATTGAGCTGAATGCCCTTAGCCGTTCAAGGAATGAACTGGAAGAGCAAGTCAGTAGTTTTCAAAATAAGCTAGCAAACATCCATAAGGCGGGCAGGAAGGCGCAAACGGTCCTCAAAGAAACGATGCTGGCGCATGAGACGACCATCCGGCAATGGTATTTAAGGGAATTGGACGGCATCATGGAAACGGGCATCCAAGCGTTCGACCAGTCTAGTACAGCCGATCTGTCGGAAATCCCCCAGCTTGTGGACGCCGCAATGGCTCCCGAGGAACGCAGGCTGGAGCTTGCATTGAAAGATCGTAAGGAGACGATCATGAAGATTGCAATGGAGCGGGCAGGGAAACTGCTGAACGCGGAGTGGGAACGGCTGGAGCTGGATTTCAATACTGCATTCGGACTTCCGGCACTGTCGAAAGCCGGGAACTCCCTTGAGGCTGGACAGGAAGAGAAAAAAGACCAGGGAATCGTCTTCTTTGAAGAAATCATTGATGAATTGACCTGGAACTGGCATGACAAATCGACCGCAAGTAAGATCGCTTCCGGAGTGGGCGTTGCCGTGACAGGTGCTCTTTATGCCGCTACGCTGATGATAAGCGGACTATTCGAATTGTTCACGGGTGCACCGAGTGAACGGGACCGTTTAAAGAGCCGAATCCATACACAGCTGCGAAATGACCACACGCAGAAGTCGGAAACGTTCGTAAGGGAATGGGGATCGGCGATCGACGTATTCACCGGCAAGTATGGGGCGCTGATCGAACAGCAGATCCAGTCGAAAGAAGAGCAATTGCAGAAAATGCTTGATCGGGCAGCAAGACAAGACGAAAGCTTGGAAGCACAAGCCGATGAGCTGCAGAAAGCGGAACGATCACTTAGAGAATCGAATTACCGTCTGGATGATCTGATACAGAGAGTGACAGGGAAAGAGGAGGCATATACCCGATGACTGCAACAATTGAAAGATCACCGATACTCAAGACCTATGATACGATCAGCCGGCTGCTGCCGGAGAGTACGGCACTTCCTCTGCTGCGTGATTTGCAGCAGGATATGGATCAGGATTATTATACAATCGTGACAGTCGGTGAATTCAAGCACGGAAAGTCGACGATGGTGAACGCCCTGTTGGGAGGGGAATGGATGCCGGCGGATGTGACACCGACGACCGCGTTGATCCACGCTGTTTTCTATGGCGACACACCGGAAATGCATATTATCAGAAAAGGCAAGGAACCGGAAATCCGGCCTCTTGAAGCACTGTCTGAATATAGTGCCGGACAGCCGGGTGAACGTGAGCCGATCGAGTACATCAAGCTGTTCGTGCCATCTCCCTTATTGAAAGAGCGGGTGGTGCTTGTCGACACGCCGGGACTGAACGATTTGAATGAGCAGCGCTCAGCTGTAACGGAGACATTCATCCCGCGGGCGGATGCCGTCCTGTTTACCTTGGACATGAGGGCACCGGTCAGTGAGACGGAATACGAGTTCTTGCAGTCGATGCAGGAGAAACAGGGCATCGAGACAGTCTTGTTTCCTATGAATTTCATGGATATGCTGGAGGAAGAGGAAATGGAAGACACGGCGCATTACATCGAGCGTCGTCTGTCGGGCCTGAAAAACAATAGTATGGTGACAGTGGTTCCGATTTCGGCCAAGCTGGGGTTGGCAGCCAGAACACAGCAAGATGAGGAACTTCTGGCCTACTCCAACATCCCCGTATTGGAAGAGAAGGTGAAAACACTTCTGACAGAAGGGAACAGGCGGCGTGTCAAGCAGGAGCGGAACAGCTACAGGCTGTCTGTCCTGCGCGACATTGCAATCCGGGAAGCGGAAGAACGGCTGGCGATCCTTGAAGCGGATGAGGATGTCCTGAAACAGGAGATGGATCGGATTTCAGGGTGGCTGGCCTCGCAGGATGACTGGAAAGCTGAATTGGATGAATATATTTCAGAGCGGCGTCAGGAAATCGAAAGCATCGCTGTCAAGTCGCTCTATTACTTCTCGGGCAAACTGAAGAAGCAAGTTGCCAATCGCATTGATGTATTCAAAGGAACGGATATCGATCATTTCATCAATACGGAACTGCCTGTGTTCATCCACACAGGGTTTGATAATTGGATTGACCAATATGCCGTACACTTCCGTGAATTGTTCAAAAAACTGGAGATGGAACTCGCTAAAGGTCTGAGCCAGGCCTTTGACGAAACCGTCTCCATCCAGAGCAGAAGCTACCGGGAAATGGGAAGTCCGGAAAAACGGGCGGCTGCGGAAATGCATTACGGCAATGCTACCATCAAAGCCGGACTCGTGGCAGGCGGCGTGTCCGTCGCCGCTCTGTTGACAGGGGCGACGGTCATCCTCCCGGTGATGGGGATGGTCGCATTACCACTCATCCAATCCAAAATCCAGGCGACAAAGCTGGCGAATGCCAAGCCGGAGTTGAAAAATGTCATGGATATGACGGTTTCGGACGTGGCAGCTGAACTTGAAAATGCAATCCGTGAATATATCGGAGAAAATGTCACGAACATCCGGATTGCTGTCCAAACCGAATTCGAAAAGAAATTGAATGAGCGGGCCGGACTTGTGGACGAGCAGCTTACAGGCAAAGCTGAAAAGCAAGAACAGAATGCAGTACAGAAGACTGCCATGAAAGAACTCATTGAACTTTTGAAAGGGGACCAGCAGTAATGGACTACACTCACGATACTTCCCAGTCATCTACATCAGACAGTTTCGATCAGGATTTCAGCCAGCCGGATACGTTGCAGACCGACACTCTGTTCCATAATCCTGTCCATGTAACGGAAGCATACACAGCGCATCATCCCATCCACGGTAATATCCTTCACTTGGAGTATGAGGACCCATTGAAGTATTCAGGAAATTTGACATTTGAACCGTTGACTATCAAGCTCGATCCCCACTTCGTCCATCCTCATGAAGTGAGCGGTTATGAGAGACAGGATGGCACGTATGTGGAGGGATATTATCGCGATGGCGATGGGGATACATCCGTGAACCGGACTGTCGAACAAGGCGGGGGTTACTTCAGCAGATGAACGCCCTTACACCAATTGAATAAGAAACCAAAGAACCTAGACGATAATAGCTGTCTGGGTTCTTTTTACTAATAAGCTAAAAGTCCTATTTAAAAATAAAATTGGGTACTATTAACCTATAAAATGATTTATCCGTCCCGTGTTTCTGTATATTTAGTTACAGGGTAATATTTCAAATCCAACACTTCTTGACGATACTATACATATACAAAAAGCAGCAAAGGAGACCATCATGCAATTCATCGATTATCTGAACTATCGGCACAACATCCAACCGGGGGCACGGAAATTATCCGAAGTATCCGCAGAACAGTATGCAAACCGGCTGCATAACTTGCAGCGGAAAGGGATCTACCATAATGAGGATCATGTGACGGAGGAGATGCTTGCGGAAATTGAGAAAGAGTACAAGCGAGGCTTGGATCTCTATCCGCGGACGATCCGTTATTATATCGAGTACATGGAGTATGAGGCGTATCTGAACGAAGGGAATCTGCTTGCGGAAATCCACTGAATGGCGGCGGATCGGCTGTCGCTTTGGAACCGGTTCTCAACAAATTACATAGGGACTCCCGCTGATCACGGAAATCTGATAGACTGGTCATAATGACAACTAAGATGAGGGAGGCGCCTATGAACAAGAAACTGAAGATTTTTTTGATAGCTGCAATCGTCATCATTCTGGCGGGCGGCTCGTACTTGCTGTATGAGTTCAAGTTCAAGACGTATGATGTCGCGGACGAGGCGGTCGATGAGATCATCGACGAGCCATATGAACTCGACTTGCCGGACGGATCGACAATCGGCGATGAAGAAGCAGGATCAGGCACAGGTACGGAGGATGGTACTTCTGGGGACTCCTCGGATAATTCCGCTACAAGTACAGGCCACGATACGGCTGAAGGTGCAACCGGCAAAGGCGAACAGGCAAGTGGCGGCACGACGACCGAAACGAAGGGCAAAGTGACCGTGTCGAAAAACCTGGCGGCAGCTTCTTCCAGCCAATCTTCTTCACGTGTCTCAAAAGGACAAGCAGGCCAGCCGTCTTCTAACGCACAAAAAGGGCAGGCCGGCAACTCCAAGCCGTCTGGATCCAACCCGCAATCTGGCGGCAAGGCATCGGTCGCCTCCATCAAAGCGAAGTACAGACCGACGCTTGAGAGTCTCGAAAACCAGGCGGCCGGCCGTTTGAATGCACTCGTCGGACGGGCGAAGAGTGAGTATGCAGAGAAGAGCAAGTCCGGAGATGTCAGCTACGGCTACTTCTACAACAAATACATGGGTGCAGCGCGTTCCATGGAAGCCCAGACGGACGGCGCATTCAATACGGTCATGGGCGCGCTTGAGAACGAGCTGAAGGCGAACGGCTACGATAAGTCGTATGCGCAGAGTTTCCGTTCGGATTATGAAGCGCGCAAGAAGGGGCTCCAGTCCCAGCTTATGAACAAAGCGCTTGGCCGCTGAGCCAACTGAATATGATTACAAGAAAACCCCCGCTGCCAATTCGGCAGGCGGGGGTTTCTGTATGTCTTATGGGAGTTTGACAACAAGCGTCAAGTTGAAGTCTTCCCAGATCTTTGCGTCGCCGGTCTGTGCGAACAGACGGACCGGCACATTCTTCGCTGCCATTTCGCCGCCGCTCACGTTCGACGTATCCATCAGATCTTTCAGCTGCTGGGAGATCATTGCTTTCGCCGCTTTGTGGTCTTTCGTCACGTCAACCGGCTCGTTGCTGCCGATCTTGATAGCTGTCACGCCGAGCTTGGGCAATTTCTCGGAGAAGATGCCTGTGCCCTGGAGCATATCGACAGCGTCCGGTGTGTTCGCTGTCAATGTCAGCAAGTTGGATGGCTTGTCGAACTTCGCCGTCGCGACAACTTTGCCGTCCTTGTCCTTGTAGTCTTCGTTCATCTCGACGATGGCACGGATGTCCTTGCGCATCTGCTCGACAGCTGTGTCGGCTTTTGCAAGGTACTGCTCGGCACGGACGATGAATGTCGCGAACTCGCCACGGCCGACGCCGCGGTCCGGTGCGAAGACAGTTGAAGACTTACCAGTCGTGATGCCGGTTGCATACAATGGCAGCACATACTTCGCGTACCACTTGTCCGCTTTCACGTCTGTGAACGGGTTCTCATCGGAATACGAACCTGTCAGGTCATATGCCGTGACGAGGAACTTCGAGATCTCGGAACGTGTCAGCTGCTGATCCGGGCGGAACGAACCGTCCTTGTAGCCGTCGATGACGCCTGCTTCACTCAAGGCAGCGACTGCGCCATAGTACCAAGCACCCGATTTCACGTCCGTGAATCCAGGGTTCTTGACTTTCTTCGTGTCCAGTCCAAGTGACTTCGCGAGCATCTGGGCAGCTTCACTGCGCTTCAGCTGCGTCATCGGACGGAACGAACCGTCAGCGAAACCGGTCACAACGCCGCGCTCAGCAAGTGCGTGGATGGCGCTTGCGTGCGGTGTTTTCGATGAGACGTCTTTGAAGCTGACAGCAGCCTCGGCGTTCTGTGCCGGTACGGCTGCGACGATCGCGCCGGATGCGACAGCGGCTGACAGGACAGCCATGTACGTTTTCCGTGCGGTTGTACGGTTCTTCATGTAATCCCTCCATTGGATGAATAATAATGCCTAACATTGGTAGTTCTCTCATTCTCCCACACTATACCATAACTCCAAGTGAAAATGGTAGCCAATTAGCAGAATTTTTCTTACTTCCGCTACAACAGGTCAGTCGATGAACTGCTCGGCGAGCGCTTCCGCCCAGACATCGACGCCTTTCGATGTCAGCGTCCGATCCTTTCCGACATACTCCAGCAGATCGGCAGACGACGTAGTGGGCCATCTGTCCCAGTGATCGACATACAGGAAGTTTTTTGCAGCCGAGAACTTCTGCAGCGCTTCGATCTGCGTCAAGTAGTAGTTCGCTTCGTAGATCGGCTGAGGCGGTGTGACGATGAAGACCGTCTCGCTGGAACTGCTGGACGCCCGATCATAGACAGCGAGCAGATCCTGCTCCTCCTTCTCGATGACCACCTTGCCGTTGTTCTTCAATGTGAACGGTTCGTAGATGACGACATCATACGGCGCCGACCAATCGATCGTTCCGAGTCCCTGGGCGATGAATTCGGAAGACGTTACATCTGCCGTGGCGGCATCGACCGTCACCCATTCCCCGAACCCCGTCTTCAGTTTTTCGGCGAAATTGACGGCGACAGGCGCCAAAGCATCCGACCCGGCTAACAGGATCCGGACCGGTTCATCCGCCGCAAAACGTTTCTCGAACCGTTTCCGGATACCCGGGTCCACGGACTCACCAAGAGCATCCAGTGGCGGGGTGGCCGTGACCGTCTCCTCCTCATTAGGCTCGGCGTCAGGAGAGTTGCCTGTATCCCCCGACTCATTGGACACAGCCGGCCGCAGCTCGCCGGCCTCCTGCACCTTCCCTTTCCATACCATCCAGCTGCCGATCACTCCGGCAGCACAGATCACTGCCAAGATCACTAAAACACCGACTCCACGTCTCATAAGTTCTCCTTTCCAACTCGTCATGATCAGCATGTATTCCATCTATCCGTCTAGCAGATTAGCACTACTATAGCATAATTTTCAGGAAACGATGTACCAAAAAATGACCCGGTATGCTATACTGTTGCAAGATTTGACAAACAACTAGAAAAGGGGAACCCGGGATCTCATGGAAGAAACCATCAGTCTGCAAGAGCTGATGAACGTCCTCAAAAAACGTCTCATCATGATCCTTGCCATCACCATCCTGGCCATCACCATCGCTGGCGTCGTCAGCTACCTGCTTCTGACACCGATCTACCAGGCATCCACACAGATCCTCGTCAACCAGGATAAGGTCGAGCAGCAGCCGTTCAACAGCCAGGACATCCAGACTAACCTGCAGCTCATCAATACATATAATGTCATCATCAAAAGCCCGGCGATCCTGTCCATCGTCATCGAGAAACTCGATATGGATACGACGCCTGCCCAGCTGACCAACAAAATCAGCGTCGACAGCACACAGAACTCCCAGGTCATCAACGTCAGCGTCACCGATGAAGAGCCGTACCGCGCCGTCGATATCGCGAACACGACCGGGGAAGTGTTCCAGGAAGAGATCAAGAAACTCATGAAAGTCGACAACGTTAACATCCTGTCACCTGCGGAACTGCCGGAGAAACCGGTGCCCGTGAAGCCGAACCCGAAACTCAACATGGCGATCGGCGCAGTCGTCGGCCTCATGATCGGAGTCGGCATCGCCTTCCTGCTCGAGTACTTGGATACGACCGTCAAGACGGAACAGGATGTCGAGGACCTGCTCGAGCTGCCGATCCTCGGGCTCGTCAGTCCGATTTCGGAAAAAGAGATGCCGACGCCGGCATCGAGACATCGAAAGAAGAAGAGGTGACCGCACATGGCGATTTTCAAGAAACAGAAAAAACCGCTCCAGAAAGCGGCACGCAAACTCATCACGGTCGATAACCCGAAGTCGATCATCTCGGAACAGTACCGAACGATCCGGACCAACATCCATTTCTCGTCCGCAGATACCGAGCTGCGGACGATCATGCTGACGTCGTCGTCTCCGAGTGAAGGGAAGTCGACGAGCGCGGCCAACATCGCCGTCGTTTTTGCTCAGGAGGGACGCAAAGTATTGCTCATCGATGCGGACATGCGGAAACCGACGATGCACCATACGTTCCACGTCAATAATGGGACAGGGCTCTCGGCCGTCCTCACCCGGCAGGCGGAAGCGGCGGAGGCGATCATCCCGACGGATATCGAGCATCTTTCGGTCATGCCGTGTGGGCCCATCCCTCCGAACCCGGCGGAACTGATCGGCTCCCAGACAATGAAAGCACTTATCGCCCAGCTGAAAGAGCAGTTCGATGTCATCGTCTTCGATGCACCGCCGCTGCTGTCCGTCGCGGATGCCCAGATCCTCTCGAACGAATGCGACGGCACAATCCTCGTCGTCAATACAGGATCGACCGAAAAGGACAATGCCCTGAAAGCGAAAGAGACGCTGCAGTCGGCGAACGCACGGATCCTCGGCGTGCTCATGAACAATTACACGCTCGCAAAAGACCACTACTACTACCAATACTACGGAACTGCAGAGTGAGGGACGCACGGGCCCTCGCTCTTTTTTTCACTCATAAGCAAAGGAGATACAGATCATGATAGATATGCACTGCCATTTGCTGTTCGGCGTGGACGACGGCCCGAAGACGATTGAAGAGACGATGCGGCTGCTGGAGACGCTGCACGCAGAAGGCGTCACGGGAATCATTTCCACGTCGCACGCCCTCCAGCCGCAATACCACGTACCTGCGGAAGAAGTGAAAAGCCAGCTCCGGCTGCTTGAAGATATCCTCGCGGGCTCGGACACGCCTGTCACCCTCCACAGCGGACACGAAGTCCGGCTAGCGGAGGACATTGTCGATAAAGTGAAGACTGGAGAGGTTCTGACGCTCGCTGGCTCCAATTACTTACTGCTCGAACTCCCATCCGGCTCGGTTCCGGCGTACACAACGTCGATCATCAGCCAGCTGCTCACGGAAGGCATCACGCCGATCATCGCGCATCCCGAGCGCAACCGCGGCATATCGGAAAAACCCGAACGGCTCGAGCGGCTCGTCCACGCAGGCGCCTTGTCACAGATTACTGCAGGCAGCATCGCCGGCGGATTCGGGAAGGCGATCCAGAAACTGTCTCTTCAGCTCATCGAGGCGAATCTCGTCCACTGTTACGGCTCCGATGCGCACAATACGGCAAACCGTCCGCCGCTATTCGAAAAAGGACTCGATATTCTTGAGAAGAAACGGCTCGGCGACTATGCGGATCTGATGCTCGATAACAACGAAAAGATAATGACCGATAAGAATCTCACCATTCTTGAGCCGGAAGCACTAGAGAAGCCGAAAAAATGGCTGTTCTTCTAATGGATTGGTACTTACTTCTAGAAATCATGGATGAGAGGAAAGCAGGACAATTTGCCAGATGGAGGAAAAGTGAGGAATAGCAACGGGTTTCCCGAGAATGTGTGGAAAGTATGTAGGGAATTTGTCGAAAAGTTGCACGGAATCTAGCTTTCCAGCTACCGCCATGCTAAACTGGTAGAAGAATTGTAAAATATTTATAGTATTTTAGGAGGGAGGTGGAAGCGGATGACGATGCGGAAAAGGATGACCATGCTGTTCGTGCTCGATACAGTCATCGTCCTCTCTTCCATCTTCTTCGGCTATTTCATACTGAAACCGGATTTTGTTGTATTCACGACAAAAGTCGTCATCGCAAGCTCCGTTGCCTTGACAATCGCACATCACCTGTTCGCCTGGCGCTATGGCCTGTACCGGAAGGTCTGGTCGTATGCGTCCATCGGGGAACTCGCAGCGATCTTCAAAGCGGTCACGCTGTCGATCATCGTCGTCGCAGGCGTCCAGCTCGTCCTGACGCAACACATCAGCATGCGGGCATTGTTCCTCACATGGATGCTGCACTTGCTGCTGATCGGCGGCTCCCGGCTGTCCTGGCGGATGGCGCGCGACAGTCACTTGAAACGAAAAGGGCTGAACACGAAGCGCACGCTCATCATCGGCGCAGGACAGGCCGGTACGATCGTCGCCCGGCAGCTCGTCAACAACCCGGAATCCGGCATGACAGCGGTCGCGTTCCTCGACGACGACCGCCGGAAGCAGGGCCTCGAGATCCACGGCGTCTCGATCATCGGCGGCACGAAGAACATCGAAGACTATGTACAGGATAACGACATCGACAAGATCGTCATCGCGATCCCTTCAATGAACAAAGCGGACATGCAGGTGCTCATGCAGCGCTGTGTGGACACAGGCGTCAAGACGCAGACGATCCCGAAAATCGAAGACCTCGTGACGGGCAAAGTGTCCGTCACCGACATGCAGGACGTCAAGATCGAAGACCTGCTCGGGCGGGACGAAGTCAAACTCGACATGGAAGCGATCCGAAGCAAACTGACCGGCCAGACGATCCTCATCACAGGGGCGGGCGGGTCCATCGGTTCGGAAATATGCCGGCAGGTAAGCGCGTTCCAGCCGAAACGGCTCGTGCTCGTCGGCCATGGGGAAAACTCGATCTACCTGATAGAACGGGAACTCCGCGAAAAGGTTGCCGGCACGATCGACATCATTCCGGTCATCGCCGATGTGCAGGACCGGAACCGGTTCTTCAGCATCGTGGAACAGTACGCACCACACGTCATCTACCACGCGGCGGCGCATAAGCACGTGCCGCTCATGGAAGCGAACCCGCGGGAAGCGGTCAAAAATAACATCTTCGGCACGAAGAACGTCGCAGAAGCCGCCGACACATACGGCGTGCCGCACTTCGTCCTCGTCTCGACCGACAAAGCGGTCAACCCGCCGAATATCATGGGAGCGACGAAACGGTTCGCCGAGATGATCATCCAGAACCTCGCCAAAACAAGCAAAACGAAATACGCCGCCGTCCGGTTCGGCAACGTCCTCGGCTCACGCGGTAGTGTCATCCCGCTGTTCAAACATCAGATCAAACAAGGCGGCCCGGTGACCGTCACCGACCCGGACATGACCCGCTACTTCATGACGATACCGGAAGCATCCCGGCTCGTCATCCAGGCCGGCACACTCGCACGCGGCGGGGAAGTGTTCGTCCTCGATATGGGTGAGCCTGTAAAGATCACCGACCTCGCGAAGAATCTGATCCGCCTGTCCGGATACCAGGACGATGAAATCGAAATCAAATACTCCGGCATCCGGCCGGGGGAGAAGCTCTACGAGGAATTGCTCGACCCGGCAGAACGCCAGGACGAGTACGTCTTCCCGAAAATCTACATCGGCAAAGCGACACCGATCACAGCGCTCGAGCTAGAATACGTACTCGACCAGCTGCCCGACATGTCGATCGAGACGATGAAAGACACACTGATCGGCCTCGCCAACCGCAAGACGGTCGAAGTCGATCCGAAACAATTGACGACTGCCTAAGACTTGAGGAACTCACCAGAGAAAAGAGGAAGCGACATGACCTACATCAAGCTGGACTACACAAATGCAGAGCCCTTCTTCGGACACTACCAGATCGAGTTCCTCAAAGAATCAGTCGCAGCCATCCACGAGCAGATGCACAGCGGCCGCAGCAAGCACCAGGACGCCCTCGGCTGGCTCACCTATCCCCAGGACATCGACCCGCAAGAAATCGAACGAATTCAAAAAACCGCCCAGCACATCCAGCAGACGAGCGACATCCTCCTCGTCATTGGGATCGGCGGTTCCTACCTTGGTGCACGCGCAGCTATCGAAATGCTCACGCACCCCTTCAAATACTCTATACCCGGACCAACGCAGCATAAACCACAAATTCTCTATGTCGGTCAAAACTTGAGCTCGACATACATGACGCAAGTGATGCAAGCTCTCAAAGGGAAGGACTTCGCCATCAACATCATCTCGAAATCCGGCACGACGACCGAACCGGCCATCGCCTTCCGGATTTTTCGCAAGCTATTGGAAGATAAATACGGCAAGGAAGAAGCACGGAAACGGATCATTGCGACAACCGACGCCGAACAAGGCGCCTTGCGAGAATTGGCGCAACAGGAAGGCTATGTAACCTTCACGATACCGAGGGACATCGGCGGCCGCTACTCGGTGCTCACGCCAGTAGGTCTTCTGCCAATGGCGACAGCGGGCATCGACATCCAGCAGGTTCTGACAGGCGCCAAACAAGCCTACAACGAACTACTGACCGCGGACATCACCGAGAACAGTGCGTACCAATATGCCATCATCCGCAACATCCTGTTCCAGAAAGGGATGGCGATCGAACTGTTCGTCGCCTACGAACCGAGCCTGCAGTTTTTCGCGGAATGGTGGAAACAGCTCTTCGGCGAAAGCGAAGGCAAAGAACGCCGCGGCATCTTCCCGGCATCCGCCACGTTCACTACGGATCTCCATTCATTCGGCCAGTATATCCAGGAGGGCCAGCGGGATCTGTTCGAAACGATCCTGACCGTCAAAGAACCGGCACATGACCTGGTCATCGGTTCCGATCCTGACAACATTGACGGCCTGAACTACCTGGCCGGCAAGACAGTCAATAAAGTGAACGAACAAGCCACCATCGGCGCACTCAATGCTCACGCAGAAGGCGGCGTCCCGGCGGTCACATTCGAAGTCCCAAGACTCGATGCCTTCACGTTCGGCTATCTCGTCTACTATTTCGAAAAAGCGTGCGCCATGAGCGCCTACCTATTCGGCGTCAACCCATTCGACCAGCCAGGCGTCGAACTGTATAAAACCAATATGTTCAAACTGCTCGAGAAACCGGGCTATACGGAAACCGCTAAATCGATCTGATCCTATGGCACAACTGCATATGTGGATTCAGGTAACGCTGCCTCACCTTTATCAACGGCAGCACTCGGCTGTATTGTGGGTGGTTGGATAAACCACCTTAGATGCACACCAGTTATCAGTGGTACGGCGTGAGGAGGGGTTGGATGCCCCTTTTTTTATTTTGTTTTTATTACCGGGAAAGTTGGTGATAGAGATGGATAAGAAACATGATAAAGGTAAAACATCTGATGAATCCGGTTTCTCCTTAGTGGAGTTATTGGCTGTAGTTATCATAGTTGGGATACTTGCCGCTATAGCAGTTCCAATGGTTATTAACCAAATAGACAAAACGGAGAATGAAGTCTGTGCTGTGAATAGGGAGACTGTCAAGAAAGACTATGAGCGACGATTATTGATGAATTCAGTTATCCATACAACTGAACAATTTAACCAGTTCGTGAATGAAAGTGGGCTGAGTACTTGTCCTGCTGGAGGGAGCTATCAATTGAATAGGAGCGCCGATCAGTTGGAAGTGATCTGTAATGTACATGTAAAGGAACTGGATGACGAGGAAAACGGTGGAGGCGATTCTGAGGTGCCTTGGTTGTGAGAATAGAGGATGTAAGAACGGTGCAGACAGCAGAGAGATTACACCGGGTTCTTATGTCTTTTTTTGAATGGTTGAAGGGAACTGAGTATCGTACTTAGATTGAACGCTAGAAACCTTGCGGGATAAGGGTTTGAGGCATTTTTAGTGAGAATTTTAGATTAATTGAATGGTATATATAATTAGGAAGAAACTCGGTTTGGAGTGGTTTTGTAACGAATATCTATTTCGTATTTGCTTGGTAGATTGAATAGATATTACGAGGTGGCTATCAGTAGTAGATAACAATTTTAGTGGTTTAGTAGTTGGTTGGAAGGAAGATCTTCTAAATAAGTCCTAATCTACTAAAATATTAACTTAACTAGGGAAGGAAGTCTAGAAAATGGAATCGACAAAAGTGAAAGAAGGAATATTCCTCTCTTCACCACATATGAGTGATGAAGGTTATGAAATGCAATATGTTAAGGAAGCTTTTGATACAAACTGGATTGCTCCCCTTGGTGAAAACGTAAATGGATTTGAAAGAGAGCTTGCTGAGAAGGTTGGTTCTAAAGCTGCTGCAGCACTGTCTTCAGGAACAGCTGCTATTCATCTAGCGCTTAAAGCGGCAGGAGTTGGAGAAGGAGATATTGTATTCTGTCCAACACTTACTTTCTCTGCTACTGCAAATCCAATCATCTACCTAAATGCTATTCCTGTATTTATCGATAGTGATTACGAAACTTGGAATATGAGCCCAAAAGCATTAGAAGAAGCTTTTGAAAAGTATCCAGAAGTAAAGGCAGTACTGGTCGTTCATCTATATGGTTTGTCTGCAGATATGGACAAAATCATGGAGATTTGTAAGAAACATAACGTAGCGGTTATAGAAGATGCTGCTGAGTCTCTAGGTACTTACTATAAAGGTAAGCATACTGGAACTTTCGGTGACTATGGCATCTTCTCTTTTAATGGAAACAAGATCATCACAACTTCCGGAGGTGGAATGCTTGTTTCTAATAATGAAGAAAGAATTGCTAAGGCGAGGTTTTGGGCCACTCAATCCCGAGACCAAGCAAGACATTATCAACATAGCGAATTAGGTTTTAATTATCGAATGAGTAATGTGGTTGCTGGGATTGGTAGAGGGCAGCTTAAGGTGTTGGATCAGAGAGTTGCTAAAAAGAATTACATTTTTGAGTTCTATAAAAGAGAGCTTGGTGGGCTAGAAGGAATTGAATTTATGCCTAGTAATGAATGGGATGAACCAAATTATTGGTTAAGCTCGATGACATTGTCTGGTAAGATTAGACCCCTTGATATATTTGATGCATTGGAAACAGAGAATATCGAATCAAGGCCAGTATGGAAGCCGATGCACATGCAGCCATTCTTTGAGAAATATAACTTTGTTGGTGAAGGTGTATCGGAGAAATTGTTTGAGAATGGTGTGTGCTTACCGTCTGATACTAAGATGACAGATGAAGACCTGTGTAGAGTGGTAAAAACCATTAAGGGGTTGTGGCAGTAATGCAGTCTGAACTAAATACAAACATGAAGCCTAAGTTGCAGCACCCTAATAACAATGGTCTTTATAGTAAATATATTAAGAGATTACTAGATTTTATACTTTCGTTATCGGCTCTAATTATTTTGTCACCTCTTTTAATCATTGTGGCTATTCTAATTAAATTGGATTCCAAAGGACCGATATTCTTTACTCAAGAAAGGCCTGGGAAAGATATGAAAATATTTAAGGTCTACAAATTTCGAACCATGGTACAGGATGCGGCTAAGCAACAAAAAGTGGGTGTCGAAGTAAAAGGCAATGATAGTAGAATCACACAACTAGGGAAATTTCTTAGACGATTTAAAATAGATGAATTAGCCCAACTGTTGAATATCTTGAAAGGTGATATGTCAATTGTGGGCCCTAGACCAACACTTCCTGAATATATTAAACAATATGAAAAATGGGAATTGAATAGGTTTGATTCAAAACCAGGGTTAACTGGATTTGCGCAGGTTAATGGAAATATTTACTTAGAACGCAAAGAAAAAAGTGCCTACGATATAGAATATATAGAAAAAATCAGCTTTGTCACAGATGTTAGAATTATTCTAAAGACAATTGCGATTGTAGTTTTCGGTGAGGAAAAGTTTATAAACAAATCCCGAAATCAAAACGAGAGAGGGGAGTAAAGAATGAATAAGACTGTTTTTATAGGGTCGGTTATCTCAAGTAAGATTGCTCTAGAAACCCTAATAGAAAGTAACGTGAAAGTAGATCTAGTTTGCTCCCTTGATGAGGAAGTATCAACAAATGTTTCGGACTATTATCCTATTCATAAAATAGCTTTCGAATATGATATTCCATTTTTAAAGTTTAAAAAAATCAATAGTCGAGAAGTACTTGATGAGATTAAAAAGATAGCCCCTGATTTTATCTATGTAATTGGACTTTCGCAAATATTATCAAATGAACTTCTTGATATGGCTAATAAATATTCAATTGGATTCCACCCGACACCTCTACCTAAGCATAGGGGAAGAGCTGCTATACCATGGCAGATAATATTAGGAGAGCGAGAATCAAAAGTATCTTTATTTAAACTAGACCAGGGGATGGATTCCGGGGATATCATTAATCAGTACCCGTATACAATTGAAGAAACTGATTATGCAATGGATGTCTACCATAAAATATGTACCGCAATGAGCGAAGCTATCAAAGAAAGTGTTGAAAATATTTATTCTGATTCAGTAACCTTTAAAAAGCAAGATCATGAAAAGGCCTCATTCTTATTAGTTAGGAGACCAGAAGATGGGGAGATTGACTGGAATTTACCAAGTGAAGAAATTGAAACACTTATTCGTGCTACAAGTAAGCCTTATCCTGGCGCTTTTTCACACTACAAAGGCAATAAAGTGGTTTTTTGGAAAGCTTATTTGGAGGCTAATGAGAAATACATCGGTATACCGGGGCAGATTGCTTGGAAAAAAGATAATGGTGATATAGGAATTATAGCAAAAGATGCATTGTTAGTTTTAACGAAATATGAAGTATCTAATGATTCAAACCCTTTTATTATAGGACATAAATTTGTTTAAGGTGGTAATGTTATGAATGTTTTAGTGGTAGCACCACATGCAGATGATGAAATTTTAGGAGTCGGCGGAACAATAGCAAAATATATAGAGGAAGGTCATAATGTATACGTATGCGTTGTTACTAGTGGGCATCCTTCTATGTTCCCAAAAGAAGTGTTAGAAAAATTACGCGCTGAGGCAATTGAATCCCATAAATTTTTAGGGATAAAAGATACTATTTTCTTAGAATTCCCAGCTGTTATGCTAAGTGAAATTCCTAAACATGAGATTAATGCAAAGATTAATAGTGTTATAGATGAACTTAAGCCAGAGGTTGTTTTTATTCCTCACTATGGAGATATGCACCTAGACCATTGGATAGTGTCTCAATCTACGATGGTTGGAGTAAGGCCGATAAAAGAACATAAAATCTTGGAAGTTTATTCTTATGAAACTTTATCTGAGACAGAATGGAATGTACCACATGTGAGTAATGTATTTATTCCTAATACATTTGTTGATGTTAGCATTTATTTAGATAAAAAGATAAAAGCAATGAGTTACTTTACAACACAGTTAACAAATTTTCCACACCCTCGCTCTTTGGAGGCAATTGAATCATTAGCTAAATTACGAGGGTCTACTGTAGGGGTTAGAGCAGCTGAAGCATTTTGTTTGGTAAGAAGAATTGTTATTTGAAGGAGAAGGAATAATGAAAGAAAAACTTCTCATAATCGGTGCTAGTGGACACGGTAAAGTAGTCGCTGATATTGCGAAAAAAATTAATAAATGGAAGGATATTGTCTTCTTAGATGATGATGAAAATATTAAATTCTCAATGGGTGTTAAAGTTATTGGGAAATCTGTTGATCTCTATAAATATTTAAATGAATATGACTTTATTGTTGGTATTGGTAGTAATACTATTCGTGAAGAGATTCAGCTGAAACTTGAGGCTGCAAAGGCAAGTATTGCTTCTTTAATACATCCAACTGCTGTTATCGGGGAGCAAGTTAAATTGAGTAATGGGACTGTAGTTATGGCAGGAGCAGTGATAAATTGCTGCACTAAGCTCGGTAAAGGTTGCATTGTAAATACTGGGGCAACTGTAGATCATGATAATATTATTGAGGATTATGTTCATATATCACCAGGTACTCATCTAGCTGGTTCGGTTAAAGTCGGAAAAGGGACATGGCTGGGTATTGGTAGTATAGTAAGTAATAACATAAATATCATCAGTGGCTGTAAAGTGGGTGCAGGGGCTGTTGTGGTTAATGATATTACGGAGACTGGGACATATATAGGTATTCCGGCTAGGAGAGTATAAAGGATGAAAAAAAATATTTGGATATGGAATCATTATGCGACCAACATGTTTAGCGACCAAGCTGGCAGACATTATTGGTTTGCGGAACATTTAATTGAACAAGGATATACTCCGACTATTTTTTGTGCATCAACAAATCACTTTTCAAATGAGAATGTGGATACTGATGGGAGAAAATTTATAAGGAAACAAGTAAATGATATTCCATTCACATTTATTAATACTCCCCAATATAAAGGGAATGGCCAACAGAGAATAAAGAATATGTTCTCTTTCTATAAAGGGCTTTTTCCTGTTGCACAAGAGTATGCAAGTCGATATGGTAAACCCGATGTGATATTGGCTTCAAGTGTACATCCACTTACATTGGTGGCGGGGATAAAAGTAGCAAAAAAATTTGGGATACCTTGTATTTGTGAAGTGAGAGATCTTTGGCCTGAAAGTATTGTAGCGTATGGTGCATTAAAAAGAAAAAGTGTAATTACAAAAGTGCTTTATCAAGGTGAAAAATGGATTTATAAAAATGCCGACTCAATCATTATGACATGGGAGGGTGGCAAAGACTATATTAGGAATCAAAAATGGGATAATCAAATTGATTTGAAAAAAGTAAGTCATATTAGTAATGGAGTAGTAATTGATACATTTGATAAAAATAGTGAAGAATACAAGATAATAGATTCAGATTTAGATAGTAAAGTTTATAAAAATATTGTTTATGCTGGTTCTATTAGAAAAGTAAATAACCTTGGAATGCTGTTAGATGCTGCAAAAATAATTCAAAGTCAGGGTAAGAAAGACATTAGATTCTTAATATACGGATCTGGTGACGAGAGTGAGTTACTAATGAAACGCTGTAAAGAAGAAAATATTAATAATGTTATATTTAAAGGACGAGTTGAAAAGAAGTATGTCCCCTCTATACTAAAAAAATCTTATATAAACATTCTTCACAATTCAAGTACTTCGCTTGATAAGTATGGTCAAAGTCAGAATAAATTTTTTGAATATTTAGCGGCAGGTAAATGTATTGTGCAGACATATACAACTGGCTATAGTATTTGTGAAAAATATAAATGCGGAGTAAGTGCTAATGTACAAAATGCAGAAGAAATTGCTAAAGCATTAATTACAGCGAGTAGTAATGAAAAAGAAAATGACATGATGGGGAAAAATGCTCGTGAAGCTTCTTTTCAATTTGATTTTCATAAACTAACAGAGAAGCTGATTAATATAATTGAAAGTGTAGATGAAAGAGAGGAAGCATCAGATGAGTTTATACGAAAAAATAGCTAATAAACAGGAAAGGATCTCTGTAGTAGGACTAGGATACGTAGGTATGCCATTAGCTGTTGCATTTGCAAAGAAAGTTGATGTCATTGGGTTTGATTTAAATGAAAAAAAGATTGAATTATATACGTCAGGTATAGACCCTACCAATGAAGTAGGAGATGAAGTAATTAAGCATACATCAGTTGGCTTCACTTCAGATGAAACAAAGCTCAAAGAAGCAAAATTTCATGTTGTGGCGGTACCAACACCAATAAATTCTGATAAAACCCCTAATCTTGCTCCGGTAGAAGGAGCTAGTACAATTGTTGGGCGCAATCTTACAAAGGGGTCAATAGTAGTATTTGAATCTACTGTTTATCCTGGGGTAACTGAAGATGTTTGTATTCCAATACTTGAGAAGGAATCTGGCCTAAAATGTGGCTATGATTTTAAAGTAGGTTATTCTCCTGAGCGTATTAACCCTGGTGATAAAGTTCATACACTTGAAAAAATTATAAAAATCGTTTCAGGTATTGATGATGAGAGTTTAGAAGAAATATCTAAAGTATATGAATTAGTAATTGAAGCTGGTGTGCATAAGGCTAGTTCTATTAAAGTTGCAGAAGCAGCAAAAGTTGTTGAAAACAGTCAACGTGATATTAATATTGCTTTTATGAATGAACTGGCAATGGTATTCGACCGCATGGGAATTGACACTAAGGATGTTATAGAGGCAATGGATACAAAGTGGAATGCTTTAAGATTTACTCCAGGTCTGGTTGGGGGGCACTGTATAGGTGTAGACCCATATTACTTTATTTATGAGGCAGAAAGGTTAGGTTATCATAGTCAAATTATTTTATCTGGCAGGAAAATAAATGATGGTATGGGGAACTTTGTGGCAAATGCTATCATAAAGAAATTAATACTTGCAAATAAAGTCGTTAAACAATCAAAGGTGGTATTGCTTGGGATTACTTTTAAAGAAAACTGCCCTGACATAAGGAATTCTAAAGTTGTAGACATTATTAAAGGTTTAAATGAGTATGGAATAAAACCTATAGTGGTTGATCCATGTGCTAACGCTGATGAAGCAAAGAGTGAATATGATATTGACTTAGTGAACCTCAATGATATTGAAGATGCAGATTGTTTTGTATTTGCAGTAGCTCATTCTGAATATGTGGGAATGGAAATAGAACAAGTAGATAAGCTTTTTTCTATATCGGAAAATAGAGAGAAAGTCATAGTTGATGTAAAAGGTATTTTAAATAAAGAAGAAATTGAAGTGCGAGGATATAGCTACTGGCGATTATAAGGTGGGTGTCTAATGAAAAAAGTAGGGATTTGTGGATTTTTTGGAGAAAAGAATAAGCAGTTTGATGGCCAATCAGTTAAAACCAAGCAACTGCAAGAAGAATTAAATAAAGTCTTTGGTTCTGAAACAGTAATGGCCGTTAACACATTTGGATGGAAGAGTAATCCTTTAAAATTATTCCTAAATTGCATCTCCTTAATGAAAAACTGTGAGAGCATTATAATCTTGCCTGCCCAGAATGGAATAAAAGTTTTTATTCCATTATTTCTATTTCTAAATAAAGTATTTAATAGAAAGTTACATTACGTAGTTATTGGTGCATGGTTACCAGAACTTTTGTCGGAAAATCTTTATCTGAAAAATAAAGTAAGTAAATTTAATGGCATATATGTTGAAACAAATAATATGATTAAATCCCTTAATGAAATGGGATTAAAAAATGTTAATTATTTTCCAAATTTCAAACAGTTAGAAGTATTAGAGGAAAAGGATCTGGGTTATGAAATTCAGGAACCATATAGCCTTTGCACTTTTTCAAGAGTAGTTAAAGAAAAGGGTATTGAGGATGCTATAAAAGTTGTTAAGAATATAAATGATTCTATAGGAAGAGTTGTATATACTTTGGACATTTATGGGAAAGTTGATGAAAGTTATAAAGATAGATTTGAAGAGTTAGAAAAGGAATTTCCGGATTATATATTATATAAGGGTGTAATAAATTTTAATGAAAGTGTTAATGTTTTAAGGGGTTATTTTACTCTATTATTTCCAACACATTATAAAACCGAAGGTATTCCGGGAACAATAATTGATGCATATGCTGCTGGGTTACCAGTAATTGCTTCAAATTGGAATTCTGCAAGTGAAATTGTTATTCATGATACCACTGGTATGATTTATGAATTTATGGAAAGTTCAGAATTAGAAAAAATTCTGTTTCAAGCAGCGAATAATCCAATACAATTAAATAATATGAGGGGAAACTGCTTAAGGATGGCAAATAAGTATTTACCGAAAACTGTTATTGGTGAATTTGTTAAAAATTTATAAATTTGAGGGTGTATTCTAAATATGGGCTTAAGTATATATAACATAAAAAAATGGACAAGAATGCTAACTGGAAAAAGCATTGAGCATGTAAATCAAGGAGTGGGTAAAGTATACTCGATTCCAGAGATTAAAGGGTATTATAATGATTTAACTGAAAAAGTAACTAAGGGTGTAGATTTATATGATGTAAAATTACCAAAATTAAAAATTGAGAATGGTGACGAAGTGCTATTTCCGATAGCAATATTTCAGTATGGTTTGGGTGCATATGATTTATATTTATTAAAGAAAGATAAGCTGTTTTTAGATAAATTCAACTTATGTGTAGAGTGGGCTTTAGATACCCAGCAAAGAGATGGATCATGGGATAACTTCTTCTTTAAATTTCCAGATGCTCCTTATTCTTCAATGGCACAAGGAGAAGGTGTATCACTTTTAATTAGGGCATATAAAGAGTTTAATGACGAAAAATACCTTGTAGCAGCAGAAAAGGCAATAAACTTTTTAATAATTCCTTTAGAGAAAGGTGGCACAACAAAATATGTCAATGGGGATGTTTTTTTATTAGAGGCAACTAATAAGCCAACAATTCTTAATGGTTGGATTTTTTCACTGTTTGGTTTATATGATTATATTAAAGTTGTAAATGATGACAAGGTTAGAAGTATATACGATCGCTCCGTTCAAACTCTAATTAACCATATGGGAGATTTCGATAATGGGTATTGGAGCAAATATGATTTAGGTAAGATGATAGCAAGTCCCTTTTATCACAATCTTCATGTATCATTGTTGGATGCAATGTATGAGATAACTAATGAGTCTATTTTTAAAGATTTCTCAACTAAATGGAATAGGTATCAAAACAATCTAGTTAATAAAAATTATGCACTATTTAAAAAGGCAGTGCAAAAAATAGTTGAGAAATAATAGGAAGGATAGTATTATCATGGGTTCGAAAATGAACAAAAAGATAAAATTGATGCAAATAATGCCGGAGTTTGGGCTTGCAGGAGCAGAAATTATGGCCGAAAACTTATCAATCGCCTTAGAAGATG
The DNA here is from genome assembly GCF_030406775.1 of Sporosarcina trichiuri. NCBI lineage: Bacteria > Bacillati > Bacillota > Bacilli > Caryophanales > Caryophanaceae > Sporosarcina > Sporosarcina trichiuri. Next base: position 1,954,946 of record NZ_CP129119.1, on the reverse strand, counting down.
ATGGTTTTGATGTAAATGTTGTCAGCTTATACGATTATCATTCGGCCATTACTGAAAGATTAGAGAATCAAAATATAAAAGTTATTTACTTAGATAAGAAAAAGGGCTTCGATATTAAAGTTATCTTTAGCTTATATAAATTATTTAAAAAGGAAAAACCGGAAATTATTCATACTCATCGATATATCTTACCGTATGCAATGATTGCTGCTATAGCAGCCAAAGTGCCTACCAAAGTCCACACAATTCATAACATTGCGAGTAAGGAGACTGGCAAGTTTCAACGGAAAATAAACTATTTCTTTTTTAAATACTGTGGTGTAGTTCCAGTTGCTATTAGTCCACTGGTGAAAAAATCTGTGATAAGAGAGTATAATTTCTCAGAAGAAAAAGTACCCATGGTTTACAATGGAATAGATTTAGCAAAGTGTATAGAAAAAAAGGCTTATAATGACGAAAATAAAAAAATTAGTATTCTACACGTGGGGCGTTTTTCAGAGCAAAAAAATCATAGTGAGTTAATTGAGAACTTTAAAATTATCTGTAATGAAATGCCCAATATTACTTTGAAATTAATTGGTTCAGGCCACTTAGAGAAAACTGTTAAAGATAAGGTGAAAGATTTGGGTTTAGAAAACAACGTTGAATTTTTAGGGACAAAGGCTAATGTTTTTCCATATTTGAATGATGCTGATATATTTATACTCCCTTCACTTTGGGAAGGAATGCCTATTACTTTAATAGAAGCTATGGCAACGGGATTGCCGATTGTTGCAACAAATGTAGGTGGTGTTCCAGATATGATTGAACATAGGGTAACAGGCTTACTTGTCAATAATAAAAGAGAAGAGATTGTTGAAGCTGTACTTGAGTTAATTAGAGACAGTGAACTTCGCAATAAATTAGGTGAATCTGCTAAAGTCGCTTCAAAAAAATTTTCAGTAACAAACATGAAAGCAGAATATGTAAAGATTTATCATAAAACCTTTTAATATATAGAAGGATATTCTCATTAATTCAGTATTTTCATATTAAGTGAAATATGCACATTAATACTTGGAATAGTAAATTTATCTTCCGTTACATGAATTAAGGAAGTGAGTAACCATGGGAACAATAATTTTTATAATTTTATATTTAATCTTAGTACTAATGCTTCTAAAGGATATAGAGAAAGGGATTATATCATATGTGATTTTTTCCCTTTTTGCACCTAATTTAAATATAAACAACACGCAGATAAGTTTTGAGATTTCTGCCTTCTTTATAGTAATTATCATACTTCTAATAAAAAGAAGAGAAATATTCACTTTGTATAAAAAGGGAAAAGTTTTCAGACAAAGATTATGGATGTATTTTTTCTTGTTGATATTTTCTACCCTTGTAGGGACTATTAGATATGAGAGTTCAATAGGGATAGTTTCTATTTTTGGTATTTTTAGAACTATTATAGTAATTTATTTACTTCAGTTCATCATGAAACAAAATGAAGATAAAGTGTTAGATAAAATTATATGGCCAATTTTATTTATAAATTTCATTACTTCTGTTATTCAATTAACCTTTCCGGAGAGCACTACCTTTTTTTATAACTTATATTATAAAGAATCTTTAACACCACTCAATGAAGTTCTAAGGTTAGGCTACTTTAGTCGAGCATATGGTACTTTTGGAAGTCCAGTGTTACTTGGTGTATTTTCAGTTTTTAGCTTTGCTGTATACTTTGGGTATTTAATAGAAAAGAAGAAGTGTAAAATAATATATATTAAATTAATATTATCAATTGCAATTGGTTTAATGGCTTTATCAAAAACAGCCATATTAGGATTACCAGCATTATTGATCATATTTTATTTTCTTGCTTTATATGGAATCATTAAAGTGAAAAATAGAAAAACACTATTGATTCCAATACTAGTATTTCCAATGGCTATAGGGATAATAAAAATTCTAGAGAGACAAGGATTGTTTATTTATTATTATCTAGAGTATTTGTTAAAACCATTTGAGGTATTTGAAACTAGATATGATTCAACAGAGGGAATATTAGCAAATACTTATATGATAATAAAAGAAAATTGGTTTATAGGAGTAGGAAAAATATCAATTAGCGATATCTTTATAGGGGATTCCATGTATATTGATTTAATTTATACATCAGGTATCATTGGCTTGGCTGTTTATTTTTCAATTTTACTTAGCGCCACTCTTTGGAATATTAGATTTAGAAATACGACAGCTGTTTTTTGCGTTGCTGCTTTATGTTTGGCAGGAACAGGCGCTCCTGTTCAATTTGAAATTCTCTCTGCAATATTAATTGCATATGTATTTTCTAAAGCAGAAAAAAGTATTTCTTTAAATGTAAAAAAACACGCTGAAGATTAATTGTGAAGTCTTTTTACACCAAAGGAGAAAAGGTGTAAATTTAAGATTTTGAGAGGAAGTAATTAATTGTCTATAGGCCAAATAAGCTTTTCAAAAAAAATATTAAAACTTTATAAAACAAAAGGAATAAGAACAATTTCTGGAGTATTATCAGCAAACATATTTAATCAGGCTATAAGCTTCCTCATAATTATTTTGGCAACTAAGCTATTAAGTGTGAGTGACTTTGCTAGTTTCGCAATAGCTATGTCTATTACAATGTTATGGGGATTGTTTTTAGACTTCGGTTTAAGTACTACAATAGTGAGGAAATTTAATACTTTAGAGGTTGAAAATAAGAAAAGGGATTTTTTAAGGTTATCTTACTATTGGAAGATATTAGTGTGTTTGATAAATATAATAATTAGTTTTCCTCTAACAAAATTATCAATTTTTTATTATCCGATATTACAAGGTTATGAATATTTAATTTATATATCTTACTTATCAGGAGGCTTACTTAGTCTTTGGATGACTGTTAGAGCGATTGAGCAAGCTCAAAAAAACTTTGCTAATTTTAAAAAGTATACTTTTATATATGGATTGCTAAGACTAATATTAATATCTTTAATATTAGTCTTTGATAAATTTGAAGTTAGTTACGTCTTTTTGACATTATATGCTTTACCACTTTTTTTACTGTTACTTCTTGATGTGGTAAAAAACAGTGGTTTTATGAAAGGTCTTTATAAAGCAAATTGGAAAGAGTTTTTATTGATAAGTTTTTCTTATAGTAAATGGGTTGCTCTTTCTGGGCTTTGTTTTATTTTGCTTTTACGACTTCCACAATTTACTCTTGGTGCTAGTACTTCGGAAAAAGAAGTTGCATTATATAGTAGTGCCATCACTTTTGTTGTGGTGTTTTCGTTACTTAACGATGCAATTAGAACAGTAATAATGCCTGATATAGCAAACATAAAAACAAGTGAGCAGCGTAAAGCATATAAAGCAAAGTTATTAAAGTTTTTACCGGTTGTTTTTGTTTTGGGGTTCGTAATAATAGGAATTATATCTGTGATGATATTCTTTTTATTAGATGAAGTCTACAAAGAAAGTATTCCTGTTTTTTGGATTATAGGTGTGGCCAATGTTATGATGATTTATATTGGGCTTTTCAATATCTTGATTCATTCTTATGGTGTACCAAAAATTGATGCTATAAATAATTTAATAAGACTATCAGTATTAATAGTGTTACTTATATTAGTTCCGAAGAATGCTCTCATAGTTAGTCTTACTTATGCAATAGTTGCAGTTTTAGGAGAATTGTACTTGCTGTTTAAAATAAGGAAATTGGAAAGAGGTTAAATTTATAAACTAAAGTGCCAGTAGGCAATCGAAACTTGCTGGAAAAACAATTATAAAAAAAGGGAGGGAGTGCTCTTATAATGAACATACTAGTAACAGGTGGTGCCGGATATATAGGATCACATACCAGTATTGCTCTTCTGGAAGCAGGACATTCAGTCATTATTGCTGATAATCTTTCTAACAGTAAGAGTGAAACAGTCATGAAAATCATGGATATAGCTGATAAAGAAGTAACTTTTTACGAGATTGATGTAACAGATGCGGAAGCTGTTGATATTATTTTCAGAAATTACAAGATTGATGGAGTTATTCATTTTGCTGGGCTTAAAGCGGTTGGCGAATCAGTAGAAAAACCACTAGAATATTATTATAATAACATCGTAAGTACAATGGTTCTTACAAAAGCTTGCCAGAAATATGGTGTCAATCGATTTGTCTTTAGCTCATCTGCAACAGTGTATGGGGATAATAAAGTACCTTTTGTAGAAACAATGGATCTCTTACCAACTACTAATCCGTACGGTGAAACGAAAGCCATGAGTGAGCGGATTCTTACTGATATAGCAAATGCAAACCCTGCTTTTTCAGTTTCAATTCTTCGATATTTCAATCCAGTAGGTGCCCATGAAAGCGGACAAATAGGTGAGGCACCTAACGGAATTCCTAATAATCTAATGCCATATGTAACTCAAGTAGCAAAAGGTAAGCTTGAGAAATTACGTGTGTTTGGAAATGACTACCCTACGGTGGATGGTACAGGAGTTCGCGATTACATTCATGTAGTAGACCTTGCTGAGGGTCATGTTGCTGCATTGGAAAACCTAACTGAAGGTGTCCATTTTTATAATTTGGGAACCGGAAAAGGTACTAGTGTACTAGAGTTGGTGAAAGCTTTTGAAGAAGCAAATGATATTGAAGTCCCTTATGAAATTGTTGATCGTAGACCAGGGGATATTGCTTCATGTTATGCCGATGCTTCTAAAGCAAAGAATGAACTCGGTTGGACGGCTAATCGCGACATTGTAGCTATGTGTCTTGATGCGTGGCGTTTTGAGAGAAATTACTGTTTATGGCACACTATAATTGTAGGAAACGGCAGCTAATTTATGTATAAAAAAAGGCCACTTGCCAACATCTAAATAACTATCTATCCTCTTGTATGGACACAACTTTTACAGGAGGTAGTTAAGGAGATGCTAGCAATGGCTGAAGTCAATTATATCAGACACGAAATCAATATCAAAGGGGCGAATTATGCGGAGGTGGCCCGGAAGGTTGGAGTTGATTGGAGAACCGTAATGAAATATGCGGACCAAGAAGACTTCTCTTCGGAGACACCAGTCCGACAAACCAGAAAATCCCCCGTCATGGATCCTGTCAAACCGATCATCGATGAATGGCTCCGAGAAGATGCCTTTAAGAAAAAGAAGTTCCGCCGGACGGCCAAACGGATCCACACGTTACTAAAAGAACAACATGACTTTATGGGTTCTGACCGATCGGTCAGGAACTATGTCGCCAAGCGGAAACGAGAGGTTGCAGAAGAAAGCGAGGACGCTTCGTTGCCACTCGTAACACAGCCTGGTGCAGCGCAAGTGGATTTTGGGGAGGCTCCCTTCCTGCATAACGGCAAGGAAGTAATCATGCACTACCTGGTTCTCTCCTTCCCGGCCAGTAACGCATTCGTCTTCCAAGTCTTCCCCTCTGAGAACCGTGAATGCTTCCTGCAGGGGTTGACCAATATCTTCACATTCATAGGTGGCGTTCCTCACACAATCCGGTTTGATAATCTATCTCCTGCCGTTTCTAAAATCTTGCCATACGGCGAACGGAAGTTGACGGAGGAGTTCGAGCGCTTTACGGCTCATTACGGGTTCCGATATGAGTTCTGTAATCCGGAGAGTGGAAATGAGAAAGGGCACGTTGAATCGATGGTGAAGTACGTCCGCAACAACTATCTAATCCCTGCCATCCCCTATCAGGCTCTGTCTTCCTTGAATGACCAAGCATTGTCCTGGTCTGTTCAGGATCGCAATCGGCCGCATTTTGAGAAGGGACTGCCAATTGCCGAACTCTATTTGGCAGACGAGCAACGCCTACTTCAGCTGCCGGGCAAGCCGTATGAGTGTGTCCGTAAAGAAGTACTGAAAGCGGACAAGTATGGGTATGTGCGAATTGATGGTCGGAATTACTCGACGTCCCCGCGATTTGCCGGACAACGAGTCTCTGTCCGTCTCAGCTTCGATCAAGTGCGCATTCTGACGGACAGCAATGAGGTGGTCAGTAAGCCCGTAATATAAAAAAGCGCTACCTATCGGCGCGCCGCACAAATAGCCCTTCTCTTCACCGATTTGAAGAGACAGGGCTATCTCAATTTACATGATTCTTGAATTTCTGGTGACCATGGCAGGAACGAATCGAGCCGTTCACTTTGCTGCTGAATACTCATAGTGGGTAGATCTGTGAATATTTTCTTCAAATAGGCATAGAAATCGATCCCATGAAGTTTTGCAGTCTCCGACAAACTTAGGCAAATCGCGTTTGCTTGCGCACCTGCTTCACTGACAGAAAAGAGCCAGTTTTTTCGTCCAATCACGTTCGGACGAATGGCATTTTCAGCTGGATTATTATCGATTTCAATTCGGCCATCATGAAGGAATCGTTGAAGCGCCTCTTTTCGCTTTAATGTATACTCAGCTGCCGTCGCAATGGCATTCTTCCCGTAAAAATGACCGTTCTCAATCCATTTGAAGAAGTCATCAAGGATTGGCTTAGAATATTTCTTGCGCATTCTACGCCGTTTGCTTGGCCGCATTGTTCGGAACTTCCGTTCCAACTGGTAGAGTCGATTACAATAGTCAACACCCATCCGGCCATTTTTACTATCGGCTTTCAGCCAATATCGTCGGACGTGCGCCCAACAGTTGGCAAAGGAGATACCTTCGATATCACCGTAAGCAGAGTAGCCATCACAAATCACGATACCCTTGAAGCCAGAAAGGAAATTCTTCAATACTTCCTTGGCACGCGACAAGGAATGCTGAAAAATGACCAGTGGAGGCCCTTGGCAAGGAACTGTCTTGTAAACCCAGTTATACGCCTTGGAACTGGCCGGTTTCCCATCACTACGATGAATGACTTGTGATGTCGTCTCGTCTACGTGAAGGATTGTCCGGTTTAAAGCCAGCTCGATCATCCGCCTATACAGTGGTGTCAGCCATTGGTTGGAAGCATTGATCACCCAGTTGGACAAATTCTTATCGTTCGTCTGTAAACCGTAACGAGCCCATTCTTTCACCTGACGATAAAGAGGTAAATATAAAGTGAATTTGTCCGATAGGACTTTCGCCAATACACTTGGACCTGCGAGGCTGCGCTGAATGACTGGCTGTGGTGCTTTTCCTCGAACAATTTTCGACGGTGTAGATAGATCTGCCTTACAATGCAGGCATTCATAAGCATGTTCCATATGCTGAATTCTCTTCAGTTGCGCCGGAGCAAATTCAGCTTCTTCGCGCACAATCGTACCGCCGATTTCCGTTAGTTGGAGATTGCAACAGGCGCAGGTAAGCTGGTCAGGATGATGGTGGATGACCTCTGTTTCGACACCTTCCTGAAAATGATCATTTCGCTTCCTCTTTGATGCTTTACGGACAACAGTATACGAAACTACCTGTTGGCTTTGTTCTTCTGTCTGCTCAGAAAGGGGAAAAGGGTTCTCTTCTTCCTCAAATAAGGAACCTTGCCCTTCGGGCACATTGTATTTTGATTTCTCGGATCGTGAGCCGAATAACATTTTTGTTAAGTGCTGAACCTGTTGGGTCAATTTCTCCACTTGATTGGTCAGCTGTTCATTCTGCTGATTGGAATGCGCCAATTGCTCTTCCAAAATGCGGATGACTTTTTCAAGCGCTTGTTCTGATGTCCGATTGGCCATTTCCTTCACCGCTTTCTTTCTCGTTGAAGGTAGTATACCGAATTACAAGATATCTGAACAGAACTATTTAGAAAGCACCTTGTAAGGAAGGAGCAATTGCCTTCGGCTGCTGAATGGAGAGTCCCTCAAGTAGCCAACAGAGCTCCTGCTGCGACAAGTTTTTCACTTCCTGTTCACTGCGTGGCCACTGCAATTTTCCGTTATCCAAGCGCTTGTATAATAGAGCGAATCCATTCCCGTCAAAATACAGACATTTATAGCGCTCTTTCTTCCAACCAGCGAAAAGAAAGATGGAATCCCCGTAGGGATCCAGTTCAAAGGAATCCTGTATAAGCGTTGCAAGACCGTCAATACCTTTGCGCATATCTGTTTTTCCGCAGACGATATAGATATTCTGCACTTCTGTATAATCCTGTCTCATCGGTCCATCAGCTCCCTTACGATCATCTGGACGATACGTTCCTCGACGCCGTTATGAAAGACAATTTCGGCGTGGGTCAATTTGATTGTGCAATGGCCGATGGCCTTGATGGCAGTAGTTGATGGGCTGGGTTCTGTTACGGAGTGTAATGTTACGGGGACGATGGTAACTGATTCTTGCGGCATGAGAAAAGCACCTCCTATCGATTAGTTAATCCAATCATACCTGGTGTATTTTGCAAGTTTAAAGTGCAGAGATTTGCAATGAAAAATACAGAGGGTTGCCACCCGAGTATTTTATATTCTTTTGGATAAAGCATTGGTCAGCCGGAAACTCTGTCCGGTATAGGAGATGATGTGCGCATGATGGATCAACCGATCCACCATGGCTGCCGTTAATCTGGAATCTGAAAAGATACGGTTCCACTGACTAAACTCAAGATTTGACGTTAAAATTAAGCTCTTTTGCTCGTACCATTCTGAGATCAGTTGAAATAATAATTCGCTCCCTTCCTTCTCGAAAGGCAGATACCCCATTTCGTCCAGAATGATCAACTCGACCTTTTCAAGCTTCCTGCGAAAGTTCTTTAATTTCCCTGCCGCTAATGCGGTCTCCAATTCTTCCACGAGCCGGGATACCCGAAAGAAACGTACTTCATATCCCCTCAGACAGGCCTCGCGGCCTAAGGCGGTGGCCAGATGAGTCTTGCCGGTGCCAGGCGCCCCTACTAGAATCACATTCTCTTGTCTGCGGATGAAAGTGAGATTGCTCAGTTCCTCCTTGTCCAAGTGTCCTGGAAAGTGAATATCTTTGTGCCAGTGATAGGTATCCAGTGATTTCTCGTCCAGAAAATGTGCTTTCTTGATATTACGGAATGCTTTGGCATGATCACGTCCATCTCTTTCTTTAAGCAGAAGACCGTGTACAAACTCTTCGGGTGTCGTAAACGGGACGTCGGCATAGCCATCGGCTACGTGGGCAAGCCGTAGTTGCCGGCACAGTTGCTCAATGGATTCTCTCATGACTGGACCTCCTGCTGCTCCGGCTGTAATGCATCATATTGGGACCACTCCACATCGTACGGATGAGAGGGGGCTGGAGAAGCAGTCATCAGCTCATAGAAGCGCTCTTCAATTTCAGTCATTTCATGCTGGATCAAAAGAGAAACCATCTGTTCAATTCGTTCCTGGCGTTGCCTTCCACCCTCGACGGATAAGTAGTCCAGTATGCGAGGCGGCAGATACCGACGATACCGGGAATGTTCGACCGCCCTCGTTTAGTGCGCCAGATTTTCATAATCTCATACCAGGGGATCAAGCGTCGTTTTTCTAGATAAGGCCTATGGTCGCTCAGGAGTACTTCGCCATCTTCCGTAATGACTTTGAAGGTGTCCCAGTAGGCGACACACGTCAAGTTCGCATGTTTCCTTGCACCGGGCACGTGAATGAGACGGTTATCCAATTTGAATTCGCTGTACTTGTTAAAGGATACGTCTGTTTGCTTAAATACGGGATAGGCCTCGTCTGGCAGCTTCAGAAGTACTTGTCTTTCTTCCTGCCACAGCTCTTCGATCAGTTTCCGCTTCGTATAATGGAGTCGCTGTCGGTCCTCCGTCAGTACTTTGAGCAGCTGTGATCGAAGATCGTCCCAGTCGATCATTACAGGTGGGACACTGAAGAAGTTGTAGCGAACATAGCCCACTTTCCGCTCCACATGTCCCTTTTCGTTCCCTTTGTTAGGATTGCACACCTGCACGTCAAATCCGTAATACGCCTGGAAAGCGGCGAAGCCATCCGTCAATTCTGCCTCTCCGTGGGAGCCGCGCACTTTCTTCACTGCGGGAGATAAGTTGTCAATCCGGATACTGAGCGGAACACCCCCTGCTTGTGCAAAAAGCATCTTCAATCCACTCAAGAAACATTCCTGATTTTCTGATGGCATCGGCACACAAAAAGCTGCGTTGCTTGCCGGGAAGGACATCACCAATGCGCGAACATCCTTATAGACGCCCCCTTGAACAGCTTCCATGACACCAAAATCAACCTGCGCCTGGCCAGGAGGATGTTCCAAACGCTCCGCTTCAGTATCAGGCGAGCTTTTCTGGTCATTGGAAGCCCGCCAAATTTTGATGAAGTCACAAAGGGTCCGATAGGAGCCCGTAAATCCTAACTCCACCAACTCCTGATGCATTTGCTTGTTGGTCCGCCGACTTTTCCGTTTTTCCCTTGCATCCTCTTCCAGCCAGTCGCCAACAATTTCTCCCCACTTGCTTTCATACATCATTCCTCTCCGTTTTTTTATTTTCACTTCGGGAAGTTGATTGTCATCCGCATATTTCTTAGCGGTCCGCCAATTGATCGACATGGTCCTGGCGATTTCAGATATGGTCAATCCTTTATTATTTCGTAGTGTTTTGATACAATGAACCTCAGACATTGCTAGCATCCTTTCCTACCTCCACCTGTTAGATTCGACACCTATACAGTAGAGGGACTTGAGGTGGCTGGCAAGTCTTTTTTTATGCACCAAAAAAGTGCGGGACTCTGTACAAATCACTTGCACAAGTCTGCACTTCTATTTTGCAATACACATATATGGCATACTGTCTGCAGGAACTGAGTGAGCGGGATGAGCAGGGGGTGGCTGAGTGGATGGTGGATATGCAATAGGACGGTGCAAATTTGCTGTTGCAAGGTGACCTTTTCTCCTGGCAAGATGCAGTGGGGTTTAGCTTGTAAAGGCATACGACTCGCCAGTGCTAGTGAAAAAAGCAAGACCGCCATCCTTATCGGACAGCGATCTCTCTATGAAATTGATCAGAAATTAAATTGAACATTTTGTAATTAGTGATTCGTTTATTCATCTCACCGGTCAAATGAAGCGACATTATCCATAACTTATTTCATATTTTTATTTACCTGCGGTAATCTGTAGGAACGCCTAAAGAAACCTGGTTTTTGAGAAGTCGGTCTTCAATTGGGACTGATATAACTAGTCCAATGCTATAATTGCCACTTGAATTATTTCTTGGGTGCATAAAAGAGGGGACACACTAAACAATTGTACATCGCACAAATGCTTCTGATCTTTAATTCATATTATTAAAGAAGCCGGCTACGAGTGGAGTTCACTCGTAGCCGGCTTCTTATCTATCTATACTCTATTGTTTCCGTGGCTGTTAATCTTACCGATTATCATGCTTTGAGGACAACGATGATAAACAGAATCAGTATTAACACTATATTCTTAATCTTTATCACTTCCTTGTCTATTTGATGTGTAAAATAGACAATAGATGATAGAGGATAAGAAGCAAATTTCGGATTCGTCGTTTGGTAACATAACTGAAGAAGTAAATTCTCTCACAGACTAAGATGATATTTAGTCCTCTCAGAGTAGAAAATCATATCATAACAGTTTGTTAACCTGTAAAAATCATACCATAAAAATTAATGCAGAACAAGAAGTCTGTCTTAAAAGGATAGGTTTAAACTATTTCAACTGAATAATATTCCAAGGTTCTGAATTGGAACGAATCACTAAACTCATGATAACAAGCTCTTCCCAGCAGATAAAGAGGAGTATTGCTAAACGGGTGCTCTGAATACAGCTATGAGTGCATGTGTGTGGTACAACTTATAAACGAATCAGAATAATGTCTGAGTTGGGTGATGCACAGACGCCTACCACGATTCTTCGGACAAAAGAAACTTCGCGGAGTTTTTTTCCCGCGAAGCCTTTTCCCGTTCCCATTCAATCCCCCAACTGCCCCCGCAGCTTCCCCAACAACCGCTCCCGCCGCTTCTTCACCCCAGCCACCGAGATCCCGAAATGGGCGGCGCAGACCGTCTGCGTCACGCGGTCATCATATAACAGGGTGAGCAGTTCCTTCTCCTCTGCTGTCAGCTGCAGCAGCACTTCTTCCAGCCGGCTGGAGGCCGATGTGTCGCTGTCCGCGTCCGTGCTTGCGTACTCCAGCAGGTCGTCTTCCGCCGGGACATGAACATCGCTGAACCGTGTCTCGCGCTTCAGTTCGTCGAGCAGTGCACCGTAAATGGAACGGTAGGCGAATGGCGCGAAATCCCCCTTTGCTTCATCGAACCGGCTCCACGCCTGCCAAAGGGCAATGCGGCCTGCCTGGCGGAACTGTTCGAACTCGCGGTAGATATGCAGTTTGCGGATGATCGAGGAGATCATCGGCTCGTATTGCTCCAACACTTCTTCAAATGGACTCATGATAGGCAACCTTTTCAGGTCGTGCACGACGCGTTGTATTCCCTGGGTGAGTCCATCATAAGAGAGTTGGGACAGGGAGGCGAACGGACGTTTTTGAAGAATGAACAGGGCATTCTTGAGAAATGCCCGGGTGTTTCTGAAGGTTGTGCAGGGGACTTATGAAATAGAGAAGTATTTGTGTATTGCAAAGTAGAAGTGCAGACTTGTACAGGGCGGCCGTGTGAAATCCGTATACCCGTTGGGGGCTGGTCTGTTGGTGCGGATTGGTTTACAATGCTCATTACTATCCGTACAACACCTGACTTGTGTGAAGCGATTCATGCAAGGGTAGACAAAAGTATCGTGAAAATGATGGGAGAGGTGAAAATGATGACAGAGGTACAGGATGATTACTCGCAACATTACTCGGACAGCAAGTTTTGGCACAAACTAAAAAAGTTCGGAAAGAAGGCAGGCGTGAAAGTCGCCTATGCCGCATTGCTTCTTTTCTATACAGCCAAGAAACCAACAACGCCTAAAAAAGCGAAAGCTTCTATTTTTGGCGCACTCGGCTACTTCATACTTCCGCTCGACATCATTCCGGATTTCACTCCAATTGCCGGGTATTCGGATGACTTAAGCGTTCTGCTAGTGGCATTACTGACTGTCGCAGCCTATATCGATGCCGAGTCGAAACAGGAAGCCAAGGACAAGTTAGTCAATTGGTTCGGGGAATCGGTTCTGGAAGACGTTTCTGTAATGGATAAAGATCTGGAGAAAAAGCGGAATGAAAAAAAGGACTAAACTTGAGCCGAAGTCATCTTTTTTAAAAACGTCTCACCAAGTGCTAGCGGCATACTTGGTGAGACGTTTTTTTGTCGTGGGAGTGTCCGGTTGCCTGGATTCTCCTAAGTGAATTCCGCCATTACCATATAACAGGGGGACCGTCAATATTCTGACGAAATCTTTATCAATTAAAACGAAATTTGAAAATTAGGAACACAATAATTTTTCATGTAGACAATTCCAATTTGCATGGATATACTTAAAAATATTGGAAGGGGTGTATGAGGATGGATGGAGGTGTTAAAACAGAGATCCCGGGTATTTTGCATGAGCAGTTCGGGAAAGAAGTCTTACTGACACAAATGCGGTTCAAGACACTCGAGGCGATTTTCGAGGTTGATTCGGAAGTACAGCGTCAGTTGGACATGAAGAAGCGGGGAAGTATACGGAGTTTCATCATGGATAATCTCGAGGCAGGTGAGCCGGTCTATTTCTCGCCATTTGTTTTTTCGAGCCGGAGGCAGATTGTCGTGGATGAGGGCAAATTCACATTGCCTGAGGGCTGTAAACTTTACATCAGCGACGGGCAGCATCGTGCGGCTGCGTTATCGTCAGCGCTCATTCAATTGAAGTCGGAAAGGGAAGCGAATGAGGAGACGGGCGATCTTAAAGAAGCCCGTCGTGTTCAGGGGAAGATCGATCAGATACATAATTTGCCGATCACGCTTCAGATCTATCTGGATTTGACAACACAGGAAGAGCAGCAGATGTTCACGGATTTGAACTCCGAACGCGCAGAAGCGAACCCGGGGTTACGGATGCAGTACGACCACCGGGATCCATATACGACCCTTACCCGCGATGTCGCAGAAGCATTACAGGATCGTATGCATATTGAAATGAAGTTATCCCGGCTGTCGGAGCAAAGCGGGGCGGTGACGACATTGACCACGATGCGCCGTTGCTTGGTCGCCCTGTTCGAAGGGACATTGACGGAACGGAAGGGGCAGGCGTATTTCAGGAACTGCAAACCGTCCGAAGTGCCTGCTATAGCACGTATGTTCTTTGAATCATGGGAAGACGTGTTCCCGGCGGAAGCGTGGTATGCGGAAGGCTCCGTCTGTTCGAAGTCGGGCGTGCAGTTAGCGCTTGCCCAGACGGCGTGCAACCTTTCCCGGGGCGAACGGATTCCGTATGAGGCCGCATTTGCGCAGCTGACTTTTCTCGGTAACCGCTGTACGTGGCAGCCGGACGATCCTCTCTTCTCGCATATGTACGACGAATCATCCAAACGGCTGAAGCATCATTCGTCATCAACGAGCATCAAGCGGACCATGATGAAGTTTCTGAAGGTGATTGAGGAGGAAAGGGCGGCGGTGTTGTGTTGACGGATACAGTGTATTCAAAGAAGCAGGGGATTGCAGTCTATCGGTTGGATGAGTTGATCGATCGGCTGGAGGATGAGCGGATCGAAACCCGGCACGAGACGAATCCGCAGATTACATTGATCCGCCGATATATGCTGGATAATTTGGCGAGTGGCCAAGTGTATTTTCCGCCGCTTGTCGCCCGGGTACCGGAAGGGGCCTTGGCAGACGGACGGCCGGATCGGTTTGCGGTAATCGATGGTACACAGCGGCTGAGGGCTATGGGGCAATTGCGCCCATTCATCACCCGCCTGATCGGCAGTGATGTACCAGGGGATCACGCCAAGGGCTATCTGATGAATAAGATGCTCGATAAGATCTACATATCCGTCCAGCTGTTCGAGGGATTCACTGATGAGGAGGCCGACCAGCTGTATATCGACCTGAACACGAAGGGGAAAAAGGTCTCTCTTTCGAAGCGCATTGCGTATGACTCGCGAAACGAGCTCAACAAGATCACGAACTTGCTTGTACGAACACATAAGGGACTCCAAACAGCAGGGATCGAGCAGGAAAAGCTTTCGATCCATCGGCCTCGGAACGTGAAGCTGGTGTCCTTGTCACAACTGCGGCGTCTCGTCGGCTACTTCATGACCGGTCAAGGGGTGAATGCCAAGCCGTCCATGCAGCAGGAGACGGTGGTGAATGCGGAAGAGTATCTGGATGTGATCGGTCATTGGCTCGATGAACTCTTCGCGCTGCACCCGGCCGTTTCGATCGGGAACTACGAAGTGTCCATGCTGGCGAACTATTCGCTGCTTGCAGCTGTCGCGGAGTATGCATATGAGGGCCTCCATGATGCGTTTCCCATACAGAAGAAAGACGTGATCTCGGAGCGGATGCGGCGGCTCGGTCACGTGGATTGGAATTCCAAGCATCCTCAGTGGCTGGAGTTTACAGGCGCGGAACGGAAAGGGCTGTACTTCCTTGATACGTCCAAAGCGAACTACTCGGAGCTCCTCAACTGGCTCCGGCTGAAGGGAGGTGAGTGATTGGGCAGGAACGCAAGAAATCCCCGAGTGTATAAGTCATGACGGACTCACTCGGGGACGGCAAGCAGGGGTATACCTGCTTACGATGGTAAGTATACCCCTTTTTTTCATCCAAAATCAATGGCTTGTAAAAAGAGGAGGATAAAACAGATGAAGTACGATGCAAAACTGATATTGACAACACAATTGGAAATTCTCATCCCGCATTACAATGATGTCGGAGGATTGGTGACGATGACTATGGAGGCCGACCGGGAAACGGAACTCACCCTGCCGCCGAGCAGGCTGGTCGATCTGAACTTGCGACTTGCCGGATCCAGTCTGCAGGGGGCCCGAGACAGTGCGGCGCTGATCCTCGGAACGCGGAGCAAAGTGCCGGTCATGATCAGCCGGAAGCATGGCATGAGCTTGATGCCGATTACATGGCCGGATTATTCCGAACGCGGCTGGGTGAACAAGCTGCAAGTCCAATACTATCTCCCGAAACAGACAGGCCT
Source organism: Sporosarcina trichiuri (assembly GCF_030406775.1). Taxonomy (NCBI): domain Bacteria; kingdom Bacillati; phylum Bacillota; class Bacilli; order Caryophanales; family Caryophanaceae; genus Sporosarcina; species Sporosarcina trichiuri. The sequence continues at coordinate 1,938,936 of NZ_CP129119.1, read as the reverse complement.
GACGACCGTTCACATGAAAAGCGGGAATGTCTACGAAGTCCCATGCAGTTACAATGTGTTCGATAACAGCATGAGCAAAGCCCGGAGACTGCACAGCGAGCTGACCGGACGCGACCAGCAGATCTTTCGAGAGCCCGCCATCCTCACACAAGCCCTCCATGTGCAGAAAGGGAAAAGCACGACCTATGCCGCAACGGACAAACCATCCCATGTCGCTGAACGGAAGATGGAATGGACATGATGGAGATAAGACCTCTCACCTGATCGGGTGAGGGGTTTTTGGTTGCTCCGCGTTGTGCTATTCAGCCACTGTTACTAATTGTGTTGGAGTTATGCGGTGTACGAAAGCTAGGTCGTCTTCGCTTCAAGGAAGACGACCTTTTTTTATGTTACGGAGATTGACTTTGTCTTTTGCAGTTGCCTGTGTGCGATACAATTCAGAAACGAATCAGAATAGTTTCTGAGTTGTGTGATGCACAGGCATGCTACTTACGCGGCAGCGAGCACAAGTCAGTCCCTTGAATTGTGCCGGGATGCCGATAAATTCGGCGGAGTGTCCGATAGTTTGCGAGATATGGCCGATATGCCGGGCGAAGTGGCCGATACTTCAGGCGGAATGTCCGATACTGCACAGGATTTGTCCGATATGGCCCAAGGCGGCGTGCTGGCTGAGTTGTGTGGAGCGCAGTTGAGCACCTCTCACGCTTAACCATCCCTTTACCAAACCCACACATCCCCTCCATGAGCCCTTTACATACGCCTAGTATGCTTGGATTGTATTCAATTAGGAGGTTGGTATGAATGAAGGCGATCGACACCAGAAATCTGAACAAAGCTTATCACGGAGATGCCCTGGTGCTTGAAGACGTAAGCTTCAACGTACAGCAGGGGGAGTTTTTCGCGATTGTCGGCCCGTCCGGCTGCGGGAAAAGCACGCTTCTGCGGATCATTGCGGGGCTCGAGCGGCTATCGGGCGGCACCCTGTTCATGAACGGCGAAGACTCGGGCGACAGACGGCCGGATGAGCGGCAGATCTCGATGGTCTTTCAAAACTATGCCCTGTTCCCTCATCTGAGTGTCGCGGAGAATATCATCTTCGGCCTGCATGTCAAGAAGATCCCGAAACAGCAGCAGCGGCAGCGCTGTCTGGAAGCGGCCCGCTTATTGGGGCTGGAGGAACTGCTCGACCGCAAACCGCGTGAGCTGTCGGGCGGTCAGCGCCAGCGTGTGGCACTGGGACGTGCGATTGCCTCGGAAGCGCCGATCTGCCTGATGGATGAACCGCTGTCGAACCTGGATGCGAAACTGCGCACAAAGATGCGTGCCGAAGTCCGGCAGATCCAGCGCCGACTCGGGATGACGATGATCTATGTGACACATGACCAGGTGGAAGCGATGACCATGGCGGATCGGATCATGGTGCTGAACGAAGGGAGCGTACAGCAGATCGGCCGGCCCCTGGATGTCTATAATCATCCCCAGAACCTATTTGTCGCCACGTTCATCGGCTCCCCGCCCATGAACGTCACGGAAACCGTGCGGAATGGCCGGCAATTGCAGCTGACAGACGGATGGGAAGTCGCCGCACCCCTTGTCAAAGAAGATGTCGTGGCAGGTGTCCGTCCTGAGCATCTTACATATGCCGCACAAAGGACGCCATCGTTCACCGCGGCGGTCGAGCATATCGAAGTCCTCGGGACAGAGACGCTGCTGATGTTCCGTATGAACGGACAGCTGTGGATCGCGAAATGGCCGGGGCAATGGGACTTCCAGGAAGGGGAGGAGATCCCGCTGGCAGTGGATGAGGCGCATATCCATCTCTTCAGTGCGGCCACGGGACAGCGCATCGATCATCATCTGCTGCCTGCCGGGCGGTCGATGGAGGCTGCCTTATGATTGCAGTGAAAGACCGGATCCGTGCCGAACCGAAAAGCAGACGGCGGTTCCCCGTACTGTTGGAAGGTCTGATTTACTTGCTGCCGTCGATCTTGCTGTTTTCGGTCTTCCTGTTCTATCCGATGTTCAAGACCATCTATCTGAGCTTGTTCCTGACGGATGCTCAAGGCCAGGCGCAAGTGTTCGTCGGCTTGGAGCATTACAGTCAGCTGCTCGGCTCTCCGACTTTCAGGGCCAGTTTGAAGGCGACCGTCCTGTTCGTGCTGTACACCGTGCCGGCCGGTGTGATCCTGGCACTCGGCCTGGCGCTGCTGGCGAACCAGAAGCTGAAGGGCATCGGCTTTTTCCGGACCATCTTCTCGTCCACGATGGGCATGAGTGTCGCCGCATCATCTGTCATCTGGCTGTTCATGTATAACCCGGCCATCGGCATTGCCAATACCATCATGAAGACAATCGGGCTTTCGGAAATGCAATGGCTGCTCAACCCGGATACCGCACTGCTGTCGGTGGCGATTCCGACCATCTGGATGAACACCGGCTTCAGCTTCCTGATCCTGCTCGGAGGGCTCCACAATATCGATGCAAGCCTGTATGAGAGCAGCCGGATCGCGGGTGTCAGCGATTTTTATTCGCTGCGTAAAATCACGCTGCCGCTGCTGTCGCCGACCTTGCTGTTCATCGTCACCATCTCGCTGATCAACTCGTTCCAGACATTCGGCCAGATTGATATCTTAACGAAAGGCGGACCGATGGAATCGACGAATGTCATCGTCTACTCCATCTTCAAAGACGCGTTTGTCAACTTCAACATCGGTTCAGCCAGTGCCCAGGCGGTCATCCTATTCGCCTTCATATTGGTCGTCACGATTTTGCAGTTCAAGTGGAGCGAAAAGAAGGTGCACTATCAATGACATGGAAAAAGAAATCCCTATTATATGCTCTGTTGTTGGTGGCGTCGTTCGTGATGTTCTTTCCGATCCTGTACGCATTCTCGATCAGCTTCATGCAAGGCGGTGAAGTGCTGAAGGGGCAGATTGTGCCGAGCGGATTTTCGTTCACCAATTATGAGGCTGCCATGCAGAAAGTGCCGCTGCTGCGGTATCTGTTCAACAGTTTCATTGTCTCCACACTGATCATGGTGGGGCAGGTCGTCTTTAGCTGTCTCGCTGCATTTGCCTTCACGTTCATCCCGTTCAAAGGGAGGAATACGATATTTCTGATCTTCATCTCCACGATGATGATCCCGTGGGAAGCGACCATGGTCCCGAACTTCCAGACAATCCGCTCGCTCGGCTGGACCGATACATACCTGGGACTGTCTGTGCCTTTCTTCGCCATGGCGTTCGGGACGTTCCTGCTGCGTCAGCAATTCAAGACGATCCCGCTTGAAATGTACGAAGCGACCCAGGTGGCAGGCGTCAGCCGATTCCAATTTCTCTGGAAAGTCGTACTGCCTGTTTCGAAGACTACATTAGTCACACTGGCGATCTACAGTTTCCTGACTGCGTGGAACATGTACTTATGGCCGCTGCTGGTGACGAATGATGAACAGATGCGCACCGTGCAGATCGGCCTGAAACAGATGCAGTCGCAGGAAGTTTCCACTGAATGGGGTGTGGTGATGGCGGGCGCGGTTCTCGTCATCCTTCCGACACTGGTTCTCTTGTTCCTGGGCCAGAAACGACTGCAGGAGGGCCTTACACGAGGCGCAATTAAATAAACGGACCGGAGGAATGGACAAATGAAAAAACCTACAATCCTTTTGACACTGATGACGTTGCTGGTGCTGCTATTGGCCGCCTGCAACTCGGAAAAAGAAGCGTCCCCAAAAACGACAGGTGAGGCAGACGAGCCGGCCGGGAAAACGGAAGTCGTGTTCTGGCATGCGATGAGCGGGAAGCTCGAGGAAGTCATCGATCAGCTCGTTGCGGATTTCAATGACCAGCAGGACGATATCGAGGTGAAAGCTGTGTTCCAGGGGTCCTATGAAGAATCCATCACGAAATTCAACACGGTAGCCGGAACAGAAGATGCCCCGACCATCATGCAGGTGTTTGAAGTGGGTACGAAGTACATGATGGATTCCGGAAAGATCCAGCCGGTCCAGAAATTCATCGATGCCGAGAACTATGACACGGGGAAATGGGAGAAGAACATCACGGATTATTACAACGTGGACGGAGTACAGTACTCGATGCCGTTCAACTCCTCCACACCGGTCCTGATCTATAACAAGGATGCGTTCAAAGACGCAGGTCTCGACCCTGAGGCCCCTCCGGCGACGTACGAGGAACTGAAAAAAGCGGCGGATGCCCTGACTTCCAAAGAGCAGTACGGCTTCTCCATCCTGAACTATGGGTGGTTCATCGAAGAATTGATTGCTGCGCAGGGCGGGCTGTTCGTCAATGAAGAGAACGGACGTGCAGGCGATGCCACGGAAGCGGTCTTCAACGGAAAAGAAGGGCAGGAAGTCTTTGGATTGATCAGCAGCATGTACAAAGACGGCACTTTCTACAATTCGGGTCAAAACTGGGATGATATCCGTGCGGCCTTCCAATCTGGCAAAATTGCGATGTACCTGGATTCCTCCGCAGGCGTCCGGGATGTTGTGGAACAGTCGTCATTCGATGTCGGAACGGGCTACTTGCCAGTCCCTGAAGCGAGCGATTGGGAAGGCGTCGTCATCGGCGGTGCATCGCTATGGATGGCGAACGAAATCGAGGAGTCCGAGCAGCAGGCGGCATGGGAATTCATGAAGTACCTGGCATCGCCGGAAGTCCAGGCGACGTGGCATGTGAATACCGGTTACTTCGCCATCAACACGGACGCCTATGAGCAGGACATCGTTAAAACCGAGTGGGAAAAGTACCCGCAGCTGAAAGTTACAGTCGATCAGCTCAGCGATACGAAGACATCCGTCGCGACACAAGGCGCACTTATATCCGTGTTCCCGGAAACACGTCAGAAAGTCGTCAGTGCCATGGAGAGTCTCTACCAGGGAACTGACCCGAAGGAGGCACTGGATCAGGCAGCTAAAGCAACGGACGACGCGCTTGAAATGGCCAACCGGAAAAAATAGCTGACTGGAAAGGAAGCGAGCGAAATGCCAGTACCTCTGATTTTCGGCCACCGCGGAGCCAGCGGCGCCTTCCCTGAGAATACAATGATTGCATTCGAAGAAGCCAGGAACGCCGGGGCAGCAGGCATCGAACTGGATGTCCAACTGACAAAAGACGGTCAAGCCGTCGTCATCCATGACGAAACGCTGCAGCGCACGACCAACGGAACTGGAGAGGTACAGGACTTCACGCTGGCGCAGCTCAAAAAACTGGATGCGGGGAGCTGGTTCGCCACTACCTATTCGCAAGAGAGGATTCCGTCTCTCGAAGAGGTGCTCCAGTGGATGAACAGAGACGGCAACAATCTGCGCCTCAATATCGAATTGAAGAATGATATCATCCCGTACGATGGTCTTGAGGAGAAAGTGCTGGCTCTGATTGCAGCGTATGATGCCGAGGAACGGATCATCCTGTCTTCGTTCAACCCCGACAGTCTGAAACGGGTACGGATGCTGAATCCTACAATCGAAATCGGCTACTTGATCGCGGGGGTGCCTGACCTGGCGGTGGAGACCGCCATCCGGATAGGTGCTGATGCCATCCACTGCCAGACGGAATATGCCCTGTCCCGGTATGCAGGGAAAGCCGGACAAGCAGGTCTTCCGCTGCGCATCTATACCGTCAACCGGCCGGATGTCCTGATGCGTCTGTCCGAAGCGGGTGTTGACACGGTGATGACGGATGAGCCGGGACTTCTTAAGGGGGTGCCTGTGCATCACACAATTCGGAAACTATTCTGAATTGTGTCTGAATTTTGTGGTGCACAGGCACCCAGCAAATCAATTGCATTGATTAGATCGGCATAGACATGGTTAGGTGCCGTGAGTAAGTATTTTCTAAAAGCATCACTAATATTGACCGAAATAGGCCCCTTTGCCTTTTCGGCGAGAGGGTGTTGGATTGGCGCTGTATGGGACACGGCTGCGCAGTTTCGCCTGACCCTGGTGGTAGGTCTTCACCACAACTCCCGGTTGGATGTCGTGACGGCGTAGGCGGAATTGTTGAGGGCGTTGTCGACGTCCTGCTGGGTGCGGATGAGGCCGCCTGCGATGATCGGGATACCTGTTTCGTCGTAGATTTCTTTGACGATGCCCGGGATGACGCCGGGCAGGATTTCGATGTAGTCGGGTTGGATCTTTTTGCAGATGTTGAGGTTATGGCTGAGCGCGTGGCTGTCGAGTGCGAACAGACGCTGGATGCCGAGGATGCGGTGCTTCTTGGCGAATGCGATCACGTTCGCTTTTGTAGAGATGATGCCGTCCACTTTGACGTTATGGATCAGGTATTCAAGACCATATTCGTCCACTTTCAGACCTTGTACGAGGTCTGCGTGGATAAGCACTTTTTTTCCAAGCTGCTTCGCGTGTTTGACGGTGCTTTCCAGTTGGGACAGCCGGGTTTCCAGGAAGATAATCAGTTCGTGGTCGGTTTTCAGCACAGCGTCGAAATCTTTCATGTTGCGGATGGCGGGTATGATTTTTTTGCCCATGTCGGTACTCCTCACTCTTTGGTGTTTGTCGGATCGGAATGTTCTCCGACTATCCTACCACAAGTGGGGCGCGGAGCAGAACCTCGATGTGAGAGGGACAAAGCATTGATAGTTCTGAAAATAGATGGTTGACAACGCTTTCATGGAATCGTATACTCATGGTAAGTTAATAGCTCGTGATGAGATGAGGAGACACATTGCCTTCCCCAGGAATTCGCCTGGGGATGTTCGATGTGTCTTTTTTTCGTTCGCTATGACACGATCTGGCTGGGGGGGGTTCATTGGAAGGATGGGGCCTTTGTTGTTTACTGGGTATCCATCCGATGACGCAGACGTATGCTTTACGAGGCAGACTGAAGTGGGATTGAAAAAAACGGGGAATGAGGGGGATGTATATGAACAGAGGTAAGAAACCGGTCATTTGGCTGATCGTCTCGGTGGTTTTGATATTGATAGGCAGTGTGGCGGCTTCCCGATTCAATAATTCGGGAGGAGATGTCGACGTTTCGCGTATTTATTTCGACACACCTCGCGGGGAACTGTCGGGTCTGCTGTACAAGCCGGACGGGGCGGATCAGACACCGCGGCCGACGCTTGTCGCGACGCACGGTTATTTGAATTCAGGGGAGATGCAGGATGCGCAGGCGATCGAGATGTCCAAACGGGGCTATGTCGTCTTGGCACTGGACCAGTATGACCATGGACATTCGACAGGCACGATGGAGAAGCCGGTGCCGTTCTTCTCGTTTTGGCCGCACGCCATCTATGACGCTGTCCAATATATGTACGATCAGGAGTATGTGCTGAAAGATGCGGATGGGAACGGGATCATTGCGGTTTCGGGCCATTCGATGGGCGGGTTCTCCTCGACGAATGCGGTGGTTTTGGACGAGGCGGACTTCGCTGAGTCGGGAGTCCGGAAGATTTACGCATCTCTCACAATGGGATCGGATTATCAATGGCTGAAAACGATGGGACTCACTGATGAGGACATCAATAAGGCATATGGTCCGCGGCCGTCCGGGAAAGTGGCTGGTCAGTACGATGAGTTCTTCTTCAATGCGGATGACGCAGTGCCGGGGCAATCGGTCGTGAAGAAGGATTATGTGGCGACAGCGGAAGGTAAGGGCTTCCTCGGCAATCCGGAGAAAGCCGAAGCGGGGGAAGTCTATGATGTCGACGGCGGCAAACGGGTGATCTACCAGCCGAACGAGACACATCCGTGGAACCATTTCTCGAAGGAATCGACAGGGGATGCGATCGGTTTCTACGATATGGCATTTGCCGAGTACGGGGATCTTGTGGAAGTCGGGGAGACCGGGCAGTCGTGGGTGTTCAAGGAATACGCGTCGTTTGTCGCGATGATCGGATTCTTCCTGCTGTTCATCCCGCTCATCGTGCTGCTGTCGCGACTGCCGTTCTTCAAGAAGGTTCACACGGCGAAGGCACTGCCGCTCGCTGAACCGAAGACGGATGGTTCGAAATTGACGAGATACTTGCTTCTCGTCTTCGGAAGTCTGTATCCTGCTTTGTTCTTCACTTCGCTGTATGGCGGTGACGTGACGGGGATGCGTCTGTTGCGGCAAGTGAGCATGATTTTCATAGCTCTGTCGGCGATTGTGCTCATCTATTCATTCGCAAGGAACGCCAGCAAAAATGCTAAAACCGGCTCCCTTCTTCTTTTGGTGCTGAGCGTCATCCAATATATGCTGTTGAGAAGTCAGGATAAGTTCCTTGAAACGACTCCGTTCTTCGGAGCGCCTACCGTCAATCCGATTGTCTACTGGGCGCTGAATGTTGCGGTCGTCCTGCTGATGGTGACGGTCTGCTATCATTACGTGTCCAAGAAGTCGGAAGGTGCGACACTTGCGAACTACGGTGTGAAGGCAAGCGTAACGGCGATAGTCGCTGCGTTTGTGACAGCTGCGGTCGCGGCTGCCGTCGGGTTCGGCATCCTGTTTGCAGTGGATGCGCTGTTCGGTGTGGACTTCCGTCTCTGGACCGTTGCCGTCAAGACGTTTGAATGGCATCATGTCGTCGCTCTGCTGAAATACGCACCGCTGTTCTTCGTGTACTATTTCGTCGTCGGCATATCGGTCAATGTGAACACTTCAGGTGAGCGGTACGATGGGGCGGGAGGGTATGTCATTTCAATCCTTCACTTTGTCGGCGGTTTGGTGCTGTACCTGATCTATCAGTACGGATTGCTGTTCGTGACGGGGACGGCAGGCTATCCAGGGGAATCGCTGTCTTCGATCATCGTGATCGGGCTTGTGCCGATGCTCGCGATTGCAGCGGTCTTCAACCGGTACTTGTTCCGCGTGACGGGCAATGTCTACGTCGGCGCGTTCCTGAACACGTTGGTCATGACGATGATCACAATCGCCAATACAGCGCTTTACACGATATTCTAACCCCGCAGATGAGGAGTCAGGGACACGGGGACCCGGCCTCCTGTCTCGGGCGTCATTTTGCAACAGGCGGAGGTAAACGGAGTGGAACACTATATGTTATCGCTGGATCAGGGGACGACCAGTTCACGTGCCATCTTGTTTGACACGCATGGGCAGGTCGTCGAAACGGCACAGCAGGAATTTGAGCAATTCTTCCCCCAGCCGGGCTGGGTGGAACAGGATGCGAACGAAATCTGGAACTCGATCTTGACCTGCATCGCGGAAGTGCTGCGGAAAGCGGATGTACTTCCCGGGCAGATCGCAGGGATCGGAATCACCAACCAACGGGAGACGGCTGTCGTCTGGGAGAAGGGCAGCGGTCATCCTGTCCATCGGGCGATCGTCTGGCAGTCCCGGCAGACGGAGGGTATTTGCGAACAGCTGCGTGAAGACGGGTATAGTGAGCTGTTTGCCGAGAAGACCGGGCTGCTGATCGATCCATACTTCTCGGGCACGAAAGTGAAATGGATCCTTGACCATGTCGAAGGGGCGCGGGAGAAGGCGGATGCCGGGGAACTGCTGTTCGGGACGATCGATACGTGGCTCGTCTATAAGCTGACAGGCGGCCGGACGCATATTACGGATTACTCGAATGCGTCACGCACCCTGCTGTTCAATATCCAGGAATTGAAGTGGGACGACGAGCTGCTGGCGATCCTGGCGGTGCCTGCGAGCATGCTGCCTGACGTGAGGCCGTCGTCTGAAATCTACGCGTATGCGGAAGGTTATCCGTTCACAGGACACCGGATCCCGATTGCGAGTGTGATCGGTGATCAGCAGGCGGCTCTGTTCGGGCAGGCGTGTTTCGAGCGGGGGATGGCGAAGACGACATACGGGACCGGCAGCTTCATGCTCATGAATACGGGAGAGAACTGTGTGCGGTCGAACCACGGGCTGCTGACGACGATCGCCTGGTCGGTCGGCGGGACGGTGACGTATGCGCTGGAAGGCAGTAATTTCGTTGCCGGCTCGGCCGTCCAATGGCTGCGCGACGGGCTTCGGATGTTCGAGAAAGCTTCGGATAGTGAAGGGTATGCACGGAAAGTCGCTTCCTCGGACGGTGTGTACGTCGTCCCGGCATTCGTCGGGCTCGGCACGCCATATTGGGACAGCGATGCCCGCGGTGCCGTCTTCGGTGTGACGCGCGGGACGACGAAGGAGCATTTCATCCGCGCGACGCTTGAAGCACTGGCCTATCAGACGAAGGATGTGCTGGAAGTGATGACGGCAGACTCAGGGATCGGCTTGTCGTCGCTGCGCGTGGACGGTGGTGCGGTCTCGAATGATTTCCTCATGCAGTTCCAGAGCGATATGCTGGATGTCCCGGTCGATCGGCCGGTCGTCAGTGAAATCACGGCGCTCGGTGCCGCATTCTTAGCGGGGCTCGCTATCGGCTACTGGGCAAATCAGCAGGAGATCGCTGAGAAATGGCAAGGTGAGACGACGTTCCGCAGTACGTTTTCAGACGGCGAGCGGGACCGGTTGTATGCCGGATGGAAAAAAGCGGTGGCGGCCACCCAAGCATTCAAGTGAACCATTGGAGTGAAGGGGCGTCGCTGTCATCGGCATGCGGATTATGATATGCTGAAAGCAAGTTAATAACTTTGGTAGAGAACCTGAGAGACCACGACACTCCATTTTCCGTCATCGGAATGGGGCTGATTCGTGGTCTCTTTTTCTATTCACAATTTATAGACGGGAGCGGATGGAGCATGAGATTTTCAAATGGGAACCGATCGGAATGGAAGGAAGAGCTGGGGAAGGGTGCGTTTGACGTACTGGTGATCGGCGGCGGGATCACGGGCGCGGGGATTGCGCTCGATGCGGCAACAAGAGGGCTGCGGGTGGCGGTTGTGGAAATGCAGGACTTCGCGTCCGGCACGTCGAGCAGGTCGACGAAACTGGTGCACGGCGGATTGCGCTATTTGAAGCAGCTGGAAGTGAAGATGGTGGCGGAAGTCGGGAAAGAACGTGAAATCGTCTATCAGAACGGTCCGCACATTACGACGCCCGAGTGGATGCTGCTGCCGTTCTACAAAGGCGGGACGTTCGGTCCGTTCACGACGAATCTGGCATTGCGGGTCTATGACTTCCTGGCAGGCGTCAAAAAGAGTGAACGGCGGAAGATGTTCAAACCTGCGGCAGCGGCTGCCCATGAACCGCTGTTGAAGCAAGAAGGGCTGAAGGGCGCAGGGTATTATGTGGAGTACAAGACGGATGATGCGCGTCTGACCATTGAAGTGATGAAGAAAGCGGTGGAAGAAGGCGCGGTCGCATTGAATTACATGAAAGTGACAGACCTTCTCTATGAAAACGGCAAAGTGGCAGGTGCCCGGGTCGAAGATCTGACGGACGGCAGCACGCTGGAAGTGAGAGCGCTGAAAGTCGTCAACGCGGCGGGCCCGTGGGTGGATACACTGCGGGAAATGGACGGGTCCAAGAAAGGGAAGTCCCTGCAACTGACAAAAGGGATCCATCTGGTCTTCGATGGTCAGCGGTTTCCGCTGCGGCAGGCGATCTACTTTGACGGCCCGGACGGACGGATGATCTTTGCGATCCCGCGGGAAGGGAAAACCTATGTCGGCACGACGGATACTGTCTACCAAGGCGACATCGCCCATCCGGAAGTGACGGTGGAGGACCGAGCGTACATTTTGCAGGCGATCGGCTTCATGTTCCCATCGGTGAAGATCGGGCCGGCCGATGTGGAATCGAGCTGGGCGGGGGTGCGTCCGCTCATTCATGAAGATGGGAAATCCCCATCTGAAATTTCGCGGAAAGACGAACTGTTCCTGTCGGAGTCGGGACTCATCTCGATTGCGGGAGGGAAGTTGACCGGGTATCGGAAAATGGCCGAACAGGTCCTGGGTGTTGTGGTCAAGCAGCTAGAGAAGGAGCACGGCAGACAGTACCCCGGTTCCCGGACGAAACACCTTCCGATTTCAGGGGGGCAGGTAGGAGGAGCGGAAGGCTTCCCTTCATTCATTGCGGAGAAAGTCGAGCGGGGAACGAAACTGGGAATTCCGGAGAAACTGACGGAGAAGCTTGTGCGGCGATACGGATCGAATGTCGATTCCGTCTTCTCCAACTATGAAGAGGGGAAACAGGCCGCGGCAGCCGCGGATTTGGATCCGGTAGTCTACGCGGAGCTCCGATATTCCATTGACCACGAACTTGTCTGCCGGCCAATCGACTTTTTCATCCGGCGGACGGGTGCTGTGTACTTTGATATCTCCTGGGTAAGAAGGCATCAGGAAGCGGTCTTCTGTTTCTTGGAAGAGGAGTTCGAGTGGACGGATGCTCAGGCGGGGCGGTACCGGATGGAGCTGGAAGAGTCGATCCGGGAAGCGGCTCATATCGGATAAGGGACAGCGGGAAGTGAAAAGGTACCTGTGCAGCACACAACTTAGACACGATTCTGAATCGTGTCTGAATTGTGAGGCGCACAGGTACCTATTTAAGTAAAGCGGGGTGGTCGGTCATGAAGGTGTCGATGCCTGCTTTGGTGAGACGTTCCAGTTCGTCACGCTCGTTGACGGTGTAGACGCGCAGCGGGAAGCCAGCTTGTTTGGCTTCTTCCGCATACGGGGACAGGGCGTATGCTGGCTGGCAGTGGATGGCGTCAGCACCGATTTCTGTGGTGAGCTCCACTGCGTAGTCCGCTTTGCCGATGACCAAGTAGCCGGTCTCGATGGTCGGGTTCAGTGCCCGGACCTGTTTGAGGCTGAGCGGATTGAACGAGGCCAGGATGATCCGGTCCTCGATTTGGTACGTGTCGATGAGCGCGAGCACTTTTAGTTCGAGCCCTTTGTACTGGGTGACATCGTTCTTCAATTCGATATTGACCGTAATGGAATTGCCGTCTTCGGTCATCCATTGCAGCAGTTCGTTGAGCGTCGGGATCCTCTCGTCGGAAAAGGAGGGGGCGACCCAGCTGCCGGCGTCCAGTTTCTTGAGCTGCGGCAGTGTGTGATCCTGGACGTAGCCCATTCCGTCTGTCGTGCGGTCCACGGTTTCGTCGTGGATGATGACGACTTGGCCATCCTTTGACAGCTGGACGTCCAATTCGATGCCGGCTGCTCCGGCTTTGCGGGCTTCTTCGAACGCTCGCATCGTATTTTCAGGAAAGGCCCCGCTTGCTCCGCGGTGGGCGTAGATGAGGGGTGCTGTCATCCCGTTTGCCTCCTTTACTGTGCTTCATTTTTTGCGGTTGGCCATTTCCAGTGCGTCATTCGTCGCTTTGGCGGCCTGGTCGAGCGCTTCTTTCGGATTCGTTCCCTGATAGAGGCTCTCCATGGCGTTGACGACTTTCTGACGGGTTTCCGGGAATACCGAGATCAGGGCGCCTTGTGTTGCGATGGATGTCTTCGTATCCCCGAGCTGGTCGACGGTGACTTTTAGTTGTGGGTACTTTTCCCACTCGGATTTGACGATGTCCTGATCATACGCGTCGGTGTTAATGGCGAAGTAGCCGGTATTGACGTGCCAGGTCGCCTGGACTTCCGGTGAAGTCAGGTACTTCATGAATTCCCAGGCGGCCTGCTGCTGGGCGTCTTCGATGCCGTTCGCCATCCATAGTGAGGCTCCGCCGATAACGACGCCTTCCCATTCATTGTTCGGTGACCTGTGCACCACACAACTCAGACACAATTCTGTGAATTGGTGAATGAGTGAAAGAGAGATCGCTGTCCCTCCGGGGGTGGCGGTCTCTTTTTCTGTTGTTGGAGGACAGCGTGCGAATTACCGCTAGACTATAAAATGACCAAAATCCTGTTTTGCCCCTGTTTCAGTTACCAAACTTCAAGTTTGGCCAGGTATCGAATACGCTTCATCCTGCAAAGCCGCATAGGGGCTGGATTTTACAGGTATCAAGTTGTTACACAATTCCAGAATGCGCTTTTGTCCTGTCCTCCCTTCTCCGCTATACTCAAGGCATAGAGAAGGGATGAGAGCGATGGATGTGCTGAGTGTCGGACTGGAAGGGATGAAGGGGCATGTCGTGCGCGTGGAGGCGAAAGTGCGCTCGGATAAGGAGCAGTTCGTGATTGTCGGGCTGCCGGATGCGTCCATCAAGGAGTCGAAGGAGCGGGTGCTGAGCTGCCTGCATGCGCTCGATGTCGACCTGGATATGAAGAAGGTGACGGTACATCTGTCACCGGCGGATAAGCGGAAGACGGGGACGGGATATGATGCAGCGATGCTAGTAGCGGTGTTACGGGACGTGCTGGATGAGCCGATCCCGTTCGATGAACAGACGTGCATCCTCGCGTCCCTGTCGCTTGACGGGCGGCTGGAACCGTTCCACGGGCTGATCCCGGCGATCCAGCAGGCTGTGCAGCTCGGGTTCAAGCGGATCCTTCTGCCGCCGGTGGATGTCCGCCAGCTCGGTGACAGCCTGCCGGCGGAGCTCGTGACGCTTTCCGACACCCGCCAGCTGCTGGACTACTTGCGCGGACAGCTCGTCTTGGAGACGGCGGCGGTGCAGGTGATGGAGGACCGGAGTGACGCGGCGCGGACAGATGAGCCATCGACCGATTTCTCCGCTGTCCGTGGACACCATGACGTCAAGCGGGCGCTCGAGATTGCGGCGGCTGGCGGCCATCACGTGCTGATGACAGGACCGCCGGGCTGCGGGAAAAGCATGCTGGCAGATGCATTTCCCGGCATTTTGCCGGATCTGCCGAATGATGAAATGCTTGAGGTCTACAGTGTCTACCACCTGGCGAAAGAGAGCCGCGGCTTCTCGGTCCGCCCGCCGTACCGCTCGCCGCATCATTCGGCGTCTGCAATTTCGCTTGTCGGCGGCGGGACGTATCCGAAGCCGGGAGAGATTTCTCTTGCCCATCGCGGCGTGCTGTTCCTGGATGAGCTCGGCGAGTTCTCCCGCAAGACGCTCGACATGCTGCGGCAGCCGATGGAGAGCGGTGAGGTGACGATCAGCCGTGTTCGCCAGTCTGTGACCTATCCTGCCTCGTTCCTGCTGCTTGCCGCTACGAATCCGTGTCCGTGCGGCTACTTCGGTTCCTCCGAACGCTACTGCACGTGCACGCCCCAGCAGATTCGCGCCTACCAGCTGAAAGCATCCGGCCCATTGCTCGACCGGCTCGACTTCGTGCTGACGCTGAAGAGTGTCGGCTTGCAGGTAGACACACCAGCCGAGACGTCCGCCGCCATCCGGGAGCGGGTCACCCGCGCACATGCGCGCCAGCGGACACGATACGGAGGTGCTGGCCTGAATGGCACAGTCCCCGGCAGCCGACTGCTTGCCGAAAGCGGCCTGTCTGATGCGCAGTTCGACCGTATCGGCACCATCTGTTTCGAAAAGAAATGGAGCAACCGGACGCAAGTGAAGCTTATCCGGCTCGCCCGGACAATCGCCGATCTGGCAGGTACCGACACTATATCCGAAGAAGCGATCCAGGAAGCCGTCCATTGGAAACGGCTCGCTGCCATCGCCCAGCAGCCAAGTCTCACATGACAGAAGAAAGAGAAGGAGGTGAGCCCGATCCGACTCCGCACACGCACGTGGCGGCCCGGCGCCTGGTTCCACGTCATCATGCGCGGCAACAACCGCATGAACGTCTACAACACGGACATGGACAAATACCACCTCATGCGCTGTCTGGCCGACGCCCGGATCCGCTACGACTTCACGATGATCGCCTACTGCATCATGTCCAACCACTTCCACTTCCTGCTCAAATCCGAAGACGACCTCAGCAAGATCATGCGGCTCATCAACCGCCGCTACACCGATTACTATTCCAAGAAATACAAGCACGTCGGCCGCATCTACCAATCCCGCTACTTCGCCAAAACCGTCGAGAGTCCAAGTGCCCTCCTCATGGTCAGCCGCTACATCCACCGCAACCCCATCGAAACCAAAGTCCCCATGGTCACTGAACTCGCCGCTTACCCGCACAGCTCATTTCCGTTCTATATGAAGGATACAACACCGCCCGACTACCTGAATACTGAATTTCTCCCCGGCTGCCTGCCAGCAGCCTATGATGCGTCTCAGGAAGGATATGTCACGTATTGCCTGCAGACGATCGAAGAGCAGGAGGATATGATTCTGGCGGCATGGTTGAAGGATATGGAGTGAGGAGTTATTTGAATCTGTTGTACGTAAAAGCCGCCTGTCAGCATGGTGCCTTCTTAGGCAGCTTACAGGCGGCTTTTTTAAGTCTTGGGTATAAGGTGAAGAGTTCAAGACCATTTGTTAGACATATTTGATAGCAACGGCTGGACACTACCCAGCAACATTCCTATAAGTAGATTTACGCTGTCCACCAGCAACAGAATTGTGTCTGAGTTGTGTGATGCACAGGTCACCGTACAGACTAAGGAGCTCCTGCTCCGCAGCCGTCCGGTTGTCTTTCTCCCGGAACGAACCAGAGGTTTGCGACTGTTTCACCCACTTGTCGAAAGCAGAAGGCGTCAAGTCATATTCGTGAAGGATGTCCGCTCTCGATTTACCATTTTCATAAAGTTGTACCATCTGTTTTTTGAACTCTTGGGTATAGGTTCGTCTCGCTCTCTTCTCGGTCATTGTAGATCGCCCCGTTTCTGTTAGTTGTATTCTACAAGACCTTATTTTTTCTATCCAACTCAGTGTAGCCTATTCAGTTGAAGAAATATTAATGGAGAGCACTTTTTATGTTCAGACTCTAATCATTGGAGTGACACAACAAAAGCCACTTCCTTGTCTAGGATAGTGGCTTTAGTTTATGCATTACTGGCAGCCATGCTTCTCGCAAGTGACTGATATATTCGGGGGCAGGTATGACTTCTGCATGCTGCGTATTTACTTTCATGCTGTTCTCATCAACAGTTGCAGCATGTTCGTAAATTCTTCATAACAGCTTTTCTAATTGAGACCATAACCGCAGGGTTGAGTCTTCAATATCCTGCCAAGAAATTTCATCAGCATATACCAATTGTTTCTGATAGCGTCTCCACATCTGTTCAGATTCACTGCTTTGAAAGACTTCGCTCAATGTTTGTGTCTCATCCCTCAACTCAGACACAATTCTGTGAATTGATGAATGAGTGAAAGAGAGATTGCTGGCCGTCCGGGGATGGCGGTCTCTTTTTCTGTTGCTGGAGGGCAGCGTCAATCTACTGATAGGAATGTTGCTGGATGGTGTCCAGCCGTTGCCAGCAAATATGTCCAGCAAATCTGTATGTTGACCTGTGCATCACAAGACCCAAGGGATTGAGAGTATGCTCCCTTCCTTCGCTTCCTGTATGAAAAACGAGTCGAAGTGTACAACCTGCTTACTGGCGTCCGGGAAGACGAGAAACTGCCGAGATATACGGTGCCTGGACTGGTTCGAACGAAGGCCATCTACATGAGTGACCTGATTGCCAAGCTGACCGCAGAATTCAGCGAGGAAAAGTACATCACCCAGCGGGAGAACGTCGAAGCCGCACTCATCGAGTATTTGAAGAAATACGGTTTTAAACAGGAAGTGGAATCGCTGCTAAGGAAGTGACGAGCTGCAAAGCCAACTCTTTCCGTTTAGCCTTTTTGTTTAATGGCAATTACTTAGTTTGAATTGTATAATAAAAAAAAGATCATAACTATAATATGCTGAGGCGGGATTGCACTTGAAGATACAGAATCCGCACGATAAGTTTTTCAAAGAGATCTTGGGGAATGTGACAGTCGCTAAAGACTTTCTTCACCATTACTTACCGCAGAATATTATGCAAGTTATCGACGTGAATACGCTGGAACCGCATAAAGACAGCTTCATCAACGAAGACCTACAAGAGAGTTTCTCGGATCTGTTATTCAAAGTAGACATTAATCAAAAAGAAGGTTTCATCTATTTCCTTTTTGAACACAAAAGCTACTCGAGCAAAGAAACAGCATTCCAGCTCTTGAAATACATGATCGAGATATGGGAAGCTAAAATGAAGAAGGAAGAAGCAAATGAGCTGCCGATGATTATTCCGTTGGTCATTTATCACGGGAAGAATAACTGGAACGTGAAAACCCAGCTTGGAGATATGATTAAGGGATATCATAAACTTCCGTCAGATATACAAGGCTACATCCCAAACTTCGAATACCTGATGTATGACATCACCAGATATTCAGATGAAGAAATCAAAGGGCATGCGCAACTTCGAATCTTGCTGACGATATTCCGCGACATTTTTACGAAAGATAGCAATGGCCTGCGGGAATCGATCCATCAGTCAGTCTCCTACTTGCGAGAATTAGAAGATAAACAGACGGGACTGGAATATCTTGAGACTCTGATGCGGTATATTTTCAGTGCAGGCAAAAACCTGACGAGGAAAGACATGTACAAAATTATTGAACAAATCGATACGACATATCCAGAAGGGAGTGAAATTGCGATGACACTGGCTGATATGTTTCGAGGCGAAGGGAAAGAAGAAGGAATTTTGAAAGGGATTGAGCGCGGCTTAGAACTTGGTGCAAAGCAAGGGAAATTGGAAGTCGCAAGAAATGCCCTAAAAGAAGGAATGCAAATTGATGTGATTGCAAATCTAACCGGATTATCAAAAAGAGAAATTGAAAAGATAGCTGAAGAAATGCAGAACTGAATTAGAATGTGCGGCGACCTGTGCATCATACAAATCAGATACATTTCTGTGAATTGGTGAATGAGTGAAAGAGAGATCGCTGTCCCTTCGGGGATGGTGATCTCTTTTTCTGTTGCTTGAGGACAGCGTGCGAATTACCGCTATACGGCAAAATGACCAGATTCCCGTTTTGCCCCTGTTTCTGTTGCCGAAGTTCAAGTTCGGACAAATACCGAGTTTGCCGCAACCTGCAAAGCCGTATAGCGACCAGCTTTTACGAGTGGTGTATTGTGATACACTTCCAGAATGCGGTTTTGTACTGTCCTTCCTTCTCCGCTATACTCATGGCTTGGAGAAGGGATGAGAGCGATGGATGTGCTGAGTGTCGTTTGTTTGGTGACCTGTGCATCGTTCAAATTAGACAGGATTCTGAATAGTATCTAAATTGTGTGTTGCACAGGTCAACGAACACGTCGGAATGGCGAACGGGGAATTGGCGGACTACGCCATATTCCTAGCGGAGCATATCTACATCGTCGCCATCGTCTGGCTTCCGTATGTCTGGCTGCTGTTCGACATCTTCCGCATCCCGGCACTCGTCGATCATGCGAACCATCAGACGGAGCGGGCGATCTTGGCTGCGATGTCGCAGGGGGAGTGATCGATTGACGTCTGTCCAGTTTTTATAACCAGAAGGACAAGTGGTGATCTATTTCCAAGGGCTGAAAAATCCATTTGAAGTCATGTTGTGACGAAGAATTCGTATTATCCTAGAATACTGAACTCTGAATATTGATGGGGAGAATTAAGAAGGATTGTAAGATTATAATGTTTTAATTCTTCTGTATACTTAATGAGATAAAAATGTTAGTATGAATAAAAAGTAGGAGGGTCTATATGCGTGGTATTCTGGAATTCATAAGTAAAATTTTCAGTGGTGTAGAACCGCTATATTGGTTCAAATCCTATTTCTTCAGTGCCGTCTTAATGATTCTGTGCTTGACAAATGTAACTGACGAAATGGTGGGCTACATGCCTGCCTACATTATTATTTGCGGTATCTTTTTCCCGTTAGCTTCTATTGTCTGGGACGATCTCGTTGTCAACACATTAGGCGGCGGTCCAGTATTGGCTATGCCGATCGTTATTCTACTGTTGTGGAAGTTACTGAAACTCTTCCTATTATTCTTTTTAACTCCTCTGTTGGCTCCGATCGGAGTCATTTACATCTATGTGAGTAACGGACATCATCGGGAAGCATAGAATAGAGAGATGTCTACATTGGTGAGGTGACTTACGCGTCGTACCAATCAGATATAATTTCATTGAATTGTAAAATTTTTGTTAACGAAATAGTTGTACACAATGAATGCCGAGATATATTCAATGGCATTGAAGTTTTTGATAGAGGGGTATTATTTCCTCCACAGTCCGCTTAACCGCTTTGTAAAGATGAAATTTCATTCGCTGAATATCAAGATAAAGTGAGATACTCGATACCAGGTTTTAAATCGAACGGATGCTATTGAGCACCCATTGAGCAATTGATTGTTAGCAATTTCCCATTCGTGCGGCTATGACGAATGTACTTTAGACAAAAAAGACTTCCCGGGAATTTCTCCAGGAAGTCTTTTTTGTCCTGCTGATTAGTTCTTGAGCTGCCCCCTTAACTTCGCCAGCAGCCGTTCTCGCCGCTTCTTCACACCCGCCACCGATATCCCGAAATGGGCCGCGCAGGTGGTCTGCGTTACACGGTCTTCGTACAGGAGAATGAGCAGTTCCTTCTCCTCTGCTGTCAGCTTGACCAGCGCCTCTTCCAGCCGGCTGAATGTCGATGTGTCGTCCTCCGTCTCCGAACCTGCGTACTCCAATAGGTCGTCTTCCGCAGGGACATGGACATCGTTGAACCGCGTTTCACGCTTCAGTTCGTCGAGCAGTGCACCGCGGATGGAGCGGTAGGCGAATGGCGCGAAATCCCACTTAGTTTCATCGAACCGGCTCCACGCCTGCCAGAGCGCGATGCGGCCCGCCTGGCGGAACTGTTCGAACTCGCGGTAGATATGCAGTTTGCGGATGATCGAGGAGATCATCGGCTCGTACTGCTCCAGCACTTCTTCAAATGGACTCATGATAAGCAACCTTTTCAGGTCGTGCACGACGCGTTGTATTCCCTGGGTGAGTCCATCATAAGAGAGGCCGGGCAGGGAGGCGAACGGCGGTTTTTGAAGAATGGCCGGGGCATTCTTGAGAAATGCCCGGGTGTTTCTGGAGTTTGGGCAGGGGATTGTTGAAAATGAGAGGTCTTTTCAAAAATAGGCTTTAAGTTTTCATGCTATGAAGAGTGTGATAAACTGTGTAGTAAACAACACACTTATATCTGGTTGTCTAAAATGGGAAAAGCCGAATACACTTAGGGAAGGACTGAGGAAAGTGAGTGTGGAGCTGGTGCCGGAGAAAAGACGGAAGAAAGTGAACACAGGGACACTGGAATTTTTACGTCACAATGTGTACAGCGTGACGGAGCTGACACGGCAAAAGAAATTGACGGAGATTCTGGATTTGTTTGCAGAGCGGACGAGTGAAGAAGTTTTCGTCATCCAGAATGCTAAGAAAAAGGATGCGCAGGCTGTGATCGTGGATCTTCAATATTTCCAGGAATTGCTTCGGCTGAAAGAAGAGATGGAGCGTGCTATGGATGAAGTTGCCCTCCAGGAAGCGGGGGGACGGATTGGTGAGGCGGCCGATCTCAAGCTGACAGATGTGTTCGATGATGCGGAGATTGACACAGATGCCATCCTTCGGCAGCTCCAGGACGAGTGAACATGAAAACCTTACGAGAATTGGAAGATTTCTTACTGGATGCATATCAAGTGGAATTGCGGTTCACCGAGGAAGCGAAAAAAGATTTGAAGACCATAGGGAAAGGTCGGCAGCAGGACATCCTGCTGCTTCTTGCGCGACGTGCGAAACAGGGACCGCTGTTCAGACCGGATGGCGTGGCAGAGTCTCTCCGCAGCCCGCTCAACGGCTTTGCAAAAGTGAAATCCCTTTCGCTGGGTATCCGGATCATCTACCGCCCTGTGCCTGGGGCGCCTGTACGGATGGAGGTCATTGCAATCGGTCCGCGTGATAAATTAAAGCCTATAAGCTTGCCATGGAACGGCTGGAAGGGTTTGGTGAGGGGTTGGACTGAGAAAGGCAGCGGCGGTACAGCCGAAGACATCCAAACGCAAGTCGGAGAAACATGCCTGCGTGCGATTGAGTCCAGCTTGCGGCCGGATCCTGTACAGCACACAGGCACGCAGATGATTATGGCTTCCGGAGCTCCAGATTTTCCAGGCCGTTGTTTTCAAACTCGATTTCATAGTTCCCGGCAGTTTCAAAATACTTCGCCGTGGCATCGCCCTCTGAGGCGAACACGTTTTGCGTCCTGGCCAGGTCCCGCCGCGCCAGTCGGCCGGCGAGTTCGTTCCAGAACACTTCATTGTCATTCTCTTGGATAATCGGTTCCAGCTGTTCTTCGTACTCCCGTGTCAGAAAATACCTAGCCATTGCTTTGTCTGACACGACAAAATCTTCCGACCCGAAATCTTTGGCGAAGGAGCAGATATACTGGAACAGCTCTTCGTAGCCGATGTGCCGCTCGTCCTCCTCTTTCGCGGAATTGGCGGTCCACTCGCCCAAATACACCAGATCGAGCAGCTGCTTGTATTGTTTCTTCGTGAAATTGATTTTCATGATGATGCCTCCTCTTTTTCTGTCATTGTAGCATGGGATACTGAAAATCTGCTTGTAGTTTGGAGGAGTCAGCGGATGGGCTGGTTAGACTGAGAGCAAAACATAACAACAAGGAACTGAAGAGAGATCGCCATCCCATTTGGGAGCCTGATCTCTCTTTTTTTGCCTACAGTGACCAATCATACATTTCCTGTTCCGTCAAGACTCTGCTAAACAAGCCACTGATTATCCAAATAGTTGATGAAAAGAAATCGTGTGGAAAAATTAGTGTGGACAAACCATAAATAGTATGACTATACTGATAACAATATAGGAGAGTGAGGCGATGGTCGTGGAGGTGGTGAGCAATTTGCCAGGGGAACGGTATGTGCAATTCGGGAAGGATGTCCTGATGACACAGATGCGATTTTTCACTCTGCAGGCGCTGTTCGAAGTGGATCAGGATGTGCAGCGCAAGCTCGACACGAAGAAGAGGGCGGAAATCCGGGACTTCATCCTGGAGAGTCTGAAGTCTGGCCAGCCGTTCTTCTTTTCCCCGTTCGTGTTTTCGAGCCGGCGGCAGATTGCAGCGGGGAATGACGGAGAACTGAGACTGAACGCCGGCAGCAGACTTTACATACTGGACGGTCAGCACAGATGTTCAGCCCTGGCGTCTGCGCTCGGCCATCTGAAATCCATGCAGGAAGCGAATGAGGAGACCGGGGATCTTGCGGAAGCTGCCGTGATCGGCGGGTACATCGATCAGCTGAACCGTCTGCCGATCGCCCTCCAGATCTTCCTGGATCTCACTACTTCGGAGGAAAAACAACTGTTCTCGGACATCAACTCCGAGCGGTCGGAACCGCGCCAGGGTCTGCGCATGCAGTACGATCAACGGGATCCGTACACGACACTTGCCCGGCAGCTCGCAGAAGACCTGAGCGACGACATGGATATCGAAATGGTGTGCAGCCGGCTGACGGCGCAGAATTCGGCGATCACGTCGCTGACGACGATGCGGCGGTGTCTCGTGGCGCTGTTCGAAGGCTCGGCGAGTGAGAAGAAACGCAAATCGGCATTCGGCGGCTATCCGGAAGAGGAGGCGGCGCGCATCGGACGGGAATTCTTCGCGTCCTGGCTCCGGATCTATCCGAAGAAGATGCCACAGCGCGGGAATTTCGTCTGTGCCAAGACAGGCATCCAGATCGCCCTCGCCCAGACGGCGTACCAGCTCGTCAAAGGGGAGGGCATCAGCTACGACGAGGCGATCGACCGGATGACGCTGCTGCGCGGAAGCTGCACATGGAAAGCGGGGGATCCGCTGTTTGCGCATATGTATGAAGCGGCAGGGAAGCGGCTGAAGAACCATGGGACGACAACGAATACGAGGCGGACGATGCGCGGGTTCCTGGCGGTCATCGAACGGGAAAGGGCGTTGGTGCTGTGCTGACAGCGGAGATTTTCGATAAACGGCAGAGTGTGACCGTATACCGGCTGGAAGAACTGATCGACCGGCTGGAGGATGGACGGATCACGGTGCGGGAACCGGCGAAACAGCAAGTGACGCTGATCCGCCGCTACATGCTCGACAACCTGGCGGGCGGCCATGTGTATTTCCCGCCGATCGTCGGTCACATCCCGTGGGAGGACGGACGGGAAGGCCGTCCCGACGGCTTTGCGGTCATTGACGGGACACAGCGTCTGCGCGCGATCGGACAGCTGCGGACCTTCATCAACCGGATGCTCGGCAGTGACGATCCTGAGGAGCATGCGAAAGGCTATCTGATGAACAAGATGCTCGGGTCGATCGAGATCGCCGTGCAGCTGTTCGAAGGGTTCACGGAAGAGGAATCGGACCAGCTCTACATCGATCTGAACACGAAAGGCAAGGCGGTGTCGCTTTCGAAACGGATCTCCTACGACTCGCGCAATGACCTGAACCGGACGACGAACCTGCTTGTGAAGACCCATAAAGGACTGCAGCGGGCGGGTATCGAACTCGAGAAACGGTCGGTGCGCCGGCCGGGCAACCTTAATCTGCTGTCCCTGTCGCAGCTTCGGCAGCTGGTCGGCTACTTCCTGACAGGCAAAGGGTTCCATGCGAAGCCTGACCTGCAGAAGCCGCTCGGGACCGATGAAACGGCCAATCTGACGGTGATCGGTCTGTGGCTGGATGAGCTGTTTGCGCTCGTGCCGGCGGAACACATCGGGGACTACAGCCAGTCGATGCTTGCGAACTTCACCTTGCTGTCGGCAGTGGCCGAGTATGCATTCGACGGACTGCATGCTCTGCCGGCCGAGAAAAGGCAGGAGAAGATCCGCGCACGGATGCAGGGGCTTGCGGGAATCGATTGGAACGCCCGGCATTCGCAATGGCGCGACTTCAGCGGCGAAACACGGAGAGGCCACTATTATTTCGACAAGAATAAAGCGACATACGACGCCCTTGTCGCCTGGCTGCGGCTGAAGGGAGGTGAGTGATTGAGCAGCAGGAACGCAAAAAATCCCCGAGTGTGAAGTCCTGGAAGACATCACTCGGGGAAAGTCAGCCGGGGTGTACCGGCTTATCGCCAGTATACCCTTTTTTACCCCCTATAACTAGGGCAAACATAAAAAAGGGAGGAACCCAACCATGAAACACGACAGTCAACTAGTACTGAGCAAGCAAATCGAAGTTCTGATGCCTGCCTATGACGAAGCGGGGGTGCTGGCATCCCACCGCATCGAAGCGGATAGCAATGATATCATTTCCTATGAACCGTCGCAGATCGTGGATTTGAATCTCCGGCTTGCCGGCTCAAGCCTCCGGGGCGCCCGCGACAGCGCGGAACTCATCCTGCGCTCGCGCAACAAGGCGCCGCTTATCCTGAGCCGGAAGCATGGTGTGTGCCTCATGCCGTTCGCCTGGTGCGGCTTCCCGGACCGCGGCTACGTCAACGAACGGCAAGTGGACGACTACGAGCCGAACGGCCGCCGGTCCACGACGGTCTACATGAAAAGCGGCAACTCCATCGACGTCCCGTGCAGCATCTACGTCTTCGACAACAGCATCAACCGCGCCCAGCGCCTTTGCGGCTGGCTGGCCGACCGTGACGAACGGATCTGCAGGGAACCGAAACTCCCCGTGCAGACCTTCCATATCGGCAAGGGTGCCGGGCTGAACTTCGCTTTGCTCGGGGACGCGAAGCGGAGGAAGAAGGAAGTCGTGAAATTGAAGTGATGGAACGGACCTCTTGCCTGGGTGGCGAGGGGTTTTTGGTGTTTAAAAAAAACAAATAATTTTGAAATGACTGTTGCTGCTTATTGGTATGGAAGTCTGGGGAAACACTAACAGCTGGAGACCTAGATAGGCAGAGTGTTTGGTGACCAGAGTGTTTGGTGACCTGTGCATCGTTCAAATCAGACACCAATCAGAATAGTATCGGAGTTGTGTCATGCACAGATCATCGTGCAGAGCAGAAAAAAGATCGCCATCCCTTAGGGGAAGCGAGCTTTCTTCTGCTTGAATGATTGTACGGAGTGGCCTCCAAGCTATGGTGGTGCTGGACAGTCTTAGTTTTTTGGTTCGGGGATATATGCATACATTTTACCACCGGTCTCCTCCCCGATTATCATCGTATCAGGAATTTCAACCAATGCCGCATTGGTAGTATCCAGTGGGGCAGGTATCAGCTTCTTCGCCTTTAAGATGCTGGATTTCTTATAGTTATCCCGGTTAAAGCCGATCATAACTTTATAATTATCCTCAAGTCCTTTCAGCTTGTTTGAAATCCGTTCAATCAGTTGTTCATTTGTCTGTTCAACCGGATTGAAAGCTGATTGGGTAAGTTCGTACTGATCGTATCCACGGAATCGGAGTAGGTAGGGCTCATAATAGTCTTTTAAAAAGCGAAAATTCATCTCAATGATTTTCTGTGTCTGGTTGAACTTCTGGATTGACTCTTCTAGCACAGTCATATACTTGGCATCTTTAAAACCCCGTAGAATCTCACGTTCTTTCAATTGTTCAATGACCGAAACTATTCCCTCTTGTTGATTATGCAAGGTTGTGATGTCTTGCAAGGTTTCCTTGAATGCATTTTCCACCTGAATATCCTCGGGTCCACTGACAGAGATTCCGCGCTGTTGCATCCGTTCATTCACAATCATCATGTACCCGTTCCTTCCTTGGACGTCTCCTGCCAGGCGGTCTTCGCTATTCGCTAACAGCAGCTTCATGTTCCGTTCTAGCTGATCCAGACTCTTCTGCATCGTGGCCAGCTGTTTTTGTCCGACAGCTGCCGTCAAGATACTCCAGCTATCATTCATGGCAATAGCGGGGTCCAGTTTTCTAATGAGTGTGGCTTGTTCTTTAAACCCTGACTTTCCGTTCAATACAGCCATAGGTGTAAAATGACCTTTTTTCCTTGCCGTGCTAGTAATTGCATGGTTCCATTTTTGAGCTCCTCCATTGTTTCCTGACTGAAATGCACCTTATAAGATTTCATGTTATTGAATACTGGATAGCCGATCTGGACAGTCTGCCTCATCACTTCTTGCATGGCATCGGGAATATGAAACTTCTGGAATCCTGCCGGTATGCTTTCCGGCTTGTCGAATTCTTCAACGGTTGGCAGTTGCGGCGCTTCGTCAGTTGCCAGTGGCTGGCCACTGGTCGATATATTGAGTGGCAATCTATCCATCTGTTCTGTTTCAAAGAACACGAAGTTCTTTCTCTGCTTATAAAGCCAATAGAGCAGCATGGAGACAAATATAAGTCCCGTCACAATGGCAATACCAATTAAGTTGTCCATCGCAGTATCAACTCCCGGGTTTTCTTATCTTCTTGTCGTGTTCCCTGTTTTATGCTGTCCTAACTTTAATACTCTATTTGAACCCATTATGTTTGGTGATCTGTGAATCTCCGGAATTACATACGATTCAGAATAGTGTTGGAGTTATGTGGTGCACAGGTCATCGATCAGAAACCAGTAAGATAGGGAAGCTGCAGTTTTAAGCAGAACAAGAAAGGTTCAAATGCCAGTCTTATATCATTCATATATCAGTGAAATAGTTTATATATATTTCACATATGAATCGCATCCATTTACACTGATCTATAGAGAACCGGATTAGATCGGGGATTGTCACCTCAAGGAGGAGGTTTCACAATGGATGAGAAAATAACAAACATGTGTCAATTTATCCGCGAACAAGAACAGGTGGCGAAGAAGTATTTGCGGCAGCTGGTCAATACAGACAGTTATTCCTACGATCCGAGCAGTGTGAATGCGGTGGGAGAAATTATTCAGGAATTGCTGCGTCATTATGATATTCCATTCACTGTGCGGGAAAACGAGTCATACGGCAATCATATTATCGCTACAGTAAAAGGAAGACAACCGGGGAAGATTCTGTTGATGGGCCACCAAGATACGGTCTTCCAAACTGGAACTGCAGCCGGACGGCCATTCTCTGAGGATGGAACGTTTGCATACGGACCAGGTGTGTCGGATATGAAAGGCAGCTTGGTCAGTATGATTGTGACAGCGGCAGCTGTAAGCATGTTTGCTTCTACGGACATTTGCGATCTTGAATTGCTATTCACGCCAGATGAAGAAATCGGATCACCGGTTTCCGAGGCTGTCATCCAAGAGCGGGCTGCAGATGCAGCCGGCGTCTTCAATATGGAACCAGCCCGGCCGGATGGATCGGTAGTGACCTCCAGAAAAGGCTCCGCCCATCTGATAATCAATGTTACAGGGAAAGCGGCCCACTCAGGATCCGCCATCGAACAAGGCATCAGTGCAATAGATGAACTGGCGCACAAAATCATTGCAATCAAACAGCTTATGGATCTGGAGAAAGGCGTGACCGTCAATATCGGAACTATCGAAGGGGGCATCGCTAATAATACAGTGGCACCGACAGCCCATTGTACAATCCATACAGGATTTTGGAGGGTGTGTGAGTTTGAACAGCTGAAATCGGCTATACAGGCGATTGCGGATCATTCCTATATCGAAGGGACGGTTTCTGTACTGACGGTCGGCTCAGGCATCCTGCCGATGGAGGAAAGTGAACAATCCCGTAAGCTGTTTGACATCGTGAAACTGGCAGGGGAACAGGTAGCGGTCCCTGTGAAGGGAACGGCGACCAAAGGAGCCGCAGATGCCGGCTTCGCTGCGGCGCTTGGTGT
The DNA here is from genome assembly GCF_030406775.1 of Sporosarcina trichiuri. Classification (NCBI taxonomy): domain Bacteria; kingdom Bacillati; phylum Bacillota; class Bacilli; order Caryophanales; family Caryophanaceae; genus Sporosarcina; species Sporosarcina trichiuri. Next base: position 1,910,517 of record NZ_CP129119.1, on the reverse strand, counting down.
ACCGACAATTTGCGGGATGGGTCCAGTCGGCGGGAACTGGCATTCAGAAAGTGAGTACCTGATACTTGATTCCTTGGTACCCCGCATGCAGCTGACGGCTGTCAGTCTTCTGTTGTATTGCCGGTCGATGACGAGATGACGAATGGACAAGATAGTTTGGCAGAACTAAAAAACCGGACGTCCCAAGGATAGTTGTTGACTGTCCCCCGGGGCGTTCGGTTTTTCGGGTGTTATTAAATTGTCGAGTCCCTGTAAATCGTTCAGTCTGGACACGATTCAATCAGGCATACAAGAGGTTCACTCGGCAGATTCGGCTGTTTCATCGCCAGGCGCTAACTTGGTGATCCCGATACCCGTATACCCGAGAATAATCGCGAAAATGAATCCTGTGTAACAAAGCACTGCCCAAGGCAGATAACTGAACGTAGAAACGCCCAGTGTCCCGGCGATGAACACACCGGACGTCGACCAGGGAACAAGAGGAATGACGACAGTCCCCGAGTCTTCCAGGGTACGTGAAAGGTTTTTGGCGGCGAGGTTCTTCTTTCTGTACGTATCTTTATAAAGCTCGCCCGGAATGATCAGCGGCAGATAGGTGTTGGCAGTCACCAGAGCCGTCGTGATGCAGGATAGAACGGTAACCAAGATTAGGTCGCCTGTCCGTTTTACGAGTTTCACCAACGCATTGACCAATACTTCCAGACAGCCGGATACGGAAACGATGCCGGCGAATGAGAAGGCGCAAAGTGCGATCAGCACGACACCGGTCATGGACTGCATACCGCCCTGATTGACCAGCCGCAACACTTCGGGAATCACAGCATCGGCATCGAACCCGGCTTTGTTGACCATGGATACGTCAAAACCTGAAACGGTGACTTGAAACGCATTCTTCACCGTGAATCCCTGCACAAAGATGGCAATGATGCCTGCAGTGAACGAAGAAAGAACTACCACAGGCAGTGTCGGCAGTTTGCGGATCGTGCCATACAGGATGATGAGTGCAGGAACAAGCAGCCAAAGACTCCAAGTGAACATCCCATCCAGACTGCTCAGCATAGCATTCGTCTGTGCGGAGCTGTCTGCCTGTACGTCTGATGAGTTGAAACCGACTATCGCGTAAACAATCATCGCCACGGCAGCGGCCGGAACCGTCGTATACAGCATATGTTTGATGTGCTCATGGAGCTCTGTGCCGACGACCAGCGGTGCTAAGTTGGTCGTATCGGAAAGCGGGGACAGTTTGTCGCCGAAGTATGCTCCAGATACGATAGCCCCGGCAGTTGCGGCGGCAGAAACATCCATACCGGATGCAATCCCCATTAATGCAACACCCACCGTTCCGATGGACCCCCACGAAGAACCAGTGACGATGGAGACGATGGCGGATACGACAAATGCTAAAAGGACGATGAACGACGGGTTGATGATTTTCAATCCGAAGTAGATCATAGCGGGAATTGTACCTGCCATCGTCCACATGCCGATCAAAATACCGATGGAAATCAGGATCAGCAGAGCAGGCATCGCGGCATCTATCTTTTCCCGGATACCTGCAATCATCTGGTCCCAGGAGACGCCTACCCGCAGGGCGATGACACCGGCGAACAGCGAAGCGAGAATCAGCAGCGGTTCGATTTTAATACCATAACCAGCGAATCCGATCGACGTCAGCAGCAACATGACAATAATTGGAAGAATCGCTTCGAACAATGTGGGCTTTCTAGTCATCTGAATCCCTCCAAGTAGTAGGTAACCCGAGGCCTTTCAGTCGGGCAATTATTAAGATCACATACCTTATCGGTGGTTAAGCGCTTACACGTGAAGTGAATGTTCTGCATATATGATGAAAAAGAATACTTTCAATTATAATGAGAATTCAGTAAGATTGAAAATATATAGTTTATGTATAGTTGATACTCACATGATATGACTATAAAAAAGGAGGACGAAAAGTTGAATTTACACAGGCTGCGCTGCTTTACACAAGTGGTGGAGGAAGGAAGTGTATCTAAGGCGGCGAAAAAGTTGAATATGGCACAGCCGCCATTAAGTATGTTGATACGCAAGCTGGAGGAAGAACTGGATGTAACTCTTTTTGAGCGCTACAAAAAGAGGCTTCTGGTCACAGAAGTCGGCACCCTTCTCTATCATAGAGCAAAAGAGATTTTGTCCATGTCGGATAACATCCAGCAAGAGATAGAGGGATTTGGAAATGGCATCAAAGGCACCGTCCGAATCGGCACGTCGACCTCCGCCAGCATAACCTTGATTCCGAGCATTTTGGAAGACATTCAGCGGCAGCAACTCGATATCACACTGGAGGTTCGGGAGGGGAAGTACACCGATATCCTGCGCGAACTGCGAAACAACGAAATCGATATTGGCCTGGTCCGCAATACGTCATTGGCCGATGACCTCGAGATTGTGGAATTGGTCAAGGAACCGTTATTGCTGGCTCTGCCACCATCCCACCACCTGCTTACAAAATCTTCAATTACTCTGCAAGACTTACGCTATGAATCTTTCCTCATGCAGCGTACGACACTTGGTCATAATATATCGGATGTCATACTGGAAGCATGCCAAGCAACTGGATTCATCCCGGCGATCAGCTACTGGGGGACGACCTCGTTGCCGATTGTCCTGATGGTAAAAAAGGGCGCAGGAATTGCATTCATACCTCAAAGTTTCCGGCAGCTTCATGACGACATGGAGCTGCCGCCTCTTCTGAAATTGCCTTCACCTGATTTATACAGTTACCAAAGCCTGATCATGCTGAGAGACCGCTTCAAATCACCCGCCGTACAAAAAGTCGTCGAACTCACCAAACATATGACGGACAGGCTGTCAACCTGAAATAATGACAGGGGATCCCACGCGTGTTTATTAACCAAATAGTTCCATCAAAATGAATACAAAAAAGAGATGCCCCACGTAAAATGTAAGTTACGACACCAACATTTACGAAACGAGGTCATCTCCATGAATAAGAATACCACGCTTCAGACACTGATTGAAAGCTTTCTATCCAAAGAAGCGTTACAGGCAATCCTGAACGAGTTATAATATGAAGAAACCTCCCGAAAATGCACGGTTTCCGTTCTTCTTTCCTATCTCATCCACGCGGCTGATATATGTGAAAAAAGAAAGGAAGATACAAAGAAAAATAAAAATATAATCGTCCCTACAACAGAGCAGTGGGAAGCCAATTGTAATGTGGACAGCATGCCTGAGGAGGAGCCAGAGGAGCCGGATGAAAATGCGAAGACGGCGTGGCGGGATCCCGACGTGACAGTGGAGTACCTGACGGCCGGTACAACAAAAGAATGATCATGCACGGTTGGATTATGCTTTTTTCTAATCACGTAAGGAAATGATAGGAAGGATTGGATGATCTGTGAGAGCTGCGAAGAGAGGGAAGCGATGGTGAGGGACGGTGAAGAGTCGCTCTGCATGGCCTGCCATACTGAGCGGCAGGCAGCTGCCTATCGGGTGCCGCTTCCAGGTCTGCCAGCGTCATTCGGGGCGCGGATGCCGATGGGGTCCATCTGATTCTTGAAGTAGAGTGGTCGATCCATCCGGGGGCTGTCACGCTGACGCCCCGGGAACGTGGAGAGTTCGGTTATACCTTTGCCGTGGACGGGGAGGTTACGGTCGATCAGCAAGAGTTGTATTTCCGGCTTGTCCGCAAAACACGCAGGGGACTTGCTGTCCGGTATGTGGAAGACAAAATGTTTCCGTCCGGCCAGCCATATCTCTCCAGCCGTGACATGGTATTGAAAGGCATGCTGCAGTATGATCCGTCTGATGAGGAATTGCCGCTGATGGTCATTGACGGCCAGCCATATTCCTGGGAGGCAGTCGGCCGGATGCTGTCAGCTTTCGAAGGGTTCCACGTCACAATTGAGATGGCGGATTTGGCGGACGTGTAGGAAGAGGGAGTGTGACTTGATGGCAAAATCATCAGGTCTATTTCTAGTTTCAGGGTGATTCAATAGTGGTAAGCCGCTGTCCGAATTTTCATGGGCAGCGGTTTTTTGCTGTGCAATGAGAAAACTGGCGACAGTTGAATTGTGCCTGGCTGCCGATACATTCGGCGAAGTGTCCGATACTTCACAAGTTATGGCCGATACCGCCGCCCGAGTGTCCGACACTTCACAGGTTATGGCCGATAGTTCACACATTTTGGCCGATACCGCTCCGATTCGAATCCCCATCGCCCCTCATCGATCATTTACCCGCCAAATAACTGTAAAACATTACGAAACCCCATTGACTTTTCAGAATTGGTAGATTAGCATGAAGTTTAACTAGTAATCTTTTAGAAAGTTCTGTAGTTAAACTTCATATGCTGGGGGAGATAGCATGAACAACACCCTGGAACGCATCAAACAGGGGCTCCATTCACTGAGTCCCTCAGAGAAAAAAGTGGCTGCCTTTATTCTAAATGATCCGGCCTGCATCCTGACAATGCCGATTGCGGAGCTTTCCGCGAAATCACATGCCAGTGAGGCGACCATCATCCGGATGTGCCGGGCCTTGCAGTTCAAAGGCTACCATGACTTGAAGCTCGGAATTTCAGCCTCTCTTAGCAGTCACCAGGCAGAGGGGAAGACCTACTACGCCGATATGCCGGCGGATCAGGGGATGGACCAGATTGTCGATTACGTTTCCTATACGGCTATGCAGTCCATCAAGAGCACAATCTCCCTGGTGGATCGGCAGCAGATGGAGGCGGTTGTGGAGCTGCTGCTTTCGGCCCGTCGGATTGCGGTGCTCGGTGTCGGCGCTTCCGGCATCGTGGCGCTCGATTTCGAGCAAAAATGCAAGCGAATCGATACGTGGTGTGAGGCGTTGACTGACAGTCACACACAGCTGATGACAGCTGTCCACCTTACCGAAAAGGATGTGATGCTCGCGATTTCATACTCAGGCGAGACGAAGGAGATCGTGGAAGCTGTCCAAGTGGCAAAGCAGCGCGGTGTATCGGTCATTTCCCTCACGCGGTATGGCAGCAACAAGGTTCGAAGTCTCGCGGATATTGCGTTGTATGCATCCCCAACGGAACACAGCATTCGGAGCGGAGCGACCGTTTCCCGCATTTCACAGCTTACGGTGATCGACATTCTCTTCATGGGCATGGTTTCCAAAAATCCGGATTCCTCTGTCGAGCGGCTAAACCGCACCCGGGAAGTCATCAGGAACAGGAAGTAACGGAGGTGAGGAAGATGGGACAGATGGAAGCGCTCGATGACATCATTAAAGAACACATTGAAAGCGGTTACTTTTCCGCGGCTGTCTGCAGCATTTCATTGGATGGAGAATCGGTATACAGAAAAGCATTCGGCGTCTGTGATCTGGCGACGGTGGAACCGTGCCGCACGGATACCCGGTTCGACATCGCGAGTATCACGAAAATATTCACCTCGACGGTGATTCTGCACATGATCACGGAGCGGCGGCTGACGCTTGATACCTCTCTTGGCGAATGCCTGCCTGCTGCTAAATCTCGGCCGGAGCTGACCTCGCTGACCATCCGGCAGCTACTGACGCACAGCAGCGGCCTGATCGCTTGGTATCCGCTGTATACGCAGCGGGGGCGGTCATTCTATGAAGTCCTGGACTCCATTCCTCTGCTGCATGAGTCTGCAGAGAAGACGGTTTACAGCGATTTGAATTTCATGCTTCTCGGGAAAGTGATCGAACAGCTTACAGAGATGACGCTGGAGGAGGCGGTTTGTGAGTACTTTGGAAACCGGTTGGACTTGGACTCCGTTACCTACCTCCCTTTGGATAAGCACAACATTGCAGCAACGGAATTCGGCAACCGCATTGAGAAGCGGATGTGCAGCGAACGCCATCTTCACTTTGATGGATGGCGCGATGAACATACGGCAATCGTCGGGGAGGTGAACGACGGAAACAGCTATTACTTCTTGAACGGGACAGCAGGGCACGCGGGGATTTTTTCAGATGCGGACGACTTGGTGACACTCGGGAACTTGTATCTCGGAGTGAAGGGTTTCCTGTCCGATGAGCTGCTGCAGGCTTGCGAAAGCCGCCAGGTTGGTGACAGGGGGCTCGGCTGGGACTTCGGGGAGACCTTTCCGGAAGGGTTCGGTCATACCGGCTTCACCGGGACCGCCTTATGGGTCGTCCCGGAACGGCAGCTCATCGTCAGCCTGCTGACCAACCGGCTCCATAGCCGTGAGCCGCAAAACATCACCCCGTTCAGAAAAAAGATTTTCAATTGCATCCTAAAAAACGTGTAGAGGAGAATGACATATGAAGAAGAAGATCTGGCTTTCCTTTCTCATGGTGTTTGCAGTGATTCTGGCAGCCGCCTGTTCGAACGGCAAATCGTCATCGGAGGGATCGGGTGATACCGACAAAGGCGGCTCTTCCGATGCGGAACAGGTTCTCAAGATCGCTAATGATCAGGAACCGGCAGGACTCGATCCGCACAAGACGCCGGCCCATTCCTCGGTGCGGATCTACTCCAAGATTTACGAAGGACTTGTGACGTTCGATGAAAACATGGAGCTCGTCGGCCAGCTTGCAAGCGATTGGGAGCAGCCGGATGACAGCACCTACGTGTTCAATCTGGTGGAAGGCGTCAAATTCCATAATGGACGTGAAATGACAGCAGATGACGTCAAATACAGTTTCGATCGCATCATGGATGAAGAGACGGCGTCCCACATCAGTTCGTATTTTTCGGATGTCAAAAACATCGAAGTGATGGATGACCATCAGATCAAGTTCGAACTGGAACAGCCGAATGCAACGTTCCTGACGAACCTGACCAATTCGAGTGCGGCAATCGTACCGAAAGAAGTCGTGGAAGAGAATGGAGATCTGCAGCAGAATGCTGTCGGAACCGGGCCGTTCGTCTTTGAGAAATGGGTGCCGGACAACAGTGTGACATTGAAGAAGAACGAAGACTACTACGTCGAAGACAAGCCGAAACTGGCTCGGGTCGAATACTACACGATGAAGGAAGAAGCTGCGAGACTTTCAGCCATCCGGACAGGTGAAATCGATATGACGACCCTGACATCGAAATCAGCAGGCTTGCTTGGCAATGATGACAATGTCGATATCAAGGATTATCAGTCACTGGAATACAGCTACGTCGGGTTCAACGTCGACAAAGAGCCATTTAACAATGAGAAAGTGAGACAGGCGCTGAGCATGGCAACCGATCGTGAGAGCATCGCGAAAGTGGTCTGGGACGGAAAGGCGATCACGACAGGACCGATCACCCCTGCGATGGGCGACTGGGCGATTGATGTGAATGAGGAAGACGTCTATATGAACGATACGGACAAAGCGAAGAAGCTCTTGGCAGAAGCTGGCTATCCGGACGGCTTCTCGACAACAATCACAACGGCATCCACTTATGCTGACATGGTCGACACAGCACAGCTTCTGCAGCAGCAATGGGCGGAAATCGGTGTGAAAGCGGACATCAAGCAGATCGAGTGGGGCGAGTATATCGATACATGGTCCAATACATCAGCGGATATCCTGATCGGCCGGAACGGATCCGGAACAGATCCTGACCGCGCGATGAACTACTTCTTCAGCACGGACGGTTCCGCGAACGTCTGGAACTTCTCCAATGAGGAGTACGACAAGCTGGTTGAAGAAGGGAAGCGGACGGTCGATCCGGACAAACGGAAAGAGATCTACGACAAAGCCCAGAAAGACCTTTTGGAACTGTCACCGAACCTGTTCCTTGTGTCTCCTGAGAGTTATGTCGCTGTGCGGAAGGACGTCAAAGGCTTCACTCCGCATGCGCATAATGCAGAAGACATCGATCAGACCTACAAAGAGTGACAGAAGACTGGATCCTCATGGGCAGTGCAGCGTGTGCCGCACTGCCTGAGGTGTTATAACGGAAGGATGTGTGAACTTGCTTACATATATCATCAGACGGCTGCTGATGCTGATTCCGGTGCTGTTCGGGGTCTCGTTATTCATCTTCTTCGTGATGCGTGTGGTGCCGGGCGATGTCGCCCAGACCATCCTCGGGACAGATGCTACGCCACAAGCACTGGAACAGCTGCGGAAGAACTTCGGGCTGGATCTGCCGCTCTATCAGCAGTATCTAGACTGGATGGGCGGCGTGCTGACGGGTGATTTCGGTGAATCGATGCGGACCGGGAAGGCGGTGCTGCCGGATATCCTGAACCGCTTCAAGCTGACGTTCGAACTGACACTGTTCGCCGCGGTGATTTCCTGGATCATCTCGATTCCGCTCGGCATCATCGCAGCGACGAAGCGCAACAGCAAGACCGATTTCAGCTTGCGGGTCGTCTCCCTCCTCGGGGTATCCGTCCCGAACTTTGCGCTTGCCACGGTCATCATCCTTGTACTGTCGCTGTACTTTTCCTACAGCCCGCCGGTCGGATATGTCGGTTTCTTCGAGAATCCGGTGAGGAACCTGGAAATCATCATCATTCCGGCGATCGTCCTCGGTACGTCGATGGCAGGGGCTGTCATGCGGATGACCCGTTCCTCGGTCCTTGAGATCCTGCGGCAGGATTTCATCCGGACGATCCGGGCGAAGGGAGCGAAGGAGCGGGTCGTGATCTTCCAGCACGCCCTGAAGAACGCGATGATTCCGATCCTGACGATCATCGGTCTGCAGATCGGGACGCTGCTGGGCGGAACGGTCATCATCGAGCAGATTTTCTCATTGCCGGGATTGGGGCAGCTGGTCCTGACGGCAATTACCCAGCGGGACTTCATGGTCGTGCAGGGCGCCGTCCTGTTCATCGCCTTCATCTTCGTGATGATCAATCTTCTTGTCGATCTGCTGTATTCCTATCTGGATCCGCGGATCAGTTACAAATAGAGCTTCGGGACTTGCATAGAAAAGAGTGATGAGATGAAAAGCTTCTTGAAAAGACTGAAGAACGACAAAGTCGGACTGATCGGATGCATCGGGGTGCTGCTCGTTGTGATCCTCGGGGTGCTGGCGCCTTCGATCGCCCCGTACAAACCGGAGCAGATGTTCACGGAGCACACGATGCAGGGGCCGAGCGGGAAGTTCATCTTCGGGACGGATGAGTTCGGCCGGGATATCTTTTCCCGGATCGTCTACGGTGCCAAAGTGTCCCTGCAGGTCGGCGTCATTGCTGTCGGCATCGGTGCGCTCGGCGGGCTGGTGTTCGGCCTGATCGCCGGGTATTTCCAAGGAATCGTGGATCAGGTCATCATGCGCATCATGGATGTGCTGTTCGCCTTCCCGGATATCCTGCTCGCCTTGACGATCGTCGCGGTCCTCGGGCCGAGCCTGACGAATACGATGATCGCCATTGGCATCGTGTTCATGCCAGTTTTCACGCGGATCGTCCGCGGGTCCGTCATCAGCGTGAAGGAGAACGAGTATATTACAAATGCTGTAGCGATCGGTGTGTCGCCGTTCACGATCATCTTCCGGCATATCACGCCGAACATCATGGCGCCGTTCATCGTCCAGGTGACCCTCGGCTTATCCGGGGCGATCCTGACCGAAGCGGCACTCAGTTTCCTTGGTCTCGGTGTGCAGCCGCCGAACCCTTCGTGGGGCGTCATGCTGAACGCGAGCCGGACCTATATGGAGTTCGCCCCGTGGACGATCCTGTTCCCGGCGGGCGCCATCGTCTTCACCATTTTCTGTTTCAACCTATTCGGCGACAGCCTGCGGGATATCTTGGATCCACAACTTAAGTGAAAAGGAGTGTGCAACGGATGAGTGTACTTGCAATCGGGCTCATGTCCGGAACGTCAGTCGACGGAATCGATGCCGTGCTGGTGGAGATCAGTGGTTCGGAAGGCGACCTGCAGGTGTCTGTCAAAGAGTCGGCAGGGACCGCCTACACACCGGAAGAGCGGAAGGAACTGCTGCGTATTTCGACGGAGGCAACATCTGACCTGCAGAGTATCAGTTCTATGAATTTCCATCTTGGCAAAAAATTCGGTGAAGCCGTTAACGAGCTGCTGGAGAAATCGGGCCATACAGCCGGCGACATCCACTTTGTCAGCTCACATGGCCATACGATCTTCCACCAGCCGTACAAAGGGGACAGTCCGCTGGATGAAACGAATACGCTGCAGATCGGGGATATCTCCGTCATATCCGACGCTACAAATATCGCGGTCGTCGGGGATTTCCGAACAGCGGACATGGCTGCCGGCGGGCATGGGGCGCCTCTTACGTCCTATATCGATTACTTGCTGTTCTCGAACAGCGACCGGTCCCGAGCCGTCCAGAATATCGGCGGTATTGGGAATGTGACCTATGTGCCAAAGAACGGCAGACGGGATCAGATCCTCTCGTTCGATACAGGGCCTGGCAATATGGTCATCGACGAAGTGGTCTACCGGGTGAGCGGTCAGACGGAGACGTACGACAAAGACGGCCGGTATGCACGTGAGGGGCGGATCGATGACGGACTGCTTGCCTTCATGAACGAGCATGAGTATCTCCAAGTGGAGCCGCCGAAAACGACCGGACGGGAAGTGTTCGGCTCCCATTTTGTCGATGGGATCTTTGAGAAGTTCGGTCATCTGGATGCCAAGGATCTGGTTGCGACAGTCAGTGAATGGACCGCGCTTACAATTACGGATAGTTATAAGAAGTTCCTTATTGGAAAAGATAACGAGATCGATGAAGTCATCATCGGGGGTGGCGGAAGTTACAACCCGTATCTGTTGGAGCGGATCGCCCACCACCTGCCCGGTATCACAGTCGGCGTCCATGAGGATCATGGGTTTTCAAGTGACTTGAAGGAGGCGATGGGGTTTGCCTTGCTCGGCTATCAATGCCTGAAGGGGGAGTACAACCAGCTGCCGTCGGCCACAGGCGCTGACCATTCGGTGATCATGGGAAAGGTCTCCTTCACGCAGCCTGATTCATTTGCACGGATGCTGGCAGTCAGGGGGGAGTGACATGGCATCATTACTCGAAATCAAAGATCTGTCCATCGACGTTGAAGTCGAGAAGGAAACATACAATGTCGTGAAAAACCTCAGCCTGACCATCGGAAAGAAACAGAAGTATGGCATAGTCGGAGAGTCGGGAAGCGGGAAGAGCCTGACCTCGCTGTCCATCCTTCAACTGCTGTCGGATGTCCTCAGCATCAGCGAAGGCAGCATCGTACTCGATGGGCAGATGGATCTGACGAAGCTGTCGAAGAAAGAGATTCTTGATGTCCGGGGAAAGGAGATCTCGATGATCTTCCAGGAACCGATGACCGCCCTGGATCCCCTGTTCACCGTAGAGCACCAGATCAAGGAGATTCTGCGGTTCCATGGCAATTATTCCAAAAAGCAGATGGATGACATGACCATCGACATTTTGGACAAAGTCGGATTCGCAAAACCGAAGCAGCTGCTGAAGAAATACCCGCACCAGCTGTCCGGCGGAATGAGGCAGCGCATCATGATCGCGATGGCGCTGATCTGCAGACCGAAACTGCTGATTGCGGACGAACCGACGACGGCGCTCGACGTGACGATCCAGGCGCAGATCCTGGACCTCATGAAGCAGCTCACGAATGATTACGATACGTCGATCCTGCTGATCACCCATGATCTGGGGGTCATTGCGGAGATCTGCGAGCGGGTGGCGGTCATGTATGCTGGTACGCTGGTCGAAGAGACGACGGTCGCCAATCTGTTCACCAACCCGCAGCACCCGTACACGAAAGGCCTCCTCAGTTCCATCAATTCATTGGGCGAACGCGGCAAGAGGCTGTACTCCATTCCGGGAAATGTGCCGTCCCCGAAGGAAGCGAACAAGACAGGATGCCGATTCGCTTCCCGCTGTCCGTATGTGATGGATATCTGCACGCAGCAGGACCCGCCGATGTATGCAGTGGGTGAAGATCACCACAGCAGGTGCTTCCTGCATAGGGAGGAGGGATGAACGTGGAAGAACGGACCATACTGGACGTCAGGGAACTGACCAAATACTACCCGCAGAAGAGCGGCATCTTCAAGAGAACGAGCAATTACGTGAGAGCGGTCGACGGCATCAGTTTTGCCATCCGCCCTAAGGAGACATTCTCCCTCGTCGGGGAAAGCGGCTGCGGCAAGTCGACCACCGGCAAGACGATCCTGCGCCTGCAGGAGCCGACATCGGGACAGGTGCTTTTTAAAGGCAAGGACCTGATGGACTACAGCAAGCGGGAGTTCAGAAGTCTGCGAAAGGACCTGCAGATGATCTTCCAGGATCCTTACAGCTCACTCAACCCGAGAATGACGGTCCGGCAGCTGTTGAAAGAACCGATCCTGACACATCGGATGGCCAATGGGAAGGAAGCGGAACAGATCGTGATCGACATCGCGGAGAAAGTTGGCTTGTCCCGCGAACAGCTGGACCGGCATCCGCACGAGTTCAGCGGGGGGCAGCGGCAGCGGATCAGCATCGCTCGAGCGTTGATCCTGAAACCGGAACTGGTCATCCTGGACGAGGCTGTCTCTGCGCTCGACGTGTCGATCCAGGCGCAGATCCTGAACCTCCTGATGGACCTGCAGGAAGAACTCGAGCTCACGTATCTGTTCATCTCGCATGACTTGAATGTCGTCAAACATGTCAGTGACCGGGTCGGCGTCATGTACCTCGGCCAGATGATGGAGATGACGGACACCGAACAGCTCTACGACAACCCGCTCCATCCCTACACACAGTCCCTGCTGTCTGCGATCCCATCGACCGACCCGTTCAGCAAGAAGGAACGGATCATCCTGAAGGGCGATGTGCCCGATCCCGCCAACCCGCCCTCCGGCTGTCCGTTCCGGCTCCGCTGCCCGAAAGCCCATGACCGGTGCGCCATCGAGAAACCCGCGTTCCAGGAAGTCGCCGCCGACCACTTCGTCGCCTGCCACCTGTATGACGAGTCGGAGAACCCGGAGCAAGCTCCGGTATCGATCGAACCGTCAGCGCGGGCTGATGCGCCTGAGGTGGAAGTGTGACGGGGACCATATACACGATGCAATAAACCGCTGTCCATTCTTATGATGGGCGGCGGTTTTTTGCTGTGGAATGAGGGAACTGGCGGCAGTTGAATTGTTTTCGAATGCCGATAAATTCGGCCAAGTGTCCGATAGTTCACAAGATATGTCCGATAACCCAGGCCAAGTGTCCGATACTTCACAGGATATGGCCGATAGTTCACACAATGTGTCCGATATCGCATACCCGCGACACGCCGCCGTGCAAAAGCAGCATGCCTCCGACACATGAGCGGCATACTGTTTTTACGTTATTCATCTATAAATCCGCTATGGAATAGTTACGAAAAGTAAGCACTATCAATTGTAAATAGTCTTAAAGTTTGATAAAGTGCAAGAAAACCCGACATGAGCCGACAAGTTCTGCGTCGGGTTTTCCATTAGAGAGAGTACATAGGGGATGCTGTGTTCCTTCATTTGACGCAATCGGTGAAATCATTAGCGGAGGAGGAACAGACACGTGGCAGAAAAGAATAAGAATCTATCGAGACGCGAGTTTCTGAAGACAAGCGGGATTGCAGCAGGGACATTGGTCGGAGGCGGTCTGATCGGCGGGCTTGTCGGCTATAACGCGAAGTCCACGGATACGAAGCCTGCGGAACCATCGGGCGGCGGAGGCAAGGATGACTTCCGCATCAACCGCGGACTGATGTTTTTCCAGAATCCTGCGGAATTCAAAGTGCTGGCCCATGCGACGGAGCGGATCTTCCCGGAGGATGATCTTGGACCTGGTGCAATGGGACTCGGTGTCCCGTATTTCATCGACAATCAGCTGGCCGGCAATTACGGCAGCAACTCGCGTGAATACATGCAGGGGCCGTTCTACAAAGGGGAACCGACACAGGGGTATCAGACGCCGCTGACCCGGGCGGAACTGTTCCGTACAGGGATCGCTGTGATGCAGGAAGAGGCGAATAAGCGGTTCGATAAGGATTTCACGGAAATCGAGGATGAGCAGAAGGACGAAATTCTGACGGATCTCCAAAAGGACAAGATCACCATGAAAGGAACGGACTCGTCCTTCTTCTTCAAATTATTGCGGTCCGCCACACTCGAAGGGGCCTATGCGGATCCGATCTACAACGGCAACGTCGATATGGCCGCCTGGAAGATGAAAGACTTCCCGGGGCACCAGATGTCGTATATCAATGAAATCGAGGATGAGGACTTCAAGAAGATCGATCCGAAATCGATCAGCAGCATGCAGCACTGACGGATAAGGAGAGGAGAACGAATATGGCGAAAACAATGGACAAAGTCGACGTTGTCACAGTGGGTGTCGGCTGGACGGGCGGCATCGTAGCGGCGGAATGTGCGAAAGCAGGCTTGAAAGTGCGCGGTCTGGAACGAGGAAAGGACCGGGGCACCAAGGACTTCACCATGATCCACGACGAATACCGGTATGCTGTCCGCTATGACCTGATGCAGGATCTGTCCAAGGAGACGATCACCTTCCGGAACACCAGGAAACAGCGGGCGCTGCCGATGCGCCAGCTCGGTTCGTTCCTGCTCGGGGAAGGGCTCGGCGGTGCAGGGACGCACTGGAACGGCATGGTGTTCCGCTTCTTTCCGTACGATTTTGAAATCAAGACGATGACAGACAAAAGGTATGGCAAGGATAAGCTGTCTTCCGACTATCTGCTGAGGGACTGGGGAATCACCTATGATGAGCTGGAACCGTACTATGATAAGTTCGAAAAGACGGTAGGGGTGTCCGGGGAAGATAAGAACCCATTCGCAGGGAAACGTTCTTCCGATTATCCGACCCCTCCGATGAAGAAGTCCCCGCTCCTGAAGAAATTCGAGAAGACGTCCACGGATCTCGGCTATCATCCGTACATGATCCCTTCGGCAAACCTGTCCGAACAGTACGAGAATCCGGATGGCTCGACCATCAATGCCTGCCAGTATTGCGGTTTCTGCGAGCGGTTCGGCTGTGAGTACGGCGCAAAATCCTCACCGGAAGTGACCGTGCTGCCGACAGCGAAGAAGACCGGCAACTATGACGTCGTATTCGATGCGAATGTCGTGGAAATCCTCAAACAGGGGGACAAAGTGACCGGCGTCAAGTACGTAGACACGCAAACAAGCGAAGAGTTCGTACAGCCTGCCGATATTGTCGTGCTGACGAGCTATGTCATGAATAACGCCAAACTGCTCATGGTGTCGGAGATCGGGGAGCAGTACGATCCGGATACGGGCAAAGGCTCACTCGGCCGCAACTATTGCTATCAGCTCGGACCTGGTGCAACCGGCTATTACGATGAACAGATGAATACGTTCATGGGCGCAGGCGCGCTCGGCATGCTGTTCGACGATCTGAATGCGGACAACTTCGATCACAGCGATCTCGATTTCATCCACGGCTCCATGCTCATGCTGACGCAGACCGGGAAGCGGCCGATCGAAACGAATCCGGTTCCGTCCGATGTCCCGACGTGGGGGGCGGAGTTCAAGAAGGCGTCCATCCAGAACTATACGAGAACGCTGTCCGTCGGCGGACAAGCTGCGTCCATGCCGCACAAAGAGAACTACCTGTCACTCGATTCCACTTATAAGGATAAGTACGGAGTGCCGCTGCTGAGCCTGACGTATAATTTCACGGATCAAGATCGGAATCTCCATAAGTATCTGACACAGAAAGCGGTGGAGGTTTCCGAAAAGATGGGTGCGAAAAAGACTGAAGCTGCTGCACCGATCGAGGACTACGATATCGTGCCGTACCAGTCGACGCACAATACCGGCGGGACCATCATGGGGGCGGACCCGGAAACGAGTGTCGTCAACAACTACCTGCAGCACTGGGATATGGATAACCTCTTCGTGGTCGGGGCCGGCAACTTCAGCCATAACAGCGGCCGGAATCCGACCGGAACAGTCGGTGCACTGGCCTACCGCTGTGCCGACGGGATTTTGCAGTACCACAAGAAAGGCGGCTCGCTCGTCTGAAGAATTAAGGAGGAATTCGATGAATTTTGCAGCGATCGGTGTCCCGGGACTTCTGATCATCCTCGTCATCATCCTGATGCTGTTCGGTCCGCGCAAGCTGCCGGAAATCGGCGGAGCAGTCGGAAAAACACTATCCGAATTCAAGAAATCAGCCAAGGACGTCATGGATGATGAGGAGACTGACACAAAGAAAGCATCTGAGGCTGAAAAGCGGGTGGACTGATGGATCCCTACCAAGACCATAACCGGAAAATACTCAGTCCGCTTGATAAGAAGAACAAAGAAGAGGCGGATGCGGCCGTCCAGGCCAAACAGAAGACCCTGGAAGATACTCCGCCGTCCCAGCCGTCAGAAAAGGGAACTGCAGAGACTCAAGACGCCGCCGCAGCTTCGCCGGAGCCCGGAGAGCCGGGCGGAGACGGGGAAGGGGACGATCTGGCGGCCCACTTGACCGAACTGCGGAAACAGCTTATCAAAAGTATCGCCGTGTTCCTGCTGTTCTTCGCGGCAGCGCTCAGTACGATCAATCTTTGGTTCCCGTATATCACCCGCGGCTATGATCTGATCGTGCTGAGTCCGATGGAGGTCGTCTCCTTCTATACGACAATCTCAGCGGCCCTGGCTTTCGGGTTCTCCGTTCCTTTCCTGTGCCATTTTCTCTGGCAGTTCGTCAAAACGGGGTTGAATGAGAAAGAGAGAGGATTTCTCGGACTCTATTCCCCTGCCATCCTGGTGCTGTTTGCAGGCGGTCTTGCGTTCGGGTACTTCGTCGTCAATCCGCTCAGTTATAACTTCCTGGTCAAGCTCGGGGAGATGAATTTCGACGTCATGGTGTCCGCAAAGGAATATGCACGGTTTCTGCTGCTGACCACCATGCCGATCGGTCTTCTGTTCGAGCTGCCGGTCGTGGCACTGTTCCTGTCGGCGATCGGTATCCTGACGTCCGGTACATTGAAGAAGGTCAGAAAGTGGTCGTATGTTGTGCTGGCAGTCCTGTCGGCACTCATCACGCCGCCGGATTTCTTCAGCCAGCTGATCATCCTCGTGCCGATGATCGGTCTTTACGAAGTGAGCATCCATCTCGTTGTCCGGTCGGAACGACGGCAGGTGAATGCCGATCTGTCTTGACTGCTTATGCAGGGGATCGAGCGATATCCAACATGAAACTGTCCACAGGAAGGTGAACAGCCCGAGAGCCGGGTATCCGGCTTGCGGGCTGTTCGCTTTGCAGGTTGAAGTGTGAAGGAGAGAAGTCTCTGGGGTCATTATAGTTTGACTTCAGCCGACTAAAAAATATCCCCTGCCGTACAAGAAACGGCAAGGGATACGGCTGCTGGCGGGCCTGTCAGGGACGCGCCGGTTACAGCATGTTGAGTGTGTTCATGAGTTCGCCGAGCTGGGAGTCCATCGCCAGCACGCTGATGAGGGCGCCTGCGACGAAGAGGAAGACGGCATAGAACAGGAACGCGTAGAATTTGTCGATGGTCTTCGACTGTCTGACCAGCTGGGAAATCATGACGAACATCGGAATTGTCGCGAATGCAAGGCCCGCTCCGATAGCCAGGATCCCGAACCCGACAGTGTACGATTTGAAGAGCAGCAGGACCAGGCTCACTGCGGTCAGTGCGACCGGCACTTCATAGAATTCGCCGATACCGTGGATGACCGCCTTGAGGGAAATGGGTTCAGAGAACAGCTTGAATGTCACAAAGATTGCGGTCGCATGGATGCCGATCGCGACAGCGGCGAAAAGCGTCAGCGGCAGTGCGACGTCCATGAAGCCGATCTCGACGATTCCGAACGAGTACTCCGACAGGGACCGTGCCATGAAGTAGACGGACAGCACAGCCAGCAGGATATAGACGGCCATGCTGAGCAGCGCATTCTTTATTCCCCAGTACCTGTGCACGGTGCAATTCAGACACTAATCAGAATAGTGTCTGAGTTGTGTGGTGCACAGGCACGCAGAAAGAATATGTCGGCTGAAAAGTCCGATACCTTTCGCCAAATGTCCGATACAGACCGAGGCAGCCGAAGAGACAAGTGCCAAGCTGCACATCTGGTTCCTTGCAAGTGAAAAATCTGTCAAACCGATTCCGTGAAGTGGCCCACGAGGCGCTGTATACTGGAAATGACCAGAATCAAAATCGAAAAGGGGTATATCTGATGGCACAATCATTGCAAGGGAAAGTGGCGTTCATCACAGGAGGGGCGCGGGGCATAGGCCGGGCGACGGCGATTGCACTCGCGAAGGAAGGCGTCCATGTCGGACTGCTGGCGCGCACGGAGTCCGCGCTGAAGGATGTTGCGGCGGAGATTGAAGCGCTCGGTGTGAACGCTGCGTATGCGATGGCGGACGTTTCATCACAGGATGAGGCGGAGAGAGCAGTTGCTTCATTGACGGACGCACTCGGCACAGCTGATATACTCATCAACAACGCGGGGATCGCTTCGTTCGGCACCGTGCTTGAGATGGAACCGGCGGAATGGAAACGGATTTTGGACGTGAATGTGATGGGGACGTATCATGTGACGCGCGCCGTCCTGCCGCAGCTCATCGAGAAGAACGGCGGCGATATCGTGACGATCGCGTCGACGAACGGATTGAACGGCGCTGCGACGTCGAGTGCGTACAGTGCGTCGAAATTCGCGGTGATCGGCTTCACGGAGTCACTTGCGCAGGAAGTACGCAGGAATAATATCCGGGTTTCCGCCCTCGCGCCGAGCACGGTGGCGACCGATCTGGCCTTCGATCTGGACTTGATCAAAGAAAACGACACGTCCAAAACCATCCAGCCGGAGGATATCGCAGAGATGGTTGTCAGCCAGCTGAAATTGCACCCGCGTGTCTATACGAAGACGGCTACGCTGATCGCGACGAATCCGTTCTGATCATGTGAAGATAGTGCGCAAAAGGAGACCGCTGTCCCGAGGGGATGGCGGTCTTTTTCGCGGTGTCGAGGGAGCACTGTAAAATCGAAGGATAGGAAAAGACGCCATTCTAATTACCCATCTTGTTGGAGGGCTATCGGAAGGCGTCTTCTCAAAACCTGAACGGTTGGGGGGAACCAATCACCTCTTCGACCAGCGGCCGGTCACTTCCACGCCTGCGTCTTTCAGCAGATTGTAGAGCGGACATCTGGATTCGACGGTCTCTCTGAACTGCTCCAATCTGGCTTCTGTCTCCTCGGTTTCGATGACCACATCCAGCTGGACCGTCTGGAAGTAGGTCTGCACGCCTTCCACACCTTTGAAGCCGCGCGGATCCAGCGTTCCGGATGACTCGTACGTAAAATCAGTGTAGTTGAAATCCATGTCCTTTGCGACATAGGCTGCCATGATGGATGTACAGGCGGATAAGGCGCCGAGAAAGTATTCCAATGGATTCGGACCGGCATTCGTACCGCCGAGCCGCTCGGGTTCATCCACGGTGAATGGGGGTAAGTCCCTGACATGAATGCTGTTCTTCAAGCCGTCTTCCATTTTTCCTTTTACTTGCAGCGTTGCGAGTGGTCGTTTTTCCATATTGAATCGTCTCCTTGTCAGTGCCGGCAGCGATGAGGTCTGTCTGGCTCGGTCTTATGTGTATTTAGTATGCATTCAATCGATGGTTCCGGAATGCCAAGCGCCGCATTCAAGTCTTACCGCGTGCGGGCATCTGCTGCTAACTTATCACAACGAGCAGCAGGATGCATCAGACGGCTTGCACAGGTCCGGTGGTAGATGGTCGGAGGGATTGTCGGAATCAAGACGATTTCGTATAGTGTAATAAAAGAATGGAAGTGAAAAGGGGGAGACAGGCATGATCCATCTCGAAGATACGCCGAATCACGCAGGGGTCTATGTGACGGGTGATTTGAATGATTTCGATGATTTGTACGAGGCCCTGCATGAGATTGTCGGGGAGGAAGGGGAGTATGTCCATTATGATGCCGTGCGGACACGGGTGCTCGGCCTCTGCTACGATCTGCGCCACGCAATGATGGGGAATCGGGGAACCCGCTTTGTCCCGAATGGTATGGATCGGGAAAAGCGGCTGCGGCAATCGATCGCGTGCAGTGAATCGAATGTCTACCTGCAATGCGGGATCCTGTGGCCGGAGCTGTTGTTCATCAGCTTTGCCCTCAATGATTTCATCGGTATCCGGGAACACCAGAAGAAGCCGCCGTTGTGGGATCCGGTCACGGCGACTGTCCGGAAATTCCAGGCTGCCGTCCAGACATGCCTGTCGGAAACGCTGCCGGAGAGCAAGTTCAGCAGATGCAAGCGTTATTTACGGGCGGGGCGCGGCAACTCGTATTCCCGCTATCTCACACAGTACATCGATGAATTGAACCTGAACTTCCTGCATATGGATGCGGACGAGCGGTTCAATTCGATCAGTGTCATGGTGAAACGGGTGAATGAGAAGAATGCCCGGTACTCTGAGCTGCATACGCAGTTCCTGAACGCTGCCCGGCATTACGGCGTCGATGTGGAAGAACTCCAATACAAGGGAGATTATCCGGAAATGATCGATTGGTGAGCTTGGTGTTTTGACAGAAAACGAGCGGCAGCGAGCACCAATCAGGGGGTTGAATTGTGTTCGGCTGCCGATAAATTCGGCGATATGTCCGATAGGCCGGCTGAACTGTCCGATACTCCTTGCCAAGTGTCCGATAAGTGCGGCGAACTGTCCGATACTTCGCCGGATATGTCCGATATGCCCAGTGGGGAGGGCTGGCTTGTCTGGTTTTCTGCGCGGCCAGGGGGTTTATTGGAAGTGGCGAGGTGCCGCGCACAGAGATGCTGCGACAGGAAACGAGCCGCAGGCGAGCACCAATCAGGGGGTTGAATTGTGCGCGGATGCCGATAAATTCGGCGAAGTGTCCGATAACTCCCGCGAAGTGTCCGATACGTCCGCTGAACTGTCCGATACATCGTGCCGAGTGTCCGATACTTCACGGAATATGTCCGTTATCGCAAGCGAAGGTGACGCAGCAGCCGATCTCATCCTTTCGTCCGAGCCGCTTTTCATCCAGTGGGTTGAGGTAATTGTCAGAACACTTGCTTATACTGGATGAAAAGGGGTGGTTGTGTGAGGAAGTATTGGATCGGGCTGATTGTGCTGGCGGTTGTTGCGGGACTCGGCCTGCAGGCGAATCGGGCGTTCGGATTTTTCCTGTCAGACAAAGGCGCGCAGGAAGTCGATATCGGCAAGGATGCGGCGTCTTCGCTGAACGTCGATGTGACGTTCGGGGCCGGGAATCTGCAGATCGAAGGGGGAGCTGAAGGCTGGGCGGAAGGTGTTCTCGACACCAACGTGAAGAAATGGCGGCCGTCTGTCCGGTATCGGGAGAAGAAGGGGACGGGGCATCTCACCATCCATCAGAAGATGAATGCGTTCGGGACGATGGGCAAAAAGCGCAATGACTGGACGCTCCGATTGACGGACGAGATTCCGGTCGATCTCCGTGTGGATGCAGCAGTCGCTGAGGCAAACCTGGACTTGGCGGGGATCCGGCTGAGCCGGCTGTCCGTCGATGCCGGCGTGGGCGACATGACCGTGAATCTGGCGGGGGACTGGCAGGATGGATTTGACGCAAAGATCGACGGGGGCGTGGGCGATCTGAAGGTCCTCCTGCCAAAAGGGACCGGGGTCCGGGTGACTGTCGATAAGGGTCTTGGGACAGTGGATGCCGAAGGGTTCATCGACAAAGGAAAGGGTGTCTATGTCAACGAGGCGTACGAAGGGGCGGAGACGGTGATCGAGCTGAAGGTGGATGTCGGCATAGGTGCTGTGAAATTTGTGCTGGCGGACTAGCGTTGGTGGCTGCTTCGGTCCGAGGTGAATTGTGCCCGGATGCCGATGAATTCGGCGAAGTGTCCGATACTTTCGCCGAAATGTCCGATACTCAGGTCCAAGTGTCCGATACGCTGCGCCAAGTGTCCGATATGTCCGTCGAATTGTCCGATACGCGGCATGCGCCAGTTCTGCGTGCATATAAAAAGCCTGCAGCCCATGAGGGAGGCTGCAGGCTTTTCGCATCGCTGGAATTACTTGATGGACTTCAGCTGGCTGACGGTTTTGCCGGACGGATCGATCGTCTTCACCTGTCCGACGTTCGGCACGTAATAGCTCTTGTAGCCGCTGGACCCTTTGACTTCGATCGCGTTCGTGAAGGTCTTGTAAGGAGTTGTCACCGTCGTATTCACTTTGGTGATCGTTTCATAGTCATTGGAATTACCATAGGACTTCCATGATTTGTGGAGGGTCGCCGGGTATTTCAGGTCGATGGAGATGTCCGAGTACGGCAAGCCGGATGCGAGGCTGTCCCTGTTCTCGAACTGCATGTAATAAACGACTTTGCCGTCCTTCGTGCGTTTCGCTTCCCACATGAAGCCAAGCGGCATGCCGTTGATCGTGCCGTCGATATATTTGTACGTATGGACAACATCGCCATCCACTTCCGCATACGTGTACTGCTTCGTCATGTTCTGCGCATACCCGCCGGCGAGTGCCGCTTTCTGTTTGTACAGCGGGCTCAGGCCGCGTGCGAGGAATGCGGAGAACTGGCCGCGTGTGACGGCATCATGCGGTTTGAACGTACCGTTCGCATAACCTGTCGTGATTGATTCGGCTGCGAGTGCGAGGACCGGACCGTACGCTTTCATGCGCGATGTCACGTCACTGAACGTATAGTGCGGGCGGAAGTTCAGGTCGAAAGCGTTCGCGAGGATGATCGCCATGTCGCCGCGGGAGATCTGCTGGTTCGGACGGAATGTGCCGTCCGGATAGCCGGAGATCACCTTTTCGCTGACAGCGCTTGCGATATAGCCGCTGCCGGAGTGGGAGGCGGGTACGTCCTTGAATTTCGTCGCACGTTTCGTGCCGTCCAGTTCCATCATACGGCCGATCATGATCGCCGCCTCGCCGCGCGTGACGTTCTTCTGCGGCTTGAAGGTACCGTCATAATAGCCGCTGATGATTTCAGCGTCGACGAGGAACTGGATTTCGCTGTAGAACGATGTGGATTTGTTCACGTCGCTGAAGTTGGTGGCTGCGCTGGCGGATGGGGAAATGATACCGAGTACGAGAGCGAACGACAGCAGGAAACTACCGAATTTCTTCAATGCAATCACTCCTTTTTTGTTGGTGGATTCAGTATACCAGACGGCGTGCACAGCCTGATAGTTTGATTGTAAGTATTTCCAAGAGGGGCGGAAGGGGGAGGGATATACACTGAATTGTGTCCGGATGCCGATATATTCGGCGAAGTGTCCGATATCCCGGCTGAAATGTCCGATACCCGTCGCCAAATGTCCGATAAGTCCGTCCATATGTTCGATACGTCACGGGATTTGTCCGATATCCTCAGTACGGGCACTCAATGATCAATGAGAAAAGGATCCTCTCCCGTAAACAGGGAGGGGATCCTTTTCTAACAGCTGTCTTTGTGATGATCACTGCTGCATCTTGCCGGCAGTGTAGCCGCCGTCGACAGCGAGCGTGACGCCACTGATCGAGCGAGCCATATTGGAACAGAGGAAGACAGCTGCGTCCGCCTGCTCTTCCGCCGTGGACATGCGTCCGGCCGGCAGCGTCTTCAGGACGCCTTGGTACTGCTCCGGCGATGTCTGCGCCCAGTGCTCGATGGCCGGTGTGACCGTAGCACCCGGTGCGATGGAGTTGATGGTGATGCCTTTTTGACCGTATTCGAGTGCGACCGACTTGGTGAGGCCGACGATTGCGTGTTTCGATGCCGTGTACGGCGCCATGTTCGGAGAGCCTTCGAGTCCTGCGCCGGACGCCGAGTTGACGATTGCACCGCCGCCGGATTTCAGCATCGCGTTGACTTCATGCTTGATGCAGTAGAAGGTACCGTACAGTGTGACTTTCAGCGTGATGTCCCAGTCCTTGGACACCATGTCGCCGATCGGCACGAGCCCTTTGTTGATGCCTGCGTTGTTATGTGCGAAATCGAGCTGGCCGAACGTCTCGACTGTCTTGTCGACGAGGCCGATGACCTGTTCTTCGTCGCTGACGTCACATTTGAAGAACGCCGCTTCGCCGCCCATGTCCTTGATGAGCTGGACCGTCTCTTCGCCTGCTTGTTCATTCACATCCGAAACCATCACTTTCGCGCCTTCCCGTGCGAAGGCAAGTGCTGACGCCCGTCCGATCCCTGAACCTGCTCCGGTCACGAGACCTGCTTTTCCTTCCATCATTCCTGTCATATGCTCCACTCCCTATCCGTATTTTTGAATTGACTTGTCAGATACTATCTACCCGTTCCGCCGGGGAATGCTAATCATGTGTCCCTGGACTGTCATTGATCCTCACAGAAGCATCTTCTTCAACAAGTTTGCGTATATGGGAGGCTCCCATACCTTGTACTCCGCAGGACGATGACAACATAGGTTACCGGTCTGCCCGTTGATAGTCCTGCCACAGATTTTCGTGTAATTAGTTTACTCTTTTAATGTTAAGGTATTTGCCGGGAATAGTAAAGGTTTCTGCATAACAGGTTCCGTGAAATGCGTGTCGGCGGTGGTGCATTTTTTGAGCCGCCGCGGAAAACGAGCTGCGGACGGATACCGTTTGGCTCTTGAATTGTGTCCGGATGTCGATAAATTCGGGGAAGTGTCCGATATGCTGGCTCAAGTGTCCGATACATCCGTTGAAGTGTCCGATACATCGCGCCATATGTCCGATACGTCCCGCCATATGTCCGATATCGCCTTGAGAAGAGCTGGCTTGTCGGTTTCCTGCGCGCCGGGATGAGCTGTTTTAGAAGGTAAGTCGCCGCGGTCGTCGTGTCCACAAGGAAAACGAGCGGAGCGAGCACCAGTCAGGGGTTGAATTGTGTCCGGATGCCGATAAATTCGGGGAAGTGTCCGATACATTCGTTGAAGTGTCCGATATCACCCGCCAACTGTCCGATACTGTGGCGTGAGTAGCCGTGACCCACAAAAAAACGTGCAGCGGACGTTCTCCGCAGCGACCTCTTTCACGTGTGCCGTCTCCGCCGGATCGTTCCAGATGGACGGGCAGTCGCGGACGTAGTCCAGTTTGTAGTCGGCGCCTGCCGCTTCGCACGTCGATTTCACGTTCTGCTTGAGCGCCTGTTCGATCAGCCGGCGGAAGTCAGGCTGTGAAAGTGAATGTATTTGTTGTAATTCTCATCATATTAATTTATATATTATTTTTCGTAGTAAAAAACTCTTCCTTTTCCTTTGTTTTCTGATAAAATCGGAAATATGAGAAAGTATGGTATGTCATTAGCGCACCAGATGAGTACCCCGAGTGCTGCAGGAAGGAGTGGAGACTCTTGGAGAGGGTCATCGATTTGCATCTGTCATTCATGGATTGGCTGAAGCGGGAAGAGGAGGTGCAGGAGGAACTGGCACGCGAAGGGATCCACATATTGCCCGGTTTTGCTGAACAGGCGGAACTGGGCAGGCGGTATTATAATACGTTCTATTCCAAACCGGGTCACCGCCTCGTCCTCTGCGGCATCAATCCGGGTCAATACGGTGCCGGGAAGACGGGTGTCCCGTTCATCGATTTTGATGGGATCAGCCGGCTGATGCCCGGGGTGGACATGCACGGCCGCAAGCCCGAACAGGAGCGGGCTGCCCAGTTCATGCTGTCTGTGATGGAGGCCTATGAGGCGGGCGGGTTCCAGGATGCCGTGTACCTGACCAATATATCTTGGTATGGATTCATGCGGAACGGCAGGAATTTAAATTACTATAATATCCCTGGGTCCGTCCGCCACCATTTCATCGATTCCTTCCTGGCCGAGATGGCGATTGTGCGGCCGTCGGCAATCGTCCCCCTGAGCGGGGAAGTGCAGCGTACGCTTAGGCAGCTGGCAGACGCCGGAAAACTTGAGTATCCGCTCGCCGAGAGTCTGCCCCATCCGCTCCACAGCTCATTCCCGTCGAATGTGAGCAAATGCCGGGCGAGGTATCACGCGTGTATCGAGCACTTCACAGGCCTCCGCCCGAAGCGGGATAAGGCATCTTCGGAACAGCCAGTATAGCCCGTTAAGGGGGTGATCTTGAATCTGTCACGAGGATACTCTGTGAAGCCGTTATGACATCGGTATTTCGGTAAGCGCATCGGTGGGAACAGATTGGCTTATGACAGGCAGGATGATTGCGACCGCAGCGGATGAGCATTCTCCTTGTCCGCGCAGACAGCCGCCCGGAGACAGTTCTCCGGACGGCCGTTTTGCGTGGAACAAGCCGTTTGCGCTGTCAGATGGTTCCGCAGTTTCCGTTTCGTCCACCCTCGCCGTGCCTGCCCGAGGGCGATCCGTCGGGTCTCGGGGGAGAGTGAATTGTGTCCGGGTGCCGATATATTCGGCGAAGTGTCCGATATGTCGTGCGAAGTGTCCGATAAGTCGGGGGATCTGTCCGATACTCTGCGCGATGTGTCCGATACTTCGCGGGAAGTGTCCGATATGGCCGGCGCTGAGCGTGAAAACAGCGGGGGAGAAAGCTGTTCATGCAGCACTGCGACAGTGAATTATGGTAAAATGAGAATATATGTTTCTGCACGGGAACTTGTGCGGGTGTTGATTAAAAAGTAATGCGTTCGGTGTGTAAATGAAGTCCACTATTGGAGAGGAGGCGGGGGATTTGGCGGTGATTCAAGTATCAGGGGACCAGGACGCAGCCTGCACAGCGATACAGGCTGCGCTTGACGATGCGCAGCCGGGGGACCGTATTGAAATCGGAAATGGGAGTTATTACGAGACTCTCCTTATAGATAAGCCGCTGACGCTCAGCAGTGCCGGCAAAGAGCCGGATGCTGTCCGTCTTGCGGGCGGTGTGCGGGTCGCTGCGGCCGGGGAAGTCCATCTTGAGGGGCTCACGATCGGCGCGGACGCGCAGCCTGCAGGACTCCAGGCCGATTCCGGACAGGTGACCCTCCGCCGCTGCCTGTTCTCCGGTATCCAGGGGCATCCCCTGCAGGTGGAAGCGGGGGCCAAGGTGTCCGCAAAGCAGACGGTGTTCCGGAAGAATCTCGGCGGCATCCGGGTGTCCGGGCGGCTGGTCCTGTTCGGCTGCATCGTCGAGGAGACGGTCGAAACTGCGCAGATTTCAGTGCGCGACGGCGGGCAGGCTGCGCTGACGGAGTGCGGCGTTCTCGGCGGCCAGCAGGAAGGACTTCTGCTGACGGGGGGCAGCCGGGCGATCCTGACGAAAAGTTCGTTCATCGGCAATGGCGGCGCGCAGCTCCGTGCGGAACAGGAAAGTTCGGTGGAGGCGGATGACGTCCGTGTCCTCGTCGGCAACGGTGCGGGGTTTTCATTCGACGCATCAGACGGTGTCCTGCGGAATTGTGTCTTCCGGACGCAGGCAGCGGCGCAGATCGAAGCGGCTGATGGTTCGGATGTGCAGCTGGTATCCTGTGTGCTTGAAGACGGCGGAGCGGCCGGTATGATGGTGAGCGGATCGAAGGCCGGGATTTCCGCCTCGCGGTTCAAAGGGCAGGCAGGCGACCAGCTTTTCTGCACGGACGGCAGTGCGGTGACTGTCAAGGGGACTGAGCTGCTGTCAGGGGCTGCGGGCGGTCTGCTGTGCGATCGCTCCGCGTGCACCTTCCTCGGTTCGAAGGTCCACTATCACCAGAGCACGCAGCTGTCGGCGAGGAATGAAAGCGCATTGACGCTGATCGACTGTGATGTGACGGACGGCAGGGAGAGAGGGATCTCTGTCGCTGACAGCCGGCTCCGGGTGTCCGATTCGGTCATCCGCCGGCATGCCGGGGTGCAGGTATCGGCGTCCGATGAATCGGATGTGACGCTGTCTGCCTCCGAAGTCGCGGGCGGCGGCAGTTCCGGCGTGCTCGTGAAACAATCGTCACTTCAGGCGTCCGAGAGTACGGTATCCGCACATCAGGGTTCGAACGTCCTGCTCGGCTATGCGGCAGCTGCGGAGATCACCGACTGCCGGATAACGAACAGCGGGAAGAACGGGCTGCTGGCGGGCCGGGGTGCGCGTGTTTCATTGGAACGGACGGCGCTGTTCCGGAACAGGCGGACACAGCTCGCTGCGGAGGAATCCGCGGAGATTTCGATGACGGTGTGCGAAATCTACGACGGCAGTGCATCTGGGCTGGAATTGATACGCGTGCAGCAAGTGTCGGTGGCAGATGCCAAGTTCCACAGCCATGCGGATGATCAGGTCATCCTGCAGGCATGCCCGTCCGCTGCGTTCCGGGCAGTGCAGGTTATGGGCGGTATGAAAGCGGGTCTGCGGCTGGAACAGTCGGCGCCTGTCCTTGAAGACTGCCTGTTTGCGGAAAACCGCGGAGGCGATTTGGCCGCGGCAGATGGCAGCGAGCCGCAGCTGATCAACACGAAGCTTGCGATGGCGCGGCCGGCGGGTGTCTCAGAGTCTCCGCCGCCTGTGGACAGCATGGCGTTCAGTGATCCGCAGCTGCTCGGCCTCCTCATGGAAGAACTGGATGGGTTCATCGGGCTGTCGGACGTCAAATATAAGCTGAAGAGCATGATGAGTCTCATGGAGGTCAACCAGTTCAAGGCGGAACGGGGGTTGAACGCAAGCCCGACATTGGCGCCCCATATGGTGTTCGCGGGCAATCCCGGCACGGGGAAGACGACTGTCGCACGGCTGATGGGTGCGTTCTTCAAGTGGCTCGGCCTGCTTGAAAAGGGCCATCTCGTCGAGGTGAAGCGCGAAGACCTCGTGGGCACGCACGTCGGAAGTTCCGAGGAGCTGACAAAGGCGAAAATCAAGGAAGCGATGGGCGGTGTGCTGTTCATCGACGAAGCCTACACGCTGGCTCCGGGGACCGCAGCCGGCAATGACTATGGCAAGAAGGTCATCGACACGCTCGTGCCTGCAATGGAAAACCATCGCGGCGGGTTTGTCGTGATCGCTGCAGGCTACCCGGCGGACATGGAGCGCTTCCTCGCAGCCAATCCGGGGCTGAATGACCGGTTCACGGAACAGATCACGTTTACGGATTATACACCGGATGAGCTGATGGAGATTTTCCTGATGCAATGCGGGAACGGCTATTCACTGACGGCTGCGGCGGAGCGGGCGGTGCGGGACGTGCTCACATCGCGGTACCGGACGCGGGGTGAAACGTTCGGCAACGCCCGGATGGTGCGTACGCTGCTTGAACAGATCACGCAGGCGCAATCGATGCGGATTGCTGCACTTCCGCGTGATGAATGGACCGAAACGGTACTGACGACGCTGGAAGAGGAAGACGTCTTGCGTGCTGCGGGTGAGCGGGAGCACGCGGGCTATGAGGTGCCGATCGACGAAGCGCTGCTCGCACGGAAACGGGAGGAACTGCACCGGTTCATCGGCCTGGCGCAAGTGAAGGCGGAGATCGACGAACTGATCGAGCTGACACGGTATTACCGCCGCGAAGGGCATCCGGCCGATAAACTGATGAACCATACGCTGCTGATCGGCAAGCCGGGCACGGGCAAGACGGAAGTCGCCCGCGTGCTCGCCGGCATCTATCAGGCGCTCGGCCTGCTGGAGCGGGGCGAGCTGATCGAAGTCGACCGCAGCAGCCTGGTCGGCACGCACATCGGTGAGACGGAAAAGCGGACGGCGGAACAGATCGAGCGGGCGATGGGCAGTGCGCTGTTCATCGACGAAGCATATACACTCGCAGGCGGCGGGGCGAATGATTACGGCCAGAAAGCCGTCGACGTCCTGCTGAAGCAGATGTCCGACCGGCAGGGGGAGTTTCTTGTGCTTGCAGCGGGGTATGAGCGGGAGATGGAACAATTCCTCGACAGCAACCCGGGGCTGCGCCGGCGGTTCGGGCTGACGCTGCATTTCGACGATTATACGCCGGAGGAGCTGCTCGCGATCACCGAGCTGTCGGCGGAAGGCTATACGCTGTCGGAGGAAGCGGAGGAAGTGCTGCTTGCGCACTACGAGCAGCTGTATGCTGCGCGGGATGAAAACTTCGGCAACGCCGGTCTCGCGAAGAAGGTGGCGCGGGAGATGACACGGAAGGTGGATTACCGGCTGGCGGTCGCGAGCCGGAATGGTGACAGCCTTCCTGCAGCAAAGGAAATCACGCAGGAGGATCTTGTTTTATTGGAAAGTTGATAGGGTTGTGGAGGGGAGGGCATGACGCTGCGTCGTGCTCTTTTTTTGTGGGGCTGGACGGGTGAATTGTGTCCGGATGCCGATAAATTCGACGAAGTGTCCGATAGTGCGTGCCGAGTGTCCGATACCTCCGGCGGATTGTCCGATACTTATGGCGATCTGTCGGATACCGCCCGTGATTTGTCCGATATGGCCCGGGCGGACGAACGCTGGCCAGCTTCCCGTGTCGTGGAACGCCAATCGCATAAAAAAGGATTCATGCGGTCTTGCAATTTCATAAAAACAGCATTTTTCGAAAACTGCCGTGGTATGGTTGTTGAATGGGTGAGACCGGAAATGGCATACCTTCGGACGTGTGAACACCGGACGCCGTACATAATTTTTCATTGAAAAGGGGACGAGATTCATGACAAACTTCAACGCAGTATCCGCTACGAATACGGAGCATGCACCGAGCGGAAACGGACTTTCTTCACAAAGCGCGGCATTCTCCCACTACAACAACCTGTCGGTACAGCTGCCGATCGATCCGTCGACCGGGAACCTGGTCGCTGGCGGTATCAAGGAGCAGGCAGACCAGTGTTTTAAGAACATCGAAGCGATCGTGAATCACCTCGGTCACGTCATGAGTGACGTTGCCCGCCTCAGCGTATTTGTCAAGGATATCCAGGACGTGGATGCGGTGGATGAGGTCTTCAAGACGTACTTCCCGACCTACGTGCCATCCCGCACGACAGTCGCGGTTGCGGCGCTGCCGATGGATGCCTTGGTGCAGATCGAGGCACTTGTGACGCATGGCGAAGGGACGATTCCGAACGCACCGCAGGCGGGCGATCTCATCAAGCTGACGAACAACACGCCGAATGCACCGGTGAGCCCGCTGTCGACGCAGACTGTATCGTTCTCCCACTATAACAACCTGTCGGCACAGCTGCCGATCGATCCAAAGACGGGCCGCGTAGTTGCGGGCGGCGCAAAAGAGCAGGCGGTCCAGTGCCTGAAGAATATCAAAGCAATTCTTGAAAGTATCGACGTGCCATTCGATGACATCGTGAAGACGACGATCTTCCTGACCGATCTTTCGGATGCAGACGTGGTGGATGACGTCTACAAGACATTCTTCCCGGATTCTGCAATTGCACGGGCGGTTGCCTACGTACCGGCGCGCACGGTCGTACAAGCGGCAGCACTGCCGCTTGGCGCGTCCGTCCAGATCGAAGCAGTCGTCTCGCATGGTGACGGCACGCCGCCGCAGGAAATCGAAGACCGTCACGGCATCGTGATCTGGGCGCGGAACACAGATAACGCGCCGAAGAACCCGCTGTCGACGCAGACAGTCGCCTTCTCCCACTACAATCACTTGTCCGCACAGCTTCCATTGGATCCGGCGACAGGCAAACTGGTTGATGGCGGTGCGAAAGAGCAGGCGGAACAATGTCTGTCGAACATCAAGGCGATCGTGGAAAGTATCGATCATGTCCTCGAAGATACGGTGAAAGTGAACATCTACGTGAAAGACCTGTCGGATCTCGACGAGGTGAATGAAGCGTACAAGTCCTTCTTCCCGGAAGGCACACCGGCCCGCCGCGTGGTTGGCGCGTCTGCACTGCCACACGGCGCATTGGTTCAGATCGATGCCATCGTAGGAAACGCGGAAGGCACACCGCCGAACGCATAATGAATACAGTTCCCCCGCTGGCCTGACAGATGGCCGGCGGGGGTTTCTATGTGGGTGAATTGTGTATGGATGCCGATACATTCGGTGATATGTCCGATAGTGTGCGCCAACTGTCCGATACTTCGCATGAAGTGTCCGATATGCCAAGCCGAGTGTCCGATACTTCCCGAGTTATGGCCGATACAGCACGCGGGGAGAAGAGCGGGCTTGCCGGTTTTCTGCGCGGCACGAGGGGTGGCAAGCACTCGGAGAGGTCGCCGCGGATGAGGGGGCTCGACAGAAAACGAGCGCCAGCGAGCACCATTCAGGCTCTTGAATTGTGTCTGGATGCCGATACATTCGGCGGAATGTCCGATAGTGTGCGCCAACTGTCCGATACTTCCGCGAAAGTGTCCGATACAGCGCGCCATTTGTCCGATACCTCCGGCTAAGTGTCCGATACACCATGCGACTCGAGAAAAACAGCCGGCAGGGGATCGACTTCCTGCCGGCTGTTCACCGTGACTCCTTATAAGTCCGCTCCGTGCAGTTCACGGACGAATTTCTTCGTGATGTCGCGCGGGCGGGTGATCGCGCCGCCGACGACGGCTGCGTAGGCGCCGAGGTCGAAGGCGCGCTTCAGCATGGCGGGGGTTTCGATGTTGCCCTCCGCGATGACCGGCGTCTGGACCGCTGCGATGACTTCCTTCAGGAATGCAAAATCGTCGTGGTGGATCTTGCAGCCTGCCGTATCGGCGGTATAGCCGTGCAGCGTCGTGCCGATGTAGTCGAAGCCGAGCTGCTCGGCGCGGACGGCTTCTGCGACTGTTGCGATGTCCGCCATGAGTTCGATGCCGGGTGCTTCACTGCGGATATAACGCACGAGATCTTCAATCGGCTCTGCGGGACGTGCGGCCATGGTGGCGTCCATTGCGATCACCTCACAGCCCGCGCTGAGCAGTTCGTCGATCTCTTTCCGGGTGGCGGTGATGTAGACGTCCGATCCGTCATAGTCCCGTTTGACGATGCCGATGACGGGCAGCGTGACTTCCTGCCGGATGGCTTCGATGTCCGTCTTCGAATTCGCCCGGATGCCTTTTGCGCCGCCTTCGTAGGCAGCGAGCGCCATCTTGCTCATGATGAAAGACGAATGCAGCGGCTCGTTCTCGAGCGCCTGGCAGGAGACGATCAGGTCGGACGGCAGTTTCAGGTTGCGGTTGCTCATCGTTCCAGCTCCTCTTCCACTTCGTTCTTGATGATCGACACGTGCGGGCCGTAGACGACCTGGACGCCAGTGCCGTTCATGATGACCCCTTTGCTGCCGGTAGAAGCGAACGCGTTCTGATCGACGAGCGCCGGGTCGCTGACCGTCACACGGAGACGGGTCGCACAGTTGTCGAGATCCTGGATGTTGCCTTTGCCGCCGAGTGCGTCGATGATCTGGTGCGGACGGCTGCCCTGCGGGTCGACGGACGGTACTGCTTCGCCGTCAGCTGCCGGTTTTTCATCTTCCCGGCCCGGGGTTTTGAAGTTGAATTTCCGGATGACGAACTTGAACGTGAAGTAGTACAGGAAGAACCAGACGATGCCGACCGGGATGACATACAGCCAGTTCGTCTTGTCCTGTCCCTGCAGCACCCCGAACAGGATGAAGTCGATGAAGCCGCCCGAGAATGTCTGGCCGATCGTGATGTTGAGAATATCCGCCATCATGAAGGCGAGTCCGTCAAAGATCGCATGGATCAGATAGAGGACCGGCGCGACGAACAGGAACGAGAACTCGAGCGGTTCCGTGATCCCGGTCAGGAACGAGGTCAGTGCCGCCGACAGCATGAGGCCGCCGACGACCTTTTTGTGTTCGGGCTTTGCCGTATGGTAGATCGCAAGCGCTGCACCGAGCAGGCCGAACATCATCGTGATGAAGCGGCCGGACATGAATCGGGACGTGCCCTCGAAGAACCGGGTCGTCGTCGGGTCACTCAGCTGGGCGAAGAAGATGTTCTGCGTCCCCTGGACGAGATGACCGCCGATCTCGAGCGCGCCGCCGAGACCTGTCTGCCAGAACGGCAGGTAGAAGATATGGTGCAGGCCGAACGGTCCGAGCATCCGGAGTATGAAACCGTACAGGAACGTGCCGACGACGCCGGTTGCGTTGACGAGGTTGCCGGCTTCCGCGATCAGGTTCTGGAAAATCGGCCAGACGAAATACATGACTGTTCCGAGGATGATGGATGAAAACGCCGTGACGATCGGGATGAACCGCGAGCCGCCGAAGAAGCCGAGATACTGCGGCAGATGGAAGATAAGCAGGTGGCGCTGAAATCCATCACTGATCTAGCAAAGGAAATTGACGTATCTCCTTCAAGTATCACCCGCTTCTGCAAAAGGATGCAGTTCGACAATTTCCAGCAGCTGAAATACGCAATGCTCGAGGCATCGGCAGACCGGGATCGGGAAGAGGATGACATCAGACGGGTGTCGGATCTGTATGTGACGGTCATCCGGTCGACCCAGCAGTTCCTCGAGATGGAACAGATCGCCCGCATTGTGGATCGTCTGCAGAAGGCGGACCGGGTGCTGTTCTGCGGTGTCGGGAATTCAGGGCTGATCGCAGAAGAGTTCAACAGCCGGACGGAGCGGATGGGGATGGACACGGCGGCGATGACGGACGCTCATACGATGGTGATGCGGAGTGCCCTGCTTGGTGAACGGGATGTGCTCATGTGCTTCTCGGCGACCGGCAAGACGCAGAGCGTGCTCGCTGCGGCCCGCGAAGCGAAAGCGAACGGCGCCGGCCTGATCGTCGTGACGACAAGCGGCGCCGAGGAACTGACCGATCTTGCGGACGAAATCGTCTTCGTGGCAAATCACGTGCTGGCCGCGGACGATAAATTCATCAACACGCAGATCTCGAGCCTGTTCTTCCTCGATGTGCTCACGTACCGGCTGCTCGAGAACCCGGATCTGCAGGCGGAGCGAGCGAAGACGCTCGCGGCGCTTGCGCGGTTCAGGTGATAGGGGAAGTGAAGAGGCGGGCAGGCAGGTTCGGGCTGCCCGCTTTTTGAATTGTGTCTGGATGCCGATAAATTCGATGAAGTGGCCGATAGTTCACAAGTTCTGTCCGATAACTCGGGCGAGGTGTCCGATAGTTCACACGAAATGGCCGATACTTCACACGAAACGTCCGATACGGCAAATGTCCACGCAAAAAAACGCCCGGCGCTGCTCCTGATGATCAGAAGGGGCGCCGGGTGTTTTCCTTTAGTCCTTTGTCAGTTCCAGGAATTCCTGCACGTCATCCGCGCAGAGCCGGATGGCGTTCTCCCAGAACTCCGGTTTCGTCAGGTCGACGCCGAGGTGCTTGTCGGCGAGGTCCTCGACGGTCATGCGGCCGGTGTCCTGCAGCAATGCGATGTAGTCGTCCTCGAAGCTGCTGCCCTGCTCGAGCGCATGGGCGTAGATGCCGAGACTGAACAGGTAGCCGAACGTGTACGGGAAGTTGTAGAACGGCGTGCCGGTGATGTGGAAGTGCAGTTTGGACGCCCAGAACATCGGGTCGTATTCGCTGAGTGCGTCGTTATACGCTTCCTTCTGCGCCTCGACCATGAGCCGGTTGAGCTGGTCGACGGGCACCATGCCGTCGCGGCGTGCTTCATAGAATTTCAGCTCGAACAGGAACCTTGAATGGATATTCATGAAGAACGTCACGCCGCGGCGGACTTTGTCTTCGAGCAGGGCAATTTTCTCCTCTTTCGTCGCTGCCTGCTTGACGGCGGCATCCGCCAGGATCATTTCGGCAAACGTGGACGCCGTTTCCGCGACGTTCATGGCGTAGCCCTGGTTCTTGATGTGCAGTTCATTCATGACGTGCTGATGGAAGCCGTGTCCGAGTTCGTGGGCGAGCGTCGCCAGGTTCGAGGCGGACCCCGAGTACGTCATGAAGATGCGGGTCTGCTCCTTGTTCGGGAAGCTCGTGCAGAAGCCGCCCGGACGTTTGCCGGCACGGTCTTCCGCCTCGATCCAGCGGTTCTCGAACGCTTTCTCCGCGAAGTCGGCCATCTTCGGGCTGAACTTGCGGAACTGACCGATGATGCGGTCCGCCCCTTCCGTGTAGGAATACGTCGTCGCACTCTTGCCGATCGGCGCGCCGATATCATAGATGCGCAGCTTGTCGAGGCCGAGCAGCTGCGCTTTCCGATCGAGGAACTCCACAAATACCGGTTTGCTGCGCTCGATCGCGCCCCACATCGCGTCCAGCGTCTCGCGCTTCATCCGGTTCTTCTCGAGCGGCTCGTGCAGGATGTCGTCCCAGCCGCGGTGCTTGTACACCTGCAGGCGGAAGCCGCCGAGGTGGTTCAGCGTCTGGCCGAAGAGGGGGGCGTTCTTCTGCCATTCTTCCTGGATTTTATCGAATAAATCCTTCCGTTCCGCGGCGTCCGGCGTTGACATCTTGTTGGATGCCTGACCGATGGAATACTGTTTCGTTTCGCCGTCCTCCTCGATCGGCACGGACATGCTGCCGACAATCGTTTCGTACATCTGGTTCCATGCGTGATAGCCGTCGACGGACAGGTCGTTGATGAGCACTTCCTGATCGAGCGGCAGCAATTCCTTCGCACGGCGGCGCGCTTCCGTCAGCGGGAAGGCGATGTCGCGTAGCTCATCCGACTGCATCAGTTCATCCCATTTCCCGTCATCGATACCTTTCAGCTTCTGATCGAGTTTCGTGCCGACGGCGGCCATCTGTGCGCCGAGCTCGCCGCGTTTCGCGACCCAGACGGCAGCGTTTTCATCGTGGACGTCCTGTGCGCTCAGGCAGCTGATATAGGCGGACACGTCACGGAGCTGCTTCTGGACAGGGAAAATGCTGTCCATGATGGCACCGAGAGATTCCGCTGTCGCTTCAGCCGGCTCGAAGTGATCCAGCTTCCCGCTGATCTCACCGATCTCCTCTTTCAGCCGTTCCACCGTCTGCTGCAGTTCCCCGGACGTACTGCCCCCTTTGAATATCTGGTCCAAGTCCCACTTCGGATTGAGTTCTTTCGTCTGTGCCAATCGAATCGCTCCCTTTTGAAAGTATATTCTAAGTATAAAGATAGTTTGACAGAAAATCCATAACCCGGACTTTTCGGGTTCGGAAATAATTAGTTTGGGCGCATTGAATTGTGTGCAGATGCCGATAAATTCGGTGAAATGTCCGATATGCTTCGCCATATGTCCGATATGGCAAGGTGAATGTCCGATACTTCACGCAAAATGTCCGAGAGTTCACAAGTTACGGCCGATATCACGTGGTGAGTGACGGGTTTATAGAATAAAAGAAAAATGAAAATACCTGTCCGGCAGTACATGCGGGCAGGTGTTTAGGCATTGGTGGCGAATATGCAAGGTAATGAGTACGAGGATGCCCGCGGGTGTCCGGGAGGAGTGGGACTGATGCTTTTATCCAATACATTATTTTCGAGATTGACAGCGGGCTATAATGAATCGCTGTCCCGCGGGGGTATCGACGGGCAGCGGGTCGCCGAGCGGCTGAGCATGCTGTCGGAGATCGGCCGGACGGCGGATGGCGGTGTGGACCGGCCGGGATTTTCGCCGGAAGAGAAGCATGCGAAACTGCTGGTGGCGTCCTGGATGGAGGAAGCCGGACTGCAGGTGAGGGAGGATGGTGCCGGCAATGTGATTGGCAGGCTCGAAGGATCGGCTGTCGGTCCTGCCGTGCTGTCCGGCTCACATGTGGACAGCGTGCCGAACGGCGGGAATTTCGACGGACCGCTCGGTGTCATCGCGGCTCTCGAAGTGGCGGAAGCGTGGCGGGAAACGGGTCATCAGCCGGAAAGACCATACGAAGTGATCGTCTTCTCCGACGAGGAAGGCTCGCGGTTCGGCTCCGGACTGACGGGCAGCCACGCGATGGCCGGGGAACTGACCGGTGAGCGGATGGGCAGTGTCCGGGATATGGACGGGCGGACATTCGCCGAAGTGATGGATGCGTACGGGACGTCGGTGGCTGATGTCTGCTCGGCGGCGCGGGACTGGCGCGAGGCCGGCCTGTTCGTCGAGCTGCATATCGAGCAGGGAAAGAAGCTGGAGCGCGCAGGATTCGCGGTCGGAGCGGTGAAAGGGATCGCGGGTCCCGTCTGGATCGACGTGACGTTTGAAGGGACTGCGGGCCATGCGGGCAATACGCCGATGGACGACCGGCGCGATCCGCTCGTGGCGGCAAGCCATTTTGTGCACGCTGTCTCGTCGCTGCCGCGCAAATTCAGCGAGACGGCTGTCGCGACGGTCGGCAGGCTGACCGTCAGCCCGAACGGCATCAACGTCATCCCGCAGAAAGTGGAACTGACGGTGGATGTGCGGGACATCCATGAGGACAAGCGGACGCAGCTGGTGGAAGCGATCATCGGGGCTGCGCAAGTGTCCGCCACTATGCATGATGTGGATGTTGCGACCCGGCAGATGCTGTCGGTCGACCCGCTGCTCGTGCAGGAAGACCTGCTGGCGGACATGAACGCTGCGATCGAGGATCTCGGCATGACGCCGATGGACCTCGTCAGCGGCGCCGGGCACGACGCCATGGTGATCGGCCGGAAAGTGCCGGCCGCCATGCTGTTCGTCAGGAGCAGGAACGGCGTCAGCCACAACCCTGCCGAATGGACGGATCTGAACGATTGCGTGAAAGGGATCCATGTGCTGAAAGCGTTCATCGAGAAACGGATGGAAGACTGAATGGTGTGAAGCAGGTTGCAGGATCCTCTGACCGGATGCCGGGTTGGAGGATTTTTCGCGTGCCGGGAAAAGCTGCGGAGCGGACGTCCTGGGTGGTGAATTGTGCCTGGATGCCGATAAATTCAGCGAAATGTCCGATACTTTGCCCGATATGTCCGATACGCCGCGGCAAGTGTCCGATATCCAGCGGTATGTGTCCGATACTGCTCAGCGGTCATTCAGGGGGTGCATGCTTACTGGTGAGCATCTTGGAAATCTGCTGCTCAGAGGACAACAGCTTATTGGACAGATGAATTGCATGTCGAGAATATAGTTTACAAGGTAATAACTCTCAAACTGGTAGTTAAAAAAGACTATATACTATTTACCTATATGAAGAATAATGGTATACTCTCAGAAATGGTTTGATTTCTAGTATCTGCCTTACTGACTACATATCATTGCAGGAGCAGTGAGGGGATCTGAGAGGAACAGGAACAATGGAATTCATCGACTATCTGAAAAACCGGCATGAGCTGCAGCCGGGTGCCCGCAGACTGTCGGACGTATCCGCCGAACAGTATGCGAACCGTCTTCATAACCTACAGCGCAAAGGGATCTACCAGGGGCAGTCCGATATCACGGATCATATGCTGCGGGAGATCGACAAGGAATATAAGCGGGGGCTCGATCTGTACCCCCGGACGATCCGGTACTATATAGAATACCAGGCATATCTGGAACGTTTGGAAAAGTGTCAGGAGGCTATTAAGTAAGATAGCCATGACAAGAGGCTGACAGGAGGGGCATTTGTTGGGGATCATCACTTTGCTGAAGAATTTACTTGCCATATTTACAGAGCGGTCTGCCAGGAAGCCTGCGGCATCGGATGGATTTTCCGGAACCGGTTCCTTGCCGGGCCGTGAACTGCTGGACATGCTGGATAATTCGCAGGACGTGATCTACTACTTCCTGATAGATCCGGAGCCGAAATTCATCTACCTGAGCCCCGCGATCGACGTGTGGCTCGGTGAAGGCACAGCGGCTGCCGCCATGCAGGACCCTTCCGTCCCGTTCAGCCTGGTGCATCCGGAAGACCGTCCTAAGATGGATGACAAAGTGAGCGGGCAGGTCGACTACAGTGAGCCACTCATCCAGAGGTGGCGGGACCGCGATGGGGTGTACCATTGGTTCGAAGAGCGGATGACACCCCTGTATCAAGATGGCCGGCTCATTGCACTGCAGGGCGTGACGCGGAATATCGATGGCCGCATGGACTATCAGCAGCAGCTGGAGTACCAGGCGACCCATGATGCGCTGACCGGCCTGCACAACCGGACCTATTTTGACAGTGTCATGGAATTGCTGGATCAGGAGGTTGCCGATCAGGCTGGACTGATCGTGCTGGATGTCGACAAGCTGAAAACCGTGAACGACCGGAACGGCCACGACGCGGGGGATGTCCTGCTGCAGAGAGGCGCGCGGTTCCTGAAGAGATTCGCAGCGGAGCAGACGACCGTGGCACGGATCGGCGGGGATGAGTTCACAATCCTCGTCCGCGGGGCTGACACACACCGCATCATGGACGGCTTCATGGAAATCCTGTCTGACGAACTTGCCCGGTACAATGCGGTACATGCAGGCGAAGAACTCCATCTGTCCTACGGCTGCGCTTTCACGGAGCATTCGATAGGGAACATGGGGAGACTGTTCAGGACGGCGGATCAGGAAATGTACCGCCATAAAGCGGAGCGGCAGCATGATGGGACTGGCAGCCGCTGTATGCCGGTGTAACGTACACACACAACCGTCCATATGAGATGAGAACCCATGACATAACGCTGTCATGGGTTTTTTGTGCTTGTACCAGGAGGATGGATCTGTACCTAAAACCGAGACACCAGGAAGGCTGGTTCATGGCCCCATCTTTCAATCCTATACTCAGTCCGGAGAAAATCAGTGAATTCATCGCGGGTAATGGGTATTTATATTCAGATATTCATGTTACAATAACAAGCACTAATTTCCCTGTAAACTGATTTGCGTCAAGTTGCAGAAAGTGGCTATGGATAACGGAACCGGTCTCGAATCGACCATGAACTAATGAAAGAACTTTCTTATGTGAGGAGTGGGCGGACATGAGTGATCAGAGGATGAATGACACTGGAAACAGCGGCCAGGTGTTGGATGAGAAACGGGTGCTCGCGGCGCTGGAGTCGAATTTGGCAATGATCGAATTCGATCGGGACGGCAAGGTGCTCTGGGGGAACGAACAGTTCGCAGGGACACTCGGCTATACGGTGTCCGAAATCACGGCAATGCACCACAGGCAGTTCTGCACGGAACAATTCCGGAGCAGCAGGGAATACACGGCCCTGTGGAAATTGTTGCGGGAAGGCCGGAAGTTCCAGGAGAAAATCTGCCGTGTCAGCAAGACGGGCAGGCTCGTATCCTTGGAGGCGACATATATTCCTGTCAAGAACGATGCAGGGGAAGTGGATGCAGTGCTCAAGATTGCAACGGACATCACTGAACGTGAGAACCAGACAATCGGCATCGTCTCCCAGCTGAAAGCCCTGTCGGAAGGGCTGAGTGCCACCATTACAGAGACCGCGCTGGAGAACCGGAAAGCGATCGGCTCCCTGAAGAATCAGGCCGAATCAATCCGGCAGATTTCCAACTCGATCCGCAGCATCTCAGTCCAGACCAATATACTCGCGCTCAATGCCGCCATCGAAGCGGCCCGTGCCGGTGAGCATGGCCGCGGTTTCCAGGTCGTTGCCACGGAAGTCCGCAAACTGGCGGGCAATGTGGAGAAGGCGATCACGAAGGTGAATGGCAATGTCGATCTCATTTCGACAGATGTGGAGAAAGTGAGCCGCCTGACGGAAAGCTCCCAAAATACAGTGTTCGCCACCCAGCAGGAGATCGAAACCGCAATGGCGACATTTGAGGGGATCGTATGAAAGACTTGTCGAAGCTGTATGCTCATCTGCCTTATTTCGAACAGACGGCCGGGCAGGAGCCGCGCCGCCTGATCAAAGAAGCCGGCGTGTTCTACGTGGAATATGAACAGGACATGAATGATTTCCTGGATGCTTATTATGCTGCGGAATGGACGGACACGGCATACCCGGATACACTGGCGGGCGCC
This sequence comes from Sporosarcina trichiuri, assembly GCF_030406775.1. Taxonomy (NCBI): domain Bacteria; kingdom Bacillati; phylum Bacillota; class Bacilli; order Caryophanales; family Caryophanaceae; genus Sporosarcina; species Sporosarcina trichiuri. The sequence goes on along the minus strand of NZ_CP129119.1, from coordinate 1,868,932 downwards.
GGCATCACCTCGCCGGCGGACATGGAAGCGGCGATTTCGGGTGCGGATCGGCCGCTGCTGAAGGCGATGCTCACGCAGATGGTGCGGGAAGAGCGGTTCGGAACGGGGGCGCTCGCCCGATATGCGGGCAGCGGCCTCATCGCCGGGGTGCTGCGCCGGATGAAGGAACTGGAAGACGCGTGAATCAGGATATTCGCACAAGGGCACAGCCGAACAGGGGCGGTGTCCTTTTTTGTGGTGCGGAAAGAGTATGCGGGTGCTTGAATTGTGTCCGGATGCCGATAAATTCGGCGAAGTGTCCGATACTTTGCGCCAAGTGTCCGATAAGTCCGGTGAACTGTCCGATATCTCGCGCCAAGTGTCCGATAACAGCCTTGATCTGGCGGATAGGCGGCCCCTCATGCAAGTGAACTCACAGGAACATGCTGAGTGAATTGTGATATCTGAAAAGCGTGATATGATAATAAGGAACATGAAAGGAAGTGACACCCATACTGATGAAAGAGCGGACAGCACCCGTCCTGATCGAAGGGCTGGAGGCTGCTGTCAGACGAATTCCCCGGTCTCACCCCGTCTCCCCCAATCTGCAAAGCCGGCTGTCTGCCGCCAAAGCAGGTTACGGCGGTGAACTTGAACTGGACCGCGTGCTGAACACCTACAAGTTTCCCCACGAAATCCTTGAGTTCCATGATCTCTCCCTTGTTTCCCACACCCTGTTCCAAATGGATACCCTCTTGCTGACCGAGCAATTCGCCTTGATTTGTGAAGTGAAGAATATGGCGGGGGATCTGGTGGTGACAGAGAACCCGCCACAGCTGATCCGGACAGCGGACGACGGGACCCTCAGCGGTTTCCTGAGTCCGCTCGCACAGGTGCACACCACATGCAAGCTGTTCGAGGGCTGGCTGCGCGCCCGCGGAGTCCATCTGCCTGTTTATGGCTGTGTTGTCATGGCATATGCCAAGCAGCGTATCACTCTGCCGAATACTGAAATTCCTACTTTGTTTCCAAAACTGGTGCCGGGATATGTCGGGGAGCTGATGACTGGCTCCGGCGGTCTGACGACAGATGAATTGGCGCTGCTCGGCCAACGGATCTTGGAAAGCCATCAGGGTTTCAATCACAAACCGATCTGTGAGAGGTTCGATGTCCCAACCGAAGTGATCAAAGGAGGGGTTGCCTGTCCTGACTGCGACCGGCTCGGTATGTGGAAACGCGGCAAAGGATGGTATTGCCCGGCGTGCAAGTGCCGCTCGATGACTGCCCACGAGCAGGCCATCCGAGATTGGTTCTGGCTGACGGGTAAGCCGCTGACCAATGCGGCATGCCGTGCGCTGCTGGGAATTGACTGTCCCAGAACAGCACTCCGTCTCCTGCGTGCTATGGAACTGACGGCTGTCGGAAATAAACGCGGCAGAACATATTCAATGCAATTGCACATGGAACTCGCGAAGCACACATAACCTCTGTGTGCTTTTCTGATGGGATGAACCATGCAGGCTGCGTCAGGTGCTATAAAGGTGCATTGTGCACAGCGAATGTATGTAGTGATGGTCATCATGAGGAACAGCATTCAGGCCCTCGAATTGTGTGTGGATGCCGATAAATTCCGCGAAGTGTCCGATAAGCCCGGCGAAATGGCCGATACGCTGCATCAAATGTCCGATACCGGCTATAATTTGTCCGATATGCCCCAGCCTCTATGGCTTGTCCCATATATCGCGCCAGCGAGCCGTCATGGACGTAACAAACTGTCGCGTCCGAGGGGATCGCTACAGAAAACGAACGAAGTGAGCACCATTCAGGCCCTTGAATTGTGTCTGGATGCCGATAAATTCGGTGGAATGTCCGATACTTCGCGCCAAATGTCCGATACTCTACGTGAAATGTCCGATACCGGCCATCATTTGTCCGATACCCCCGCTGCATCTGAACAGAGAAAAGCCCCGTGACTGCACTTTAGTCAGGGGGCGGTGCCATCGTCGGTCAAGCCTGGTGGGCTTCCAGAAACTCGAGCATTGTCTGGATGACTTTGATTTCATTCTCTTTCTTCGAGAAACCGTGTCCTTCGTCGTCCAGCACCAGATACTCGACTTCACGACCCTTGTCGCGGAGCTTCTGGACGATCTGATCGGACTCTTTCTTGACGACCCGCGGATCCTTCGCCCCTTGGATGACGAGCATCGGCTTGGTCATGCCATCCAGGTACGTCACAGGGGAGTCCTTGATGAACCGCTCTTTGTCGCGCTCGGGATCGCCGAGCCAGCGTTCCATGATCGGCTTCCAATGCGGCGGCACGGATTCGACGAATGTGAAGAGATCCGATGGGCCGAAGATATCGATGACAGCACGGAACAGCTCCGGATGACGGCCGTGCAGCAGGAGCGCCATATAGCCGCCGTAACTGCCGCCGACGAGGAACAGTTTCTCGGGTTCCGTGATTTTGTTCGCAACAAGCCATTCCACTCCGGCCACACAATCGAGCCGCGGGCCGTGCCCCCAATCCTGTTCGACGAGTTTGACGAATTCCGAACCGTAGCCTGTGCTGCCGCGGAAATTCGGTGCGAATACGGAATAGCCGCGGTTCAGGAACGACTGGAACATGGCGCGGAAATTCTTGCGTTCGGCCGCCTGCGGTCCGCCGTGCGGCCAGAAGATTGTATGGCCATTGTCGTTCTCCGGCTTTGCCCGGAACAGCAGGGCCTCGATCTCCATGCCATCGAATGACGTATAGTGCACCACATCGGGCTCCACCATGTCATCTTCCGTTACGCCGAGCACCCGGTTTTCGGTCAACGATTTCCAGGAACTTCCTTCTTCTGAAGAGAAGATATTCGGCGGGACGGCTGCGCTTCTGCCGAGTACATATAGATTACCGGATTTTGCAGTATGGATTTGATCCACCGTATCGACCGGCAGCTGCAATGGTGTCAGGCTGTCGTCTGCAGGTGAGTAGGAATACAGCGCATCGGTCACTCCTCTTTCTGTCAGCATGTAAAACACTTGGCGCTCCTTGTTCCACTGGATCGATGTTATGCTCTCTTTTTTCACTGTGAGAACTTTGCTGAACTCATCGCGCTCCAGATCATACTTCGCCAAGTAGTGATCGTCGCTGTCGAAGTTCGTGATGAAATGAACCGTCTTTTCGTCGGTGAATACCGGATTGAAAACAACGTGCACCTTGTCTTTATCGGGTGTCACATATCGGATGCCGTCCTCGGTTTTCACGAAAGCTGTCACATACGTGTTGGCAAACGACTGCGTGAAAACGAATGCTTTTTCCTCGTCCGACACGGCTGCCAGGTAGGTTGGTGCAGTTCCCCCTTCATGGATCAGCGAATCGCTGTCATCATCCAAGTCGCGGACCCGCGTATTCAGGAAGTTCGGATTGCCTTCGGACGTCATGTAGTACACCCGGTTTCCATCCTCACTCAAATGGCTGAAGAAATATTTCTCATCGGGATTACCAGTGATCAATCCCTCCGGCAGACCGCCAGCGGCAGGCAGTGCATAGATCTGATAATTCTCATCACCATCATTATCAAAGCCGGCCAGCACAAAGCGGTTTTCCGGGTCAATTTTAATGAAGTTGCATGACTCATCTTTGTGAGCGAACTGATAGGGGAATGAACCGGGAAGATCCAAAGCCCAAAGGTTCATCTTCCCATTGAGATTTGCATTGAACACCAAGCGGGATTCGTCTTTTGAAACAGCGAAATTTGTAAGCGCATAAGTCCTGAAAAACTGCTCGACCTGCGGTTTTGGAAACGAAATCATTGCATACGTCCTCTCTTCGTCTAGTTTTCTCTCTGTCCCTATTTTACAGTACAGTTGGAATAGTTCAACAATATGATGTTGGCAAACCAAAAGCCGGAGAGTTGTGTCTGGATGCCGATAAATTCGGTGGAATGTCCGATACTTTGCGCCAAATGTCCGATACTTTGCGCCAAATGTCCGATAAGTCCGGCGAAGTGTCCGATATCTCGCGCCGAATGTCCGATATGCCCTTGCAGAGAATCATACGCGACAGAAAAAGCGGCGTGGACGCAAGGTCCATGCCGGTTTTCCAATTATCTACTGATGACGCACAAAAATAAGAGTGTTTTACATCCGTTCCGTGTATACTGAACTTTATCGAAACCGAGGAGGCGGCCGTACATCTGGACTTGCCGGCCCCGGAAACAAAATGGAGACAGAGGAGCGCCATTATGCATCTCATTGAGGGACTGATCAGTTTCATTCTTCACATCGACCAGCATCTGATCGACATCATCCAGATGTTCGGGGGCTGGTCGTACGCCATATTATTTTTGATCATCTTCGTCGAAACAGGGCTTGTCGTGTTCCCGTTCCTGCCCGGCGATTCGCTGCTGTTTGCGAGTGCTGCGCTGGCAGCGGCAGGCGCATTCAATATCTGGCTGCTCGTCATCGGATTCCTTGCGGCCGCGATTATCGGGGACAGCGTCAATTACCAGATCGGGAAGTCGGCTGGGAAAGGTCTGTCGGCCACCCGCTGGTTCGGGAGGCTCATCAGCCAGGACAAATTGGAAGCCGCCGAACGGTTTTTCAATAAACACGGCGGCAAGACGATCGTCATCGCCCGCTTCATGCCGTTCATCCGGACATTCGCTCCGTTCGTCGCGGGCGCAAGCCGCATGGACTACCGTCATTTCCTGATGTACAACGTCGCGGGCGCCGTCCTCTGGGTAGGGCTCTGTACGTCGCTCGGCTTCCTGTTCGGCAATATCCCGGTCGTGAAAGATAATTTCTCGGCAGTCCTGCTGTTCATCATCGCACTGTCCGTCGTTCCGCCGCTGGTCGGACTTGTGAAAAACAAGTTCCGCGGCAAACCGGCATGAGTCAGAGTTGCACCCAGATCCTCCTCCCCTCACAGGGCAGGAGGATTTTTTCGTTTGAATTGTGCCGGGATGGTCCTGTCTTATGGACTGGTAAGCCGGACTGAGTCCGAAGGTGCGGGTAGTCCGTCCGGTCAATCGGCTAGATAGTTTCGTAACGTCATATCGACCGGGACAAAAAAACTATCAATCTGCCAGTCTTGCGGTGTCGTTTTTTGGCTGTTCATGGTAAAATGAAAAAATTGAAGTTGAATTGTGAGCAGGGGACGGGACTCCTCTGCGATGCAGGGAGTGAAGCACATGAAGAAGCGATTGAACCGGAAGGGCAGGGTGTTATCGATTTTATTGGCGGCTGTGGTACTGCTGCTGGCAGTCGGTCTGCTGCTGCCCTATCAGAAAGAGGGGAATGAGCAGGATGCCCGGACGGCGGCGCTCGGGACACTGACGGTTTCAGCGGCACCGCTTGCGGAGTTCAAGGGATCGGCATTCCGCCAGTCGGTTGTGGAAAAACACCGCCGGGACAAAGAGGCGGCACGCAAGGAAGCTGTCGCAAAACAGAACGCAGCGGATGCGAAAGAGCGGGCGATCTATCTGACGTTCGACGACGGACCGTCCAGCCATGTGAACCAGCTGCTCGACCTGCTGGATCAGTATCAGATGAAAGCGACGTTCTTCATGCTCGGGCCGAACATCAAGGAGTACCCCGATTCACTGAAGCGCATGGAGAAATCGGGCCATGGACTTGCCCTGCACGGCATCACCCACCAGGCCGGCAAGATCTACAGCGGTCCGGAAACGCCGGCGAAAGAGATGGCAGATGACCGGGACATCGTGAAGCAAGTGACCGGTGTCACGACCAATATCGTCCGCCTGCCGTACGGGAGCATTCCCTATCTGACGGAGGAGATGCGCGATGAGCTGGATAAGGAGGATTTCCATGTATGGGACTGGCATGTCGACAGCAGGGACTGGGAACTGAAGGACCAGCGCTTCGTTCAGCATACGATCGATGGCATCCGCAGCATGACGGCTGCGGGTGTCGCGCCGGTCATCCTGCTGCATGACAAGCCTGCGACCATCCAGCATCTGCCCGCGCTTCTTGCCTACATCAAGAAGGAGGGCTATAAGACCAAAGTGATCACGAACGATACACCGCCTGTCACGTTCCAATGTGAAGGCCGCTGTTACGCCATCAAGTAGATCGGAGGGTACCATCATGAAACGAATCGCAGGACTCCTGCTGCTGGCCGGTGTCCTCGCTGTGCTGGCCGGATGCCAGACGGATCAGAAGAAGGCGGAGACGATCCGCGCAACGCTGGATGACGCGGTGCAGCTGGAACAGCAGGTCAGCACTGATCAGAAAGAACTTGCCGCCGAGCGGGACCAGGTGGAAGCCATCTACGAAAAAGTGCTGGCGATGAAGAGTGCAGATACGGATGCCATCCAACGGCTTGCAGGCTCCCACGAAGTGTCGGCGGAGAAGCAGCAGCTGGACGCGGCGATCAAAGATTTCCAGGCTGTCCATGAAAAGATCATGTCCATCGAAAGCAGTATCGGCAGCATCAAAGACGACGAACAGAAGGCGGAAGCCGAAAAACTGCTGACGCTGGAAGACGGACGGAAGAAAGCGATGGATGCCTACTTCACTGCTTACAAACAGCAGCTGGACACCGAGACTGCATTTTTCGATCAGCTGGAGCAGGGAAAATTCGATCTGAAGACGATCGATGAGCAAGTGGAGACGATCAACGGAGCGACTGGCAAGATGACGGATGCCATCGACCGCTTCAATGCGGCGACGAAACAGTTCAACGGTGCCCAGCAGACGTATTTCAATATGGCCGGCCTGGATTGACAGGCTGGCTGCATCACCCCTTGTGCCGATTGTCCGGTATGAGGGGTTTTTTGTGGCCGGACATCGGCAAATTGTGCCTGGATGCCGATAAATTCAGCGAAGTGTCCGATAGTTCACAGGTTGTGTCCGTTATCCCACGTGAAGTGTCCGATAGTTCACAAGTTATGGCCGATATCCCGCGTGAAATGGCCGATACTCCACAAGCAATCGCCGATAATACGTCCTTCCGCTGAAGGGGAATGCCTGCGGAGCCATAGGAAACCCCCTCCATCCTGCTGGGTGGAGGGGGTTGCATTCATCGGGCGAGCGGCTCGAGTGACGAACTGTCATCCGGTGACAGTGTTTCCGCTGACATATAGTCGATGATGAGGCGGCCGATCTGGGCGATGGTCTGCTGGCCGTCGTGATTATACTGCCAGTCGGTCGTGAGCACGGCCAGATCCACACGCATCCGGTCATTTTCGAAATAGGCGATATCATGCTCGGTGCCGGGAAGAGTGCCGGTCTTGTTGCCGATGATCAGCGTTTCATCGAAAATCGGCTGATAGGCAGGCAGTTTGTCGATGAGCTGCTGATCCCGCATGATCGTTTTCAGCTGCTGCTTGCTTTTCATTGACAGATGCTTGCTGGCCGGGTCCAGGCATTCGAGGAACCGCACCATATCCCGGGCAGTTGCGACGTTTTCCAGCCCGAGCGCAAGGGCATCGTAATCCATGAACTTGCGGGTCAGCTTGGAACCGGCCGCGCCGACTTCATTGAAAAACGATTGGATCCGGTCGAGGCCGGTATGCTCGATGACGAGATTCGCCGCCGTGTTGTCGGACACGATGATCGATAGCGTGATGGCATTCAGCAGACTGATCTCCCCGAACCCGCTCATGTAGGCAAGAACACCCGAGCCGCCGACAGGCTCATGGATGGGGAGGCGTGTGTCCAAATGCAGCTCACCGCGGTCGACGGCAGCCAGGCAGGCCATCGCAATTGGAACTTTCAGGACGCTGGCTGACCGCTTGACGTCATCGGCTCCGATGGCGATCGTGCCGTCCGGCGTCCGGACACAGATGGAAACGTTACCTGTCGAACCGCCTGCCAGCAGACCAAGCTGCTGTTCTAGTTGTGTGAAATTCATCTCATTCACCTTTCCCCTTTCCCCATGCTTTTTCTTCCATATTATCATGCAAGGGCCAAAAGAAGATATAAGAAAATAAAATCCTGTGAATATTCTATCTGACCACATGGCTGAGCCGCAGAGTTATCCTGCCTATGTCAGTCATTTTTTGGCTTGGCCACTTGCACGTGACGCAGTCCGTTCTGCTTGAATTCCTGTTCGTATGCGAGTTCGGCCTGACTTTTGGCACGTGTATATGCCTCTTCGGACAGGAACCCGTATCCCGCCTGCAGTGCCTCCTTGGCCGCCATCCGGTTCACGAGCTCCTGCCAGAATACAGCGTTATTATATTGGTCCACAATCGGACGCATCTCCTGTTCATAGGCGTCGTTCGGATAATACGCAGCCGCTTCGGCATCGTAGGAGACCAGGTCGCCGAAGCCGAATGCCTCCGCATGTGCACAAAATGTCCGGAGCATGTCGTCGTAACACGTGAGGCGATCCTCGTACAGCCGGACGCCGTTTGCGGTCCATTCCCCTAAACACAGCATGTCCAGCATATGCCGGTACTGCTCCTTCGTCAGATCGATCTGCATGCATATCACTCACTTTCCGCTCATTTTCTCTAATCCTACCACAGACGCGACCGGTGGCAAGTGATGGACCTGGAATTGTGTCCGGATGCCGATAAATTCGGTGAAGTGTCCGATAGTTTGTCCGAAATGTCCGATACTTCCGATGAACTGTCCGATACTGCACGCCAAATGTCCGATATCTACGGCGAAGCGTGCGATATTGAAGCCCGGCTTTACGGTTGGTATCGAATTTCAAAACGATTACTCCTGGTCTCTCTCGCCTGAACATCTTCATGTAAATATATCTATTGTTGCAATATATAAATACTTTCACAAATATATTATTTTAGATAATTCAAATTTTATATTGCATTCTGCCATATAATTATGCTATAGTCATAAAAATTACACTCACACAGTAATCGGAGGTTGTAATCTTGGAAGAACTTCATACCCGCATCAAAGCTCTACGAGTCGAAAGAAGCCTGACGCTGAAGGAGATGAGCGATCAGACAGGCCTGTCACTCAGCTTTTTATCGCAGATCGAAAGAGGGGCTTCCTCGCTGTCCATCAGTTCCTTGAAAAAGATTTCAGATGCGCTCGGCATCCACATCAACTATTTTTTCCAAGACGAAGAGGAAGTCCGGCATTTCGTGGTGCGTAGCGAAGACCAGCATCCGTTCACGACAGGAAAAGGAAGTCAGACCTACGCACGGCTGACGGGCACATTCAGCAACCGGCGGCTGGAACCGCTGAAAGTGACGCTCCCGCCAAGGATGCATGAAGAGCATTCCTACAGCCACAGCGGCGAGGAATTCTATTACGTGCTCCAGGGAGAGGTCATCTTCTACTTGAACAATGAAAAACACCATCTGCTTGAAGGGGATACGATCCATTTTCCGTCCAGCATGATCCACCAGTGGGAAAATCCTCTGGAGACCGAGAGTACGGTGCTCAGCGTCGTGACCCCAACTATATTTTAAGAAGGAGTGTTCGCAATGAGAGTGGCAACAGATATCGGCGGTACGTTTACAGATTTGGTATATGTGAATGAAAACGGTGAAATCGGCGTAGCGAAAAGCAGCACGACCCCTCCGAACTTCGAAAAAGGAGTACTCGACGTCATCCGGAAAAGCGGCATCGACCAGAAACAGCTGTCGATGTTCATCCACGGGACAACGGTGATCATCAACGCACTGACGGAGCGGAAAGGCGCGAAGACGGGCTTGGTCACGACGAAAGGGTTCCGGGATGTCCTGGAGATCGCCCGGGGGAACCGGCCGGATCTGTTCAATGTGAACTATCGGAAGCCGGAGCCGTTCGTGGAGCGTCATCTTCGTCTGGAAGTGGAGGAACGGCTGGATTACAAGGGCCGTGTCCTGACTTCCCTCGAGCGGGAGGACGTCCGCCGATGTGTCGAGCACTTCAAGAAAGAGGGTGTTGAAGCGATCGCAGTGTCCTACTTGCATGCCTATGCCAATCCTGAACACGAACAGCAGACGGCGGCATGGATAAAGGAACTCTGGCCGGACGTGAAAGTGACGATTTCCAGCGATATCGCCCAGGAATGGCGGGAATATGAGCGGACGAATACGACGGTGCTGAACGCGTACGTCCAGCCGGCCGCGACTTCGTACATCAATCGTCTGGAGTCGGAACTGAAGGCGGAAAGCGGTGTGGAGAACCGGTATATCATGCAGTCGAACGGCGGGACCACGACATTCGACAGTGCCAAGGAAACACCGATCAGCATGGTCGAATCCGGACCGGTGGCTGGCATCTTCGGCGCCGCGGTCCTTGGTGAAATGATCGGCGAGGAGAACATCATCGCCTTCGATATCGGCGGAACGACAGCGAAATGTTCATTGATCGAAAACGGCGAAGTCAAAGTATCGACGGATTACTATATCGAACGGGACAACCGTCATGCCGGATATCCTATTAAGACGCCGGTTGTCGATATCGTGGAAATCGGAAACGGGGGCGGATCGATCGCCTGGATCGACCAAGCGGGATCCCTGAAAGTCGGACCCCAGTCCGCAGGTGCCTATCCGGGACCGATCGCATACGGGCAGGGGGGCACGGAGCCGACGACGACCGATGCGAACTTGCTGACGGGGCGTCTGTCGGCGAAGAACTTCGATTATGAAGTCGATCTGGAGGCGGTCGGAGCTGCGGTGCAGTCGAAGATCGGGGAACGGTTCGGCATGACGGCGGAAGAGGCGGCGCTCGGCATCATCCGGATTGCGAATTCCAATATGCTGAATGCCCTGAAACTGATTTCCATCCGGAAAGGCCACAACCCGCAGGACTTCACACTGCTTGCGTTCGGCGGCGGGGGCTCCATGCACGCGCCGGCACTCGCGCTCGAACTCGGCGTGAAGAAAGTGGTCGTGCCGATTGCGTCCCCGGTGTTCTCGGCCTGGGGCATGCTGCTGACCGATCTGCGCCATGACTACATCAAAACGTACATCAAGCGGATGGATGAGCTGACAGAAGAGACCATCAATGCGGCTTGGAAGTCCATCGAAGACCAGGCCCTGGCACAGTTCGAAGGGGAAGCCATGCCGGCAGACCGTGTGGAATTCCACAGATTCGCGGACATGCGGTACCTGGGGCAGGAGCATACCGTGAAAGTGCCGGTGGATGCAGACAAGTGGACAGAAGACAGCAAGCAGCGGGCCATCCGGGATTTCCATGCCCTCCATGAAAAGAATTACACATTCAAGCTGGAAGAGGCCCAGACGGAGATCGTCAACCTGCACGTCACGGCATTCGGAAAAGTGGAGAAACCGCAAATCAAGAAACAGATCAAGGAAGGGACGCTGGAGGACGCACTGAAAGAAGAGCGCGCCGTCTATTTCGAGGAGGACGGCTGGGTGCAGACCAACGTCTATGACCGGGAACTGCTGCCGACAAACGCCACAGTCCAAGGACCTGCCGTCATCGAGGAAAAAGCGGCAGTCACATTGATCTACAAGCAGCAGAACCTGCATGCGGACGAGTACGGCAACCTGATCATCGTGAAGGAGGAGAACTGACATGACGAAAACGACCACACTCGACCCGTTCACTTTGGAAATCGTGAAAGATTCGCTTCTGGCAACTGGAGATGAGATGTTCGCAGCACTCGCCCGGACGTCGATGAGCCCGATTATCTATGAAGTGCTTGACTATGCGAGCGGTTTGACAGATGCCAAGGGCAACTTGCTGACACAGGGGAATGGCGTCACCGGATTCATCGGCATGCTGACGTTCATGGTGAAAGAGACGCTGGCCAAGTACCCCGGCGACCAGCTGCAAGAGGGAGATATCATCATCATCAATGATCCATACCGGGGCGGCGGGTCCCACCTGTCCGATGTGGGGCTCGTTATGCCGATTTTCGTGGACGGCGAACTGATCGCCTTCTCCGCCAACAAGGCGCACTGGACCGAGGTCGGAGGGAAAGACCCGGGCTCCTTCACGAATGATTCCGTCGATATCTTTCAGGAGGGACTGCAGTTCTCCTGCCTGAAGCTGTATGACGCAGGCAGGCTGAACGACGTGCTGGTGGAGATGATCCGCGCGAACGTCCGGTTCCCGGATCTCTCGCTCGGCGATATGTGGGCGCAGGTGGCAGCATTGAAAACAGGCGGCCGCCGTGTGAACGAGCTGTGCCGCAAGCATACGACCGGAACGATCCTTGCGGCGATCGACTACTTGCTCGATCACGGTGAGATCATGGCCCGGGAAGAGCTGAAGAAGCTGCCGAAAGGGGACTTCTATGCCGAGGACTTCATCGATACGGATGGCTTCGGCAACGGACCGTTCCCGATCAAGGTCAAGGTGACCATCACGGATGATGAATTCATCTGCGACTTCAGAGGAAGTTCGCCGCAGGTGCCGGGACCGATGAACTGCTCGAAAACCGGTCTGACCTCCGCGGTGCGTGCCATCTTCCTGGCCATCACGAATCCGGAACAGGACGTCAACGACGGTGTCTTCCGTCCGCTGCGCATCATCACAGACCCGAAATCCATCATGTCCGCAGAGCGGCCGGTGCCGGTCTCCAACTATTTCGAGACCCTGCTCGGCAGCCTCGACCTCGTATGGAAAGCGATGGCCCCGCACTTGCCGGACCGTCTGAACGCCGGCCACTTCCTGTCTGTCTGTTCGGTGACCCTCTCTGGTGTCCACCACGATACCGATGAACCGTTCCTGATTGTCGAGCCATCCGTCGGCGGATGGGGTGCCTCCAATCGGAACGACGGTGCCTCCGGACAGTTCTGCATGGGGGATGGGGAAACATACAACGTCCCGGTGGAAGTGGCGGAAACCCGGTACGGCGTCATGCTGGATGAATACAGTCTGCGTGAGGACCGGGACGGAACCGGTGCAGGGGAATTCGTGGGCGGAAAAGGAGTCACCCGTTCCTACCGGGCAATGACGGACGGCCAGGCAGTCACCGTCACGTACGGCCGCAACCAATACAAGCCATGGGGGATCGGAAAGGGCCATGATGGTTCGCCGAACGAGTTCTTTGTCGACAAGACAGATGGGACGACGGACGGCCCGTTCGGAGTATACCCGCGGTACCCGCTGAACAAAGGGGATGTCGTCCGGCTCGTCACGGGAACTGGCGGCGGCTGCGGTGACCCGCTCGAGCGCGATGCAGGGCAGGTGGCCCGTGATGTCAAGAACGGGTATTTCACAGCAGACGAAGCGCGTACGGTGTTTGGGGTCCAGGTGGATGAAACGACATACGGCTACGAAGAAATGGACATCAGGAAATAAAGGGGGATTCACCATATGGAAAAAACAGCGAAACAGCAGACAGCGGAAATTGTACAGAATCTCTTTGCCGATCAATACCCAGGGGCTGACGTGAAATTCGGATTCGTCAGCATTCCGGCAGGGGAGCGCCTGCCTGCGGAAGGGACGACCTTCCATGAAGAGCATGAGTATTCCTACATCATCAAGGGATCCTTGTCCGGTGAATCCGGCGGAAATCCTTTTGAAATCCGCGCAGGGGAAGCTTCATTAATCCCCGCAGGAGAAGCACATTGGTGCAGGAATGATGGAGATGAGCCTGTGGAATTGGTCTTTTCACTAATAAAAGTGTAAGGGGCCGGCGAAGGGAGAGGGAAGTGGAGAAATGGCAACTGTACAGGAAAGCAAAAAACCAAGCGGCGATATATTAGGACAGGATAATGCGCTGGCGCCGGTACCGGAAGATCAGCGGCAGCACTGGCTGACACCCGCAGTCATCTTCGGCGGCCTGGAATTCACGATTCCGGTACTGATGGTCGGCGCGTCCCTGACCGCAAGTTTCGGGATGAGCAAGATCCTGTTGATCCTCATCATCGGATTGTTCGGATTCCAATGGGTCGGCAATGCCCTTCAAGGCTATATCGGTGCGAAGACGGGACGTTCGTCTTCCGTCATCGCCAAGTCAAGTTTCGGGACTGTGCAGGCACGGGTGATCGTCGGTTTCACCATCTTCATTGTATCCCTCGGCTGGTGGGCGCTGCAGACAGCAGTTGCCGGGAATGCGATGTCGGCCATGTTCGGCATCGACTATGAAACGAACTGGTTCGGCTGGGCGCTTGTGACAACGGTTGCGGGTCTTCTGTTCGCCCTCCCGTCGATCATCGGCTACAACTCGATGAAATGGACGGATTACCTGGCAGTGCCGTCCGGTCTGCTGCTCATCATCGGCGGGATCTACCTGACGATGAAAAATACGGGGCTCCATGAAATCATGGAATGGAACCCCGAGCCGACAATGACCGTGCTCGCAGGAATCAGCCTGGTCATCGGCGTCAACGTATCCCAGTGGGTGATCGCCTCCGACTATACCCGTTATGCCCGGCCGGTATGGCGGGATAACTGGATCATCCCGAGCGGCATCGCGGTCATCGGATTCCCGCTCTTCATCGTCGGGGCGATCATGTCTGTCGGGGTGGGCGACGCGGACATCGTCAATGTGATGATGAACCTCGGATTCCCGTTCTGGGGCTTCCTGATCTTATGGCTCGCCACCTGGACATCCCAGCTCGTGAACAATTACAGTATGGGGCTGGCACTTGCGAACCTGCTCAACGTCAACTCCAGTAAGGGCCGGGCGCTGCTGACATTGGCAGGGACAATCCTCGCGATCATCGTGGCGCTCGCCGGAATCCTTCAGTACTTTGAGGACTTCCTGTATCTGACGGCGTTGTTGTACCCGGCGATCGCCGGCGTGATGATGGGGGATTTCTTCATCATCCGCAAGCAGAAGTGGGCAGCCATTCCGGGCTGGAACTGGATGGCGACGATTGCGGTCGCAGCCGGTGTGCTGATCGGCTACCTGACGCAGTATGCCTATCCGATGGGGCTGCCGGCTGTCCAGTCATTGATTGCATCAATCCTCGTGTATGTCGTTGCGATGCGTGTGAAGCGCAGAGTCTCACCTGATCTGTTCACGGAAGATACTCCGGAAGAAACGGTGCCTCAATAGGAATCAAACCCCCATGCCGAAGCTGGCATGGGGGTTCCGTTTTTGAGCGGAAGCTGCTGGAATTGTGCCCGGATGCCGATAAATTCGGTGAAGTGTCCGATAGTTTGACCCAAATGTCCGATACTTCCGATGAAGTGTCCGATACTGCACGCCAAATGTCCGATACCCAACACGATTTGTCCGATACACCCCACCTCCCTGCAGCTTCACATGAAAACAACGCACACCGGCCGCCGGTGTGCGTTGTTTGGGTTCAGATCGTTTCCTCGGCGGTTTCCGCAAACACTTCGGCAGCCAGGCCCATTGCCTGGACGGCTTTCGGGAAACCGGTGTAACCGATGCAGTGGATGATCAGTTCCTTGATCTCGTCCTCGGTCAGCCCCGAGCGGAGGGCGGCCGGCATATGGACGCGCAGCTGGTCGAACGCGCCTTGTGTGATGAGCGTCGTCAATGTGATGATTTCGCGTGTCTTCAAGGACAGCAGACTGCCAGTGTACAGCTCGCCGAAGCCGAAACCGACGATCATATCCCACATTTTCGGTGAAGCATCTTTGATGTGTTCCATATAAGCGAGGGTGTCGGGCGGGAACAATTCCTCCATGACCCGTTCGCCTTCTTCGTATCGTCCGTTCAGATCCATATCATTGCCTCCCCATTGTCGGTGGTATTTCGTTCTGGTCGACGAGCACCTCGACGACCGCCGGTTTTTTCGTGCGCCGGATCGTGAGCAGTGCCTCTTCGATGGCTTCCGCTGTCTCGTCCGGTGTCCGGCATGTTTCCGCACAGACGCCCATCGAACGGGCGAACGCCGCGGCGTCGAGCGGTGTTTCGTATGTACCGCCGATGGAGGTGCCGATCATCTTGCGCATCCCTTTTTCCACCATATCGAGACAGCCGTTGTTCAGGACGACGAACAGGACGGCGGCGTCATAGTTCTGGGCGGTCGACAGTTCTGTGCCGTGCATGAACAGGCAGCCGTCTCCGACGAGGCAGACGATGGTCTTGCCGGGCGCCGCCAGCTTCGCCCCAATTGCGTAGCCGAGCCCATTGCCCATCGCACCGAAAATATCATCGAAGAAGAACGTGCCGGCCTTTGCGATGTCGAAATTCTGGATGCCGTAGAACGAATGGCTGCCGTCATCCCCGAAGACGATTGCTTCATCCGGCAGTGCGAGGCGCATCGCCGAGACGGCGGACACTGCGGACATGCGTTCGCCGGGCACAGTGACCGGCAGAGCAGGTCTTCTCGGAGGGAAGAGGAACGATCCGCTGTCCGCTGCCGGCTTGTCTGCCATCATTCTCGACAGGTTCGCCCGGATGTCCCCGAGAATCGGGATGGCGGGCACCGGCAGTGACTTGTCGATGAATTCCCGATTGTAATCGAAGTGGAGGATCCGTTCCGGGTACATCGGTTCCGTCAATCCGGCGACGGACATATCACTCAGCTGTGTGCCGATGACGATCATCAGGTCAGCGGGCTCCTGCAGATAGGCCGCGGCTTCCGGGGTGCCGCCCAGTCCGAATGCGCCGAGTGCCAGCTCATGGTTCGAAGGGAACGTCCCTTTGCCGCCGGGCGTCGTGATGACCGGTATCCCGTAATACTCCGCCAGATGCCTGACTTCTTTGTATGCACGGCTTGCATGGACCCCCTTCCCGAGAAACAGGACGGGCCGTTCAGCGGAATCGATCAGACCGGCGGCCATTTCCAGGTCGGGCGAGATAAGCGGGTGGGGGGCAGGGAATTCAAGTATGAACGGCTCGATCTCTTCCAGGAGAACGTCGAACGGGATGGACAGGTGGACCGGCCCCTGTACGCCTTCCACTGCCTTCTCGAGGGCATGCTGCAGCATCGGTCTGAGCAGATCGGCACGGTCGATGCGGGCGCTGAATTTCGTCACATGGCCGAACAGCGCGGTCAGGTCCGTGCCGAACAGGCTGGAATCCTGGCCCATCGGTTTGCCGGTGTCCTTCGCGGACGGATGTCCAGTGATCAGAAGCAGCGGCACGCAGAAGGCTTTCGCCTGGCCCGCTGCCGACAGAAGATTCGTCCCGCCGGGTCCCGATGTCCCGACTGCAACCCCTATGCTTCCGTTCATGAGGGAATAGCCGGCCGCTTCATAACCGGCAGCCGCTTCATGCTTGCTGAGGACAAATTCCATCTCTTCTTCCAGAAGGGCGAAGAGGATCGGGGAAATCGCCTTCCCTGGTATTCCGAATACGTGGCGGACACCCCAATGTTTGAAGTTGGCAGTCAAAACGGCTGCTGCTGTTGTCATAGGGAAGACTCCTTTATCAAGTAGTCGGACGATAATAGGACGACTCGATCTGTGCAGCAGGCAGCGGTTTCCCGAACAGGAAGCCTTGCGAAATGTCACAATACTGCTGTTTCAGGGACTCCAGCTGCTCTGCGGTCTCCACGCCTTCTGCAATCACTTCCTTCTTCAGGCTGTGTGCCATGGAAATGATGGCATTGACGATGATGGCGTCATTATTGTCATCCGTCAGTTCATCCACAAACGATTTGTCGACCTTGATATAGTCGATGGGCAGGTTCTTCAGATGATTCAGCGAACTGTAGCCGGTGCCGAAGTCGTCGATGCTGATGCCGACGCCGAGCGCTTTCAGATCATGCAGCACATCCACCGCATAGTTGTAATCCATGGCCATGTATTCGGTGATCTCGATGACGAGATACCGAGGCTCAAGACCGGTGCGGGTGAGAACAGTACGCACCAATCCGACGATATTGCGGGTCATGAACTGCTGGGCAGACAGATTGACGGACATCTTGACGGGTGTCCTTCCCTCGTCCTGCCACTGTTTGTTCCGCTTGCACGCTTCCTCGAGCACCCACTCTCCCAGCAGTGTGATCAGACCGCTCTCTTCTGCCAGATCGATGAACCGGTCTGGCGGCAGGAGGCCGAGCGATGGATGCTCCCAGCGGACGAGCGCCTCGAACCCGACCAGTTCACCGGTCCAGTTATGGACTTGCGGCTGGTAATGGAGGATGAATTCCTCTTCTTCCACAGCTCTCCGTAAATCGAAGGTGAGACTCGATTCGGCCTTCATCGATTCCAGAAGTTCAGGGGTGTGGACGACATAACGGTTCTTCCCTAACGACTTCGCTTCGTACATCGCATTGTCGGCATTCAGCAGGAACTGCTCCTTCGTGATTGGATAGTCGGGATACAGCGCAACACCGATACTTGCGGTCGTGATCAGTTCCCGGCCGTTGACGACGATCGGTTCCTCCAGGACGCGGCACATTTCGTGTGCGAGCGCCGTCACATCGTCACATGACGTGAAACCGGTCAGAAGCAGGATGAATTCGTCGCCGCCCATCCGCGCGAGGACATCGGATTTCCTGACGAACGGAAGCAGCCGGCGGCTCACTTGCTGCAGCAGCTGATCACCGTACGAATGGCCGAAATTGTCGTTGATGACCTTGAAACGATCCAAGTCGAGGAACAGCAATGCGGCGTTCCGGACACGCCCGTCCGCCAATTTCGGAATGACCTCCTCAAGCTGCTTATTCAGGAATCTGCGGTTCGGCAGGTCTGTCAGATCATCGTGGTAGGCGAGGTAATTGTATTGTTCCTGCAGCAGGTACCGATCTGTAATGTCGCGGAACTGGCCGAATGCCCCGATCATTGTACCGCCTTGGTAGATCGGCTGGGCGTCGAACAGGCAGACGACCGGATTGCCGGTGCCGTCCAGGAATTTCAGTTCCTCATTTTCGAAGACTGCCCCGCGGTTCAGTACTTCCGCGAAGTAATTGCCTGTCAGCGGGGAATCCTGGATATTCCTTCCGACGACATCTTCCCGGGCAT
Organism: Sporosarcina trichiuri; assembly: GCF_030406775.1. Classification (NCBI taxonomy): domain Bacteria; kingdom Bacillati; phylum Bacillota; class Bacilli; order Caryophanales; family Caryophanaceae; genus Sporosarcina; species Sporosarcina trichiuri. The sequence continues at coordinate 1,850,227 of NZ_CP129119.1, read as the reverse complement.
TGCCGGACAGCTGCTGGGCAAAGTCGTTGAACTCCAGTGTGATGCCGTGTTCGTCCGTCACGACAATCCCGTTCCTCGTGCGGCTGAGCATGATCTGGTTCAGGATGAGCAGCTTGCGGTTCTGCTTGCGGAGCTGCAGTTCGCGTTCGATCGTGTCGACGACTTGGGCAAGCATGGACAGGAACAGGGGATTTTGGAAGTCGATCGGCATCATGATGGAGAGACTGCCGAGCAGCTGCTGTTCGTCCATGTAGCGGAATGCTGAACCGTAGCAGGCGATGCCGTGAAGGAAGGTGTGGTAGTGCTGGTCACCGATGATGCTGATCGGGTGGGGCTGCTGCAGGGACAGGCTGACCACGTTCGTGCCGGTGTCCTCGATTTTGAACAGACTTCCTGGCGTGATCCCGAGTTCGGTGATCGTCGACTTGATGGTTTCATCCCCTTCTACGGAGAGCAGATATCCGTTTGCGTCGGATACGACCACGAGGATCGGTGTGCCGGCAAGCGAATCGAGCAGCTTCTCCGAGAAAAAGCGGACGACGGATAAAATCTCTTTATAGGATCGGCTGCGCGCCTGGAATCCTGCATCATCCAGGAAATTCTTCGGTCTGCTCAATTCGTCCGGATCCATCCCGGCGTTCCGGCAGAATTCATTGGCTTCTTCGATGTAGTGCGGGTGTGGCATATGATTGAATTCCCTCCCATCTGCTTGCAGACTATCTAGTAAGTGTTTCGACAAATCACGACAATAGTTAACTGGTTGTGTCCTCTAAAAATACAGGATTGCAGCGGCATGGTAAAGGGGAAATTGAGTGAACGGTTTCAAACGGAAAGGCGGCTTCCTCCATTCATTTCCGGGACAGGCGGCTCATGTACCTATTCGTGACAACTTGTCTTTGTCCTGTTCCGGTTTCCTGTATTCTATTCCGGCTGCGGTCTGCAGAGCAGGGCAGCAAGCCGTTTCGATTTGCGGGCAGCGGGTACGGAAGGAACAGAACATCATGGGAAAAGGAGGAATCATCATGAACAAAGAGCAGGAGAAATATTTCGAGGACCGTGCGGGAACCGAGGACGCACGCTACCATATCGTCCCGCATGGTGATGAATGGGCAGTGAAACGTGAAGGGGAAGAGGAGCCTGTGTGCACGACGGGATCCCAGGACGAGGCGATTGACGAAGCGAAGAAACTCGCAGAGGAAACGGGAACGATGGTCTATATCCACAACGAACATGGCCGTATCGAGAAACAGCTTGAATTCAACAAGGACAAAAAAGGATGATTATCCGCTTCGGACAGACAGGACCGGCACTGCAGCCGTCCCTGTCTGTTTTTTAATTGGTCTGAAACCCTATTTATCCATAAAACTAACGATTTGAAAAGTTTACGGAAAGATGCTGAGAGGAGCGCGTTTCAGCGAAAGAGGGGTGAAATGGAGGACTGGCAGGCGGAAAAACGACAAACTCGTATAAAAAGAGTGAAAATTTATATAATAATGCCTTTCTATGTAGACGAGGGAGGGAATATTTACTATAATAGCAGTATTATTAGTGAAACAGTCATAGAGGGATATCGTTCCTTCTGATCATTTCGGGTGCCGGGCATTGGGTGAAAGATCAGTTGGCGGAATGTTGCCTGTACTTCAGTGGGGCCGAAAGGGGGTGAGATGTGGATACGGTCAGTGAATCGAAGAAACCTCCGAGTGTCATAGTCTGGGCAGACTCACTCGGAAGTGCACTGGGTAACCAGCTTATTTGCTAGTATACCCCTTTTCACTGATTTTTAAAGAGTTTTTTACAAGAGAATAGGGGGATTCCGCATGTTGATTTTGGAGAAGTATGTGATCACGACAGAGACAAGTATCCTGTTTCCGTATTACGACAGCTGCGGCAGGCTGATGTCGATGATTCTGGAAGGCGACCAGATCCTGTTCGTGGACAGCAGGCCGACGGAGATTATCGACTACAACCTCCGCAGGGGCGGTTCCAGTCTGAAAGGGGCTGCGGAAGGGGCTGATGAACTTCTCGGCAGGACGTTCATGGCGCCGGTCAGCATCAGCAAAACACATAGCATCTATATGACCCCGACGTGTTCGCCGAAAGCGGATGCCTGCATCTGGCTTGCGGTCGGCCATGTCGATACGTATGTGTGCAACAGCAGCGGGACCGTAACCGTCCGTCTGCGGAACGGCAGTGTCGCCGAGCTGCCGCTCAGTCCGTATCAGTTCAAGGAACGGGTCCGCCAAGCCTGCACGCTGCAGTATTCGATCGAGACGAACACCCGTCAGGCGATGAAAGTGAAGGAAGATTACACACAGTCCTACATCTTGAAGAAGCCTGAGAAGGGCATGAATTATGAAGGCGAATGATAGGAGCTGAATGAAGGAAGGGTGGCCTGGGCGCGGAGACATCTCCGTGCCCGGGCTTTTTGATGGGACGGAATGGATCGGTCATGAGGTGAAATGGAGCGGTTGCTGGCCGGAATGGAGCGGTTGCGGCTCTGGAACGATCGATTGCATGGGTGAATGGATCGGTCGCGCGGCGGAATGGAGCGGTACGATCGATGAATGGAGCGGCTGCGGCGGGGAAGGGAGCGCTCCCGCGCGGCGGCCGCGGATTTTTCAGCCACATGGACAGGAATAGTTCAGGGGTTTGTCGAAAGAGGGATGACAGACTTTGTGAGGGAGGAAGCCCTGATGATCGGATTGCTGCTGATCGGCTCGTATATGCTCGGCAATGTGCTGCCTGCACTCTATGCCGGCGGGCGGTCCGGCCGGTCGGTGCGCGAACTCGGGAGCGGGAATCCGGGTGCGCGGAATGCCGGGCGGGTGTTCGGCAAAGGGGCGTTTGCGGCAGTCCTCGCGGCAGATGCTTTGAAAGGTGCACTGCCTGTACTCGCTGCCGCCTGGCTTGGATGCGGTCCGGCTGTGCAGCTGCTGGTGCTGCTTGCAGTCATGCTCGGCCACTGCTTCCCGGCCATCCACCGGTTCCGCGGCGGAAAGGGGGCCGCTTCGTTCGCAGGCGGCCTGCTGGCGTTCGACCCGTTTGCGGCGGTGCCGGTCGTCCTGCTGTTTGCTGTGCTGTATCCGTTCATGCGGCGCACCACTGCTGCGGGGGTCGCTGCCGCCGCAGCATTCATTCCCTATTGCTTTACCGTCTATGATACGGCTTCCGGTATCGCAGCGAGCAGTCTGATCGGGCTGCTGCTGGTCACCCACCGCAGCCATCTGCCACTCATCCATAGAAAGGGGCGGCCTGAATGACATATTATTACCGACTGGCCCGACTGCCGCAAGATGCGGAACAGATCCACCGGCTGAATTACAGAACGTTCGTCGAGGAGATCCCGCAGCACGATCCGAATGATCAGCGCCAGCTCGTCGATCCATATCATGAGGAAAATACATATTTGCTTTGCATGAAAGACGGGGAGCTCGCCGGCATGATTGCGCTCCGGGACGCCCGGCCGTTTTCATTGGATCGGAAAATCGGCCCGATCGAGCAGTCCCTTAACAATCCGCCGGAACGGCCTGTCGAAATCCGGCTGCTTGCGATGGAGCCGGAACACCGGACAGGCCGGCCGTTCTTCGGGATACTGCAGGCGCTCGTGAACTGGTGTCTGAAAAAGGGATATGATGCCGCCGTCATTTCCGGAACGGTGCGGGAATTGAAACTGTACAGGCGCCTCGGATTCAAGCCGTTCGCCGAGCCCGTCGGAACGGAACAGGCGAAGTACGTGCCGATGATTTTATCCCGGGAATCATATGAAGGAAGTGCGGCGGGCCGTCTTGCTACGCCGATGGTGAATTTACTGCCGGGCCCGGCAGCGATTTCGGAGAATGTCCGGCGGGCTCTTGCGGAAGAACCGATATCCCATCGGTCGCCGGCGTTCACCCGTCTGCTGGGCTCAGTGAAGCGGCAGCTGACGGATCTGACGGGGGCGGCCTATGTCCATGTCCTGCAGGGGACGGGGACGCTTGCGAACGATGCGGTCGCCGCCCAGCTTTCAAGGATCGACGGGAAGGGATTAATCCTCGTCAACGGGGAGTTCGGGCGCCGGCTGCTGGATCATGCCGAGCGGATGGGACTGGAGTTCGTTGCGTTCGAAACGCAGGATGGCCAGGTGTTCCCGATGAAGGAAATCGGCCGCCAGCTCGATCAGGGTGCATTTGATTGGCTCTGGTTCGTCCACTGCGAGACTTCGACTGGTGTACTGAATGATATGGACACGATTTCGCAGATCTGCCGCGATGAAGGGGTGAAAGTCGCGGTGGACTGCGCCAGCTCATTAGGGACGGTTCCGCTGGATCTCCGGATTGTCGATTTCGCATCATCCGTCAGCGGGAAAGGACTCGCGGGCTATTCCGGCCTGGCCCTCGTATTCCATAATGGGCGACTGGAGGAGGACCGCAGACTGCCGCGCTATCTGGATATCGGCCTGTATGAAGAGGGCGGGGGGATTCCGTTCACCCAGTCGTCGAACTTACTGGCCGCACTCGATCAGGCGCTCAGGAACCTGTCCGTAGATCCGGACAGGCGTTACGGGCAGCTCCGCCGGACAGCGGACAGGCTGCGGAAAGGTGCCGGGACGCTCGGTATATCCGTACTCGCTTCGGAAGAGTCGGCAAGCCCCGGTATCCTGACGTTCGTATTGCCGCCGGGGCGGTCCGCACAGCGTCTCGGCGACGACCTGTTCCTGAACGGCTTCCGGACCCACTATGAGAGCGGCTATCTATTGGAGCACAACTGGCTGCAGGCTGCGGTCATGAACGGCCCGGATGATCGGGAGACGGACCGGTTCCTGGCTGTCCTTGCAAAGCTCTCAGATTGTGAAACCTTATCGTCTGCAGCCCCGTATGAATACTAAAAGGGGGCGGCTCGGATGAATGAAACGATGCAGGAGCGTCAGATGGCGCTGACGATGAAACGGAATGAATACGCGCGGGTCTGCCGCCGTCTGGACGATGCACAGACACGGCTCAGTGCGGCAGTTGCGGAAAACAGGCAGCTTGAGCGGGCACTGACGAAAGAACAGAAAGACGTGATGGATCTCGGCAAATTCTCATTCCTGAATAAGCTCAAGGAATGGACCGGCTCGCTCGATACCCGGATGGAAAAGGAGATTGCGGAAGCGGCTGCGGCGGAAGTCGCCTACAACGAATCGGTCAAACACGTGGAGGATCTGGAATACGAGGTATCGGTGCTCAAAAAGACCGCGGCCGATCCGGACTATGCCTATTTGGATGAAGAGTGGGCGGCGTTCATCGAAGAAAAGGAATTATGGATCCGGATGAATGATGAAACGTCCCAGGCCACACTGCAGAAGATCGCAGACGACCGTGTGCGCATCCGGTCGATGATGCGGGAGGTGGATGAAGCGTTTGAAGCGGGGGAAAAGGCGGAACGCGCACTCGACAGGGCAATCGACAAGCTGAGCAACGCGGAAGGGCTGTCGATGTGGGATACGTTCCTCGGCGGCGGTCTGCTCGTATCCGCTCTGAAATACTCCGAAGTGAACAGTTCCGACGATCTCGTCCACCAGGCGCAGCGGGCGCTCCGTCATTATGAGACGGAACTGATGGACGTCCAGGAAGCGGCGACCGCATCATTCCAGGTGAACCGCAACGACATCTTCACGTTCACGGATCTGTTCTTCGATAACATCTTCTCGGATTTTGCCGTCCATTCCCGGATCACGGAAGGGAAGCAGAAACTGAATGGTGTCCTGCAGGATGTCCGGCGTGTGCAATCGAGGCTGATGCAGAAGAAAGAAGCATCCGAAGCGGAACTCGTCCGCCTGGATGCCGATGAAAAACGGATTCTCCTCGGCTGATCAGTCGAACTCCAGGAATTCGATCCGGTTGCCGAACGGGTCGTGTGTGAAAAACCGCTGCCGGCCGTCGATCGGCGGTTCTTCGGAAATTCCATAGCCGGCTTCCTGCAGGGTATGCCGCAAGGATGGAAGCGCATGTACGGTGAATCCGGGATGCGCTTTTTTGGCTGCCTGGAAATCGTGCTGGATGCCGATATGCACTTCCTGGCTGCCGCACGAAAACCAGCAGCCGCCCCGTGATTTCAAATTCTCCGGTTTTTCGATCTCAGGCATGCCGAGCAGCTGTCCGTAGAAGGCGCGCGCCTGTTCCTCCGCCCCCGGAGGTGCTGCGATCTGCACATGGTCGATCCCTGTGAATGAATGCTCCATTTGTTTCACCTCGCTTCCTCTCCACTATACCGGCATCCGCAACACATGGACAGTCGGAATCCCGAATGACTCTTGTTCGGTTATCCGAATTGCTACTAGTTTTTATATTAGAATGTTTACAATGTAGATGATCCGGGTACACTGTGACCAGTATGAGGAAATTTCTGTTTCCTACAATCTTGCTGGGGGGTATTCGGTTTGGATAACGAACAGAACAAGAACAAGCAGAACAATGACGATGTGCAGCGGGAGACGCTGACGACGCGGCAGGGCCATCCGGTGCAGGATAACCAGAACATCCGGACGATCGGCGACCGCGGACCGGCGACGCTGGAGAACTATCATTTCATTGAAAAGATTTCACATTTCGACCGGGAAGAGATTCCGGAACGGGTCGTCCACGCCCGCGGTTCAGGTGCGCACGGCTTTTTCGAAACGTATGGCAAAGTCGGCGATGAGCCGGTTGAGAAGTATACACGGGCGAAGGTGTTCTCGGGCGCCGGCAAGCGGACACCGGTCCTCGTGCGTTTCTCGACAGTCGGAGGAGCGAAAGACTCTCCGGAGACGGCACGCGATCCGCGCGGCTTCGCAGTGAAGATGTATACCGAGGACGGCAACTGGGATCTGGTCGGCAACAACTTGAAGATCTTCTTCATCCGTGATGCGATGAAGTTCCCGGATATGATCCATGCGTTCAAAGCGGATCCCGCGTCGAACGTGCCGAATCCGCAGCGGATGTTCGACTTCGTGTCGCGTTCGCCGGAAGCGACACATATGATCACATTCCTGTTCTCGCCGTGGGGCATTCCTGCGACGTACCGTCATATGCAGGGTTCGGGCGTCAATACGTATAAATGGTGTGAACGACAAAGGCGAGGCCGTCCTCGTGAAGTACCACTGGGAGCCGAAGGAAGGCATCCGCAACCTGACGCAGGAAGACGCCGACGCCATCCAGGCGAAATCGGTCGGCCATGCGACGGAGGATCTGTATACGGCGATCGAGCGCGGAAATTATCCGGAATGGGAGCTTTTCGTCCAGATCATGGAGGATGACTATCACGAGGAACTCGACTTCGATCCGCTCGATGATACGAAACTGTGGCCGGAAGACAAATTCCCATGGCTGCCGGTCGGCCGTATGGTGCTGGACCGGAACCCGAAAGATTTCTATACAGAAATCGAACAGGCGGCATTCGGGACGGGCGTCCTCGTCGACGGGATGGACTTCTCGGATGACAAGATGCTGCAGGGCCGGACATTCTCGTATTCCGATACGCAGCGGTACCGTGTCGGCTCGAACTATCTGCAGCTGCCGGCGAACGCACCGAAGACACACGTGCGGACGAACCAGCAGCGCGGTCAGATGGACTTCCGGAACCCCGACGAATCGGGGGACAACCCGCACATCAACTACGAACCGTCCATGCTGGGCGGCCTCCAGGAAGCGGACGGCGCAGAACGTCCTCCGCACCGGCCGACGTTCAACGCAGCAGCGATGAGCGCGCCGATCGACCGGCCGAACAACTATGGCCAGGCCGGGGAAACGTACCGGATGTTCGAGGACTGGGAGCGGGATGAACTGATCAAAAATCTGTCGGACGCGCTCGCGCAGTGTGATGTGCGCATCCAGGAAGCGATGATCGGCCACTTCACACAGGCTGACGAAGACTATGGCCGCCGTGTGAAGGAAGGCATCCAGAAGAAAACGGAAGAGATGAAGAACATGGAGCAAGGGCAGGTGCCGGGCCGTGAATCGGGCAAGTCCAAATTCGGTTTCGGCACACCGAAGATGCAGGATGCGGCGGAAGACGCCGTCGAGAAAGGCAAAGACGCCGATCCTTATTGATGGATAGCTGAAGAAGGAGCCCTCTGACCGGAAACGGATCAGAGGGCTTTTTGATGTGCCTTTAAGTGAATTCGTGGAGGACTGTTCAGGACTGGCTGGTGAAGAGCATTCATCGCGGCACGGGAGAGTGGCAGGCATGCTATTTCCCCGCGCCCGAGGTATCGGTGGGTCGCATCCAACGGGGTTGTGTGAAGTTATGATCACTTTCTGGCGTTTATGAGCGCAAAACTGATTTTATGATCATTTTCCGAGATTTATGATCATTTTGCTGGCTTTATGAGCGGTATCTGGTATTTATGATCAATTTCCGAGTTTTATGAGCAGAATCCGGGTTTTATGATCATGTTTCATCGGACACACCATTCCGTCCCTCCCTTGCTGTCACCTCGGCGGGGGTAATGGTAGACTGGGGACAGCTTCATATTATCTCGACAGTATTGAAAGAGGGGGAGGCACAATGCAGATACGTCCAATCGAACAGAAAGACAATGCGGAGATGGAGCGGATCATTAAGCAATCGCTTGAGGCGGTCGGTCTCGACATACCGGGAACGGCCTATACAGACCCGCAGCTCGGCGATCTGTATGGCCATTACGCTGGGATCCCGGACGCTGCCTATTGGGTGGCTGTGGATGCGGAAGACCGTGTACTCGGCGGCATCGGCATCGGACCGTTTGATGAGACTCAGGGGATCTGCGAACTGCAGAAGCTGTACGTCGCACCAAGAGCACAGGGGCGCGGTCTGTCAAAGGAGCTGATGGCGGAGGCACTCGACTTCGCCAGACGGCATTATGCGTCATGCTATTTGGAGACATCCACGAAACTTGCGACCGCAAACCGGCTGTATGGCAAGCTCGGATTCCAGGAATTGGACCGCCCGCTCGACGGATCGGAGCACGGGGCGATGGATGCGTGGTATATGAAAGATTTGGAGTCCTGAAAATTTCCCGGCCCGGTTGCCCGTCGGCTTTCCGTCGGGGAGATTGGAATGCAACAGTATAGCACCATCTGATACCGCCGGGCGGATCAGGTGGTTTTTTTGATTTGCGGAAGCGGCTGGCTGCAGACACCGGTGATCGGGACTATCGGACAAATCACGGGAAGTATCGGACACATGGGCGGCGATAACGGACAGTCGGGGCGATGTATCGGACATTTCAAGCGAAGTATCGGCCATATCGCCGAATTTATCGGCATCCGGGCACAATTCAAGTTCCTGATTGGTGCTCGCGGTGCTCATTTTCTGTGGAGCCGTCCATGGTCGCGGCAACGGGCTGGTGAAGGCTTCCTGTATGGCGCGATTAAAGGGACAAGTCAGGCCCTGGCGCTGGCAGAGTATCGGACAAATCAGGGAGAGTATCGGACGTTTGAGCAGAAGTATGGGACATTCCGCACGGAGTATCGGACAAATGCGGGGAGTTATCGGCCATATCGCGGAATTTATCGGCATCCGGACACAATTCAAGTTCTCCATGCAGGCCGGTCCTTTCAGACCCCCTACCGTACGGTGAGGCGTTGGGAAACGGCTGTCAGCGGAAGACGCCGAGCAGTCCGCCGATTGCCGTGCCGTCGATGAGCACCAGCAGTACGATCACACAGACGATCGTGCAGGAAGCATAGAACAGGAGGCCATTGAACCCGTCGATTGTATCTGGGAAACCGGAGAGAATCATCAGCATTACATACAGAGGTACGAGAATGTAAGCGACTGCGAGACTCACGATGAGCAGGATCACTGCGAGTGAGTGGGCATCGAGGAATGTGAGGAGCAAAGCGGCTGATGAAAGGATGATGGGCATTGCAAAGAATCCGCCAAGTTTCCGGATCAGTTCAGGGAGCGGCTGAGGTACTGAAAAAACCATGGCGGTCGCTTTGATGGCCGATAGATTGATGGTGAGGAACAACAGCAGCAGCAAGCCGCCTTTCAACAGGACGGGCAGCCAGGTCGGGGCTGGCAGCTGTACGGCGAAGAGGGAATAAAAAGAAGTGGCGGCCAGGAACACATACAGCAGAATACTCATCCAGCTATGCGGAAAGCTGTTCTCTTGTGTGTGGAAATGGGCGGACGGCGCTTTTGCCTGGCTCATGACAAACCGCAGGAAGGACTGGACCTCATTTGTGAAATCCCTCCAGGCCCTGTTGGGGACGGTGGCTGACTCCGGGACGGCTTCCGTTCGTTTTCGGACAGTCTCATAAGATGTCCCGCACTCCCCGCAGAAATTCCCATCAAGCTGCGTATGGCTGCAAACCGGACAGGTCTTCAAGATGATCACTCCTCATTCGGATGGTTATCGGATTGTATGCAGGCTGCGAAGGGGATAGTCTCCTGTTTCAGAAGCCGGCGCGCCCGCCATCCGGCAGAAGGGTGCCGAGTTAGAAGAACGCCGCTTGTATTCCTGGAAATGTTCCGCAGCGACCACTTCGCAGACGTGTCACTGAACCAGTGGATGTCCCAGACGCCGCCGGAACTGCTGAAAGAGCATTTGCCACTGAGCGATGATTTCATCAAGAATGCACTGCACAGCGACAAGCGGCCGAATGTGAAATTCGAATGATCGCAGAGAACCTATCTGCCCCTTTGCCGGGCAGATAGGTTTTTTGTGAACAGGAAAAAGGACCATCCACATCACTGAAAACGCCGCACACAATCCCGGCATGGGTTGTGTGCGGCGTTTCTTATGGATGGCTGTCCGGTTCCTGCGGATCAGAACGGGTTGATGCCTTTCAGCGGTTTTTTTGCAGGGCCTGCAATGACTTCACCGGATCCTCTGAAGACCGAGCCGTGGCATGGGCAGTCCCAAGTTTCATCCCCGTCATTCCAGGAGACTTCACAACCGAGGTGCGTACAGGATAAGTCGACGTAATGGATCTTGCCGTTATGGTCTTTGTACATGCCTGCCGGCTCGCCATCCTGTTCGAACTTCTCCGCTTGTCCGTTATGCAGACGGTCCGCCATGTCCGAAAGGGACGGTTCGTCTTGCTTTCGGCTTTCATCATCCGGCATGCTGCGCTGCGGGCTCAGCAGCTCTTTGTATTTGTTTTGCTGACCGGTGATCAGATCCGTGATGAGCTGTGCAGCGGTGCCTGAAATGGCCAGCCCCCATTTGCTGTAGCCTGTCATGACATACATTTTGTCATCGCCCTCTTCGATCGGTCCGATGAAGGGACGGCGGTCGGGGGTCATCAGGTCGTGCTCCGACCAGTAGGCGAGCATCCCGGTGAGACCGAATTCGGCTTTCGCGAATTCCCGGATCGATTCGTAATGATCGATGGTGGACGTATCATTGCCGGTCGGATGCGTGTCACCGCCGACGATGAGGATCGGCTGGTCTCCGTCATGCGCGCCGCGGAACGTCCGCTTCGGATCATCGTCGCTGATGTACATCCCTTTGTCGAAGGCTTTATCGCTTTTGAAAGCGGTCAGATGGGATGTCATCGGTTTCAGGGTGTTGGAATAGAACGAGTGCGGATCTTCGACAGGGAACAAGGTGGCGAGAACCGCCTGTTTGCATGTGATCGTATACGGTGTATCAGTTGTCAGCGTCAGATAATCGCTATGATACGCCTTGTCCATATAGCGGGTATGCTGATAGATCCTGCCGCCCAACTTATGGATCTCTTTCAGGACACCGTGCAGGAATCTGACCGGATGGAATTCCGCCTGATCCCGCAGGACGAGTGCCGAGGCGACGTTGAAATCGAGAGGGATCGAATCGGTAAGTCCGCCGTCCGCCCCGATCTGTCTGTAGGCGTCCGCTTCGTTCCGCAAGCTGTCGGAATGGCTGCCGTCCTGCGAAAAGACATAGGAATCCATATCCGAGAAATCGCAGTCGATCGAATGTTCTTTGACGACGGATCGGATGAAGCCGAGTCCGTCTTCGTTTGCTTCATAGTATTGTTTTGCAGTATCCGCTCCGTCGCGTCCGATCATTTCGTGATAGATCAGCTGATGCTGGGCGGACAGTTTGGCAGTCGTGCCGCCTGTGCTGCCTGCTCCGAATTCACGCGCTTCCACAAGCGCCACCGATTGTCCCGCTTTGGCGAGACAGTAGGCAGCGAGGACTCCGGAGATCCCGCCGCCGATGACAGCTGTATCCACTTCGATATCCTCTGCCAGTTTCGGGTAACTGACACCGCCTCCTGTCGTCTTCCAGAATGAATGCTGGGTACCTTGGATGTGACTCATGCTATAACCTCCTGATGATAAAGTTTCCTATTTATTACCTACCTTTCTATCGCGGAGTTAAACATCCGGCACTCCCTGTGGAACACGGAAAAAGACGGCTCATCGGATGGATGAGCCGCCTGATGGTTTGTGCAAAAGAGCTGATCAGGAAAGGGCAGTCTGTTCCGCCTGGACGAGGAGGCCGCCTTCCTTCAGATACCGGTCGATGCCGTCTGCCGTCCGGTAGGCGAGCGCCCCGACGGTTTCAGTCGGATTGTAGTTGCCGAAATGCGGGAAAGAGGAGGCACCGGCGACGAACAGGTTGTCCATCTCCCACATCTGCTGATAGCTGTTGAGTGCGGAGGTGGCCGGGTCATCCCCCATGATGACGCCTCCCGCAAAGTGACCGGTCGTGTAGGAGTTGTTGAACTCCGTATCATCTTCCACTTTGTCAGGTTCCACGGTGTCCGCGCCCATTTCCTTCATGATTTTTGTACAGATATCGATAGCGTAGCGCATGAGGTTTTTATCCTGATCGGTGTATTTGTTCGTCACACGAAGAAGCGGATCGCCGCGGAAATCGGTGTATTTCGGATCGAGATCCATGTAGTTATGATCCCATGGCATCGTGCCGGTCAATGCATTGACGTATAGATGACGATTGGCATAATGGATCGACTTGTCTTTGAACTCCTTGCCCCACGAAGGTGTGCCGGATGGGACGAAGTTGTTTTCGATCGGCCGCAGACCCGACACCTGATGCTGCACTTCAAAGCCATGCAGGAAATCGAGATCGGTGTGGTCGAGATCATCAGCAGCGAAATCGTCGAACGTGGCACCGAGTGCGCCCGCCCCCATGAAGGTGTTGAACTCCTTCTTCTCGAAGAAGCCCCGTGCACCGAGATAGTTGATGTTGCTGAAGTGGCCTGTGAAATTTTTGCCGATGATCCCTTCGCGGGTCTTCGGGTTATATGGTGTCCCGATCTTTGACAAAAGCATGAGGCGGGTGTTGGAGAAGATGAATCCTGCAGCGACGACGACATCCGCCGGCTGTTCGTATTCCTGGCCGGTCAGGGTGTCGGTGTACAGGACCCCCGTCGCTTTGCCATTCTGGTGCAGGATGCGGTGAGCATATGCGTTGTAGCGGAGCTCATAGTTGCCGGTCTTCTGGGCTGTCTTCAGGACAGTGATGATCGGATCGGCTTTCGCACCGAAATGGCAGCCGTAGGTTTCACAAAATGCACAGTAGACACAGGCGTTGATCGTTTCGCCGTCTGGGTTCGTATACTGCTCTGTCACGTTTGCGGTCGGCAGCTGGTATGGATGATAGCCCAGTTTTTCCGATGCATCCTTGAACAGCCGGATGGACGGCGTTTCAAGGGACGGGACATTCGGGTAATCATCCGAACGTTTCGGACCGATCGGGTTCGGTTCCCCGGACATGCCTGCTGTCTTTTCATATTTGTCATAGTATGGTTCCAGATCATCATAGGTCAGGCCCCAGTCCTGGATGGTCATCCCCTTAGGGATCTTGGACTCGCCGTACCGTTCGACCGTCTTCGAGCGGATCTCGAAATCATACGGACGGTACCGGAAATTGACACCGTTCCAATGGACGCCGGATCCCCCTTTGTCCGTCCCGAGTATTGCGTTCTTATTCGTCCGGACGGGGAGGGCCTCTTCGTCTTGGGTTGCCCGGGATGTCATGGTGTCCTTGGAAAGGTCCTGCATGAGGGCATAGCGCTGGGAGTAGCGCAGTTCGTCTTTCTCTCCTCTGAAATCTGCGACTTCCCGGTCTTCACCGCGTTCGAGAGCGACCACTTTGTACCCTTTCTTCGAGAGTTCAGCACCGATGATGCCTCCTGCCCATCCGCTTCCTATGATTGCAACGTCCGCTTTTTTCAGTTTTTTCGCCAAGGTGCATTCCTCCTGTTTCGTTTAATGATGCTGGGTGTCTTTCAGGGCGACCGGCTTCAGTTCCGCGAATTCATCTTTCTCCAGAAGGCCCATATAGGACGGGTACGCGCCGGGATAATTGCGCATCTTCCAGCCTTCCATGTTTTTGTTGCCGCCGTAGATCGGATCGGAATAGGCACCTTCCAATGTCGCCTGGCGCAGAAGCGCAAAGAAGACGGAAGACGGGACGCCTTTCATCTTCGCTTTGCCCTCTTCGAATTTGTGCAGCAGGTCGATCTGCTGGTCTTCCTCCAATTCGTAATAGGGCTTCTTATACTGGTCCTGGCTGCTGCTGTTGAGTGCGCGGAGACCGTATGTAAAGATTTCACGCCGGGTCAGGATGGACTGGTCCTGCAAGTGGGAATCCGACGGGTCTTCCCCCTGGCTGCTTGCCCCGACCGGTTTCGGGTTGGCAGCTTCCGTGGAGGCATCCGGCGCAAGCTGGCCGGCTTCGTATACTTTGAAGGGGCCTTTCCGGTAATCCCGGGCGTTGATGCCCCAATCGCCTGCGAGCTGTTTGTCGATGAAGTACGGAACACCGAGACCGATCGCTCCGGAGCCGTGATGGTCTTCAGGGAAAATGCACTCGGTTGCCGCTTCCAGTGCTCTGAAGTCCTCTTCGCGTGTGAAGAATATGCGGGCTTCCTGGAAAGAGGTCGTCGTTTCGGTCTTCTCCTCTTTCTTCTCCTTCTCGTTTTTGCGGTCATTCATGAACAGACCGCCGAGCAGGGAACCACCGACGACGCCGCCGGCGACCATTCCGCTGTTTTTCAAGAACGTCCGGCGGCTCATCGGTGAACTCTGCGGCTCCTTATCGGGAGTCCGTTTCTCGTCTGCCATCTTGTTCACACCCTCCTCATGGTAAAAGGACAGACGGCACAGCCTGTCTGCCTTCCTGCATGTTGAATTTAGCACCTTGCCAGATTGCATCTGACAGGCTATCAATATGTCATACCCGAATGTTATGATTATAATCGTGTTCCGTAGAAAAAGTTCAGAAGAATGAAAATACCTCATGGCAGGGGAAGTTCCCATATCCATGCGGCGCGGCCTGAATGATGAAACTGGGGTATGCAATTCCATGCAGGTCATTCCAGGGAGAGGACGAGTTTCCCTCTGGCATGCCGGGTCTGCGTCTTCTTGAGGGCGCTGAGTCCCTGGTCGAATGGATAGACCTTTTCGATGACGAGCTGTGTCTGACCGTCCGAAATGGACGCGAACAACTCCGCCAGCTGCCTGCGGACATCCGCTTTGTGCGGCACGAATGCGACATGGATGCCGCGCTCGGGCGGAAAACGGTCGCCTGAAATCGTGATAACTGTACCGCCGTCCTTGACGACGTGCATACTGTCGGTCCCCGTGCCGGGCTGGATGGCGATGGCGGCGTCCACACCGCCCGGCCGCCAGCTGCGGATCACATCGGCCCATGCCGGGTCCCGGTAATCGACCGTTTTATCGGCCCCGAGCGACTTCATATAGTCATGGTTCTTCGGAGAGGCGGAACCCGCCACATGCCAGCCGCGCGCCTTGGCGATCTGGATGGCGAATGTGCCGATGGCGCCCGACGCGCCGGCGATGAAGACGGAATCGCCGGACTGCAGCGGCAGCGCGGTCATCGCATGGAGCACTGTGTTGCCGGCGACCGGGATGGCAGCGGCTTCAGTGAAATCCATGGAGTCAGGGATCGGGATGATCAGGGAGTCCTCCGTGACAGCGGCATACTCTGCCCATGTGCCTCCCTTCGGCTGCATCATGCTGACAAAGGCGATCCGGTCTCCCGTCTGATAGTCCGTCACGGAGCTGCCGGTCTGTTCAATGACGCCGGCTGCTTCGATGCCGATCGGATACGGGTACGCCATCTCCTGCGGCAGGAAGTAGGAATCGTGGATGCCGACACCGACCGCCCTGACGCGGACGAGCAATTCATGTTCACTGATCGAAGGACGGTCCACCTCCTGCAGGACGATATCGTCGGTGGCCTCGCTCCGTCAGACAAACGCTTTCATGATCGCATCGTTCCTTTCCGGTTGTTTGGTGAATTCAGTGTAGTATATGTACGGAGCGGCGGCCGCGGCGGAGGCCCGGCCGGCAGTTTTACACGGTGGAGGCAGCACGGGGGCAGCGGTGGCGGCGGCGTATCGGACAGTTCGTGTGAAGTATCGGCCATATGTCCGCCAGTATCGGACAGTTCGCCGGAGTTATCGGACACTTCGCGTGAAGTATCGGACATATCGCCGAATTTATCGGCATCGGGACATAATTCAGTGATGAACACCTATTGGAAGCGCTGTCTTAGTTCTGAAAACTCATTGTTATCTTAATTTCTATATGTTAGCATGTAATTTATCAAACTGTGTAATCATGATTACAAATTAATTGCGATTAAACTTGAAATTTAAAAGTGAGGTGGGAAGATGGAGCGTCCGGTATTGAATGTGGAACATTTGAAAACGTACTTTCATGTGGACGACCAGAAGATTGCGAAGGCAGTCGACGATGTATCTTTCGAGATCCGTCCAGGAGAATCACTTTCGATTGTCGGAGAATCCGGCAGCGGAAAAAGCATGACGGCGAATTCCGTCATGGGGCTGATCAGCAAGCCGGGAAGAATCGAAGACGGATCCATCCGGCTGGATGGTCGTGAACTGACAGGGCTATCCGATAAGGAACTGGAGCGGATCCGCGGCAAGGAGATGGCGATGATCTTCCAAGAACCGATGACCGCGCTGAACCCGGTATTCACAATCGGCAGTCAGATCACCGAAATGCTGCGTAAGCATAAGAGAATGGGCAAGAAAGCGGCACGTGAACAAGCGGTCCGGCTTCTCGCAGAAGTCGGCATCACACGCCCGGAGCAAATCGTCGATGAGTATCCCCACAAATTATCTGGAGGCATGCGCCAGCGTGTCATGATTGCCATTGCGATCTCCTGCCAGCCGAAATTACTCATCGCAGACGAACCGACTACTGCACTCGATGTCACCATCCAAGCACAAATCCTCACATTGCTCGACGACATGCGTAAGAAGATGGACATGTCGATACTTATGATCACTCACGATTTAGGGGTTGTCTCCGACTATGCAGACCGGGTCATCGTCATGTATGGCGGGCAGGTCGTGGAACAGGCCCCGACCAAAGAGCTGCTCCGCCATACAAAACATCCATATACACAGGGGCTGCTCGACAGCATGCCGGATTTGACCACTGATACAGACCGCCTGAAGACCGTTCCGGGGGCTGTGCCCGCTGCTACGGACTTTCCGAAGGGCTGCCGGTTCGCTTCTCGGTGTCCGTTCGTCATGGACCGTTGCCTGGAAAGCAATCCGGAGCTGCTGGAAGTCAGTCCCGGCCACTTCGCCCGCTGCCATTTGTATGAGGAGGAGGAGAAATGAGCGATTTGAACTTTAATCAGGCAGCTTCCGCGGATCATC
Organism: Sporosarcina trichiuri; assembly: GCF_030406775.1. Classification (NCBI taxonomy): domain Bacteria; kingdom Bacillati; phylum Bacillota; class Bacilli; order Caryophanales; family Caryophanaceae; genus Sporosarcina; species Sporosarcina trichiuri. Next base: position 1,832,627 of record NZ_CP129119.1, on the reverse strand, counting down.
TGCTGGAAGTGCGCCATCTGAAGAAATACTTTCCGATCAAAAGCGGAGTCATCCGTCACACGACCGGAAATGTCAAAGCGGTTGATGATGTGTCATTCAGCATCCGGGAAGGGGAAACACTTGGCGTCGTCGGAGAATCGGGTTCTGGCAAGTCCACACTCGGACGTGTGATTCTCAGGCTGCTGAGCGCAACTGACGGTACTATCACTTTCGCAGGAAGGGACATAACCGGACTGAAAGAGAAAGAGCTGCGCAGTATCCGGAAAGACATGCAGATCATCTTCCAGGATCCCTTTTCTTCGCTCAACTCGAAGATGAGTGTCCAGGAACTGATCGAAGAGACGCTGATCATCCAGACCGATATGCAGAAAGCCGAACGGAAACGGAAAGTGGAAGCGATTGTTGAGAAAGTCGGCTTGCGGGTTGCGGATCTCCAAAAGTATCCTCATGAATTTTCGGGTGGTCAGCGGCAGCGGATCAGCATTGCGAGGGCGCTCGTCAATAATCCGAAGTTCGTCGTATGCGATGAACCCGTATCTGCACTCGACGTATCCATCCAGGCGCAAGTGCTGAATCTTATGATGGACCTTCAAGATGAGCTCGGCCTGACGTATTTGTTCATCGCCCATGATCTGAGCGTCGTCAAGCATATCAGCGACCGCATTGTGGTGATGTACCTCGGCAACATTGTCGAAATCGCCCCGAAATCGGGTTTGTATGACAACCCGAAACACCCTTATACACAGGCGCTGCTCGATTCCGTCTCTGTCGTGGACAGAGGCACTGAAAAAAAGCGGACCAGAGAGAAGATCATCTTGAAAGGGACGATGCCGAGCCCTGCGGATCCGCCGTCGGGCTGCGTGTTCAGGACACGCTGCCCATTCGCTTTCGACAGGTGCATAACGGAGAAACCTGAGCTCACGGAATTGTCGGATGGTCATTTCGCTGCCTGCCACTTGAATACCGAGCCGGCCAGGGAGCACCGACTACAGAAACAGATCGAAAAAGAGGTGTCGCGGCCATGAGAACAAGAATTCGATTCCGAACGCTGGTCCTGTTGACCGCTGCCATTCTGTTGCTCGGCGCCTGCGGTTTGAAGGAAGACCGGGGGCCGGATGAATCGGCGGATACCGCACCTGGAGAACCGAAAGAAGGCGGCATCGTCGTCGGGGCAATGGCAACCGCACCGACCGGGATGTTCAACCCGATATTCTACGAAGAAGCTTACGATGAAGCGATTCTGCGATTGACGCATGAGAGCCTTGTCAGCCAGAACGACCAGCTGGAATTCGTCCCGCAGCTCGCAAAAAAATGGGAAACGAATGAGGACCAGACGGAAATCACCTTTCAATTAGAGGAAGGCGTGAAGTGGCATGACGGTGAGGAATTCACTGCAGAGGACGTTGTCTTCACCTATCAGATGATGTCCGATCCGCTGTACGTCGAAACGGGCGGTTTCCGGACGGACTATGTGCAGGGACTGAAAGGGTACGACGAATACAACGCCGGCGACACGGAAAAGTTCGAAGGCGTGACAGCGATCGATCCGTATACGGTCAAATTCAGTTTTGCGGAACCGAATGTAACTCCGCTTTACTCTGCCGGATTCCAGATCATCCCGAAGCATATCTTCGGGGAGATCCCCATCCAGGATATTCCGAAATCGGATGCCTCATTGAAAGGCGGGTCGGTCATCGGTACGGGTCCATTCAAGTTGACGAAGATCGTCGACCGCCAGCAGTACGTATTCGAGCGGAACGACGAGTATTGGAAAGGGCGCCCGCATCTCGAAAAGATTGTCTGGAAAGTCGTCGATGAAGCGATCATGACAGGGCTGCTGAAGACAGGCGACATCGATTTCGTAGCCGATCCGAACGGCATGTCGCCGGCGGATTACAAATCCGTCCAGGTTATGGGAAATCTGCAGATCATCGAACAGCCTGAGTTCGGGAACCAATTCCTTGGATTCAAGATGAATTACCGGGATCCGGCTGCCAATGACCAGAAAGCGAAGGACCCGGACAGCTGGAAAGTGAATGAGAAGATCGCCAACCCGAAAGTCCGTCAGGCGATCGCCTATGCGGTCAACCGGGAGGGGATCATCAATGGTCTTCTATATGGGCACGGAGAGAAAACGAACACTACGATCGCCCGGCAGTTCTGGGCATACAGCGAGGACGCACCGGTCGACTATACGCACGATCCCGGGAAAGCGGAACAGCTGCTCGATCAAGAAGGATATACCGACCGCGACGGTGACGGCTTCCGGGAAGATCCGGATGGCGGCAAGTGGGTGCTGAACCTCGATTTCCCGACAGGCAACAAAATCAGGGAACGGACCGCGCCTCTGCTGAAGCAGCAATTGGAGGAAGTGGGCATCCGTGTCAATATGCGGCAGCCGAAGGAAATGACAGCGTATATCGATGCGCTTGAAAACAGGGACAGCGACTGGGACCTATTCCTGCTCGGCTGGGCGCTCGACAGCCACGATCCTGATCCATCGAGCCTGTGGTCATCTGAAGCTGCCTACAACTATTCCCGATGGAACAACGAAGAGGCGGATGCCCTGCTGAAGCAGGCGATGAAAGCGCCGGAGGCATTCGATCAGGATTATAGGAAGGAAGTCTATGCTGACTGGCAGCGGGAATTCTCGGAAGACCTGCCGGCACTGTTCCTTTACGTGCAGGACAACCTATGGGTCGTGAACGACCGTGTTGAAGGAATCGAACCGCTGCCGTTCACAATCATGAACAACGTCCAGGACTGGTGGGTCAGCCGATGATCGGCCGGAATGCGGACGATTGAGCAGTCAACAAGATAGAGAGGTGAGCAAGATGTTTCAATACGCTATCAGAAGGATCCTGGTCTTCATCCCGATGCTGTTTTTGCTGACGGTCATCATTTTCGGATTGGCGAAAGCGGCACCGGGCGATCCGTTCACAGGAAAGATCCTCGATCCGAGTATCGATCCGGAAGTGTACGAACTGCGAAAGGAGGCTCTTGGGCTGAATGATCCTGTGCCTGTGCAATATATGCACTGGGTCGGATCCGTCGCCAAAGGGAATCTCGGCGAATCGATCACATACAATGGACGGTCTGTTACGGACCTGATCGGCGAACGGCTGATGAACACCGTCTACCTCGGTACGTTCGCATTGGCGATTACATTGCTTGTCGCGATTCCGATCGGTCTGTATTCAGCGAAGCATCCGTATTCGATGCTCGATTACAGCGCTACTGCGTTCGGATTCATGGGGCTTGCAGTGCCGAACTTCTTCTTCGGGCTCATTGCAATTTTCGTGTTTGCGATCAGTCTGGGCTGGTTCCCCGCACAGGGGACGGTCTCCAGCGTGGACGCGACAGGTTTTACACTGTTCCTGGACAGGCTGCACCATATGATCCTGCCGGGTCTGACACTGGGCCTGGCGGGCACCGCGACATACATGCGCTATATGCGCTCGGAAGTGCTCGATGTACTCGGCAGTGACTACATCAAGACTGCACGGGCGAAAGGGATGAGTGAATCATCCATCTTATATAAACACACGCTGCGGAATGCGATCATTCCGATCATCACACTGCTTGGATTCGAATTTGGCGCATTGCTGAGCGGTGCAGTCATCACCGAGCAGGTCTTCAACTATCCGGGGCTCGGGACACTGTTCATCACATCGATTGTCAACCGTGATTATCCGGTTGTCATGGCAATCAACCTTCTGCTGGGGGTAACGATCCTTGTCGGCAATCTGCTGGCGGATATGCTCTACAGTGCTGTCGATCCGAGAATCCGCTATGAATGAGGTGAAATTGAATGCAAACCTATCCAAATGACACAGTGCAGGACCAGCATGCTGCCGTGAAAGAGAAACCGAAAAGTCCGTTTCAGCTGGCCCTCCGCCGTTTCCTGAAAAACAAGCTTGCGGTGACTGGTGTCATCGTTCTGCTTCTGGTCATCCTGGCGGCAGTCTTCGCACCGCTTCTCACCCAGTATGATCCGGAACGGGGAGACCTCCTTGCAGTCGACAGTCCGCCGGGAAATGGCCATCTGCTCGGAACGGACAGTTCAGGACGTGATAACTGGGCACGGCTGCTCTATGGCGGACGGGTCTCCCTGATCGTCGGGTTCAGTGCGATGCTGTTCACCTTGTCGATCGGAGTGGTGACCGGAGCGATCAGCGGCTACTATGGCGGGAAGGTCGACAGCTTCATCATGAGGATGGCGGATCTGTTCCTGGCGCTGCCATTCCTCGTCCTTGCCCTGACGATCATCGCGCTGCTGGATAACGTGACCATCGGTGTCTTCGTAACCATCATAGCGATCACGACATGGCCGACATTGACCCGGCTGATCCGCGGGGCATTCCTGTCCATCCGTGAAGAGGAGTTTATCACAGGGGCGAAAGCGCTCGGTGCAAGTGATCTGCGCATCATCTGCAAACACTTCCTGCCGAACGCGGTAGGTCCGATCATCGTCAATGCGACACTCATGATGGCCACGATGATCATCGTGGAATCAGGGATGAGCTTCATCGGGATGGGGATTCCTCAGCCGACTCCGACTTGGGGTAACATGCTTTCGGAAGCGCAGAACTTGCGGGTGCTCCGCGATCAGCCGGAAGTATGGCTGCCGCCCGGTCTCGGCATCCTGGTGACCGTACTCGCCATCAACTTCATCGGTGATGGGCTGAGAGACGCGTTCGACCCGAAGAGCAACAGGCGATGACATATGCAAGGAAAGAAGGGAACGACTTATGGACTTGACCGTGAACGAACAGCGGTTCATGGAACTGATGAAAGAGCAGAACGCCTACAAGGAAGCGCTGACCGTACTGCAGTGGGATTCCCATACGCAGATGCCGCCGGGCGGCGTGGACAGCCGGGCGGACGTGACCGGCATCCTGTCGGCGAAACTCCAGGAGTCGGAGACATCCGACCGTATGAAAGACATGATCGAGGAAATGAAAGCCGTTTCGGAGAATGAATTCATCCTCCAGGCTGCAGAGGAATGCAATCGAATCTATGAAAAGAGCCGGAAGATCCCAAATGACCGCTACCGTCAGTACGTGACGCTCTGTTCGAAATCGGAGGCGGTCTGGGGAGAAGCGAGGAAAACAGATGATTTCAAGCTGTTCGAGCCGTACTTGCAGCAGATCGTCAGCTTCAACCGGGAGTTCGCGGATCGCTGGGGATACGAAGGGCATCCGTATAACGCACTGCTTGACAACCATGAACCAGGCGTCAAAGTGGATATGCTCGACGAGGTATTTCCCGCGCTGCAGCAATCGCTCACAGGTCTGATTGAACAAGTGAAGGCGAGTCCGCTGAAAGCCGACACTTCCCTGCTGACGGTCCCGTTTCCGGCAACTCGGCAGAAAGCGTTCTGTGAAGCGCTGCTGGAACGGATCGGCTACCGGTTTTCAGACGGACGCCTCGATACGTCCGCCCATCCGTACAGTTTCGCCATCAACCAGCAGGACGTCCGGCTGTCGACGAAGTATGACGAAAATGATTTCCGGACAAGTGTCTTCAGTGCCATCCATGAGGGCGGGCATGCGCTGTACGAGCAGAATATCGCACGCCGGCTGCAAGGTACACCATTATCAGCAGCGAGCTCAATGGGTATGCACGAGTCCCAGTCGCTGTATTGGGAAGTATTCGTTGCAGCAGACCGGGGATTCTGGGAAACGAATTACGATTGGTTCCGGGAATTTTCCCCGTCCCATTTCCGCTCGGTCGCTTTCGATGACTTCTACTTGGCGCTGCATGATGTGCAGGCATCCCTGATTCGGATCGACGCGGATCCGCTGACCTATCCGATGCATATCATGATGCGGTATGAGCTGGAAAAAGGTCTGATGACCGGTGATCTTAATGCGGCTGAGCTGCCGGGTGCGTGGAATGAGCAAATGGAGAAACACCTCGGTATCATTCCGCAAACAGATCGGGACGGCGTCTTGCAGGACATCCACTGGTCAAGCGGCGACTTCGGATACTTCCCATCCTATGCACTCGGCTATTTGTACGCGGCTCAGCTGCATCATTCCATGCAGAACGAGATCCCTTTCAGCAGCTGTGTGCAGGAGAACGACTTCCTGCCTGTCCGGCAGTGGTTCACCGACCATATCCATCAATACGGGAAGACGAAACGTCCGCTTGAGCTCCTTCGGGAAGCGACTTCTGAGGAATTGAACCCGAGGTATCTGATTGATTTCTACACCAAGAAGTACGGGGCGATCTACCAATTTTAAAATATACAGCAGGCTGTGTACCGTCGCAGCCTGTTTTTGTTGTATGAAAACATTACCACACCAATGGAAGTGAACTAACCATCAAGTGTAAGAGGAAAGGGTACAAAGTCATTAAAAATATATAAAAACTAGTGACTTTAGACTTGTGTGGAACTATAATAGCTCTTGTGTTCAAAATCTCAGAGAAATGAAAGCGGCCAATTGGTACGCTTAGAAGAAGGGGACTGTCATGAAACGCGTGAAAGGATTCAAAAGTTTGAAAGGCCGTCTGCTGACGGCATTCGGGATTGTTGTCCTGATGGTTTTGGGAATGGGAATCTATGTGATCTTTTCGGTCAATTCGGTGAACAAGATGACGAAGGAGATTGTGGAGCAGGATGCGCAACTGATGGCTGTCGATCTGAAACTCGCCAATACGATGGCGGGCCGTCTGTCGGCGGTGCGGGCATACATACTGTTCGGGGAGGATTCCTATAAGCAGGAATTCGAGGAATTGACAAAAGAAGGGATCGCCCTGCAGGCGGAAGCGGAAAAGCTCGGCACGTCGGGGGAATTCGGCGACTTGGTCGATCGGATGATCAGCTGGCGGAAGAAGCTGACGACGGAAGTCATCGATATGTATGATCAGAACCGTCCGGAACGTGCGGCGGATAACCTGAAGTCCCTGTCGGTCGAAGGCAATGGATTGATCGATGAATATCATGAAATCGCGGATCATCGGGAACAGCTGACGATGGACCACGGCCGTGAGATCATCGCGAGCGGGAAGCAGACCCTCACTTGGATTTTCATCGTCCTGCTGGCGGTGCTGGTTGTCAGTATCGTAGCGGCGCTGGTGACCGGACGCATTATCACAGCACCGATCCGCCGTGTCATGGACCGTATGAACCAGATTGCGGATGGAGATCTGAGCCAGAAACCGCTCGAGGTGCGCACGCGGGATGAAGTCGGCCAGCTGGCTGCGGCGACGAACGAGATGAGCAGCCGAACACGCAGTATGCTGAATGACATCGATGGCGTGTCTTCATCCGTTTCGGCACACAGTGAAGAGCTGACCCAGTCGTCGAACGAAGTCAATCTGGCGTCCCGTCAGATTGCGGTGACGATGCAGGAATTGACATCGGGTATCGAGAGTGAAGCGAATACAGCGACAGATCTGGCGATGGTGATGGAGCGGTTCGCGGAGCGTGTGGAAGATGCGAACGCCCGTGGGGAATCGGTCCGGGAAGCGTCCGAGTCGGTATTGGTGAAGACGGGAACCGGATCCGAACTCATGAGGGCATCTTCCGAACAGATGGAGCGGATCGATGCGATCGTCCAGGATGCCGTTGAGAAGATCAAAGGGCTGGACGCCCAGTCGCAGGAGATTTCGAAACTCGTTGTCGTCATCAAGGATATCGCGGACCAGACGAATCTGCTGGCACTGAACGCGGCAATCGAAGCGGCACGCGCAGGTGAGCACGGCAAAGGGTTCGCCGTCGTCGCAGAGGAAGTACGGAAATTGGCCGAACAGGTTGCAGTATCCGTGACGGATATCACCGGCATCGTCGGTACGATCCAGCAGGAATCCGGCAGTGTGGCCGGTTCCCTTGAAACTGGTTATGAAGAAGTCGAAAAAGGTACTGCACAGCTGCAGACGACCCAGGTGACGTTCGAAGAGATCCGCCAGGCAGTGGAAGCGATGGCAGAGGATATCGACATTATTTCGAAGAACCTGGAAGATATCACGGCAGGCAGTGAAGAGATGAGCGAATCGGTCGAAGAGATTGCGGCCATCTCCGAGCAGTCCGCGGCCGGAGTGCAGGAGACATCCGCCGCATCCCAGCAGACGAGCAGCTCCATGGAAGAAGTCGCTGGCAGTTCGGCGCAGCTCGCCCAGCTGGCGGAGGACTTGAACGGCCTGGTGCGTGCGTTTAAATTGTAATTTGATGAAGTGAAAGCCCGGCTGCCGATTGGCAGCCGGGCTTTTTGGCATACAGCCGGGGGATATCGGACAGATCGTGTGAAGTATCGGACACATGGCGCGCAGTATCGGACAAATCGGCGGACATATCGGACATATGGCGCGAAGTATCGGCCACATCGCCGAATTTATCGGCATCGGGACACAATTCAAGTGACTGATTGGTGCCAGCTCCGCTGGTTTTCTGTTAAGGCCAGCCACGGCCGCGGCTGCTTGCCGGGGTGTATCGGACAGTTCGCTGGAGATATCGGACATATGGTGGGAAGTATCGGACACATCGCCGAATTTATCGGCACTCAGACAAAATTCAACGGAAAACGGCAGTCCCAAGTACCCCGGGACTGCCGTTTTTATCAGTTTTCATCTTCTTTCAAAGGGACCAGGTCAAAAATCTTATGATCCTCAAACGCATCGATCAGACGGTCGAGCCAGTCATAATAATTGAGCGTGTAATCGAGCTTTTCGATATCACTGTCAATCTCCAGAAGGAGTTCTTCCGTCAGACTCTCATCGCCTTTCAGCTCGCGCAGCTCACGGAGCGACTTCCGGACGGCTGAAATATGGAGGGAGACGGCTCTTCGCCACTGGACAGTGAACATGTCGATGAAGATCTGGTACCAGTCTTCCTTCGCTTTGTACAGATCCTTGCGCACGCCTTTCTCCCAGACCCGCTCTACGAGTTTCCCGTCCGACAGGGCACGGATGGAGGTGCTCATGCTCGTTTTGCTCATCCCGAGTTTAGCGGACATATCATCCAGCGTCAGCGGGCGATCCTCGAAGAACATCATCCCGAACTGTCTGCCGGCAGACGGCGGGAGGCCATACAGATGTATGTTCTGCGCAATTGACTCGGTGACTCGTTTACGGGACTTTTCCAATTTTTCCTCTGCATCCATACGGGATGACCTCCTTGCCCTACTAGCAGTTCCTGTCTCACTTCTAACTGTTGAGTATAGCTTAGAATAACGCGAAACGGAAATCAAATTGTTTATACAGTAAAAACTGTACATAAAATTAATTAAGTAAAAACCTTGTATTACGATAATGTTACAGATATACTTGGGAACAGTGAGAAAAACTGAATCGGGGGGTTCGCATGAAAGAAGCACGTACATCCAAGAAAATCGAAGTGAGGAATGCGACGAAAATCTTCGGCAAATCGCCGAAACGCGCAGCTCAGCTTCTGAAAGAAGGAAAATCGAAGAAAGAGATCCTGAAGGAAACCGGCTCGACCGTAGGTGTCAACAATGCAGCGTTCGATGTACTGGACGGTGAAATCTTTGTCATCATGGGATTATCGGGCAGCGGAAAGTCAACGCTTGTCCGTCTGCTGAATCGGCTGATCGAGCCGACTTCGGGCCAAATCCTGATCGACGGCGTCGATATCGTGGCTATGAACAAAGAGCAGCTGCGCACGGTCCGCCGGAAAAAGATGGGGATGGTGTTCCAGAACTTCGCGCTGTTCCCGCACAAGACGATCCTGCAGAACACGGAGTACGGTCTCGAGATCCAAGGGGCCGATAAGGTGATGCGGAAGGAACGTGCCGTCAATTCCCTGGCCAAGGTCGGGCTCGCCGGCTATGAAGCGCAGTATCCCGGCCAGCTGAGCGGCGGCATGCAGCAGCGGGTCGGACTGGCAAGAGCGCTTGCGAACGATCCGGACATCCTGCTGATGGATGAGGCGTTCAGCGCGCTCGATCCGCTGATCCGCAAAGATATGCAGGACGAACTGCTGCAGCTCCATGAAGAGATGGGCAAGACGATCATCTTCATCACCCATGATCTCGATGAGGCACTGCGGATCGGGGATCGGATCGCCATCATGAAAGACGGCGTGATCGCACAGATCGGCACGCCCGAAGAAATCCTCATGAACCCTTCCAATGAGTACGTCGAACGGTTCGTCGAGGACGTGGACCTTTCCAAGGTGCTGACAGCGAACCATATCATGAAACACGCGGACACCGTCCAGATCGACCGGGGCCCGCGGGTGGCGCTGCGCCTCATGGAGAACTTGCGCATCTCCTCCATCTATGTCGTCGACAAAGGCGGCCGGCTGATGGGAGCCCTCACTGCGCAGGATGCGGTGAAGGCTGCGGAGAAGAACCTGAAAATCGAAGACGTCCTGATCACCGATGTCATCACCGTGCCGGGGGACAGTGTCCTGACCGAGCTGTTCGACATCGTCTCGACAGCCGTCATTCCGGTGGCTGTCGTGGATGAAAGGGATCGGATGAAAGGCATCATCATCCGCGGGGCACTGATCGGCGCGCTCGCCGGTGACAACTCGTTCATCAACGAAAACGGTGAGATCGACGCAGAGCCGTCAGTGGAAGCGGAGGTGGCTGCACATGAATGAACTGCTTCCGAGACTGCCGTTTGCGGATTGGATCGATGAAGGGGTCGACTGGCTGGTCGATATGTTCGGGCCATTGTTTGACGGCATTGCAACCGGCTTGGAGACGACCGTTGAAGCATTCGTGGAAGTGCTCGACTTCCCGCCATCGATTCTGCTGGCTGTGATCTTCGCGGTGATCGCCTGGTGGCTGTCCACGAAGAAAATTGCGGCGCTGACACTGTTCGGCTTCCTGTTCATCGACTATTTGGGGTATTGGTACCCGATGCTGCAGATGCTTGCGCTGGTGCTGACGTCGGTGGTCATCGCCATCATCATCGGGGTGCCGATCGGCATTTGGATGTCCCAGCAGCTGGCGGCCCGTCGCATCATCACACCGATCCTCGACCTGATGCAGACGATGCCGGCGTTCGTCTATCTGATCCCGGCGATCTTCTTCTTCAATATCGGAGTGGTGCCGGGGCTCGTCGCTTCCATCATCTTTGCGATGCCGCCGACAATCCGGCTGACGATGCTCGGCATCGAACAGGTGCCGCAGGACTTGATTGAAGCGACGGAGGCGTTCGGCTCGACGACTTGGCAGCGCCTGCTGAAAGTGCAGATCCCGCTTGCAAAGCCGAACATCATGGCCGGTGTGAACCAGAGCATCATGCTGTCGCTGTCGATGGTCGTCATCGCCTCGATGGTCGGTGCACCGGGGCTCGGTACGAAAGTGTATCAGGCGGTCACCCAGCTGAAGACAGGGGTCGGCGTGGAAACAGGTGTCGCCATCGTATTGGTCGCCATCATTCTCGACAGGATTACGCAACATGCAGGACGATCCAAACAAGGGGGAAACGAATCATGAAATTGACGAAAAAACTAGCAGGAATCAGTGCGGTATCACTATTGGCGTTGGGGCTCGCAGCATGCGGCGACGATGACGCGGACAAAGGCAGCGCATCCGGCGGATCTTCGGATAAACCGGTCGGCGAACAAGTCGATTACAAGATCACCGGTATCGACCCGGGCGCAGGCATCATGGAAGCGACGAACCGTGCCATCGACGATTATGGCCTCGACAAATGGACATTGACGACAGGCTCCGGGGCTGCCATGACGGCCGCTCTGAAGAAAGCGTATGACAAAGAGGAGCCGATCATCGTGACGGGCTGGTCGCCGCACTGGATGTTCACGAAATACGACCTGAAGTATCTGGATGACCCGGAAGGCTCGTACGGCGGCGATGAAGAGATCCATACCATCGGCAGCATGAAGCTGAAAGATGAAAAGCCGGAAGCCCATGAAATCCTGTCGAACTTCAAGTGGGAAGAGGACGATATGGGGACTGTCATGGTGGACATCATCGACGGGAAAGATCCCGAAGAAGCGGCACAGAGCTGGATCGATGACAATCCGGACAAAGTCGCGGAATGGACAGATGGTGTGGAAGATGTCGACGGCGATGAATTCAAATTCGTCTATGTTGCATGGGACAGCACAGTGGCCAGCACGAATGTGATGGCGAAAGTGCTGGAGAGCAAAGGCTATAACGTCAAGATGTCACAAGTGGAAGCCGGTCCGATGTGGACAGCGGTCGCTGACGGCAGTGCCGATGCCCTGCTCGCAGGATGGCTGCCGGTGACACACAAGACGTATGCTGAAAAGTATGACGGCAAGTTCGAAGATGTCGGCGTCAGCATGGAAGGTGTCAAGATCGGTCTGACAGTACCGGAATACATGGATATCGACTCAATTGAAGACTTGAAGGAATAACACTTTGAACCCCCGCCGGCTGGCGGGGGTTTTTACATGTGCTGAGGAGTGCTGGCCGGGGGGTATCGGACAGATCGGGTGAAGTATCGGACACATGGCGCGAAGTATCGGACAGATTGGCGGAGATATCGGACGAATGGAACGAAGTATCGGCCACATCGCCGAATTTACCGGCACTTAAACACAATTCAAGGAATGGGTCGTCAGGAACATACCTGTACCTGAATTTTCGAAATTCATGTTGCGGCAGGCTGCTGGCAATGGTACAATCATCGTCTGTTTAAAATTTCCCCTAAGCAATCCGGAAACGGCAGGACAAATTTCAGGAAACGGAGGGTCTGTCCATGCAGAGACACCCCGATTTTGAGTTTGAGGCTGAACGTCTGGAGTATACCATCCACTACATGCAGCGGCTGCTGGCTGAATCGCAGCGTGACGTGGATGCCTCACAGGAGCAGATCCGCCATTCGATGGCCGATCTCGACTACTTGGACTCCAGTCTGAGCTACATCAACATCCTCACGAACACCCGATTTTTCGAAATGGCACGATCCCAGAAGGAAACCTTTGAAGCGGTACAGCAGAAACCGTATTTCGCCCGTATCCACTTCCAGCCTGATGATGAAAAGGACCAGATGCTCTACATCGGCAAAACGTCCGTCTTCCATCAGGAGACGCAGGATCCGATCATCGTCGACTGGCGCTCGCCCGTCGCGAACGTCTATTATGACGGGCGGCTCGGTGATCTGACGTATGACGTCCGCGGTGAGCAGATCCACGGTCATCTGCATTCGAAGCGGCAGTACCAGATCGAGGACGGCGAACTGCTCGGCGTCCGGGATATCGATCTGACGACGAATGACGAACTGCTGCAGGAGGCGCTTGCCGGCAAGGCGGACGTCCGGCTGACCGAGATCATCTCGACCATCCAGTCGGAGCAGAACGACATCATCCGGGCCAGCCTCCATAAGCCGATCATCGTGCAGGGGGCAGCCGGCAGCGGAAAGACGACGATCGCCCTCCACCGGATTTCGTATTTCCTCTATACGATGGGGACCGATTTCCCGGCAGACAAATTGATGATCCTCGCGCCGAGCAAACTGTTCATGGATTATATTGCCGATGTGCTGCCGGAGCTCGGCGTCGGGGCCGTCAACCAGACAACGTATGAAGACTATGTGCTGGCGGCCACCGGACTGAACTTGAACCTGACAGACCCGAACGGCAGGCTGGAGCGGCTCGCTTCCTCGGCGTCTGCTGAAGATCCGGCGATTACGGTCGCCCGGCTGAAAGGGTCCGGGGAGTACCGGCGGATCATGGAGCGCTACATACGGAAGCTCGAGGCTGAGACGGCTGCGCTGTTCGAAGACGTATTCATCGACAAATACAGGATCATGGGGGCGAAACGGCTCCGGAATCTTTTCCTGGAGGATTTCGGATACTTGCCGATCGAGAAACGGCTGGAGCGGATACGTCTGATCATGAACTCAGAAGTGACACGGAAGCGGAAGCAGCTGTATGCGCTGCTGTCGGATAAATATGAAGAAGCGCTCGACAAAGCGCTGTACGGCATCAAGGACGACGAAAAGCGCAGGCTGCGCATCACGATGATCATGGATGAACGGGACGTCCGGCTGCCTGCCGTGGAACGGGAAGGGAAGCGGAAAGTCTCTTCCTATATGAAACGCTTCAAGAAGTTCAATGTGAAATCGCTGTACCGCACTTGGCTGACAGACAGCGCGCTGCAGGAGGAACTGGCGCCGGAGTGGACGGAGGAGTTCACAGCTGCATTCCGCGGTATGCATACGAAGAATACGTGGGAGTCCGAGGATCTGGCAGCGCTCTATGACCTGCATATCCAGTTGAAAGGACTGGACGGCGAATGGAAGATGCGCGCGGTGTTCATCGACGAAGCGCAGGATTACAGCGAATACCAGCTGGCGGCGCTGCATGACGGTCTCGGCACGGACCTGTTCACGCTCGTCGGCGACCTGGCGCAGGGCATCCACAGCTACCGGGCGCTGACGTCCTGGGAGCCGGTGCTGCAGATGCTGCCCGAAGCGACGTACACGACGCTTCAGAAGAGCTACCGGACGACGATCGAAGTCATGGAACTCGCCAACACGGTGCTTGCACAGATGGATGAGGACCTGCCGCTCGTCGAACCTGTCGTGCGGCATGGGATCCCTCCGGTATTCCATGAGATGGACGTGCTGGACAGCGGGCAGCTGAAGCTGGTTCTGGAGGAAATCGCATCTAGAGGCCATCGGTCGGTCGCGATGATCTGCAAGACGATGGCGGAAGCGCAGTCACTGACAGCGGCGCTTGAGCAGGCGGGGATGGCGGTCCAGCTCCTGATGCCGGACAGTGATATCGATGAGTCCCGTCTGCTGATCGTCCCGAGCGTCCTGTCGAAAGGGCTGGAGTTCGATGCGGTGCTCATCGCGGCGTACACCGATCCATTCCGCGATACGGCGATCGACCGCAAACTCCTTTACGTGGCGATGACCCGCCCGATGCATGAGCTCCATATACTCGGCCGCGCTGCGGATGCGCTGCTCGGGTGAAAGACGGAAGAACCCTGCTGGCGGTGCCGGCAGGGTTCTTCAGTGCGTTCGGAAGGTGTATATCGGACAAAGTGTGTGAAGTATCGGCCGTTTGGCGCCGCTTATTGGACATTTGGCTGGAGATATCGGACAGAACATGTGAACTATCGGCCACTTTGCCGAATTTATCGGCAACTGGGCACAATTCCATACTTTACTCCGCGGCAGCCGCTCGCAATCTTTGATTCTCGTTCCGAATTTTGTTGTAATGTAGACAGATGATCACGTGCGGAGGGATGCGGATGGAACAGGAAATCAAAATGCCCGAGCAACGGCTGGCGGAACAGACGGTGCCGGCGCTGCGGCTCGGATCCACGGTGGGACATGGCGTCACTGCAGTGCTGCTGGCCGTTTTGTACGGGCTGAATGTCTGGTTCTCTTGGGGCCGCTGGGCGGAATGGACGATAGCCATCTTGGCGGCACTCACTTTGCTGTCCGCCGTCTGGGGAATCGGGGTTCGGCCTGTACTGTTGCATCGGTACTACCGTTACAGTGCGGATGAGGAGTTTCTCCAGCTGAAATCCGGCGCCTTCCATGAAGTCCATGAATTGGTGCC
The DNA here is from genome assembly GCF_030406775.1 of Sporosarcina trichiuri. NCBI lineage: Bacteria > Bacillati > Bacillota > Bacilli > Caryophanales > Caryophanaceae > Sporosarcina > Sporosarcina trichiuri. The sequence continues at coordinate 1,817,143 of NZ_CP129119.1, read as the reverse complement.
AATGGCGAAAATCCAGGCGGTCTCGACGAATCAGGGACCGATCTTGCGGCGCTACAACTTGTACTCACTGGAAATTGAAACCATGGGGTCGACCCATGGGATTCCGGCATTGAAGAAAGAGACGGCGCTCGAACTGCGTAACATGATCGCAGTCTATGCAAAAATCCGGGAAGTGGATGAATGATGACATACCGACGCTATCATCCGCTGACGATCCTATTCAGCATCGCTGGCTTCCTGAAGAATTTCGGGATCATCATCGTCATAATGATGCTCAACATCCAGTCGGACTCCTGGCTGAATCGGATCAGCCGCTGGCTCATGCTGGCCGCGCTTGCCGCGACGGTCATCAGCAGCATTCTGAAATGGTTCACGCATCGATATGCGGCAGACACCGACGCGTTCCGGCTGGAGGAAGGACTGTTTGAAAAGACGGAGCGCACTGTCGATTACAGCCGCATCCAGAATATCCACCGGCATCGGTCACTGCTCCATAAACTGTTCGGGGTGACCTCGGTGACATTCGAAACTGGCACGTCCGGTATGAATGCAAGTGTCAAATTCGATGTGCTGGCTCCCACGGAAGCTGACAAGCTGGAAGCAGCGGTGCATGCTGTACACCATCCGGTCGCTGTGGAAAGCGGGGCAAGTGATGAGGAGGGCAGCGGCCCGGCTGCACCTGCCGACCGGACTGTCCACTTCACGCCGACCCGGAAAGATACGGTGAAAGCCGCATTCACATCCTTCAGTTTCCTTGTCCTGATTGCAGCGGCTGCATCGATTCTGTCGAAGCTCGATTCGATCTTCAGCGTTGACGACTATTTGAAAGGCCGGTTCAGCGGCTTGCTGACGAACGGCTGGGTCGTTGCGGCTGCTGTCATCCTGCTTGTCCTGCTGTCTGTAATAGCGGGACTGGTATGGACATTCTTGAAATATGGAAGCTATGAAATCGCTTCGGATAATGAACGGATCTTCATCCGGAAAGGGACTGTCGACGAGACAGCATTCACTATTGCTAAAGGAAGGGTGCAGGGGGTAGAAATCACCCAGTCGTTCATGAAGCGGATGCTCGGCTTGGCAGAAGTGAAATTGATCAGTGCTGGCGACTTGGGGGATGAGGAGCACGAAGTGAGCACCCTCTATCCGTTCCTGCCGGTCGAACGGGCGCATACGATGATCCATGAGCTGCTGCCGCAGTTCAAAGTGCTCGGAGGGATGCATCGGCTGCCGATAAAATCCCTCGCAGTACGGCTCATGAAACCGTATTGGGTCTGGCTCATTGTGACGGCAGCACTGGTGTACTTCCGGCCATCCATCTTCGGGCTGACGCTTGGCTGGCTGCTCGTGGCGTTTGTTTTGCTGCTGTTGACCGCAGCGGGCCGGGCTGCAGGCTACTGGAATACGCAGTATGCGATGGACGGCGTGTACATCCAGCTGAGTGAAGGAGTTTTTGAAAAAACGACCTTCCTGACACGCCGTGAAAAAATCATCGAGGCATCAGTCAAGCGGACAAAACTGCAGCAGATGACAGGGCTTGCCACCATCCGGTTCATCAATCGGGCGCATCCTGTCCGGCATGCGGACCTGCCGGATGTCCCTCTTCAGGAAGCACTTGCATTCCTCCGTTGGTATTACGGCCGCCAAGAGGACGTACAGAACAGGTGACCAAGTTTGATGGAGATCCCCCTAAGGAATACTGAACCAGAGATACAAATAGGAAAGGAGTGAAGAAATGGGAAGGACACGCAAATTCAGCAGGACGGGTCTGATCGTGCTGATTACATACGTCCTCATGATTCTCATGAACTACTTGGCAAATGCACTGCCGCTGAATGGGATGACGACGGGGGAAGTGTCGGATTCGTACAGCAATCTATTTGCCCCGGCTGGCTATACATTCGCTATCTGGGGCCTGATTTACGTACTTCTTGCATTTCATGTCATCTATCAGCTCGGATTCTTCAGGACTGGGGAACGATCGAAAGTGCGCCAGCTGACGGAACGGGTGGCCGTCTGGTTTTCCGTATCGTCGGTTGCGAACGCCTTATGGATTGCGGCCTGGCACTACGGGAAGCTCGGCCTCTCGGTCGTGCTCATGCTGGTCATCTTGGTGAGCCTGATCGTTATTACTGCCATGACGGGCAAAACGGAGCTGTCGATGAAAGAGAAGTTCTTTTTGCGCCTGCCATTCACCGTCTACTTCGGCTGGATCACGGTCGCGACGATTGCAGATATCACGGCGTTCCTCGTCAAGTCGGACTGGAGCGGTTGGGGGCTCTCGGATGCGAAATGGACAGTCATTGTCCTGCTGCTCGGAGTGGCCATCGGCATTTTGACGATACTCAGAACATGGAGTGCTCCTTATGGCTTTGTTCTTGTCTGGGCCTATATCGGAATCTACAGCAAACACATTGCTCCGGATGGCTGGAACGAGCACTATCCCGGCATCATCCTGACCGTATCGATCTGCATCTTGCTGCTTGCGCTGTTAAGCTTGTGGGTGCTTATCAAACGACGAAAAAAACGGAACCGCGGCTACAGCAGCGGTTACAGCCGGATCCGATGAATGACGGGTGCATGCTGGAAAAAAGAAGACCGCACGGAACGGGACAAGAAGCCTCCCGTTCCGTGCGGTCTTTCCTGTTTCAAAAATTACGTCGGTCCGTCGAAAAATTCATTGGTCAGGTCTCCGTTAATTCCGATGGCGGCGGCACTTCCGCTTCCGGCTGCTACGATCAGCTGAGCCGGAACGATATTGGCCATGTCGCCCGCAGCATATACGTTCCACACATTTGTCCGGCCGTACTCATCTGTCCGGATCCCCCCGATTTCGTTCAATTCACAGCCGAGCGATTCTGCAAAATGATCGCCGTGACTCCAGAGGGGGCTGACAAATCCATAGGACCGGTCGATCAGGGTACCGTCCTCGAGCCGGACGCATTCCAATTGGCCATCCGTCCCTTCGAGGGCTGATATGATGTCTTCGAAGACACGGATGCCATGGGCTTCCAGCCGTGATCGATCTTCCAGTTCCAGCCGGCCTTCCCCGTTCGTGAAGACGATGAGGTCCCGGCTCCAGGTGAACACTTCCTTGGCGAGTTTATAGACGTTCTTATCGGCAATGACCGCAAGCGGCTCATCCCGGACTTCCCAGCCGTCGCAATACGGGCAGCTGAACAGGCTGGTGCCGTAGAAACGCTCGATGCCCGGGATGTTCGGCTGTTCGTCTTTCAGGCCGGTCGCAAGCAGAATCTTCGTGCAGTGGTAGACTTTCCCGGACGCCGACGTCACCTCGTAATGTGTTTTCGTGACTCTTTCGGCATCGACGGCTTTCTCACGGATCACTTCGACGGTGGGATACACCGCCAGTTCCTCATGGGCAAGCTTCCGGAGTTCCGACGGGCGGATGCCATCCCTTGTCAGGAATCCGTGCGCTTCCCGGACGACACGGTTGCGGGCGTTATCGTCATCGAACAGCACGACATTCCGCCGGCTGCGGCCGAGGACGAGCGCGGCGTTCAGGCCGGCCGGACCGCCGCCGATTATGGCACAATCATAGATCATAGTTCCTTCATCCTTTCTGCATATGTACACTGTACCCGGGACCGCGCTGTTTAAGCCATGGGGATTTCATCGGCCGGGCCATCTGCAGGAAAGACAGCAGGCTGCAACTCCTGTATAATGGAAGCCATCAACTGACAAGGTGTGATGATCGTGGAGACAAACAGGGAACTGATCCGCTTCTTGACGGACCATGCCGGTCAACTGGCGGAGGATGTAGTGGAACGGGTAAGCGGGCTGCTCGGGGATGTCACGGACGAAGAGCTGAAACAGGCGCGTCTCATGTACGCACAATTATGGAAAGCGCTTGCGGACACATTGCGGACCGGTGAACTGCGCGTGCCTGAAGCCCTGATGAGATGGAGCCGGAGCAATGCGGCCATCCAGACGAAGAACAGCGGCTCCATCGCTGCAGTAGCGGACAGATATCCGCCATCGCGGGATGCGATCGCGGATCTGCTGCTTGAAATCAGTGAACAGCTGGGCGTGTCGCTGAAAGAATACGCGCACCTGAGCAAGCTGGTCAACCGGTTCCTCGATCTGAGCCTGCAGGAGAAATACTATGCGTATGAACGGCTGTCCAAGCTGTACCAATCGGATGCCGAGGATGAACTTGCTGAACTGTCAGCGCCTGTCGTTCCTGTCTACGACGGCATCGTCATCATCCCGTTCATCGGCCGGATCACGGACGATCGGGCGTATGCGATCATGAACAAAGTGCTCCCGAAAGTGGCGGAGATGAACGTCACCTGCACAATCGCCGACTTCTCGGGACTTGCCGCAGTCGATGATCATATCATGCATCTGCTGCAGCAGGTCGAAGGGGCGCTCGAACTGATGGGGATCCACGTCATCTCCACAGGCATCCGGCCGCACCTTGCACAAAGCATCGTCAATTCGGGACAGGCACTTGCAGGCCGCAGCTATTACGGCAATGTGAAGCTGGCACTCGAAAGCATCATCAAGTGAAAGGGCAGGCCGCAATTGAAACGGGTCTGCCCTTTCCGGGTGCACCTATGACAGCTGGTCGGAAAAAACCGGACGGGGGGTTCCGTCCGGTTTTCAAAGCTGCACATAGGCATTTTCGTTTTTTGAGGATAGGAGGCGGTTCTGTTCGGTGAATTCGTCTTCCGTCAGCAGTCCGGATGCATGGAGACCGCGGATGCGTTCCTGTTCACCGGCCAGGAACTTATGCCGTGCACCATGCGCCGACCGGATGGGCAGCGCTGACTTGCGGCGCAGTCTGCGTATGCAGAAGATGGCGAGCTGCAGACCGCTGCAGAGCAGCAGAATCGCGGCACCGGCAAAAAACGATTGTGTAAACCCCCATGTGCCCAGAAGGACAAAAACACCGAAAACAGACCAGCTCATAACGTTCAACCTCCACGTGATAGTACGTTCATTATATCTATTTATCTAATAGACGTATAAGAGTACAAAGACCTATAACTGATTCTTTTTCACTTGATTCCGACAAAAATCACCTGACAGATCCATCCGCGAACCGGCAAGAATCTATTCAGATCGGGTCGAACAGACCGATGAAAAAAGAAGGCCGACAGATAAAGAGCAACAGGGGGAATTCGAATTGGACAGCAGACAACGATGGTGGAGACGGCTTGGTGTGCTGGCGGTGCTTGGCGTGCTGATCGCCGCGATTCTACCTGATCAGGCCGCAGCAGAACCGTTCCGTGACGTATCACCCGCCTACTCGGAAGCCGTCAGCTATTTGACGGAACAGCAATATACGAACGGGGTCGCGCCAGATCTGTTCGGAACCGATCAGCCGATCACCCGCGGCAGTGTCGCAGTCATTCTGGCGCGGGCGCTGCAGCTGCCGATGCCTGCTCCGGGCAGCCGGGAATTCAGTGATGTCCCGACGCGTGCGGAGCAGGCGGTTGCGGCTTTGAAGACCGCCGGGATCATCCGCGGCAAACGGCCGGGCTATTTCGGATTCGACGAGCCGGTGAAACGCGGGGAAATGGCGCTCATGCTGAGCCATGAGCATGCCTATTCGCTGAGCGGCGATGGGTCCGGCCTCACCTTCCGGGATGTCGGCAGCCGGTATGCAGAGGCAGTCGCGGGATTGGTCGGAGCTGCGATTGCACAAGGGAAAACACAGGATGCCTTCGGAACGCAGGATCGGCTGAAACGAGGGGAATTTGCGCTGTTCATCTACCGGGCTGAAATGGACCGTATCACGAAGCAGCTGCCGAAGACCTATCCGGATCTTGCGGACAAGCTGAACAGCGGGACAGTCCGTTCCATCAAACTGATCGGCGACAGCATCTCTGCCGGTATGGGAGCGGACGGCTACCAAGTGCCTGAAGATGGGCGGGTCATCCTGGAAGACGGATCGACTGTCTATCGGGAAGCGTCCTTTGACGCTGCATCCTGGGCGAATGCATTCCGGACCTATGCGGGGCAGCCGCGCTTCGGAGACATCGATTTCTTCAATGCCGGGGTCAGCGGGAAAACCGCGCAGTGGGCGCTGGAACGCGCCGACCGGCTGATGGAGCCGCGGGAGGATGTCGTGTTCGTCATGATCGGCACGAACGACCGGATCATCGGAACGCTTGCACAGTATGAGCGGACGGTCCGCAAACTGCTGAAAGAGGCGGATGCGAAGTCCGGACTGCTGGTCGTCATGGCGCCGCCGCCTTCTGCAAATGATATCGGCAATTACCGGTTCAGCCCGGCAGGTATCAACAACGTATTGAAGCGGATCAGCCTGGAGGAAGGGTACCTCTTCATCTCCCATTATGATGCGATGACTGCATATCTCAAGAGCCACCCGGATACCGCCTATGGAGATCTGATGGAGACAACCAGTCCTCATCCGACAACCAAAGGATATGAAGTTATGTGGGACACGATCCGCACGGCACTTCAATTGAACTGAAAAAGCGCAGCTGCCGAAACTTTTGGCAGCTGCGCTTTTTGATTACAACATAATTTCAACCAAGCCGATGACGATCAGGAGAACGCCTGCAAAAGCTGCGGGATACCGGCCGATCCACGTGCGTGCGAGCAGCGTGCCGAACCGGTGGCTGCCCCCGATGGTGATGAACGAGAAAAATCCGACCGATAAAACCGTTCCAAGCATCGAGCTGCCGCTTACCCCCATTCCGAACCCGGCGGCCAGGCAATTTGCTGCAAGTACGAAGCCGAGGGGGATGGCCTCCCGTACAGAAATCACACGATTCCCATCCGTGTCGGCTGTTTTTGCATCCTCATACGCTTCCACTTGCCCGAATTTCGGCTGGCACAGCATCCAGACCCCAATCGCGCACAGCAGCAGACCTCCAATCCAGTCCGCCGCATTGGGAGTGATGAACGCCGCAATCCGGTCGCCAGCAAGCATTGAAAATGAGGTGACTGCCATGGATATCACGGCAATCATCAAATTTGAAATGAGCGGTATCCTCGTCTTTTGAATGCCGTATGCGAGCCCGATCCCTAAGTTATCCAAATTGGCCGCAATGCCAAGGAAAATCACAAGTAACAGATGCAAAGATTCCGCCTCCCCGGTGTACTCCTCAGTATATGCGGGCGTTTCCGGCGGCACGTGACAAATGCGGAACAGCTGACATGCCTCATTACTTGAAACTGACCGGCGGCAGAACCGGTAGAAAATTCTTTCATTATACTTGGAGTTAAGCATTGCCGGCTGAGAGGAAGGTATGCTATTCTGAAAATGTGTAATCGGTTACACATTTAGTTGGTGAACGACCTACTCTATTGGAACAGGTGATGGAATGAGGAAACGAATTGTCGTTGTCGGCAGTTTAAATATGGACATAATTATTTCGACGGACCGTCTGCCGCAAATCGGTGAGACGATCCTCGGTGAAAAGGTGAGCTACCTGCCCGGGGGCAAAGGTGCCAACCAGGCAGTAAGCTGTGCGCGGCTTGGCGGGGAAGTGACGCTGGTCGGCGCGGTCGGACAGGACGAGTTTGGACGCACACTGCTGGACCAGATGGAAACGAACCAGGTGAATACGGCATTCATCAGCCGGGCACCTGAAGTGAAGACAGGAATTGCGGACATCTTCCACATAAACCACGATAACTGCATCGTCGTCGTCCCGGGAGCGAACTACTCGCTTACGCCCGATGCGATTACTCCGGAAATCGAACAGGTGATTAAGGAAGCCGATGTTCTGCTGGCTCAGCTTGAGATTCCGCTGGAAACTGTCCAGAAAGTGATGGAAATTGCCCATGAGAATGGCGTGAAGACCATTTTGAATCCCGCACCTGCGCAGACCTTGCCGAAACAGCTGCTTCTGAATGCAGACATTCTGACGCCGAATGAAACTGAGTTTGAACTGCTTGCCGAACGGCCATTTTCGGACGAGCGTGAACTCGCACTCCTGATGGCGGAATGGGAAGCGGCCTATGATCAGACGCTGATCGTCACGCTGGGTGCACACGGCAGTGCGTATCTGGATGATGGGAAACTCGTCGTCGTACCGGCTGAACCGGTTCAGGCAGTCGATACGACGGGAGCCGGCGATACTTACAACGGTGCACTGGCCATCGCGGCGGCGGAAGGACGTCCGCTGGCTGAGATGATCGGTTTTGCAACACGTGCTGCAGCACGCGCTGTGACGAAATTCGGGGCGCAGGAAGGGATGCCCTACAGGAGCGAACTGAAAGGAGAGGATGAGTAGATGGAGACGATCACTGCAGACTACATGGAACAGCATCTCGACGGCTATCTCCGGGACACGTACAAGCATTTGCACAAGCATCCCGAACTGAGCAAAGATGAGCACAACACCCAGCTGTTCATCCAGCAGGAGCTCGACCGGATCGGCATCAGCCACCGGGCGATGGCCGGAACTGGCGTTTGTGCGGAAATTACAGGGGCGGCACCCGGCCGTACGGTCCTCATGCGCTGCGACATCGACGCGCTGCCGATCGAGGAAGCGACAGGACTTGACTACAGTTCCATCCACCCGGGGGTCATGCACGCATGCGGCCATGACGCCCACACAACGATCGGTCTCGCCATCCTGACTGTGCTGAAAGAACGGAAGTCGGAATGGACCGGTACCGTCAAGATCATGTTCCAGCCGACGGAGGAAGCGCAGCCGGGCGGGGCCAAGCCGATGATCGAAGAAGGGATCCTCGAGAACCCGGCGGTCGACGCGGCGCTCTGCCTGCATACGAACCCGTTCCTGACGCCAGGCACTTTTGAGATGAAACCCGGGTACATGCTCGCGAACACCGACAGGGTCTACCTGACGCTGACCGGCAAAGGGGGTCACGCAGCGGCTCCGCAGCAGGGGATCGATGCGATCGCGATGGCAGGGGAGTTCCTGACCGCGGCGCAGTCGATCGTTTCGCGTCAGACGTCGCCGCTCGATCACGCGGTCATCACGTTCGGGACGATCCAGGGAGGAACCGCATCGAATGTATTGTGCGGGCAGGTCGACATCTCGGGGACGGTCCGGACGATCCTGCCGGAAACGCAGGATAAGATCGAAGCGCAGCTTGAGCGGCTGCTGCAGTCCGTCACCGGATTCTGGGGCGGCAGCTACGAATACACGTACAGCAAGGGGTATCCGGCGAACTGGAACGATCCTGAATTGACGGCGCGGCTCACGCGTTCGCTGAATGATGCGTTCGGGGAGACGACCGTCTCGGTCAACGAACACCCGTACATGAGCGGCGACGACTTCTCGATTGTCGCGAACGAGGTGCCGTCGGTCTTCATGTATTGGGGGACGGGCTCTCTCGAAAAGGAGAACTTCCCTTGGCATAACGCGAACTACCATGTGAATCTCGATGCTTTGAAATACGGGGCAGCAGCAGGGCTGCACTGCCTGCTGGAATTATTGACAGAAGAAGGGGCGGAACGCATATGAAAAAAGTGATTATCGATGTGGACACGGGAATCGACGATGCGATCGGACTTCTGCTGGCCGAAAAGAGCGGCATGGCAGATATCTTTGGCATTACGACCGTGAACGGCAATACGTCCTTGGAACAGGCGACCGTCAACACCCGCAAAATCACGACGCTGCTCGGACGGGATGATCTGAAAGTCGTCCAGGGAGCGGCGCGTCCTCTCCTGCGGGATCCGCACTTCGAAGTGAGCGTGCACGGCAATGACGGGATCGGCGGTGCGCTGAAAGAAGTGGACGTTGAAATCCGTGACGAAGGCTTCGCTCCGGACTTCATCATCGAGCAGGCGAAGCAGCATGCGGGTGAGATCACCGTCATCCTGCTCGCACCGCTGACGAACATGGCGCTGGCCATCCGCAAAGAGCCGAGGCTCAAAGAGTGGCTGAAGGAACTTGTCATCATGGGCGGTGCGTTCGATCACCGGGGCAACATCACACCGACAGCGGAATACAATATCTATATCGACCCAGAAGCGGCGAAGATCGTCGTCCATTCCGGCATCCCGATCACGATGGTCGGTCTCGATGTAACGTCAAGCACCCTGTTGACGAAAGACGATGTCGAGCGCATCCAGCCTGGAGCGGGACGCGATTTCACAGAGGAAGCGACCGTCCATTACATGAACCATTACTATAACCTGAACGGACGCCATGCGTGTGCGATGCATGATCCGCTGGCCGTTGGAGCGGCCCTGGACCGGTCGCTCGTCGAGACGAAGAAATACTATGTCGACATCGAGACGAACAGCGATCTGTGCGACGGCCAGACCGTCTGTGATTTCACGAATTGGCATAAGAAAGAGCCGAACGTCGATGTCTGTGTCGCCGCTGACAGCAAGCGGTTCATCGATCTGCTGGTCGATACGTTAGGGAAGTGATCCACAGGGGTCCGGAGCATTGTGCCCCGGACTCTTTCCCGTTATTTTATTACAGAAAGCAGGAAACTGTATGACACGTTTAACCGCTCCAGCGTTTTCACTTGCCGGCATCCAATGGCTGCTGTTCATGGTCGTCAATACGGTCGTTGTCCCGCTGTCCATCAGCACGGCATTCGGTCTGTCCGATGACGCAGCCGCCGGACTCATCCGGACATCCTTCGTCGTCGCAGGGGTCGTCAGCCTGCTGCAGGCCCGATTCGGCCATAGGTTCCCGCTGTTCGAAGGCCATGGCGGCATCTGGTGGGGACTGATGCTCAGTCTGAGCGCCGCAGCTCCTGCCATGGGGCTGTCCTATATGGAAGTCGGCGGAAGTCTGGCGCTCGGCATGGTGCTGGCCGGTGTGCTGACCATCGTGCTCGGAGCGGCCGGCTTCACGTCCGTCCTGCAGAGGATCTTCACACCTGTCGTTCTGGCGATTTACCTGTTCCTGCTGTCCGTCCAGCTGATCCTGTTCTTCTTCAAGGGCATGCTCGGCATCAGTGACGGCGGAAGTCTCGCCATGCCGGAGGGGCTCCTGCCGATCGGGGTGGCCGCGGCTGTCCTGCTGATGGGACTGTCGCGCAGACGGGGGATTGCGAACTTTTCCGTGCTCATCGGACTGATCGGCGGGGCGGTGCTGTATATGCTCCTGATCGGCGGAACACCGAGTGTCTCTGCGGGCGGCTCGCTGTTCCGTCTGTTCCCGCTCGGCGGGCTGCATGTGCACATCGGCATCATGCTGACCGCATTCCTGGCCGGGCTCATCAATATGGGCAATTCGCTCGTCGCCATCTCGACGGCCGGCTGGCTGTTCGGGGAGAAGTCGGTGGATGGGCGCATCCAAGCATCCTACTATGTAACGGGAGCGGGAACGGTGATCGGCGGTCTGTTCGGTCTCGTGCCGTTCGGACCGTACTCGTCATCGATCGGGTTCCTGCAGAGCACGCGGATCTTCAACCGAGGCCCGTTCATGCTCGGCAGCGTGCTGTTCATCCTGATGGGGCTCATCCCGGCGCTCGGCGGTTTCCTCTCAGGCCTGCCGGAGCCGATCGGGGCGGCCGTGCTGTTCGTCGCCTACATCCAGCTGTTCGGCACAGCCGTGCACAAAATCCGTGAACTGCCGTTCGAGTCGATGTCGTTGTATCGGGTGACGATTCCGCTGCTGACCGGTGTCAGCATCCTGAACGTCCCGCCGGAAACGTTCCGTGATTTCCCTGTTCTCATACAGCCGCTCGTCAGCAATGGGCTGCTCGTCGGCGTCATGCTGTCGATCATGATGGAGCTGTGGGCAGGACGCAGGAGGGCACGCCGTGCATCCGGATGAAAAAACGCAGGACACCAAGTGCTGAATGCCTGGTGTCCTGCGTTTTTCAGTTTATCATCCGCCTGTCGACTGCCTGACAGTGAGGGAGACGGGAAATACCTTGTCCTCCGGGATATCCGGATGCTCTGTGATCAGACCGATCAGCACATCCACCGCGGTTTTGCCGAGTTCATAGATCGGCTGTGCGACGGTCGACAGTCCGGGGGACATCATTTCGAGCTGGATGCCGTCGAACCCGATGACTTTGACGTCTTCCGGCACGCGGCGTCCGGCCTCCTGAAGGGCTTTCAGGGCACCTGCCGCCATCAGGTCGTTGCTCGCGAAGACGCCGTCCAGGTCAGGGTGGGAGACGAGCAGCTGCTGCATCGCCGAATGGCCGCCTTTGACCGTGAAGTCGCTGTAGGCGATGAGGCCGGGCGTGAACCAGTCCGTTCCGGTGCTCACCGCTTCATACCCCGCTGTCCGTTCCCGGGAAGACGTGATCGACAGCGGCCCGCAGATATGGGCGATCTTGCGGCAGCCGCGCTCGAGCAGATGCCGGACCGCCAGCTCTCCGCCTTCCTTGTTCTCCACAGTGAAGGACACGACGGAATCACTGGAGAAGACGTTGTCCAGCAGCACGACCGGGATACCGGCCTTCTGCAGGCCTCTCAGGTGGTCGGGCTGGATCGTATAAGACGAGATGATGACACCGTCCGCCTGTTTGTGGATGAGCGTGTCGAGATAGCGCTGTTCTTTCGCTGTGTCGTTATCCGTGTTGCCGAGCATCACCGTATAACCGTATTCATTGGCGGCATCTTCCGCTGCACGGGCTAGCTCCGGGAAGAACGGATTCAGGATATCGGGGACCAGCAGGCCGATGGTCGCCGTCTTCTTGCCGGCCAGGCTCCGGGCAATCGTATTCGGGCGGTAGTTCAGTTTGTCGATCACGCCGGCGATCGCTTCCGCCGCCTCCTTGCTGACGTACCCATTCTTGTTCAGGTAGCGGGAGACGGTCGCAACCGATACCCCTGCAAGCTTGCTAACATCCTTGATAGTGGCCATTGTCCGGTCTCCTCATGTGTTATCGTTTACACAAATATACCAAGTACAGGAACAAGTTTCAATGGAAGACCAATAGTATGTCACATATTTGTTATTGACGCTCCTAATTACCGTGTGGTAAGTTATATGTAACCGATTACACATCATCGTACATGTCATTGATAAGAGGAGAATCTGATGAATATTTTAACGGGCCTGCTCGGATGCCTGGTCATCCTGTTCATAGCTTTTTTGCTCTCGGATAACAAGCGGAAAATCAATTACCGCCTCGTCGGAATTGGCGTTGTGCTGCAGATCCTGTTCGGCTACCTTGTCCTGAAGTCCTCAGGCGGCCGGGCGGTCATTGAGAAGTTCTCGGGCGGCGTCCAGAACATCATCCATTACGGAAATGAAGGACTCGCTTTTGTCTTCGGCAGTCTGGCGGATTCGTCCGCACCGACAGGCTTCATCTTCGGCATCCGGGTGGCGGCGATGGCGATCTTCGTCACCGCACTCATCTCGCTGCTGTACCACTTCGGCATCATGCAGTTCTTCGTCAAGATCATCGGCGGAGGGCTGGCCAAACTTCTCGGTACGAGCAAGCCGGAATCGCTGACCGCAGCGTCGAACATCTTCCTCGGGCTGCAGGAAGCACCGGTCATCATCAAGCCGTACATCAAGACGCTGACCCGTTCAGAGCTGTTCGCAGTCATGGTCGGCGGACTCGCCTCTGTCGCGGGCGGAACGATGCTCGCGTATGCCGCACTCGGGATTCCGATCAACTACCTGCTGTCGGCAAGTTTCATGGCAGCGCCGGCAGGCCTCGTGTTCGCCAAGATCCTCATTCCGGAAACGGAAGTGCCGGTCAATGCGGTCGATGAAGCCCCGAAGGAAATGATCGGGGAAGGCGGCGTCAAACCGGGCGCGATCGATGCCGTGACAAAAGGGGCTGCGGAAGGACTGAAGATGGCGGGCTTGATCATCGCCATGCTGATCGCCTTCATCTCCCTGCTCGCCATGGTCAACGGGATCCTCGGCGGGATCGGCGGCTGGTTCGGCCATCCGGATATCTCGCTCGAACAGATTCTCGGCTATATCTTCTCGCCGCTCGCCTTCGTCATGGGAGTCCCTTGGTCGGAAGCGATGACAGCGGGCAACCTGCTCGGCCAGAAAGTGATCTTGAACGAAATGGTTGCGTTCACAGCATTTCAGCCGATGATCGATGCCCTGTCCGAGAAGACGGTTGCCATCCTGACATTCTCGCTGTGCGGATTCGCAAACATCGGATCACTCGGGATCCTGATTGCGAGCATGACGGCATTCGCTGACAACCAGCGGGCGGTCGTTGCAAAACTCGGCTTCAAAGCCGTTCTCGCCGGTACCCTCGCCAACCTGATGAGCGGTACGATCGCCGGCATGTTCATGTAACTACACGTAGGAAAGCACCCGCTGTGCGCGGGTGCTTTTTCGCGTTTCGGCGGAGGTGAATTGTGCGAGGATGCCGATAAATTCAGCGAAGTGTCCGATAGTTCACAAGTTCTGTCCGATAAGTCGGGGGAAGTGTCCGATACGGCCGCGTGGAAGGGGCTGGCTTGCTCGTTTTCTGCGCGCCATTTACATTTGTTTTGGCGAAAGGGAGACGCCGCGTGCATGAGGATCTGACAGGAAACGAGCCGCAGGCGAGCACCATTCAGGCCTTGAATTGTTTCCAGATGCCGACAAATTCGGCGAAGTGTCCGATAGTTCACAAGTTTTGTCCGATAACTCGGGGGAAGTGTCCGATACTTCACATGAAACGTCCGATACTTCACAGAATTTGTCCGATATGGCACGTGGAAAGGACTGGATTGCCGGTTTTCTGCGCGGCCTGGCGTGTATTTTGCCAACGAGCGCAGCCGCGGGCACAGGGTCTTGCAGGAATCGAGCCGCAAGCGAGCGCCATTCTAGCCGAATCACTCTTGACTCCGATTACTAATAGTGTAATAATACACTAAAAGTTACTAGAAAGAGGTTGATTGGCATAGCGTTATTCTTCGTCGTCTTCGCTGTCTGTTGCCTGTCCATATTCACAATATTTGCCGTCCTGCTCTTACTGATGAACGGGACTCCCTATGCAATTCCGTTTGCCATGACAGCTCCTGCATTCGTGGCGGTCGGCCTGATCCTGCTGCTCAATCGGTATTTCACCCGCTGGGACCGGATTCTCTGGTTCCTGGGCATCTCTGCCGCGTCCCTGCTGATTACGGGCTTCGTGCCGGTACAGGATTTCTATAAGGGAAATTTGCCCACGGCTGCAGAGGAAGCGGATCCCCTTTTGTACGAAACTTCCAATCCGTTTGCGGAAACTGTGCAGCTCGACAGCGGATCGTCGCTGCGACTGGACGGGACGCTGCCGAAGCTGGACGGCGCACCGGCGTACTTCCCGATGTATGCCGCGTTCGTCCGGGCCGTCTATCCGGAAGGGGACTACACGAAATTCTCGGGAGACAGCACGGTGCTGTATGAGCATCCCCGTTATGCTTATCACCGGCTGATCACAGGCGAGCGGGATATCATCTTTGCACCGCCGCCGACGGAACAGCAGCTGAAGAAAGCGGAGCAGGCAGGAGTGGCGCTGACCTGCACACCCATCGTCAAGGAAGCGTTCGTCTTCTACGTTCATCACAGGAATCCGGTGGACAGTCTGAGTGAAGCAGAGATCCGCTCCGTCTACAGCGGATAGCTCACGGAGTGGTCTGACGTCGGCGGCCGTAAGAAGGCCATCATTGCATATCAGCGCAAACCCGATTCCAGGAGCCAGCTGCAGATGGAGCAGGTGATGGACGGAGAGCCGCTGACTGCTCCGTATGAAGAGCCGGTCACCCCGTTTTCACACGGCTGGGTCGGCCAGCTCTCGGAATATCAGAACAGGGGGGCCGCGCTTGGCTATTCGTACCGGAATACGGTGCAGCCGCTTGTGGAGGAAAGGAAAGTGAAACTGCTGCAGGTGGATGGGGTAGATCCCGGGGATGACGAAATCCGTGCTGGTACGTATCCATACACCCAGGAAATCTGCGCAGTGACCGCAAACACCGAACATCCGGAAACCGGCCGTTTCATCGAGTGGATCCTGTCCGAGGAAGGCCAGGAACTCGTGAAGAAATCGGGCTTTACACCGATCCGGAAGATGGATTGACGCATCCTTGATCAGTCAGTGAAATGGAAGGGAAAGGAGCTGGAAGATGTGAGGAAGTCAACGATCATTCTGTCCGTGCTGCTGTATGCAAGCATTGTGTCCATCGTCTATCTGCTGGCGGACCGGTATGTATTCCGATCCTTCGCGCCCGACATCGAAGACCAGGCAATCCTAGGCGAAATGACGATGATGGTACTGGAGAGCCAACAGTACAAAGCTATCGCGGCAAAAGAGACAGTCTATGCCGTGAAGCAAGGGGTGGACCGGTTCAATTCAGGAGATCCGTCATCCGTTTACAGTTATGAAATCGCAATTGTCACGGATAAAGACACGTATGGGTTTACGTGTGACGACGACGCATGCACGGCGGTATCCAACGGCAGCTGGGGCGGAGATCTATATCAAGATATCCATCCGATCCTGCCGATTGGCGGGGTGAAGAAATGAACCTATGGAATGCCGTTCCCTACAGATTATTCAGCCGGACGGCAGGGAAGGGGCGATCAGCTATGAAGACATACATCATCGCGATTCTCTTATTCATCGGAGGCGCTGTTCTTAGCAAGGACGGACAAGATCTGGCCTATTGGATGAACGAGTGGCTGCCTGCTGTGGAAGCAGTCTATTACTTGATCGGCATCTCCTTGCTGAGTGTTCTGCTGTTCATATCATCGGTGCTGATCATCTGGCGGACTGCAAGTTATGAGCACCGGACGTCATTCATCTATTTCTTCATGCTGTCGGCCACAGTGCTCGGGGGCGGCCTGATCACTTGCTGGACCCTGTTAGTCCTCGCATTCTGGCTGTCTTGAAAGAATAAGGGGCAGCTGTCCGTCACCTGATTGTATAAGAAACAGCTCACCCGGACCAACGGGGTGAGCTGTTTTGCGCGTATTCCTTCATTATTGGATGAATGGCAGTGCCGCTTCATAGTAGTCCTGCTGCTGTTTGCGTTCGAATCCGATACGCTCGTACAGCTTCAGCGCATTGGCGTTGCGGGTTTCGACGTCCAGGCAGATCGTGTTGCCGGTCGGCGCTTCGTGCTGCAAGATCCAGCGCAGTGCCTCCCCGCCGATCCCTTGGCCGCGCAGGCCGGATGCGACCGCGAATCCGGAGATGTATGATTCACCAGCACTCCGGGCGACCCGGATCTTGCCTGATGGGTTTCCGTCCGCTTCGATGATGTAGCGGCGTTCATCCTGCCGGGCCAGACGTTCCTCGTAATAGTGCTCGGCATCTGCAGCGGTCAGTGAGAACGCTTCGGCATCGAGCTCCACTTCGAATGCTTTGTCGGCCGGCTCCGAAAGCCGCATGGCAATTCCCGGATTGTCGCCGACCGGCTGTTCCGCCCACTGCATGTGGAATTCGGAAAATGAATAGCTGCAGGGCTGTCCCGCAAGCCAGCCTTTGGCGGAACGCGATTCACCGGGTGCATTCAGCAGCACTTTCCTGAATCCGCCGGCACGGATGGCCTCCTGCGCCTCTTCCCACAGACGGGTGAAATGGCCGTGCCGGCGCTCCTGTGGCAGCACCATTCCGCACACTTCCACCGTCGACCCGAATGCATATAATGCCAGATAGGCGATGAGCGTTCCGTCCTTCCATATGAAAAAGTCCTCCTGATCGCCTTTGCGGCTTTTCAGCATATCCCAATTCAGCTTCATTTCCACGCCGTCGTGCGTCTCACAAACCTCCTGCAGCTGCCGGATGGCGGTGAGCTGTTCTTCTGTCAGCATGCCCGTTCTCCCCCTGTATGTCTCTCTCTGGCAATCATCCAGTTCCGCCGTTGTACCTGGTGAACTGTCTGAATACTTCCTTAAATGTACAAGGCACCAACCATCCTGTCAATCTCCTATCACTTAGTATGATATACTGGCCGAAAGACTAGGAAAGCAGGGATATCTAATGAAAAAAGACATGCGCTACATCTGCTACCCGTTCATGCGGGAATCCGCATCGACGGTCGATTTTGAAATCCGCACCGATTCGCTGACTACACGGATCGGCGAAGCCCTCTCACTGACGGAGGATGTCGAAAAAGTCCACACCGACCTCCGCTGGCTGCAGCCGCTCGCCTACCATCTGAACGGGTCCGTCCGTGGCAAGCTTGCCATCACGCCGGAAGACCTGGAGAAGCTGAGCGGACTGTACGATGACTACGTCGGCGAACTCGGTGACCTTGTCGAACAGTTCGTCCTCCCGCAAGGCACCCATGCTGCAACCGTGCTGCACGTCTGCCGAAGCGAGGCGAAGAAATCGGTCCGCGCACTGCACAAAGTCTCACTCGAGCGGGACGTGCCGGATATCCTGTTCGACTTTGCCCAGCTCATGGCGAATGTCCTGTTCGTCATGGCGGTCTATGTCAACAAATCTCATCATGTCGATGAAATCCCATTCGTCAGCAAATCGTACCCGATCCGGAAAAAGAAGTCTTCCGCACAGACGCAAACGGCTGAAAGGCCATGACTTGTGATATAAGAATTAATTATCAGGATAGTTAATAACTATCGAATTTCCTTATTGAGCGGCCGGGCGTATACTGGAAGAAGAAAGGGGCGACAACCTATGGAATACGTTCTTCTCTCCATCACAGCGATGGTCGCCATGACGCTCGGCACGCTCGCAGGCGGCGGCGGGCTGATCACCATGCCCGCCATGCTCCTGATGGGCTTTCCGATCCACTCCACTATCGGCGCCAGTAAAATATCGACAACGGTCAGCTCGTTCTCGACATTCCTGACCGTGCTGCTCAAAAAGCAGATCACCCTCCGTGAGTCCTGGTGGATCCTGCCTGTGTCGCTGACCGGCGGCGTCCTCGGCGGCGTCTTCGCGACCCACATTTCGGATAAAACCTTATTCCATATCGCCATCGTGCTGCTGATCGGCGCATTCTTCACATCTTTCCTCTCGAAAGCCGACTTTTCGGGGACGGCGGCCCTTCAGCCGAAACGCAGCGGGGTGTTCGGCTTCATCGGCGTCGGCCTGTATGACGGCCTGTTCGGGCCGGGCCAGGGGACGCTGCTGCTGTTCCTGTTCAACCATCTCCGTGTTTCGTACTTGCGGGCCATCGGCTTCATGCGGCTTGCGACATTCTCCAGCGGCTTCGGCGCAGCTGTCAGCTACATCTATATGGGCAAGATCATCTGGCCGGCCGCCATCGCGCTCGTCATCGGCTCGCTCTCCGGGGCCCAACTCGGTGTGCGGATCGCAGAAAAGCTCAATCCGGTGCATGTCCGGGTGCTGCTGCGTCTCGTCATCATCGGACTGCTCGTGCAGCTTCTCGTCAAAGCGGTCCTATAGGTGCTCCCGGCAGGTTGACCGGTTGTGGTACACTACGTAAAGGGAAAACTATCAGTACTGACTCGAGGTGCCACTATGAAATCATACATCCTGAAATTTACAATGCTCGATATGCCTGAACCCGTCTGGCGGCGGGTGGTCATGCCGGCTGGCGCGACATTCAACCGGCTTCACTCGACCATCCAGCACGTCACCAACTTCCGAAGCTATTACACGGACAGCCCGTATCACTTCTTCGAAATCATTGTCGGCGGATTGTGCATCACGGACAACCCTGTCCGGCGCGACGAGCTGAAAGGCAATAAGGAACTCAAGCCGAAACAGCCGACCCGTCTCAAAATCGATACGTACATCGAAGAATTCAAAGAATTCATCTACGAATATGACCTCGGCGACGGCTGGCGGTTTGCAGTCGAGCTGGAAGAGATCGTCGACGACTACCACTTCGGATTCCCGACTCTGCTCGATGCAGAAGGGGAGGCGCCGCCCGAGGACGTCGGCGGACCGCCCGGATTCGAAGCCTTCCTGGAGACGATCCGGAATCCGGCCGACCCGGAGCATGATCATATGCTCGCCTGGGCGCGGAGCAATGGCTGGCGCTGGTACGACAAGCAGCATATCAACCGGATGCTGAAGACCATCAAATACGGCAAGACGGAGTGGGACAAGATCGATCACGACAACCATACGATCCTCAGCGATCCGTACCGGGACTCCGAAGCGGAGGAGCCGTCTGTCCGGCGTATCGCGCCAGAGACCGCTGCAGAAGCCGCTCCGGCTGAACCGGCCGCCCTCTCCGAAGAGGAGCAGGAACTCGAACAGTACATCCGGGCGATGGTCAATCTGTATGGTTTTGCCGAGGCCGAGCATGTCGCCTCGCTGTACAGCGAACAGAACGGCAAGACACTGTCTGCAGACGATCTGCTTGCACTTGTGGCATCTTCCGGAATCGAAGCGAGCCTGAAGGAGGATGTCATCTTCGTCAGGAACGGGCATTTCCTCGGGCCGAAACTCGTGCACATCGATCCCGACCAATTCTTCAAGGAGATCTACGGCAAGCCGTATTTCGAGCCGCCGAAAGAACAGCTTCTCCGCTATGCGGATTCCGGGTATATCGAGCGCACCCCGGAAATCGAAGAGCTGGAGCGCCTGTTCCTCGAGCAGCACGTCCCGCAGATGCAGATCGACCGCATCCTGCATACGTATATGAAGGACCTGTCCGTCTGGCATGCGAACTTCATGCAGGCGGCGGTGCGCCTCATGGAATCGGCCGGCCCGCTGACCGAGGAGAGCATCAACCGGATCATGCCGGCCGCCATCCAGGTGTCCAATACGGTCCGGATGATCGAGAACCGGGGCTACACTCCGCGGGAGCTGAGTGAACTGGCACCGAAATCCGTGCAGCCTGCAGCTGGCCGCGAACCTTCCAAGAAAACGGGCCGCAACGACCCATGTCCTTGCGGCAGCGGGAAGAAATACAAGAAATGCTGCGGGAAATGATGAATCGAAAAAAGCTTCCATCCCACTTGCGGATGGAAGCTTTTTCGTATTTCAAGTCAACTTCTGACGTGCCGTCTCCAGGATTCCGAAGAACCGGTCGATCTCCTCGATCGTATTGTAGTGGACAAGGCTGATGCGGAGCGCTCCGCCGCCGAACGGCCCGGCGAGCCGCTCCATGAGGGAGATGGCCAGGTAATTGCCTGTGCGGGCTTCGACGCCTGCGTCATTCAGCGCCTGTCCGAGTGCATCCGTGCCGATCCCCTCGATATTGAAAGCGAACACGGGCAGGCGGCCGGCCGGTTCCTCTGCCGGGCGGCCGTACAGGATGACACCCGGGATTTCCTGGAGGCGCTTCAGGAAATAGGACGTCAGCTGCTGTTCGTAGAGCTGGGCGAAGTGCATCGCCCCGGCTGTGCTGCGGCGTCCGGGTGACGCATCCGCGAACGGAGTGCCGGCGAGGGACAGGCCGTTCGCTTCGGCGTCCCGTGTAAGTTGTGCCAAGTATTCCGTACTGCCGATGAACCCTTCGATGCCTTCATGATTCTGGGAGCCGACTTCGAAGAAATAGGCGTCCTGCTCGAGCTCTTTCCGGATCTTCCAGCCGTCCAGCCGTTCCAGATGGCTGCGGTTGAAATATCCGAATCCCATGTGGGGACCGAAGATCTTGTACGTCGAGAACGCAGCGAAATCGACATCCGCTTCTTTCACGTCCATCGGCAGGTGGCTTGCCGCCTGCACGCCGTCTGCGACGACGAGTGCGCCCGCTTCATGGGCGAGCCGTGCAATCTCCTTCATCGGATGGACGGTGCCGGTCGCGTTCGACGCCCAGCCGGCCGCGACGACTTTCGGCCGCAGGTCAAGAAGTTCCCTGTACTG
The DNA here is from genome assembly GCF_030406775.1 of Sporosarcina trichiuri. Taxonomy (NCBI): domain Bacteria; kingdom Bacillati; phylum Bacillota; class Bacilli; order Caryophanales; family Caryophanaceae; genus Sporosarcina; species Sporosarcina trichiuri. Next base: position 1,795,555 of record NZ_CP129119.1, on the reverse strand, counting down.
CTCCATCTCCAGGCTGCCGTATTCATCCACATGCCATACATGTACATGGATACCGCGCTCGGCCAGTTCCAGCCACGGGTTGACGTTGGCATGATGATCGGCCTCGGTGATGATGATATGGTCTCCTGCTGTCAAGTCCCGGCCGAGATGGTGGGCGAACAGATGGAAGAAATTTGTTGCGTTCTGTCCAAAAGCGATCTCTTCATGGCCTGCTGCACCGATCAGGTCGGCCGCAAGCTGCCTCGCTTCGACGATGACCTGCTGCATGTCGGCAGTCCGCTTGAAGATCGTCCCTTTCTGGGCATTGCGGTGAATGTAGTAATCTGTCACCCGGTCGATCACAAACCGGGAGACTTGTGCGCCCGCCGAATTGTCGAAAAACAGGACGGGATGCCCGTTGTAGGTGTCACCGAGACTCGGGAAATAGGAGCGTGCATGTTCGAATGTGTGCTGCAAAGCTTGCTGATGATTCATCCAACCATCCTTTCTATGTGTCCACTATACCATGCGGGCCTCTGAAATGATCCGGAGAGGAAATCGGGACAGTTTTCAAGTACACTGAAAGGAGAAGGACTAAACGATAAAAGGGGATACGAGGATGACAGAGAACGAATTACTGCAAGCTGCGAGGATAGGGGACGCTGCAGAGACCGCCCGGCTGCTCGCAGAAGGTGCGGACGTACAGGCAGCGGATGCAGAGGGGCGCACCGCACTCTTCCTGGCGGTCCAGCACGATCATCCGACATGTGTCCGGCTGCTGCTGGAAGCGGGGAGCGATCCGGACCGGCGGGACCATACGGAACTGACGCCATTCATCTGCGCGGGGGCAAATGGGTTCACGGAATCCCTGCAGCTCATGGCGGGTTCAGGCGCGGATCCGGAAAGCGTGAACAGGTTCGGCGGGACGGCCCTGCTGCCGGCGGCTGAAAAAGCGTATTTACGGACGGTGGAAGCATGCCTGGCCGCAGGGGTCCCGGTCGATCATGTCAATTATCTCGGCTGGAGCGCGCTGCTGGAAGCCGTCATCTTAGGGGACGGAGGCCGGCTGTACGCCGACGTCATCCAGACGTTGGTGGAGGCGGGTGCTTCTGCTCATCTGGAGGACTTTGACGGCAGATCGGCAGTACGCCATGCGGATGAACAGAAGCAGGATCGTGTACTCGCCATTTTGACAGGCACTCTTGAAGATCCTGTGCATCCTGCGGTGACGGAGGCAAAAGTGCTTGCCGGGGACGGGCGGTGGGCGGCTGCCGCTGCAGCGGTCGAAGAGGCGCTTGCACTCGACAGCGACAATCTCGATCTGCTCTACTATGCCGGTTATTATCTGGCTGAACAGGGACGCTGTACAAAAGCGCTCGCCTTCTACAGACAGGCGCTCGCTGTGGAGCCGGCTGCGCTGGAATTCCACTTCTATATCGCCCGGTGCTTCCGGCAGCTCGGCCTGACGGAGGAGGCGCTCCGTGAATTCGATGAGGGGCAGGCCCGGTCCCATGACGGATCTTTCTTCCTTTATCACAAATCGAACTACTTACGGGAGCTCGGCCGTCACGCGGACGCAGTGCAGGTGATGGAACAGCTCGTCGGGCGCTACCCGGAACGGTATGATTTCTGGTTCCATCTGGCGAACAGCCTGCGCTCTCTCGGCCGTCATGAGGAAGCGATCCGTGCCATCGGCCATGCTGCCGAACTGCAGCCCGGCAATCCGCTGTATGTGACCCACCGGGAGCAGTCCGAGAAACTGCTGGCGGAACCCCGATGAAAGGAGGCAGGGATATGGAGAAAACCGTCGTCGTCTACGGTGATGTATTCGTCGATTATATCGCACAGGATCCGGCCAATACATCATTCCGTCCGTATCTCGGAGGCGCGACAGTCAATGCGGCAGCCGGGGCCGCGCGTCTCGGCGCCCCGGTATCATTCATCACCGTGACGGGAAGCGACGAGACTTCAAGATTCGTCCGTGCGGAACTGGAACGGGAAGGCGTCGATCTGTCGCCATCCATCATCCGGCCTGAGAAACGGGTGAATGGCGTCTATGTGCACCTGACCGCCGACCATGACCGGGAGTTCGCGGATTATGTGAATGAAACGCCGGACATCCAAGTGACCGAAGAAGATCTCGACAGCGGAACTTTCAGCAATGCGGCCATTTTCCATATCTGTTCAGGGACGATGTTCCACCCGGCAGCGCTTATGACAACACGCCGTGCGGTCCGGCTCGCCCGGCAGGCAGGTGCTCTCGTATCCTTCGATGCCAACATCCGGCCGCTGCGCTGGGACAGCGAAGAGCGGTGCAGGGAGGTGACCGTATCCTTCCTGGAGCAGGCCGATGTCGTGAAAGTGACGGAAGAGGAATTGCTGTTCATGATGGAGGCGGAAGACCTGGAAGAAGGTCTTGAACGGCTGGCTGCCTATGACATTCCGGCTGTCCTGCTGACACGCGGGGAAGCCGGGACACTGGCCCTGATCGGCGGAGAACGGTTCGAGGTTCCCGCGATCCCAGTGGAAGCGATCGACACGACAGGTGCAGGCGATGCCTTCACGGCAGGGATCCTCTGCAAGATCCGCCAGCACGGCTGGCCGTCGGACACGCAAGTCTGGCGGGACATCATCCGGTTCGGCAACCGGATGGGCGCGCTGTGCGTGACGAAGCAGGGGGCCCTGTCCGCGATGCCGTATGCCGGTGAGATCGACAGCATGGATAGGTGAATTGAAAAGCGGCCGCTGACATTCATGAAGGAATGTCGGCGGCCGCTTTTTGCGGCGAGGAAGCCATGTAAGTTCCCAAATGTACCGGGGAAAGGCCATATTGCTGTTCGATCGTTTCGGGAGGAGCCGGCCGGCTGAACAGATAGCCCTGTCCGAGCTGGCAGCCGCCCTTCTTCAGCAAGTCCGCCTGCAGGCCGTCTTCGATGCCTTCTGCAATCAGGAGCATATCCAGGTTGCGGCCCATATCGATGATCGTCTGGACGATCGACTGCATCGGCGGATGCGTTCCCATCTCGGCCGTGAAAGACCGGTCGATCTTCAAGTAATCGATCGGCAGGAACCCGAGCTTGCTGAGCGAGGAGTAGCCCGTCCCGAAGTCGTCGATTGCGAATTTGACACCGAGTGCACGGAGGTCTTCGATGACGAGCCGTGATTCGGCATCATCCTGCATCATCGACTCGGTGATCTCGAGGATGAGCCTGTCCGGCGGGAACTGCGTCACTTGCAGGACGTTCCGGACGACACCGGGGAACTTCGGATTCCGGAACTGGCGGATCGACACATTGACGGCCAGCCGCAGGGATGGATCGGCTGTGTGCCAGCCGGCGACTTGCCGGCTGGCGGTCTCTAGCACCCACATGCCGATGTCGTCGATCAGGCTCGAACGCTCCGCGACCGGTATGAATTCCGCAGGGGAGACCAGGCCGAGCTCGGGGTGCTGCCAGCGGATGAGCGCCTCGAACCCTTCCAGCCGGGCGGTCCCGAGTTCGATGACCGGCTGATAATGGAGGGTCAGCTGGTCCGTATCGAGTGCGACCCGCAAATCACTCTCGATCCGCATGAGCTTTTCACTCTGATCGAGTTCAGGATGTTCGAACAGCTGCGCTCTGCCGCCGCCGAGTTCTTTCGCTTCATACATGGCCTTGTCCGCATGTTTGATGAGAGCTGCCGCATCCGGTCCATGCCCGGGGAACTGGCTGATCCCGATGCTTGCGGACGTATAGAGGAGAGTCCCTTCGACTTCGAAGGGTTCTTTGAAGACGGACAGGATCACTTCGGTGACCTCTTCGATCCGGCCATTGGGAAGTTCAGCCAGCACGATGAATTCATCGCCGCCATGGCGGTACAGTGATGTGCCGGACGGGAGCGACTGTTTCAGCCGGATGCTGACGAGTCTGATGAACCGGTCGCCGGATAAGTGCCCCATCGTATCGTTGATGGTCTTGAACCGGTCGAGATCCAGCGACAGGACGCTGAACTCTTTCCATGACGAAGTTTTCAGTTCCAGATCGCTGAACAGCTTAAGACGGTTCGGCAGACCGGTCAGCGCATCGTGTGCTGCGTTGTATTCCAATTCGATGTTCGACCGCATCAGCTGTTTCTGGATCAGCCTGTTCTCTTCGAGCTGTCGCTGAAGACGCCATTCCGCCCGGCTGCCCTGTTTCAGTGCGACTGTCAGGGCAGGCACAGCAAACAGGAACAGGATGCCTGTTCTCAGGAAACTTTCTCCCGGCACACTGCCTGTATACGATTGCAGTACAGCGATCAGGACTTCAGAGGCCAGGCTGGACAGGAAGATGATGGCGACCACGGATACTAGGAATTTCGGGATGGTGCCTCGCTGTGATGTCTGTTCCATGCAGCAACCGCCATTTCTTTTGTGAAGTAGTAGGATTGGAAAAAATGGTAAATTACCCATTTCGTCAGTCTACAGCTTTTATCGACAGAAACTGCGGATTGTAAAGGGCTGCCGATTGTTTATAGATGAAAATAGGAGCGACGGAAGCAAAAAAAGGGAAACCCCTTAAGGTTTCTTGGTGGTGATCGGGGGAATCTCCAGTATGACAAATTGTGCGGGAGGATTCAATGGGGCCAGGACGGATGAGGGCAGGCGGTTATGAGCGCTTTCGCCCTGTTTGTGATCACTTTCTGCGGTTTATGAGCATTCCTGTTTTGAACTTTTAAAGGGCTTGCACGCAAAAAAGCCCTCCTGGTATGATTCGGGGGTGTCATGTTCCTAGACGAAATGACCCCTAACTAAATACCAAGGAGGACTCGAAATGAATGATACCCAAAATCACAAAATCATGCAAGTGACAGAACAAACCTTGATAGTTGGTATCGATGTCGCCAAGGAGAAGCACTACGCCTGTATGGTCAACGATCGAGGCATTGTGCTGAAAAAGCCTTTTCCGGTCTTTCAGTCCAGGCAAGGATTCGATTTTCTTCAGGCAGAGATCCAGAACGCGATGAAGGAATTCGGCAAGACCGATGTGCTGGTAGGTGCCGAGCCGACAGGCCACTATGGCCTGAATTTGCGGCAATTCCTGCACGAACAGCACATCCCCTTCGTGGCTGTTCAGACACTTCATGTAAAGCGTTCTAAGGAGCTGGACGATAACATCCAGACCAAGAATGACAAGAAAGATGCCATCGTCATCGCTAAGCTTGTGAAGGATGGTCGGTATAGCTACCCGCGCCACCTGAAGGATCATGAAGCAGATATTAGGGTGGGCTCCACGCTGCGCAATAGCTTGGTCAAAGAACGGACTGCCCTGCAAAATAAGCTGATTCGCTGGACGGATGTCTACTTTCCAGAGTTCCGCAAGGTTTTCGGCTCGTTTGGCAAGATGGCATTGGCCGTCCTGACCTACACGCCTTTCCCTGCAGATTTCGAGGGGAAGTCCTTGGATGACTTGCGTAGTCTCTATCGCCAATCCGACGGATTGCGTTCTGTCCAGATGGCCAAGGTGAAGAAACTGATCCCTCTGTTGTCGCACACCATCGGCGCGTCTGAAGGCCAGCGGATTGCCCGCTTGGAGATTCAGTCGCTTGTCAGTCGGTTCCGTCAGGTAGAGCGGGAGCTGGCAGAGTTGGAAGACGCTTTGATGGCGATTATCCGGCCAACCGATGAGTATGAAATTTTAAACTCTGTGCCTGGAATTTCCGACTCGACTATTATCGATCTATTGTCTGAAGTCGGCAGCTTTACCCACTATAAGCATCCACGCCAATTGGAGAAATTAGCGGGATTAATGCTTCGGGAAAGCTCTTCGGGGAAACATACGGGCCAGAAGCGTCTCTCCAAGCGCGGCAGACGGCGTCTTCGTTCTGTTTTGTATCGAGTTACCTTGCCATTGGTTCAGCACAACCCAGCATTTCGTCAGCTTCATCTGTATTACACGACACGCCTTGAAAATCCTTTAAAGAAGAAAGAGTCAATGGTGGTTCTCTGCCGGAAATTACTCCATGTTCTCTTCGGTATGTGTAAACACCGCAGGGCATTTGATCCGCAACGTATGATACAGGATATCCCTGCCCTGGCCCAAGGCTGACCGACGTACCTTCTAATGTAAGACCTACAACAGGATGACACGGAGAAGCAGGCAAGAAATTCCGATTGGACCTCAGAGTCCCCTTATGAGCATAGCCAGCCTCCGCCTTATTACTAGATCCGACGAAGGAATGTTAGCGCCTAGACGCCAAGAGCCATGGGAGGGTACATCAGTATAAGGAACGCGGAGATCCAGAGTGCATCGCATACCAGTCCCGCCAGGGATGGAAATTACCTCCACCCTTGGCAGCGTAGCGTATGCTTGGCCTTCAATATTTTCACTTTTATTATAGGAACTGGTCATGAATCGAAGAGAAAAATTTTTTTGTCTCTCATTTACCACCGTGAACCCCTGGTATATCAATGTTTCAAGAGGGAGCGGAAACCGGGATTTATGATCACTTCCTGGGGTTTATGAGCGGAAACCGGGATTTATGATCACTTTCCGGGATTTATGAGCAGAAAGAAGAGTTTATGATCATTTTCCCGGCTGCAGCCGCCGGACGGACAGGAAAAACCCCGGCTTCACAGGAAGCCGGGGATCTGTCATGAGAATATATTGATGGTAGTGATGATGATCGGCATCGAGACGACGTCGATCAGGAACGCGCCGACGATCGGGACGATCAGGTACGCCGTGCGGGACGGACCGTAGCGTTCCGTGACGGCGGCCATGTTGGCCATCGCATTCGGCGTCGCGCCGAGTCCGTGGCCGGCGAATCCGGCACACATGACGGCGGCATCGTAGTTCTTGCCGAGGATGCGGAACAGGACGAACACCGCGAACAGCACGAGGAAGACGACCTGGACGAAAACGATGACCAGAAGCGGCAGTGCAAGGCCGGCGACTTCCCACAGCTTGATGCTCATGAGGGCCATCGACAGGAAGATGCCGAGCGCGACATCACCGATCAGTGTGATGCTCTTCATATGGATGAGATTGCCGTTGAACCGGTCGATGACATTCCGGATGATGACGGCGGCGAACATGGCGCCGACATAATTCGGGAGTGCAATCCCGTCTGTCAGCCTGCCGAATAATTCGCCGAGCAGCGAACCGCCCGCCATGGAAGCGACGATCAAAAATGCCTGCATCGTGAAGTTGTCGACCGAAATGGCAGGCTCATGCAGCTCGGCATTGTATTCGTATGTTTCTTTCGTGTCCGCGGCTTCATTGGATTTCAGATTGTATTTGTTGATAAGGAACTTGACGAGCGGACCGCCGACAAGGCCGCCGGCAACGAGACCGAACGTCGCAGCTGCGATTCCGATCGAGAATGCCGAGTCGATGCCCATCGCTTCGACGGTTGTCCCATAGGCGGTCGCACCGCCGTGGCCGCCTTCCATCGAAACAGCTCCCGCCATCATACCGATCAGCGGATGGATGTCGAACAGGTACGACATCGACACACCGATGACGTTCTGCATGAGTGCAAGGAACGCACAGGCGATCCAGTAGATGATCAGCAGCTTGCCGCCCAATTTAATGAGGGCGAAGCTTGCCCCGAGACCGACTGTCGCGAAGAACGTCAGCATGAACAGATTCTGCAGCGACGTATCCAGTGTGAAGGAGACGATGCCCGTCGTTTTCAAAATTGTGGCAAGTATTGCGAACAGCAGCCCGCCGACGACCGGCGCGGGGATGCAGAACTTCTGGAGGATCTTCGTCTTACGGACGAGCAGGTTCCCGAGAAGGAGAAGGGCCATCGCGAGGAACAGCGTGGTCACCTGGTTCAATTCAATCGTCATACATTGTACCTCCAAGCAGTGATACGATCGCTTCGTTCGTCAGATAGGCGCCGAGTTTCACAGTGCGGCCGCCTTCGTCGAGCGAAGGATTCACTTCTGATATGTCAAATGAAAGCGTTTTCGAGTCGGACGCGGCAAAGCGGATCAGCTCCCGGACCAGCTTCGGTGATAGGCCGAACGGCGACGGGGCGCTGACACCCGGTGCAGCGGCTGCATCCAGGACGTCCGAACAGAGCGTCAGCATGATGACGTCATGCCCGTCGATGAATTGCCGCAAACGGTCTGCAACTTCCGCAAACGGCAGCATTTCCAGCTCCCGCTCCGTGACGTACTGGACGCCGAGACGGTCTGCTTCATTGAACAGGAGAGCCGTGTTGCCGAACTCCTGGATGCCTGCGACGAAGTAGGAAACCGGGCCATCGCCATCGAGCATCTGTTTGAACATCGTGCCGGACGACGGCTGTTCCGCGTAGCTTCTCAGATCGAAGTGGGCGTCAATGTTGACGACACCGATCCGGGCTTTGGGGCCAGCAAATGTCCGGACGCCTGAATAATGGCCGTAAGCGGTTTCATGGCCGCCCCCGAGAATGACCGTCTTCTGATTTGCGGAAAGGCTCATACAGACTGCATCGCCGAGTTCGGCCTGGGCCTCTTCCAGCCTGCCGCCTTCGCAGACAACGGTCCCGAGGTCGATCAGCCGATCGGTCCCGGGCTGATGCCATGGCAGTTTCGCAAGCTCTTTCCGGAGGGCGTCGGGTCCTTCGGCAGCGCCGGTCCGGCCGTTGTTGCGCCGCACGCCTTCGTCGGATGAAAACCCGAGCAATGCCAGAGTCCTTTCATTGGGAACGCTTTCTTTATGGGGCGCAAGCTGGACAATCTGATGGAAACGGTATGCGGCACGGTTCGACGCATCGTCAATGCGGCCATTCCAATTTCGCGGATCTGCTGGTTGCATCATGGTGATCACCCTTTCATTTTTCGTAGCAATACGCCCCATTATACGGGCGCTCATTTATTAATTCAAATACCTATCATTCATTTACTTATGCATTCAGGTTATAATTAAACGGAAAGGGAGGGAAGAGTATATGGATATCAAACAGCTCAGGTACTTCGCGGCCGTCGTTGCGGAAGGGGGGTTCTCCGGCGCGGCAGCCAAGCTCCACCTGTCCCAGCCGTCACTCAGCAAAGCGATCCGGTCGCTCGAGGAACAGATCGGATTCCAGCTGCTGGAGCGCACGACCAAACGTGTGGACCTGACGGAATCCGGCCGTGTGTTCCATGAACGGGCCCTGCAGGTGCTGGCGGAAATGGATCTGTTCGAAAAGGAAGTCGGGGAAGTGAAGATTGCAGGAAGCGGGGAGGTCCGTATCGGGATGATCGAATCCGTGAAAAATTGGATTCCCGGTGTACTCGGCTGGTACCGCCAGGAGTTCCCGGATATGCATGTCGCCCTGAAAGAAGTGCTCACCCGGCCTGATATCGAGCATGCACTCCGCAATTATGATGTGCACGCCTGCCTGACGAACGAATTCATAGCAGAAGAGGATATCGAGACACAGCCCCTTTACGAGGAAAAGCTCGTACTTGTCATGAGTGCAGCGCATCGGCTTGCCGGTATGGAGGAAATCGGACTCACGCATATCGCAGATGAACCGTTCATCATCACGGGCAAAGGGTTCCAGACGAGGTCGAATATCCTGCAGGCGTTCGAAGCGGAAGGGCTTGTGCCCAATATCTGCTCGGATGCCGACCGGTTCGAGACGATCCTCACACTGGTGGAAGCCGGTATCGGCATCTCCATCATTCCCCGGAATTATATCGGCAGCACAGTACCGGAAATGCTCGTCATCAAAGAATTGGACAGTGCCAGTCTCGACCGCACCGTCTATCTGGCCTGCATGAAGAACCGCTATCGTCCGCCGGCGATCGAAGTGCTGCTGGAACGGATGCAAGCCGGGATATCGAATCCGACAGAATGAGGAGGGCTGCGCGAGTGTCCTGCCTCAATAATGTCAATAAGTTTGCTGAATTCATGTGAATAAAGCGGTGCGGGTGCCGATATAGTCGGAAAGACCACAAGGAAGAAGGAATCATCGTGTCCAAGCCCCGTTTTCTGCTGACATCCCTGCTGTCCGTTCTGCTGCTGTCCGGTACGTATCCGCTGGCTGCCCCGTCCGCTGCTTCTGCGTCGGAACAGCCATCCGCTCCAAATGCCCTTGCGCAAGATGCACATGAACTGCTCGTCCAATATAAGGAACTCCCGCGTTCCATCGCTTCTGCCCCGTCGCTGCCTGCTGAAACCGAGGAGATCGAAGACGTAGCCCCTGCTGTCCAGCTGCTTTCGTTCGATACTCCGGAAGATCTGAGCAAGGCCGAGGCGGAGCTGCAGCGCAATCCGCTTGTGGAGACTGTGGAACCGAATTACGAAAGGGCCGTCGATATGACGGTCAATGATCCGTTCTACGGGCAGCAATGGTGGGTGGACCATGTCCAGGCGCCTGCCATCTGGCCCCATGCCGGCAGCCAGTCGGCTCCGGTCACAGTGGCTGTGATCGATTCAGGCATCGACAGCGCGATCCCTGACTTCGCAGGCCGCATCGCCCCGGGTGCCTACAATTTCACGGACGGCACTTCTGATGTCCAGGACGTGAACGGTCATGGGACCGCGGTGTCCGGTGTCATCGCAGCTGCACTGAATGACAGATACGGCATCACCGGTATAATGGGACCATACGACGTGAAGATCCTGCCGCTGAAGACCATCAAGGCGGATGGGACAGGCACCGTGTCGATGAATGTCCAGGCGATCGACTACGCGATCCGACGAGGTGTCGATATCATCAATATCAGTCAGGGCGGTCCTGCAGCGTCCGTCATCGAGAAGGATGCGATCCAGCGGGCGGAAGACGCCGGGATCCTCATCGTGGCGTCCGCCGGAAATGACGCCGGCAAGGGCAATCCGGTCATGTACCCGGCGGCCTACGATAAAGTGCTGTCCGTGGCGTCTGTCGATCAAAGGAACCAGCACTCCTCATTCTCGACGTACAATGACGAAGTCGATCTCAGTGCCCCGGGTGAGCGGATTGTCACGAATGCACCGGGCGGCAGGTTCGTCTCGATGTCCGGCACTTCGTTCTCTGCACCGATTGCTGCCGGCGCAGCTGCCATGGTGCAGGCGGAATTCCCTGGACTGGCTCCTGCAGAGACGAAAAAGCTGCTCATGGAGTCTGCGAAGGATCTCGGAGCGCCGGGGTGGGATCCGCTGTATGGCGCGGGCGTGCTCGACCTGCGGAAACTGGCTGCATCACTGGAGGCTAAGCCGGAAAAAGCGAAACTTATCCACGTGTCGGCAATCGAGCTGGACCGCAAGACCGCGAGTCTGACAGTCGGGAATCCGGCGACTGTGTCGGCAATCAGACTGACTGCGCGTGTCCTGCCTGAAACGGCTGCAGACCGCACTGTCACCTGGTCGACTTCCGATCCGCGTGTCGCTGCCGTGGATCAGACCGGTCAGGTGACCGCGGTCGGCAAAGGGAAGGCGGTCATCACGGCAACGACAACGGACGGCAGCTTCACAGCAGCAGCCGAGATATCCGTTGTTTCCATTGCCCCGTTCACCGGGGACTTCCCGGATATGGAGATCGACCAGACGAAGATTTTCGCCGTGAAATTCAACACGCCGCTGAAACGCGGTATCGATTATAGAGGGTTCATCCGCATTTCATCAGATCCTGAGGGTACGGGTGCTGCAGCAGAAGCGGCTGTCCGGATCGATCCAGCCGATCCGCGGCTCCTGTACATTGCTCCTCTGAAGGAATGGAAAAACGGGACTTCCTATCTGACGATCAAAAAAGGGCTCCCGGCGGATTCCGGTAAGACACTGAACCGCGACACAAAACTGAAATTCACTGTCCGCTGAGCTCCAGCTGGCAGCAGCGCCGCGCATCCATGAGATGTGCGGTTTTTTTATTGGAATGAACCGGCGTCCGTGACGGGTGCCCATCTTAAGGAATTCTTCAGAATTATACTGATAGAACGGAAAGAAATGGCTGTCATACTAAACATGTTCGATTGTCAGAAGAATGGGTAAAAGAAAGTATACAAGAAAAGCAAAAGGGGAGAGACGCATGGGACGGAAGTGCTGGCGGATTGCAGCCATCCTGACAGTCATCTACGGTTTCTATACAGCAGGCGCCACACTGGTCATGCGGCTGACGGGAACAGGGATACGTAAAAAAGCGGCAGCCCGGCGCGGCATTGCACTGACGTTCGATGATGGACCGAATGCAAAGTACACACCGCAGCTGCTTGCCCTACTATCACACTACCGCATAAAAGCGGTGTTCTTCGTGACAGGACGCCATGCCGAGCAGCATCCTGAACTTCTCCGGCGTATGCATGCGGAAGGGCATGCCATCGGAATCCATCATTACGATCATCATTCGCTATGGCGCCTGCCGCCTCGGCAGGCCCGCCGGGAAATACGCCGGACGGCTGCGGTCATCGAACGGATCACAGGAAGCCGGCCTCGATTTTACCGGCCGCCGTACGGGCGTCTGACGGCCGCCCTGCCGAATATCGCAAAACCATATGAAACAATTCTTTGGACACATATACTCGGTGACTGGAAAACGGCGATGTGCGATTCGAAACTTTTACAGAGGCTGCGTGATGTGCCGGATGACGGATCGATCGTCGTCCTGCACGATGACGGCAGCAACAGTGGCGCGGATGACGAGGCACCCGGCCATATGCTCCGGGTCCTCAGGGAGTACCTTCAGGAAAGTGCGGAGCGGGGAATCGTTTTCCTCCCGCCCGACTGCATTGCCGATTGTGACGAGGACGGTCCATGAGCATCGAGTCGCTGACAAATACCATCCTGCAGTATGGCAGCATCATCATCTTCGTCCTGCTGTTCTTCGGTATCGTCGGCATCCCGTCTCCTGAAGAGTCCCTGACATTCCTGATCGGCGTGCTGATCGCCGGTCATCAGCTGTCCGCCATTCCGTCTGCGGCAGCTGCGGTGGCGGGTGCCTGGACGGGGATGCTGACCGCGTATGCGGGAGGCCGGTATATCGGCTATCCGCTCCTTCACAAAATCGGGAAGTTCATCGGTCTCACGAAGGAACGGTGGGCGAAAGCGGAGCAGTCCTTCAAGCGGAAACGGAAACGCACCATCCTGTTCGGGATCTACATGCCGGGCATCCGGCAGATCAGCCCTTATTTTGCAGGTCTTACTAAAATGCCGTTCCTTGAGTTCACACTGCTCAGCGGCGCTGCCTCGGCAGGATGGGTGCTGCCGTTTCTCGCTGCCGGCTATTTTCTCGGCAGATCATTCAAAGTCAATCCGAGTTACGCCGCTCTGGTCGGATTTGTATTTCTGCTCATCATGATCGGGCGGTTGCTCTTTAAAAAATGGAAGACGAAAAAAGAATATGCAAATTGACGAACGGGAGGTGCAGTTGTTGATGAAAGTATTGTTTTTTCCACACTTGCAAATGCAATCAGGCCACCATCAGGCCGCCGAAGCGCTGATGGATCTGATCCACCGGCAGTATCCCGAGGCGGAAGTGAAAAAGATCGATCTGCTGTCGGAAACAAACCAGCTGCTCGAGAAAGTGATCAAAACCGGCTATTTACAATGGATCAAACTAGCCCCGCGTCTGTACAGCAGGGCCTATAAGAAGCTGTACTTCAGCGAAAAGCCGCTCGACGAACAGTATATATGGCATCAGCCGCTGTTCCTGCACAAACTGAAACAGCTCATGAAGGAGGAGCAGCCGGATCTGATCTTCTGCACACACAGCCTGCCGTCCTGCATGCTCAGCAAACTGAAGATCGCCGGCCAGTGTGACGTGCCGGTCGTGAACGTCTATACGGATTTCTTTGTCCACGACTACTGGGGGCACCGCGGCATCGATGCGCATTTCCTGCCGACCGCAGAAGCCTGGCATCAGCTGTTGGACGATCCGAACGTCCCGGGACGGCTGTTCGTCACGGGCATCCCCGTGCACCGTAAAATCCGCCGGCCAGCAGAGCGGCCGCTGAAGAAGACGGCGGGACACAAACCGGTGATCCTGCTGGCAGGCGGCAACAGCGGACTCGGCTGTCCGGCCCGGATGTTCCGGGAGCTGAAGGAGGCGGACGATTTCCGGTTCATTGTCCTGTGCGGACATAACCGGCGACTGTATCAGAAAATCCAGTCCTGGAACTTGGCGCATGTGAAGGCGATGCCGTATATCGCACTGCGCGAGGAGATGGACGCCATCTACGACGATGCCGATGCCATCGTCACCAAGCCGGGCGGCGTGACTGTCAGCGAGGGGTTGCGGAAACGCCTGCCGATGTTCATCCATTCTGCACTGCCCGGCCAGGAGGAGATGAACCTTGAGACCCTGATCCCAAAGGGGCTTGTCGAACGGCTGCAGCCCGGACGGCCGCTCGCAGTCCAGCTGCGTGAAGTGCTCGCGGATGACCTGCGGCTCGCCCAATGGAAGCGGGCGATGGACCGCTATTCCGATGAACTCGCCGCTCAGTCAGATGAAGAACTGGTGTCGATCATCAGTGAACTGCTGCCATCCCTCGCAGCCCGGCCGTCTGAGAAAAAGGAAACAGAAGAGAAGCATTCGTTTGCAACCACTTGACCACTTCATATCCATACAGCAATCATAGCAGCACCCGCGTGAGGACCATGCGGGTGCTTTTTCGCGGTGCGGCAGATGACGGTGGATATGACGCCGCTGTGCTGGGGGAAGGAGAGGGGCTCGCCGAGGGCAGGATGTGATCATAAATTGCTGGAAATGATCATAAAACTGTGAAAGTGATCATAAATCGCAGAAAGTGATCATAAAAACGCAAAAGTGATCATAACCCAGCAAAATCGCTCATAAACCTCCTCAAAGCGCTCATAACTTCACAAACTCATAAGGGGCCAGGCACAGACGACGCTGGGCAGCGGGCCGGGATGCGTCCTCCGCTCACAAAGTTGGCCGGCCGGCAATGGAAACCTAAGAACCAGCTTGTGTGCTCCGCTGCCGCTCCGCATTTTCTGCTAAACCAACCAAGCTAGCTGAAAAAATAATAGAAAACTGAAATCCCGGCTCATCAGGGAAGGAAGCGGTTACAAGGTGATTCAATTGAGAGAAAGTTCGAAAGTAATCAAAATAAGTTGTTTACTCGGCAGTTCTATAATGATATATTGCATACCTAATACAATTCGAATTGTATAAAAACTATACAAACGGGAAAGGACTGAGCGATTTGCTGGCAAACCCATTGATTGCAACTGTACTGATTTTAGCGCTAATTGCTTTCGGCGAATGGCTCTCCATCGTTTCAAGGGCACGGATTCCGATGCTGCTCACGGCGATGGTCGGATTTTTGGTCCTGACCTGGACAGGCATCTTTCCGAAAGACATTCTTGAGAAATCACAATTTGCCGCGCTTGGCGCGATTCTGATCGGTCCGGCAATTGTCCATATGGGAACGATGATTCCACTATCTCTAGTGAAAACACAATACAAAGCGGTGCTGATCGCACTGAGCGGAGTCGTGACATCAGGCATCCTGATCCTGCTCATCGTGCCGCTGCTGTTCGACTACCCGACCGCCGTTGCGGGTGTCGGCCCGGTGAGCGGAGGGATCATCGCGCTGCTCGTCACGTCCGAGCGGCTGGAAGAACTCGGTCTGACGTCGATCGTCGTCATTCCGGCACTGGTCGTCGCATTCCAGGGGCTGGTCGGCATGCCGCTCGCCCTGCATTTCATGAAGAAATATGCAGGTGTCATGCAGGGGCAGATCGATGACGGATCATTCGTGCCGATGGCAGGGGAGGCTGAAGAGGACGGTGAACTGCCGAAGAAGAAGGCCGGCCCGCTGCGGTCAAGTGCTGTATTGAAATTGTTCTTCGTCTTCGCAGGCGCTGCTGTCGGCACAATGCTCGGCATGGTGACGCCGATCCACTACACGTTGTGGTGCCTGCTGATCGGTATACTCGGCCTGAAAGCCGGAATCTTCCAGTCAAGCGAGCTGCAGCGTGCGAACTCCTTCACGATCGCCATGCTCGGCATCATCTTCGTCGTGATCGGAACGATGGCAGGCGTGACACCGGGTCAGGTGCTCGACAACCTGCCGGCGATCCTCGCCATTCTCGGCATCGGCACAATCGGAATTTCCACCGGGGGCTACGTGATGGCAAAACTCGTAAAGTGGCACCCGTTCAAGGGGATGCCGGTCGCATTGACTGCATTGTTCGGCTTCCCGGGCGACTATATCCTCTGTGAGGAAGTGAGCCGGAGCTGTGCCCGCAATGAAAAAGAGGAAAAACTGATTTTCAATGAACTGCTCGCACCGATGATCATCGGCGGATTCACAACAGTCACTGTCGCGTCGGTCGTCATTGCAGGTATTCTGATCAAAACATTATAAACCGGAGGGATTCATATGACGAAAACCATTATCAAGAACGGACTGCTGATTGACGGCACGGGGAAAGAGGCGCAGCAAGACCAGGTGGTTGTCGTGGATGGCAGCCGCATCACCTATGTCGGCGGCGAGAGCGGCTATGCGGCGTCCGGTGAGGAAACTGTCATCGATGCCGGTGGGAACACGATTGTACCGGGATTCATCGACACCCATGTCCATATGATGATGGAATACGCGTCTGTCGCTGAACGGCTCGCGACGCCGTTCTCGTTCATGTACTACCAGGCGATGAAGTACTTGAAGACAACACTCGAAGCGGGGGTGACATCAGTCCGCGATGCGCTCGGCACCGATCTTGGCGTCAAGAAAGCGGTCGAGGACGGCCTGATCTCAGGGCCGCGCATGCAGCTGAGCATCAACGCTCTGACGACGACGGGCGGGCACGGTGACGGCTATACGGTATCAGGGCAGACGGTGGAGCTGCTGCCGTCCGGCTATCCCGGCATGCCGCACGGAATGTGTGACGGGGTGGAGGAAGTACGCAAGAAGACGAGGGAAATGCTGCGGGCCGGGGCGGAAGTCATCAAGGTTCACGCGACCGGCGGTGTTCTGAGCGCGACAGATCATCCCGAATTCACCCAGTTTTCATTGGAAGAACTGAAAGTGATCGTCGAGGAAGGGAAGTTCCGCAAAAACACACGTGTCATGGCGCATGCCCAGGGAGCGGAAGGCATCAAGAACGCCGTGCGGGCAGGGATCCATTCGATTGAGCACGGCATCTTCATCGACGACGAGGCGATCGAGCTCATGCTTGAGAACGGCACATTCCTCGTACCGACACTGCTCGCGCCGGTCGCGGTGCTCGAGACGGCCGAAGAAACCGGCATGCCGGAGACCGCTGTCCGGAAATCCGAGGAAGTCATCGACCACCATATCGCCAGTTTCCAGAAGGCGTACAAAGCCGGCGTCAAGATCGCGATGGGTACGGATGCCGGTGTATTCAAGCACGGCACGAACCTGCGTGAACTGGAACTGATGTGCAATGCGGGCATGACCCCGATGGATGCGATCGTCGCCTCCACGAAAACGGCTGCCGAGTGCCTCGGGTGGGAGGAGCAAGTCGGAACAATCGAGACCGGCAAGCTTGCAGACATCGTCATCGTCAAAGGCAATCCGCTGGAGGACATCGCGTCACTCTCCAGCCATGAAACGATCCAGGTGGTCATGAAAGACGGCAAGATCGAAAAAGATATCCGCTGATCAGCAGAATCCCCTTCTTCACCGCATAAAGTGAGGAAGGGGATTTTAATTTCCCTTGGTAAAAATGCTGTCGACTATTGACGGATTCTTGGATTCTATTTACGATGTAATCAGTCTATTGTTTATATTCAATATATTAGGGGGTAATGCGGGTGAGTCTTCAGGAGTTCACGAAACGGTATCTGGATGAACACAGGGCCTATTTCGAGGAAGTGAGCGAGTACATTTTCCGGCATCCGGAAACACGGTTCGAAGAATACGAGTCTGCGAAGTATTTGGCGGATCAATGCGAAGCGAAAGGTTTCACGGTCGAGCGCGGTGTCGGCGGTATTGGAACCGCCTTCACGGCGACGTTTGGTGAGGGCCATCCGGTCATCGGATTTCTGGGGGAATTCGATGCGCTGCCGGAACTGAGCCAGGAACCGAACAGTATTACGGAGCAGCGGTGGGAGCGGCATATCGGTCACGGGTGCGGGCATAACCTGCTCGGAACCGGTGCATTCGCAGCCGCCTGTGCAGCGAAAGCGTATCTGGAAGAGACCGGACAGACCGGCACCGTGAAATTCTTCGGCTGTCCCGGGGAGGAAGGCGGCTCCGGCAAGACATTCATGGCGCGGGAAGGTGTCTTCGACGGTACGGATCTCGCGCTGACCTGGCATCCGTCACCGACAAACAGCATCATGAGCCTCAGCACACTGGCGAACATCCAGGTGTTCTACCGGTTCAAAGGGGTGCCGTCCCATGCGGCCAATTCACCGCATCTCGGACGCAGTGCGCTCGATGCCGTGGAACTCATGAACACAGGGGTCCAGTATTTGCGGGAGCATATGCCGGATCAGGCGCGCATCCACTACGCCATCACGAATACGGGCGGGTTCGCGCCAAACGTCGTACAGGCGAATGCCGAAGTGCTCTATCTCATCCGGGACGTCGATACGGAGCGTGTCATGTCACTGTTCGAACGCGTGAACAAAGTCGCGGAAGGGGCGGCGCTCATGACGGAGACGGACGTGACCGTCGAGATCGACAAGGCGTGTTCGAACTACATCCCGAACCGGGCGCTCGAGCGCATCCTGTATGACAGCCTGTCCGAAATCGGCATCGAGCCGCCGACTGAGGAGGAGAAAGAGTTTGCCCGGGGCATCTTCGAATCCCTCTCGGAAGCGGAGCGGAAAGATTACCTCGGGGTCATGAAAGGGTTCGGCTATGTCGGGGACGGCTCGGAGTTCGAGGGCAAATATGTCTCGGACTGCATCTCGCCGTATGAGGTGCTGCCGGATATCCTGACGGCTTCGACGGACGTGTCGGATGTAAGCTGGATCATGCCGACCGCCCAGCTGTCGACGTCGACCTCCGCGCTCGGCACGCCGCTCCATACGTGGCAGATGACGAGCCAGGGGCTGTCGGCGAACGCGCATAAGGGGATGCTGCGGGCGGGCGGCGCCATGGCGCTGACCGCACTCAAAATCTTTGGGAATACGGATCTGCTTGCACCGATCCGTGATGAGTACACAGCGTTTGCACAGAAGAATCCTTACAATTGTCCGATTCCGGCGGATGTCAGTCCGTCGCCGCTCGGCAAGTAAATCGATTTAGGGGGAATGGGGATGGAAACGAAAGCATCGAATCGGGGGTTCTTCAACAAAGCATTGAATGGGATCGAGCGGCTCGGAAACCGGCTGCCCGACCCGTTCATCCTCTTCGTCTTCATGGCGGTCGCCGTCATGGTGGCGTCACTGATCTTCAGCTTGTTCGATGCCCAGGTCAAACACCCGGGCACCGGGGAAACACTGCCGATCAACAACCTGCTCTCGGGAGCGGGACTGCAATATATCCTTGAATCAATGATCACGAACTTCACCGGATTCGCACCGCTAGGCATCGTCCTGGCGATGATGCTCGGGATCGGGCTGACGGAGAAAGTCGGCCTGCTCGACTATGCGATCCGGAAAACGATCTTGAAATCCCCGCCGTGGCTGCTGACGTACGCCGTCGCCTTCGTCGGTATCATGGGGAATATCGCGTCGGATGCTGCGATGCTGCTCATTCCGCCGCTCGCTGCGATGATCTTCTATAAGGTCGGCCGCCATCCTCTTGCGGGACTCGCCGTCGGCTACGCATCCGCAGGCGCCGGGTTCACGGCGAATCTATTCATCGTCGGAACCGATGCATTGCTCTCCGGGATCTCCACGGAAGCAGCGAAGATTGTCGATGACTCGATCGTCGTGACGCCTGTCGATAACTGGTATTTCAATATCGTATCCGTCTTCATGCTGACACTGCTCGCAGGTTTCATCACGACGAAATTCATTGAGCCGCGTCTCGGGAAATATGAGGGGGATGCGGTCGACGTCGATATGGAAGAAGACGATCCGCGGGCCGGAAAGGCATTCCTGTTCGCCGTCATTGCGGGTCTGCTGTATCTCGCAGTGCTCGTCGTCGGGATCTTCTGGCCGGACAGTCCGCTGCGCGGTGAGGGCGGTACGATCATCCCGTCGCCGTTCATCAGCGGCATCGTACCGATCATCCTGTTCCTGTTCCTGACTGTCGGTGTTACGTACGGAATCACTGTCGGTAAGATCAAAAGCGGGAAAGACATCGCCGGCTACATGGCCGAAGCGATGAAAGATATGGCCGGATACATCGTCCTCATCTTTGCGATCTCGCAGTTCATCGCGTATTTCAACTGGTCGAACATCGGCACGTGGATTGCGGTCAACGGGGCGGAGTTCCTCGAATCCATCAACTTCACGGGCATCTGGCTGATCATCGGCTATATCATCTTCACGGCGCTCATGAACTTCCTGATCACGTCAGGGTCGGCGAAGTGGGCGCTCGAAGCGCCGATCTTCGTGCCGCTGTTCATGCAGCTCGGTTATCATCCGGCGTTCACGCAGGTGGCCTACCGTGTCGCGGATTCGTCGACGAATATCGTGACACCGCTGCTGCCGTACATGGTCGTCGTGCTGACGTTCATGCAGAAGTATGATAAGAAAGCGGGAATCGGGACGCTCATCTCGCTCATGCTGCCGTTCTCGATCTGCTTCCTCATTTCCTGGATCCTGCTGATCCTCGTATTCTTCTATGCAGGCATCCCGTTCGGACCGGGCATTACACCATTCTTGAAGTAAACGACAGGAGGGAGATCATTGGCCTATCAATTGGAAGAGAAAGTGAAAGCATGGCGCCGCGACCTGCACCAGCATCCGGAACAGGGATTCCTGGAAATGCGGACGGCGTCCAAAGTGGCAGCTGAAGTGACGCGTCTCGGTTTCAGGGTGCGTCTCGGGAAGGAAGTCATGACGGAAGATGCACGGATGGGCGTGCCGGAACAGCGGGTGCTCGATGCGCATTATGACTGGGCAGTCGCCCATGATGCGGATCAGGACTTCCTGCCGCAGCTGACAGACGGATTCACCGCGGTTGTCGCCGACTGGGACACAGGCCGGCCCGGCCCGGTGACGGTGTTCCGTGTCGATATGGACGCGCTGCCGATCCATGAATCGGAACATCCCGAACACCTGCCGGGACAGCTCGGCTTCCGGTCGCTGAATGACGGCTCCATGCATGCATGCGGGCACGACGCGCATACGTCGATCGGCATCGGGCTCGCGACACGGGTGGCGGAAGACCCGGATGCATTGAATGGCATCATCCGGATTATCTTCCAGCCTGCCGAGGAAGGGACGCGCGGTGCGAAATCGATGACGGAAGCGGGTGTCGTCGATGACGCGGATTTCTTCATCGCCTCGCATATCGGCACCGGCGTTCCTCATGGGGAGTTCGTCGCCGCAGCGAACGGCTTCATGGCGACGACCAAGATGGATGTCACATTCCGCGGCCGGGCCTCTCATGCCGGCGCGCAGCCGGAAGAAGGCCGTAATGCGCTGCTGGCTGCAGCCAATGCACTCGTCAATCTGCATGCGATCTCAAGGCACTCCGGCGGGACGTCCCGTGTGAATGTCGGTGAATTGACGGGCGGCGGCGGCCGCAATGTCATTGCGGACACCGCCTATATGAAGGTGGAGACGCGCGGCGAAACGTCCGTTGTGAACGATTATGTGCGCAGCCAGGCGGAGAATGTGATTCGGGGCGCCGCGATGATGACCGGAACGGACTGCACGATCGACATTGTTGGTGAGGCGATCAGCTGCGCCTGCTCGGAAGGCCTTGCTGCAATGGCCGGAGCAGTCGCAGAGACGGCGGCCGGCATCTCGAAAGTGCATCGCGCGGACAATGCATCGGCAGGATCCGAAGACGCTACGTATTTTATGGAACGTGTGAAAGAGAAGGGCGGCCAGGCGACCTACTGCATCTTCGGTACGGAGCTTGCGGCCGGCCATCATAACGAACGGTTCGATATCCATGAAGACACCCTGCTCGTTGCGGTGAATGTGCTGTATGACACGGCACTTGCGCTGAACGGCAGGGAATAGGAAAAACCCCCGATCGCTCCAATTTGTGGAGGATCGGGGGGTTTTTGGGTCAGAACGTCAATTCATCCGTGACATTGTGATCCTGATCGAGCACTTTCACGACGCTCGGCGTATTCTCTTTGGCGAGACGCTTCGCTTCGTCCAGTGCTTCGTCCTTCGAGCCGTACTGCTGTTCCGGCGCGACGTCTTCAAGTTTCACGAGCCATCCGGTCATCTCGGGGTTCGGCACGACACTGTACATATTCATACTGCAAAACTCCTTTGTAAATGTAATGGTTATAGTTTGTATGTTCCCCATTGCGGGGAAATGAAACACACGGCGCATACGGGCTGAATTGTGCGTGGATGCCGATGAATTCAGCGGAATGTCCGATACCTCGGCTGAAATGTCCGACAACTCCGCCTAAATGTCCAATACATCACTTCAAATGTCCGATATGCCGGGCGATCTGTCCGATACTTCACGAACTGCAGACTGCCGCCCGCTCATCATGGCGCCGGCAGTCATGCTTCGGGTACACTGAAAGTAGAATGGAAGACAACGAATTGGAGAGGGGGAGGCCTATGGACCTCTGGCTGGAAGTCGAAATGCTGACGAAGCTGAGCATTTCCGCTGTGCTGGGTTTGATCATCGGGCTGGAACGGGAACTGAAGAGGAAACCGCTCGGCCTGAAAACGAGCCTGGTCATCAGTATCGTCAGCTGCCTGCTGACCATCGTCTCCATCGAGTCGGCATACTCGTTCCCGGACAGCGCGAGCGGCGTCAAAATCCAGATGGATCCGCTTCGGCTTGCGGCTCAGATTGTCTCAGGCATCGGCTTCCTCGGCGCCGGCGTCATCTTGCGCCGCGGCAATGATCAGATCTCCGGACTGACGACTGCTGCAATGATCTGGGGGGCGGCCGGTATCGGGATCGCGGTCGGAGCCGGCTTTTTCGCAGAAGCCATTTTCGGCGTCCTGCTGCTGATACTCAGTGTCGAACTTGTGCCGTATTTCGTCATTAAATACGGGCCGAAACGGCTGAGGCGTGATGAGATGGGCCTCCGCATCAAAGTGAATGACCAGGCAAGCATTGAGCTGGTGCTGACAGAATTGCGGCGTCAGCGTTTTCATATCTATCAATCCCGCATCAAGGATCTTGATGATGAAAAGCTGCTTCTTCTGGAAATCAAAGCTCGTGTGCCGGCGAACCGTCCGCTGCCCGATATCTATCGGTCCATAAAAGAAATAGACGATGTCAATACTGTTGAAGTGAACGGCTGAAGAGGCGGTGCCGACCGCACATTCCAGGAAAGGATTTGACTGCAGATGATCTCTTTTTCGCATGAAGACCGGAGCCGCCTGCTTGGCCGGCTCTCTGCTGAACGGTACGATCTCATTGTGATCGGCGGGGGCATCACGGGGACGGGGATAGCGCTGGATGCATCCGCCCGGGGCATTCGGACGCTGCTCGTCGAGATGCAGGACTTTGCGGCAGGGACGTCCAGCCGCTCGACGAAACTCGTCCATGGCGGACTCCGCTATTTGAAGCAGCTGGAAGTGAAGCTCGTCTCGGATGTTGGGAAGGAGCGGGCGGTCGTGTACGCGAATGCTCCGCATGTCACCCATCCTGAATGGATGCTGCTGCCGTTCTACAAGAATGGATCGTTCGGCAGTTTCTCTACGTCACTCGGCCTGCAAGTATATGACTTTCTGGCAGGTGTGAAAAAATCAGAACGGCGCAGTATGCTGACGAAGACCGAAGTGACGGAGCATGAGCCGCTGCTGAAACGGGATGGCCTGCTCGGCGGCGGAGAGTATGTCGAGTATCGGACCGACGATGCCCGTCTGACGATCGAGGTCGCGAAGAAAGCGCGCGAAGAAGGTGCAGATCTGCTGAATTACACGATGGTCACCGGGTTTTCATCCGATGAAAGGGGCAGCGTCACCGGCGTTGAGCTGAAGGATGTCCTGACAGGCCGGCGGTATAACGCGCATGCGCCGATCATCGTCAACGCGGCGGGCCCATGGGTTGAACAAGTGCTGGAACTGGACAGACCTGGT
This sequence comes from Sporosarcina trichiuri, assembly GCF_030406775.1. Classification (NCBI taxonomy): domain Bacteria; kingdom Bacillati; phylum Bacillota; class Bacilli; order Caryophanales; family Caryophanaceae; genus Sporosarcina; species Sporosarcina trichiuri. The sequence goes on along the minus strand of NZ_CP129119.1, from coordinate 1,771,597 downwards.
GAGTCGGGCCGGCTGCTGCTGACGAAAGGCGTCCACCTCGTGTTTGATCGGAACAGGCTGCCGCTCCATCAGCCCGTCTATTTCGATACGCCGGACGGCCGGATGATCTTTGCGATTCCGCGTCTTGACAAGACCTACGTCGGCACGACCGATACGGTCTATGAAGAGGACCTGATACATCCGGGCGTGACGGAGGAGGACAGGCGGTACATCCTCACCGCCATTTCGGAGATGTTCCCGCAGGCGGGGATCCGTCCGGCGGATATCGAATCCTCCTGGTCCGGCGTGCGGCCGCTCATCCGGCAGGAAGGCAAAGGGCCGTCCGAGATTTCGCGCAAGGATGAGATCTGGGAAGCGGACAGCGGCCTGCTGACGGTGGCGGGCGGCAAACTGACGGGGTACCGCAAGATGGCGGAGGACGTCACCGACCTCGTCAGCCGGAAACTCCGGAAATTCGGCATCCAGGCAGGCCCTTGCATGACGGCGACGCTTGCATTATCCGGCGGCGCGTTCAGTCGGCCGGAAGACTATCCGGTCTATGTTGAAGACCGGGCACGGGAACTTGTGAAACTCGGCATCTCATATCAGGACGGGCTCAATATTGCCTCGATGTATGGCACAAACACGAACCAGGTGGCGGAAGGCATCACCCGGGTACAGCCGGCGCATGGGCTGCCGCTCGCCATCCGGCTGACGCTCCAGTATGCAATCGATTTCGAGATGGCACTGACACCGTCCGATTATTTAATCCGCCGGACGGGCGCGCTATACTTTCATATCGACTGGGTCAAGAAGTGGAAAGAACAGGTCACCGCCTACATGGCCGAACGCCTCGGCTGGGACGATGGCGAACGCCGGCAGCACATGAGGGAGCTCGATGACCGGATTTCTGACGCGATCGGGAAATAACAGGTAGATATCACTCGGACAGCACGGGAAACGGAAGAGAAACTGAAACCATGCATCACACCGGCAGCCGACTGACTGCCATCTGAAGTCCCCGTCCTCATTATCAGCGGACGGGGTTTTCGCATGCCGGCAGGATCGTGAAGCAACGTGATTGACAGGGTGGGGATGACGCTGTAGTATACGGGGTGGGGTATGAACCTATATTTTTTTAAGTGAATTTATACCCGCAGGGGTAAACAGGAGGAGAACAAATGAAAGAAGTGACAACCACGGAAGTGGAGCAGATGCTGGCCGCCCGGCAGCCTGTCCGGCTGATCGACGTCAGGGAGACCGAGGAATTGCAGGAAGTCAAGATCCCGGGGGTCATCCACATTCCGCTCGGCCTTCTGGAATTCAAGCTCCAGGACCTGCCGAAAGAGGACACATACGTGCTTATCTGCCGATCGGGCGGACGCAGCGGTCGCGCTGCACAACTGCTCGAAAGCCGGGGGTACGATGTCATGAATATGACAGGCGGCATGCTCGACTGGAACGGACCTACAGAATAAAACAGATAAAAGAAATGAGGAATCATCATGACAAACCGCACAGCCATCATCGCGTCGAACGGCAGCCTGTTCGATGCGTACAAAGTATTCAATATCGCAACCGCTGCAGCTGCGAGCGAGCACGAAACAGCAATCTTTTTCACTTTCGAAGGACTGAACTTCATCCACAAACAGGCGTCCGCACAGCTGCCGATGCCGGAGGGGAAGGAGCATTTCGCGGAAGGGTTCGCGAAGGCGAACGTGCCGGGAATCCCTGAACTGATCGCGATGGCACAGGAGCTGGACGTGAAGTTCATCGCCTGCCAGATGACGATGGATGTCATGGGACTGACGGAAGAGGATATGGTCGATGGGATACAAGTGGGCGGTGCCGCAGCATTTTTGGAGTTCGCCAAGGATGCGGACGTCACCCTCGCATTCTGATATGGAAAGGGGAAGACGGATATGACAGTAACAGCCATGAGTCCGAAAGAGGCGGCTGCACGGAGCATCGGAAAACAGCCGCTCCATATCGTGGACGTCCGGAACGAAGAAGCGTTCGCCGACTGGAAACTGGAGGGGGAAGCGTTCACGTACGTGAACAGACCCTATTTCGATCTGCTTGACGGTGTGGAGGAATTTGCCGCCGCGCTGCCGGAGGACCGCGAGCTGCTCGTCGTCTGTGCGAAGGAGGGTTCTTCCAAGCTGATTGCCGAAATGCTGTCGGAGGCAGGCCGTGATGCCGCCTATCTTGAAGGTGGTATGAGTGCGTGGAGCGAGTACCTTGCGCCAGTGAAAGTGGCGGACCTTGCGAGCGGCGGTTCGCTGCACCAGTTCGTCCGGCTCGGGAAAGGGTGCCTGTCGTACATGGTGATCGACGGAGGGAAAGCTGCCGTGATCGATGCAGTCCGTGTGACCGATGTGTTCACCGGGTTTGCGGAAGAACGCGGAGCCGTCATCGAACACGTGCTGGACACCCATCTGCATGCCGACCACATTTCGGGAGGGCGGGCGATTGCCGAAAAGACCGGCGCCGCCTACTATCTGCCGGAAGCGGATGCGGGTGAAGTCGTCTTTGACTACTATAAGCTTGAAGACGGTATGCAGCTGCAGGTCGGAAATACGATGATCGAAGCAATATACTCGCCGGGGCATACGAACGGCTCGACGTCCTTCATCGTGGATGGGTCATATTTGCTGACGGGGGACATCCTGTTCGTGGATTCCATCGGCCGTCCGGACCTCGCGGGCAAGGCGGACGACTGGGTCGGTGATCTGCGCACAACATTGTACGAACGATATAGGAATCTGTCCGGTGAGCTGACGGTGCTGCCGGCCCACTTCATGGAGATGAACGAAGTGAATGCAAATGGAACGGTGGCGAAGCGCCTGGACTCGCTATTTTCGGATAACCACGGATTGGCTGTCGATGAGGAAGCGGAGTTCCGGAAACTCGTGACAGAGAACCTGCCGCCGCAGCCGAATGCCTATCAGGAAATCCGGAAGACCAACATGGGGATCCTATCCCCGGACGAAGAGTTGCAAAAGGAAATGGAGATCGGGCCAAACCGCTGTGCGGTCCGGTAACAAAACCAATCGAGGAGGAATTCAATATGGAAGCGAACTTATTTTTGGATGCAACAGGGCTGTCGTGCCCGATGCCGATCGTCAAGACACGTAACGCGATGAAAGAACTGCAGGCGGGGGAAATCCTGGAAGTCCGGACGACGGACAAAGGGGCGATTGCAGACCTGACGGCATGGACGCGCTCCGGAGGGCACGAACTGCTCGAACAGACGGAAACTGACGGCGTGCTGACGTTCTTCATCCGAAAAGGAAACTGATGACAAGCAGCTGACAGGAAAGGGGAGGGGACGATGACAGTTACACTGATTGCCGTGCTGTTCGTGATCGGGTTCGCCGGCTCATTCCTGTCCGGGATGGCGGGGATCGGCGGTGCGATCGTGAAATATCCGATGCTGCTGTACATCCCGCCGCTGTTCGGATTGTCCGCGTTCACCGCACATGAGGTGAGCGGCATCACGGCGGTGGAGATCTTTTTCGCCTCCATCGCGGGTGTGTTCGCCTACCGCGGAACGGGGCTGCTGCACAGACAACTGATCCTCTGGATGGGGGGCGCCGTCATCCTCGGCAGTTTCCTCGGCGGTTTGGGGTCCGGTTATTTGTCGGAGCAGACGGTGAATCTCGTCTACGGCGTCCTGGCCGCAGCGGCTGCCGTGCTGCTGTTCATCCCCCGGAAGAAGACCGAGGACCGGCCTGCGGAGGAGGTCACGTTCAATAAGTGGCTGGCCGCCGGTATTGCGTTCGTGATCGGTGCGGCTTCCGGGGTTGTCGGGGCAGGCGGGGCGTTCATCCTCGTACCGGTCATGCTGGCGGTGTTCACGGTGCCTGTCCGGATTGCGGCAGCTTCGTCGCTTGCCATCACATTCTTGTCGTCGATCGGCTCGGCGGCCGGTAAGATTGCAACCGGCCAGATCCTCTGGGGGCCCGCAGCGGTGCTGATCGCCGCAGCGCTCATCGCGTCCCCGCTCGGTGCGAAAGCCGCGCGGAAGACGGATCCCCGTATCATCAAATGGATCCTCGCGGTACTGGTGCTGGCGACAGCGGTCAATATATGGAGCGGTTTGCTGTAACTGATGCCGGCTGACTGGTAGACTGGAACACGGAATTCATCCAGACCGGAGGCCATTATGACGAATCGCAACAAAGGGATCTTACTATTGCTCGCATCGGCGTTCGGCTTCTCCCTCATGACGGCGTTCGTCAAGCTGTCGGGGGATGTGCCGACGATGCAGAAAACGATTTTCCGGAATGGCGTATCCATGGTGATTGCCTTCTTTTTTGTGGTCCATTTCAAGGAGCGGCTGTTCGGCCGCCGTGAGAACCAGGGCCTGCTGTTGCTGCGTTCCGCACTTGGTGCGCTCGGCATCATCCTGTTCTTCTATGCTATCGACCATCTCGTGCTGGCGGATGCGGACATGCTCAATAAGATGAGTCCGTTCTTCACGATCGTGTTCGCGGCGGTCTTTTTGAAGGAGCACGTCAAACCGTTCCAGGTGTACAGCATCCTCGTAGCGTTCCTCGGCACGCTGTTCATCATCAAACCGTCATTCTCGCTCGACATCGTGCCGTATGCGGCCGGCATTTTGTCGGCTGTGTTTGCAGGAGCTGCGTATACGGTGCTCCGCGCACTCGGCAGCCGGGAGCAGTTCTATACGGTCGTGTTTTACTTCTCAGGTTTCACGACAGTTGTGCTGCTGCCGTTCGTGCTGTGGACGTATGAGCCGATGAGTCTGCAGCAGACGATCTATCTGCTGCTGGCCGGGGTGTTCGCGACGATCGGCCAGTTCGGGATCACGCTCGCCTACAAGTTCGCACCGGCGAAGGAGATTTCGGTGTTCAACTATTTCACCGTCGTGTTCTCGGCGATCCTCGGCTTCTTCCTGCTCGGCCAGATCCCCGATTTGTACAGTTTCATCGGCTACTTCATCATCTTCGGTGCGTCGCTGTACATGTTTTTACGGAACCGCGGCGGCGAGGAAGTGCCGGCGGAGCTTGCGAAGAAATGACGCGATGCAATTGATAAACCCCCGTTCTGTGGAATCGATCCACGGAACGGGGGTTTTTCTGTTCATTTCTTCAGCTGTTCGGCGGCTGTCCCGAAGACGTCCTGCAGAAGGTCATTTTTGCGGCGCTCGATTTCCCGCTGGAGGTCGTCCGCCTGCTGCTGCAGCTCGGTGATCTTTTCCAGTTCTTTGCGGATCGCTTTCTTCGACAGCAGATCGCCCTGATCGAAATAGTCGATGTCCGCCTGCACCCGGGCGAGCGTCTGGTGGCGTTTCATGACGCCGGCCATGCTCGTCGGCTGCTTTCGCTGCGCCTTCTCCTTTTCTGCGTACAATTCCTCGATCGTCATCATATCGGTCACTCCTTCTGGATTTGCTGAACAAAAAACCCTCCCCCCGAAAGAGAAGAGCTGCAGTGTGCGCAAATTCCCCTCATCGGCCAGGTTTCCCTGTTGGCAGCAGCACCTTGCGCAAGCGCAGGTTGCTGAGACGTCATCGGGCCAAGTCCCTCGGTCTCTCTGGATAAGAAAAGAGTCGTTCATTCAGTTGAATCCAGTGTAGCACGGAAAGCAGCGTGCGGCAATGGGGCTGTCCGTGGACATATCGGACAGATCGGGGGTTGTATCGGACAGTTGGCGGGATGTATCGGACACATCACCGGGAGTATCGGACAAATGGCGCTGTATATCGGACATTTCGCTGAATTCATCGGCATCCAGGCACAATTCAGAGGGGAATCCCTTGCTCGCCGGCGACTTGTTATGATGGCGAACTCAGCAAACAGCAGGCATGGCTCCTAAGCACTAATTCTGAAAACTTAATTGACAACGATTCTCATTATCAATTATACTCTCAATTATTGAGATTCATTATCAATTACATAATAGGGGGAATGGAAATGAGGAAAACACTATTGGCAGCAGCCACCGCTGCAGGGCTGTTATTGCTTGCGGCGTGTGGTGCTGCGGACAACAATCAGGACAGCGGGAAAGAGCCGGATGTCTCTGCTGAAACAGCAGCCGCATCTGTACAGACTTCTCAATCTCTAGATGTAAATGAGAATGGAACGATAGAATTCCAGGATGCAGCAGGCGAGACGGTTTCATTCGAGGAGGCACCGGCATCTGCAGCGGCACTCAGCGGAGGGGATCTCGACATGCTGCTTGCGCTTGGCGCGAATGTCGTCGGCCGCCCGTCTTCCCAAGGGCCGGCTGCTGATGAACTGAAAGAGATCCAGGAGATCGGCAATCCGCACCAGCCGAACTTCGAGAAGATCGCGGAAGTGCACCCGGACGTGCTCGTCGCGTCCGCGAGTTTCAAGCAGCATGCGGCGAATCTCGAAGCACAGGGAACGAAAGTTGTCTACACAGCGGCCAATTCGGTCGATGACATCCTGCAGACGATCGGCAACTTCGGTCAGATGCTCGGCAAACAGGACGAAGCGGAGGAGCTGACAATGCAGATCGAGGATAAGATGGACCAGGCGGCGGGTCAGGCTGAGAAGAGAGGTGTCAAGACGCTGCTCGTGTACGGTGCGCCAGGCTCCTACCTCGCTGCGCTTCCGAACTCCCTGTCGGGGGATCTGCTGGAACGCGCAGGCGGGGAGAATATCGCTTCCGATTTGCCGAAAGAGGACAACTACCCGCAGTATGCGAGCCTGAGCACGGAAAAGATCATCGAGCGCAACCCGGAAGCGGTCATGCTCATCACGCACGGGGATCCGGAAGCGGTGAAGTCCGCATTCGAAGGGGAGATGGCGAAGAATCCGGCATGGAAAAACCTCGATGCAGTTAAGAACGGCAAGGTGACTGTACTGCCATCCCATCTGTTCGGCACGAACCCGGGGACGAAAGTGGCGGACGCGTTTGACGTGATGATTGAAAGCCTGAAGGAAGCGGAAGCCAAATGATCGCAGCCGGAGAACAGCGGACCGCCTGTAGTCCCGCACGTATCCATCCGCTCGCAAAACGGCGTGCAGCCGTACTGATCTCAGGGGCTGTCCTGCTCGTCATCGCGGCAGCGGTCAGCCTGATGGTCGGATCGGTATCGTTTACTTTCTCAGAGATCATGAACGGCCTGCTGAATGCGGATGACTCTCTGGAGCGGCGTATCGTCTGGGAACTCCGGCTGCCCCGGCTGCTGATCGGGCTGATCATCGGCATGTGCCTCGCCGCTTCGGGATCGATCCTCCAGGGGATCATGCGGAACCCGCTCGCGGACCCCGGCATTATCGGAGTATCGTCTGGAGCCGGCCTTGCCGCGACAATCATCATGATCATCTACCCGGCGTACATCATGCTGCTGCCCGCCGCGGCATTCCTCGGCGCGCTCATTACGGCTCTCGTGATCTATGCGATGTCCTGGAAAGGCGGGGCGTCGCCGGTCCGCATCATTCTCGTCGGCGTTGCTGTGAACGCAGTCATCGGCGCAGCGATGAGTGCGCTCATGCTGCTGTACAGCGACCGGGTACAGTCCGTGCTGCCGTGGCTCGCGGGCGGGATTGCGGGTGCAGGATGGGTGCAGCTCGGCTCCATCATCTGGTATGCACTGGCCGCGCTCGTTCTCTCGGTATTCGCCATTCCGCATATCCGGATTTTACGGCTCGGAGACGAAGTTGCAAAGCTGCTCGGCCACAAAGTCGAACGGAGCCGGTTTTACCTGATCATCCTGAGCACCCTGCTTGCGGGGATCGCAGTCAGTGTCGCCGGACTGATCGGTTTCGTAGGACTTGTCGTGCCGCACATCATGCGCTCGCTCGTCGGAGGCGACCACCGGTACTTGCTGCCGGCGTCCGCGATCGGCGGGGCGCTGCTCGTCATCACGGCGGACACGGTCGCCCGGACGGCATTCAATCCGATCGAACTGCCCGTCGGCATCCTGCTGTCGTTCCTTGGCGGGCCATTCTTCCTGTACTTGATTCAGAAACGGAGGGGTTCTTTTGCTGACAGCTGAACAAGTGTGCTACCGGCAGTCCGAGACGTTTGCGCTGGAGGATATCAATCTGACGGTCCGGGAGGGGGAGATTGTGAGCCTGATCGGTCCGAACGGGTCGGGGAAATCGACATTCCTCCGGGTCATCTCCCGGCTGCTGTCTCCTGATGAAGGGGCCGTCGTCCTTGATGGTCAGAAGATTTCGCAGCTCGATACACGAACGATTGCGAAGACACTGGCCATGCTGCCGCAGATGCATGACCACCAGCTCGATCTGACCGTCGGGGAACTCGTGGAATTCGGCCGGCACCCGCACCGCAGCCGGCATGGGCGGCTGTCTGCCGAAGATCGGGAGGTGGCGGAGTGGGCACTCGGGGTGACCGGAATGGACAAGTTCCGGGACCGGCTGCTCAACTCGCTGTCCGGCGGTGAACGGCAGCGTGCATGGATTGCGATGGCCGTGGCGCAGCGGCCGAAAGTCCTGCTGCTGGATGAACCGACGACGTACTTGGACATCGCCCACCAGCTCGAAGTGATGGAATTGGTCAGGGAGCTGAACGGGCAGTTCGGTATGACGGTGATCATGGTGCTGCACGACATCAACCAGGCCGCGCGCTACAGTGACCGGATCATCGTGCTGAAAGACGGGACGGTGCGGTTCGACGGGATCCCGCAATGTGTATTGTGCAAGGACATGTTCAAATCCATCTTTGAGATCAACGCAGATATCTTCACACGGAACGGCACGTGTTTCTTTACGCCGACTAAACTGGAAAAGGGTGATTGAGATGAGGCAGGAAGGGGAACGGAAAGGACAGCTGGACGCGGGGCTCGTCCGGGAATTCATCATCGCGGCACACGGCAATCTGTCGGAGGTGCGGGCACTCGTTGCTGCAGAACCGGCGCTCGTCCACAGTGTCATGAACTGGGGCGGGGACGACTGGGAAAGCGGTCTCGGGGCAGCTGCCCATACAGGGAACCGCGACATCGCGGAATTCCTGCTGTCGAAGGATGCACGGATGGATATCTTCACCGCCGCGATGCTCGGGGAACTCGATATCGTGCGCAGTCTGGTGGAACGGTATCCGCTCATGATCGACGCAAAAGGGGCGCATGGCATCCCGCTGCTCCGTCATGCGGAACGCGGAGGGGAGCATGCGCGTCCTGTTGTCGAGTACTTATTATCGAAAAGGGAGGCGCTCGTATGACACAGATGATCGCAGTCAACGTTATCAGCATTGAAAGAGGCCGGGCCAAGGAGGTCGCGGACCGTTTCGCGAACCCGAAATCGGTCCATACGTTCCCGGGGTTCATCCGCATGGAAGTGCTGCAGAAGGAGAATCTCGAGGACCACGACGAGCTCCACATCTGCACGACATGGAATGAGGAAGCCGATTTCAAGAACTGGCTCGAGAGCCGGGCGAACGGCAAGGCCCATGGGGAGCAGCAGGAGAAGAAGCCGGCAGCGGACGGGGAGGGCAAGTCCAATCCGATCCTCGGCGCGGAATTGTCGACGTATACGGTCGTACACCGGCATCTGCCGGCTGAATAAGAGGGACACTCCGCCGTTTCCAGGCGGAGTGTTTTTTCGTGTGGAGCCGGTTTCCGGCGTTTTGCCTGCGGAACAGGGGAATGCCGGGTTGGTTTGATAGTAAAAGCGGAGTGAAACGGAGCCGGCAAGCCATTCTTTTGACTTACTGCCTCTGCCCGCGGCTAGGGTGCATCCGGAGCCCGCCAGCTGGCCGCGACAGATGTGAAGTTATGATCACTTTAGGGTGGTTTATGAGCGGAATCGCGGGTTTATGATCACTTTTACGGGTTTATGAGCGGAATCCCGGATTTATGATCACTTTCACCGGTTTATGAGCGGAATCGCGAGTTTATGATCACTTTCCAGCAGTTTATGAGCGAAACCAGAAGCTTACGATCACTCTTCCCCTCCCTTAGGCGGACAGCCTTCCCTCACCTTGACAACTGTATGCAAACTGCGTATTTTTATAGTTTAATATGTGGGAATTTTTAAGAAAGGGGAGAGCAACATGAAAGTGTTTGATCTGCATTCGGATTTGTTCACGGATATCGCGTTCCGGCGGGCGGCGGGGGAGCGCCGTGTGTTCGATAGGCTGCATGCGCCTGTTCTGCGGAGGGCCGGCGTCTCATCTGTCATCTGCGTCTTTTGGGTGGAACCTGCGTTCAAGGACCGTCCGCTCAAGCGATTCCGGGAATTGACCGAGGCGGTGATGGCGGACTTGGCGGAATCGGAGTACGCAGTCATCCAGCCTTTCCATTCCGTACATACTCGTTCTGCAAACAGTATGGAAGATAAGATCCAGATCTACCTCGGCCTGGAGGGCGTGACATTCGCGGAGGAGGAGCTTGCGCAAAGCGGCGGGACAGCTGCCGGACTCCTGGATGAAGTGACGGACCAGCAGATTCAGCATACCATCCTTGTCTGGAACGAACACAATGCGTTTGCGACGGGCACAGGCGCCTGGAATCCACGGCAGTCCGCCGGCCTCACGGAACTCGGGAAGCAATGGATCACGGCATCTTCAAGTAAAGGGGTGATGGTCGATGTGTCCCATCTGGATAAGATGAGTTTCTGGGATGTAATGGAAACCGTCGACGGCCCCGTGATCGCCTCCCACAGCAACGCCCGGGCCCTGTGTGACCATGAACGGAACCTGACGGACGACCAGATCCGCGCCATTGCGGGGACCGGCGGCCTGATCGGGCTGAATGCATACGGAGAATTTGTCGATGCGGATGAGCCGACTGTCGACCGGTTCATCGACCATGCAGTCCATCTGAAAGAAGTCGCAGGCATCGACCATGTGGCGTTCGGTTTTGACTTCATCAAATTCCTGGAGGTCCATCCGCTTGGCGATGACTTGAATATCTATACAGATGGCCTGTCATCAGTCAAACAGGTGCCGGCCCTTCTGAAACGGATGGCGGAACGCGGCTTTACGGAAGAAGAGATCGAAGCGATCAGTTTCAGGAATGCGGAGCGCTTCCTGCATAGGATGGAGGAAAGGAGGAGGAACTTGTGACGAATACATTGATTCAGCCTGACGACACGCTGACGCTCTGGGGTATCATCGTCGTCTGGGCGTCTGTCAGTATCTATCTGGAACAGCGCTACAGCTGGGCGTCGAAAGTGTCGGGGGCCATCATTGCGCTCGTCGGGGCGATCGCCTTGTCCAACTTCAAGATCATCCCGATGGAATCACCGGTCTATGACGCGGTCTGGGCGGTCATCATTCCGCTTGCGATCCCGCTTCTTCTGTTCCATGTCAACATCAAGAAGATCTGGACGGAGAGCGGCCGGCTGCTCATTCTGTTCCTGATCAGTTCAATCGGTACGGTGGCGGGAACCATCCTCAGCTTCTTTCTGCTGAAAGACCATATTCCCTACCTGGATAAAATCGGGGGCATGATCAGCGCCTCGTACGTCGGTGGAGGTGTTAACTTTGCGGCAATGACAGCGAAATTCGATGCGCCCGAAGATATGGTGTCCGCGACGGTTGTGGCGGATAATCTGATGATGGCCATCTATTTCGTCATCCTCATGCTGATTCCGACGATCGGTTTTTTCCGCAAACGCTACACGACACCGCATGTCGAAGCGGTGGAGAGCGGCGCAGGGCAGGAGGAAGGGAAGACACTCGCGGAAGGGTTCTGGAAGCGGAAGGATATCTCATTGAAAGATATCGCGATGGCGGTCGGCACGGCATTTTTCCTTGTCATCGTTTCGTTCAAACTGGCAGACTTCATCGATGGCCTGTTTCCTGCAGAAGGTGCGGATTCCGGGGTCATGACGGTTTTCCAGGCCATCCTCGGCGACCGGTATCTGGTGCTCACGACTCTTACATTCCTCGTGCTGGCCTTGTTCCCGCGCTATTTCGAGCGAATCAACGGCAGCCAGGAACTCGGGACATTCCTCATCTACCTGTTCTTCGTCGTGATCGGGATACCGGCATCGATCCTGTTCATCATCAAAAATGCGCCGCTGCTGCTCCTGTTCGTGTTCATCATTGTGATGATCAACATGGTCGTGTCACTCATCGGCGGCAAGCTGATGAGAGCGAATCTCGAAGACATCCTGCTTGCGAGCAATGCCAATATCGGCGGTCCGACAACCGCGGCGGCGCTGGCGATCGCCAAAGGCTGGAAAGACCTCATCGGTCCGATCCTCGTGGTCGGCACGCTTGGCTACATCATCGGCAACTATGTCGGCACCATGCTCGGGCTGTGGTTCTCCACAATCATCTGACGGACACACTGCGCTTCTCCTTCCGGGAGGAGCGTTTTTTTTATTGGACGGAGCATGCTTGTGTCCAACGAGGGGCAGCGCCTTCGCAGTCTCCGGAATAAAATGCGAAGCGGAGCGGAGCCGGCAAGCTAGTCTTTTGACTTGCCCCCTTTTCGCGCGGCCCGGGGCGCGGTGGGCCCGGCAGCCGGCCGCGGTAATTGTGAAGTTATGATCATTTTTTCGCCTTTATGATCACTTTCCCGTGTTTATGAGCGGAAACCGGAGTTTATGATCACTTTCCGCGGTTTATGAGCAGAATCCGAGATTTATGATCACTTTCCGAGATTTATGATCACTTTCCAAGAGTTCCGCCCGATCATCACCCACCGGGGGCCGCATCATATGACAAGTGTCATATGGATCGATGACAGAATGGACTGCCGCGGCTCTTCCGCATCCGGTACGATGAAGTCAAGGGAGTGATCGACATGATTGAATTCCGCCAAGTGGGAAAGTCCTTCAAACGGAAAGACGCGGTGAGCAATGTCAGTTTCGGCATCCAAGCAGGTGAAGTGGCGGCACTGCTCGGACCGAACGGGGCGGGGAAGAGCACGATGATCCGGCTGCTGCTCGGACTGCAGAAAGCTGATGCCGGCACGATAACCGTGTTCGGACGGCAGCCTGGGACACACGCCGTCCGTGAACAGACAGGCGTCATGCTGCAGGAAGTGAGCGTGCCCAATCTGGTGAGCGTCCGTGAAGTGCTCGAGCAGGTGAGGGGGTACTACGCCGATCCGCTGCCGCTTGAGGAACTGGCGGAGCTCGCGGGCCTGGAACAGGAGCTGCTCGGTGTGCGCACAGAAAAGTTATCCGGCGGTCAGAAACGGCGTGTCAATTTCGCGCTTGCCCTCGCCGGCAATCCGGAACTGCTCGTGCTGGATGAACCGACGGTCGGGATGGATGCCCCTTCCCGAAGACGGTTTTGGGAAACGGTCTCACGGCTCGCAGGGCAGGGGGTGACCGTCCTGTTCACCACACATTACATCGAGGAGGCGGAGCAGGCGGCCACCCGCATCCTGCTTGTGGAAGACGGCGAGCTCACATACGACGTGCCGCCAAGCGAACTGAAACAGCAGCTGAGCGTGCAGCAGATCAGTTTCCGCCATGCGGGCTCACTGACGGATGAACTCCTTGGACAGCTGACGGTTACGGACGTCCGGACAGACGGCCCGCTCGTCACCCTGTTCACACCGGATGCCGACCGTCTGCTGAACGAGCTGCTGGCGCACGGCGTGGAACTGCGGGAGCTCACCATCCGCCGGGGCACGCTGGAAGACGCATACACAGCATTGACCATGCGGAAGGAGGCGGGCTGAGTGAAGACCTTATGGAACGAATGCCGGCTTGAAGCACTTCGCGTGTTCCGGAACCGCTACTTCGTCTTCTGGTCGCTTCTCATGCCGATCTTCTTCTATGCGCTTTATACGAAGATCATGGTTCAGGACGTCGGCGATCAGGCCGCGTGGGCCCGTCATTTCCTCATGTCGATGGCCGTTTTCAGTGTGATGGGCAGTTCGATCATCACGCTCGGTCTCCGGCTCGTCCAGGAACGGAACCAGGGATGGACGGTCTATCTCAAGACGACACCTGTCTCCGGACCTGTCTATTTCATCGCCAAAATGGCGGGGCAATCCGCTGTCCATGTCTTCAGTATCACGGTCATTTTCGTCAGCGGCGCCCTGCTGAACGGTGTGTCCATGAGTATCGGGGAATGGCTCTCTGCAGCTGCCTGGATTGCGCTGGGGGCCCTGCCCTTCCTCACGCTCGGCACCCTGCTCGGAACAATGGAAAAAGCCGACACCGCTTCAGGGATCGGCAACCTGCTGTATTTGGCGCTCGCCATCGCGGGCGGATTGTGGATGCCGGCGGAGCAGCTGCCGGCTATCTTCCGCTTCATCACCAGCTGGCTGCCATCCTATCAGTACGGTGCCGGTGCCTGGTCGATCGCGGAGGGCCGTGCGCCGGAATTGTCCGGCATTTTGGTGCTGATCGCCTATACAGGACTTTTCATGATACTATCGATACAGCGAAGACGGAGGCAGGAGGCGGTCTAGACGATGAAACCGATAGAACTATTCCCGAAACGGTTCGGCTTGATTCCATATGTATTCCTTGCCTATCTGACGCTGCCTGTCATTACCGTGTTGAATGAAACAGGCTGGAAACGGGGGGCCGGCATTGTCTGCCTGCTCGTCTTTCTCGCTGCCTACCGGAAGGCGTACTGGACGGAAACCGATCGGGGCCATCTCGTCTGGTCCGCTGTACAGCTGGCAGTCATCCTGCTCTTGTCAGTCAGTTATCAGCCGTACAACCTCCTCCTTGCGTTCTATGTGTCGAACTTCATCGGCTGGATCCGGGATGACCGGCTGTTCCGTATCGGGATCACCGGATTCGGCGCAGTGCTCGCGGTCATCACGTTCTACTTCTTTTCCGAATATGGGGCGTCCGCGAACTTGACGATGCTGCCATTCGTTGTCGTGATGGCGCTGACGCCGATTGCGGTCCGCGGCAACATGCTCCGCGGGCAGCTCGAAGAACAGCTTGACGAGGCGAATGAACGCATCCGGCAGCTGAGCCGGCAGGAGGAACGCGTACGGATCGCGCGGGATCTGCATGACACGCTCGGTCACACGCTGTCGCTGATCACCTTGAAAAGCCAGGTCATCCAGCGGGTGAAACAGGATCCCGAACGGGTTTCGGCTGAAGCGGCGGGGATCGAGGAAACGTCGCGCGCGGCGCTGACGCAGGTGAGGGAGCTTGTCACCGATATGCGCGGCGGCACGATCGGCAGTGAGTTGGCCGCCATGGAGGAGCTGCTCGGGGCCGCCGGGATCCGATTGGAGATCGAACAGGAAGCCGGACTGCCGGACCTGCCGCCGCTCAAGCAGAACATCCTCGCGATGTGCCTGCGTGAAGCGGCGACCAATATCGTCCGGCACAGCGGCGCAGATGCGTGTACGGTGTCGATGGCTCAGGATGAAAGAGGAATCGCCGTACGGATCATCGATAACGGCATTGGGATGGACGGCGCGCAGTGGGGCAACGGACTGGCGGGCATGCGGGAGCGTCTGGCGCTCATCGAAGGGACGATGGCTGTGACGGACTGCGGAGGTATGCAGTTTGCCCTGCATGTACCGCTGCCAGTCACTGCAGAAGGGATGGGAACCGTATGATCCGATTAGTCATAGCGGAAGACCAGAGCATATTACGCGGCGCGCTCGGCACGCTTCTCGGATTCGAGGAGGACTTCAGTGTCGTCGGGGAAGCCGGGGATGGCAGAGAAGCGCTCCATCTGATTGAAACGCTGCAGCCGGATATTTGCCTGCTCGATATCGAGATGCCGCAGATGAGCGGGCTGGAAGTCGCGGATTCATTGAAAGCAAAAGGGCTGGACTGCAAAGTTGTGATGCTGACGACATTCGCGCGGCCCGGCTATTTTGAGCGGGCGCTCGCTGCGGACGTCCGGGGCTACCTGCTGAAAGACGGCTCGGTCGATGAATTGGCCGGAGCCATCCGCAAAGTGATGGACGGTAAACGGGAGTATGCATCGGAACTCGTGATGGGACAGTTTGCGGACACGAGCCCGCTGACCGGACGGGAACGGGAAGTGCTGGAGCTCACAGCGAAAGGGAAGACGGCGAAAGAGATCGGCGCCGACCTGTTTTTGTCACCCGGGACAGTCCGCAATTATTTGTCGGACATCCTGCAGAAAGTCGGGGCGAAGAACAAAGTCGAGGCGCTTTCGATCTGCCGGAAGAAAGGATGGCTGGATTGACTGTTTTGTGAAACTTTTCGTGAGACCGGCCGTAGAACAGTCATCAGGAAGTGACAGGAAAGGGGGGCGGTCCGCATGCAAAAGAATCCGATTGCGGTTGAAACGGAAAAAACGGTGCTGGATCGTATGTGTGATGCGGTCGGACTCGTGCTGTTCGCTGGATCGATCATCTATTCTATTGTCATGTGGCCGCAGCTGCCGGAGAATGTGCCGATCCATTTCAACGGGGCGGGCGAGGCGGACGGGTATGGATCAAAATGGATCCTGATGCTCATGCCGCTTCTCGGGATCGGCCTGTTCGCACTGCTCGGATTTCTCGAGCGACATCCGGAATGGCATAATTATCTGAAGCCTGTGACAGAGGAAAACGCAGAGCGGCTCTATACGGCGAGCCGGACGCTGCTCAACCGCATCAAGAATCTGACCCTCGTGCTGTTCGCACAAATCCAGCTCGACATAGTCCGGGTGCCGCTCGGCAAATCCGCCGGGCTCGGCATCTGGGCGACCGGCACGATCATCGGTCTGATGCTGGCAGTGACAGTTTTCGGTATAGTGAAGCAGGTGCGCATAAAGTGAAAAGAAGCATGTCCCGTCATGGGGCATGCTTCTTTTTCAATCCGGATCAGCGTTCGCACGCGATGCCGTCTTTGTCACGGTCCATCTTGCTATTGGCGTTATAAAGGGCTGCATTGACAGTCGGTGCATATCTCGTCTTGCCGCCTTTGTTGCGGACTTTGGCATCCCTCGCCACGCCGCCTTTGTACGTCTTGTTCAGCATTTTGCAGTTCTGGAATTTGGCGGGGGCTGCGTCGGCAGGCTGAACAGGAACCAGCGCGACACCAAGGGCCAGGACAGCGGC
Source organism: Sporosarcina trichiuri (assembly GCF_030406775.1). Classification (NCBI taxonomy): domain Bacteria; kingdom Bacillati; phylum Bacillota; class Bacilli; order Caryophanales; family Caryophanaceae; genus Sporosarcina; species Sporosarcina trichiuri. The sequence continues at coordinate 1,754,694 of NZ_CP129119.1, read as the reverse complement.
GGAAATAAAGGCGATTGTACGTTTCATCGGGAGTGCTCCATTCTGTTAGAGGATTTTTCATCAGTATACAATAACAGGCAATTGACGGAAAGCTTTTTTTTGCGTCCAATTGTGCCCGGATGCCGATAAATTCGGCGAAGTGTCCGATACCCTGCACGAAGTGTCCGATACTTTCGGTGATCTGTCCGATACCGCACGCCAAGTGTCCGATACTTCGCGCGATCTGTCCGATACCCCCCGAGCGCGTGCTGGCTTGTCCCTTTTCAGCGCGGCAGGGAAGATCCATGGACCTGGCCAGCCGCCGCGGCCAAAATGATACCACAGAAAACGAGCAGCGCGAGCACAAGCCAGGCCCTTGAATTGTATCCGGATGCCGATTAATTCGGCGAAATGTCCGATACCTTGCGCCAACTGTCCGATACTTCCGGCGAAGTGTCCGATACCGCACGCCCAGTGTCCGATACATCGCGCGAAATGTCCGATATACCCCCGAGCGCGTGCTGGCTTGTCCCTTTTCAGCGCGGCAGGGAAGATCCATGGACCTGGCAAGCCGCCGCGGCCAAAATGACCCTAAAGAAAACGAGTAGCGCGAGCACAAGCCAGGCCCTGGAATTGTGCCTGGATGCCGATAAATTCGGCGAAGTGTCCGATACTCTGCGCCAACTGTCCGATACGTCCACCGAAGTGTCCGATACCGCGCGCCAAGTGTCCGATACATCGCACGAAATGTCCGATACCCCGCGCAGCCCGGCCGGTTCCTCCTCCCAAGTGTCGGTTGTCTGACACAAACCGCCTGGCAGGCCGCCGGTGCACCGCTGAAGACCTCTGGGACGAAAGCGGGAAAGCCGGCCACATGAGCAGCCGCCAAAATACACATTGTCAAACACGGCGGGCTTGCTTCATAATGGATGAAACCCACCTGACTGGAAGGAGATGAAAACATGCTTGGACAAATCAGAAGGCAGCTGAGCCGGTTTTCAAAAACGGAGCGAAAAATCGCCGAGTATGTGCTGAACCACGCAGAACTCATCCCGACGATGACGACGAAGGAACTGGCCGCGAAAGCGGATGTCAGTGAGGCATCAGTCGTCCGGTTCACGAAATCCGTCGGCATCAGCAGTTTCAAAGCGTTCAAGATCCTGCTTGCCCAGGAACTCGTCAACACGGAAGAATACATCACGGACTTTTCCATCACCCAGAAAAAAGACTCGCCGTACGAACTGTTCCAGAAAGTCGTCCACGTCAACCGGGGGGCGATCGACCTGCTGCTTGCGTCCATCGAGAAGAAGGAGCTGGAACGCGCTGTCAACACACTGCAGAAAGCACGCAGGATCCTGTTTTATGGCGTCGGCGGTTCGGCTGTCGCTGCAATGGATGCACAATTCAAGTTCGCGAAACTGGGCTATCAGGTCGAATATCATGCAGACTTCCATTATATGCTGTCCATCATTCCGTTCCTGAGTGAAAATGATGTATTCGTCGCCATCAGCATGTCCGGTGAGACGAAAGATGTCGTCGAACTGGCACGGTTCGCAAAACAGCAGAAAGCAGTTTTGATCGCCATCACGAATCTCAATAAGTCGCCGCTGTGCAAGGAATCCGATATCCAGCTCGCGACGCCGAATGTCGAGAAGGATTTCCGTGTCGGCAGCATCACTTCCCGTATGACACAACTGACAGTCATCGATGCGCTCTACATCAGTCTCGTCAACCAGATGGGCGAGTCGATTCTCGATCAGTACCAGAATGCCAGGGAACAAGCGGTGAAGTTGAGAAGATAATCATTTTTGCATAAAGTGAAACTTAGTTTCATATATTTTAGATATTCTATTGACTTGTAATTTCCTTCGTGCGTACAATAGAGTCAGAAAACGCATGAAGAGGAGTGATCGGATGCTTGAGAAACTCGGCACGGAAAAACGGAATCCACTGACGATGCAGCTGGATGAAATGTCCGTGGCTGACGTGCTGCAGGCGATGAACCGGGAGGACGCCTCCGTCACACAGATCATACATAACAAAATCGATGTTATCACGAAAACTGTCGAGGCTGTCACGGATTCCTTCCAGAAAGGCGGACGGCTCATCTATATCGGTGCAGGAACGAGCGGCCGGCTCGGCATTTTGGACGCTGTCGAGTGCGTCCCGACATTCGGGGTTTCACCGGATATGGTGGTCGGTTTGATCGCCGGGGGATTGAAAGCGTTTACGAAAGCGGTCGAAGGAGCCGAAGACGATCCGGAACTTGGCGTCCAGGACCTGAAGGAGATCGGGCTGAACGGCAATGATACCGTCATCGGCATCGCGGCAAGCGGCCGGACGCCGTATGTTATCGGCGCTCTCCAGTATGCGCGCAAGACAGCTGCTCATACAATCAGCATCAGCAATAACGAGGACGCGGAGATCAGCCGCTATGCAGACATCGCGATCGAACTGCCGACCGGTGCGGAAGTGCTGACCGGGTCCACACGACTGAAAGCGGGCAGTGCCCAAAAAATGGTGCTCAACATGATCTCGACAGCCGCGATGATCGGCATCGGGAAGGCGTACGAGAACCTGATGATCGATGTGCAGGCGACCAATGAAAAACTTCAGGTCCGTTCCATACGGATCATCATGGAAGCGACCGGGGCAGATGAAGAAACTGCCGCACAGGCTTACGAGGCTTCCGGTCACCATGTGAAGACAGCGGTCATCATGATCCTGCTCGACTGCACGAAAGAGGAAGCGGCTGAACGTATTGAAGCTGCCGGCGGATTTGTGAGAAAGGCGGCAGCCCGGTCATAATTCCCGGTGGCTGACCGTACATACCATAAAGGGAGAAAGAGGGAGGGTGCAAGGATGAGAAAAGAACAGCAAATGGCCAATGGAATTCTGGAGCATGTCGGCGGAAGGGATAACATCCGCAAGATCGCCCATTGTATGACACGGCTGCGGCTGACACTGAAAGACGACGGCAAAGCCGACATCGCAGCACTGAAGAAAGTCGACGGCGTCATGGGGGTGGTCGTCGATGAAACATTGCAGGTCGTCATCGGACCGGGCACAGTCAACCGGGTGGCCGACGAAATGAGCCAGATCACGGGGCTCGGCATCGGAGAAGAATCCGAGCCGGAATACGACAGCCTGACATTCGAAGAGCGCGCGGCGGTCGACCGCGAACGCCGAAAAGAGAAGAACCGGACCCCGTTCAAGAACTTCCTGCGGCGGATCGGTAACATCTTCATCCCGCTGATCCCGGGACTGGTTGCATCAGGGATCATCAACGGGGCCGCGAACTTCGCGAAGAACGCAGGCGTCAACCCTGACCAGACATGGATGCAGATCCTTCTGCTTCTCGGTACGTCCGTCTTCACATACTTGGCAGTCATCGTCGGCTGGAACACGGCGAAGGAGTTCGGCGGAACGCCCGTACTCGGGGCGATTGCCGGGATGTTCCTCTTCAACCCGTTCCTTGCTGAAATCACGATTTACGGTGAACCGCTTGTCGTCGGGCGCGGCGGACTGTTCGGCGTCATCTTTGCCGCATGGCTCATGACATTCGTTGAGAAGAATGTCCGGAAAATCATGCCGGCAGCCGTCGATATCATCTTTACACCGCTGATTACGGTTCTTGTGGTCGGATTCTTCTCGCTGTATGCAGTCGTGCCGGTCGCCGGCCTGCTCGCAGACGGGATCACAAAAGGCCTGACGTCTGTATTGGATGTCGGCGGAGTCGTGGCCGGTGCTGTACTTGCAGGATTCTTCCTGCCGCTCGTCATGGTCGGCCTGCACCATGGTCTGACGCCGATCCACTTGGAGCTTATTAACACCTACGGCAACACAGCATTGCTGACGATCCTTGCAATGGCAGGTGCCGGTCAGGTCGGTGCCGCGATGGCGATTTTCGTGAAAACGAAAAACCGCCGTCTCCGCAACATCATCAAAGGTGCGTTGCCGGTCGGATTCCTCGGAATCGGGGAGCCGCTGCTGTACGGGGTCACCCTGCCGCTCGGCCGTCCGTTCATTACGGCCTGTATGGGAGCCGCGCTCGGCGGTGCATTCCAGGCGGTCATGCACACAGCGGCGACAGGTATCGGGGTCTCTGGTATCTCACTCATTCCGCTAATTGACGACGGCAAGTACCTGTTCTACTTCCTTGGATTGCTGATCGCATATGGCGGCGGATTCCTGTTCACGTACTTGTTCGGCTTCAAAGAGGAAATGGCACGCGATATTTAAATGAACAGAGCACTCATCTTCCGCCAATCGGGAGATGAGTGCTTCCTTTGTTTACACCGTAAAATGAATTTATCGGAGGGGTTACTCATGATCGGATGTTCAGTCTATCTTGGTACAGAACCATTTCACATACACGAAGAGCGGCTCCGCGCGATGCAGGCAGCGGGATTCCGCTCGATTTTCACATCGCTTCATGTACCGGAGAACGACGCATCGGCCTATAAGGAGGAAGTCCGGCAGCTCGGTGCGCTCGCGCGTGGACTCGGCATGGAACTGATGGTGGATGTCAGCCCGACCGCTCTCGGAAATCTCGGTCTGTCGTTCGAACAGGCGGACCAGCTGACGGAATGGGGCATCAGCGGACTCCGGCTCGATTACGGGATCGCGCCTGAAACGATTGCAGCACTTTCGCAGACGATGCGCGTTGCGGTGAATGCCAGCACCGTCACACATGATGAAATTGCGGCCATGAAGGCAGCTGGTCTGAACCTGGAGGCAGCGGAGGCATGGCATAATTTTTATCCGCGTCCCGAAACGGCTCTTGGCAAAGAGGAATTCACGCAGCGCAATGACTGGCTGCACAAAGAAGGTCTGACGGTGATGGCGTTCGCCCCGGGCGACGGTGCGCTGCGGGGACCCTTGTTCGAAACATTGCCGACACTCGAAAAACACCGCAGATCGTCTCCATTTGCTGCCTGCCTGGAGCTCTTGCGGGATACAGGGACGGATAAGGTGCTGATCGGCGACCCATCACTGAGCGGGGCATCCCTTGCCCAATTTGCGGCTTATGGGGAAGGCATCATTCCGCTGCGTGCCGACAAGGCGGCAGAAGCTGACGGGGAAGCACTGAACCGTGCGGAGACCGTCCATACGAACCGCCCGGACAGCGCCCGGGATGTCATCCGCTCGACCGAATCCCGTCACGCAGCGATGGCATCCGGCCTCAACGTCCCTGTCCGTAACTGCACAGACCGATCCACAGGCTCCATCACCGTCGACAACGAGCGCTACATGCGCTATCAGGGGGAGCTGCAAGTGACGAAACGGGATCTGCAGCAGGACGAACGTGTCAATGTCCTTGGCCGTGTCGTTGAAGAGGATCTGCCGCTGCTCAAGTATATCGGCGGCAGCCAGAAGTTCCGCATCATCTGGCAATGATCATATTTACAAATGAAACCTCCAAGTCAAACACCGCCCGGTCAGATACAGATGACCGGGCGGTGTCCGTTTACAGCATAGTGTCGTCGTCCGTCTTCTTTTCAGTCTTTGTACGAGGATCTGAAAAGTCCGGTTCCTCCCCGAATTCCGTATTGAAATCGGGACGTGTGTACGATGTGTACTCGGAGCCGGTATCTGCCGCATCATCGGTTTCAAAGAGCAAGCCGATACAGACGATGCCGCTGAGGCCGACCAATGTGTAGACGATACGTGCCAGCACGGCATCCTGACCGCCGAACAATGTCGCGACCAAATCGAATTGGAAGAGGCCGATCATCCCCCAGTTCAATGCGCCGATAATGACAAGTGCCAATGCAATCCGTGTAACAATCCGCATGGGGTCATCTCCTTTAGCATAGTGGGATTATTTCCGTTTCCGGAAAACGATCCACCCTTACTATTTGCCGAATCCTGGATTTCATGCATGGAATGAAGGGAAATGCAGAACCTGGATGAAGAACCGTCCTGCTGACTGCCGGTTACCGTAAAAAGCGGCCGGGCGGATGGGGCAGTCTGCGTAAATTGGCCTCAAGGCGTTCCTCTTCTGCACGGAGCAGCAGCATGTGCAGGCGGCCGGCCTGTTGATGGATCGTATGTATGGACGCCGGCACTTCTATTGAAAGACCGGATGAAAATGTAAGGAGGGTCTTCTTTTTCTCCCGGAACGAAGGCGTGAAGAAGTGATTGAACACCCAGACGCATGTTGAGTGGCGGGAAGAGCTTGTGGGGAACACGCCGATCCCGTCAGTAAGGATGAACGGAAGTTTCTGCCGTGACTTCAATATGGCGGCGGCTTCGCGTTTGCGGGCGGTTTTCGCTGAACCGCCCGCAAGGCAGGCCTGTTTCAGCAGTTCCACAGGCGCCTGTCTGGAAATGTATGTCCCGTGCATCGTCAGAATCATCGATCGGTTCCCAAGGTCATCGGAATATCCGGTCAGTGCTAATGCCTGACTGTCGAGCATGTAACTGTCACAAAGCATGCGGGTCATTCCCTTCTGCAAGTCGATGATTCCATTATACAAGTTCCGGCTCGATCGGACGGGAGATGTTATCGACAGTTTTCGACAGCGGAGCTGCCTGTCTGTCGCCAAGTAGCGCTCTGTCACGCCGTTTCAGGTGCTGGAACAGCGGGTAATTCAAGAAATAAACGAATTGGAAGGAGTCTGCCCGTGATGCCGTTCGATTATGAACTGGATTATAAGGAACTGGACTTGCGCCAGCACCCCGAACTGTACCGGGTCGGAAAAGGGGAACAGGGCGTCCTGCTCGTGGAACCGTATAAAAGTGAAATCCTGCCGTATTGGCGGTTCAAGACGCCGGAGATCGCCGAAGAGTCGGCGGATAAAATCTCCGAGCTGTTCGAAGAGTACAGGAAGGACGATGATTTTGTCGGGATGGACATGGCCCGCAAGTTCATCCAGATGGGGTATACGCGGGCCCGCCGCTATACCAACTACAAGGGTGGTCGGAAGTATAACGAGGACGGCACTGTAAAGCCGCGTCAGGAAGATCCGGAGAAGGCTGCTTCAGCTGCTATCTTCAAGGAACGCTGGGATGCCATCCGGGCGGATGAGGATTATCTCCGCAGGAAGAAAGAGCATCAGCGGAAGTATGGGTGAAAGCGGCCCCGCAGGCAGCCGTTCCCGAATTACAGGAAACGGAAAAAGGAGGAGGAAGTATGTACACGTTTCAGCATGCAATGCTGCTGGTCAATGACAACTCAGGTGCAGAGCGTACGGAACACAGGCTGACGGATGTCGTGCCGTCGCTGTCCAACATGGCGAAACGGCTGACGATCGCCCGCCCCGAGAACGAGGAGGAGTCGCAGGCATTGTGCAGACAGGCCGGAAAATACGACCTGTTCGTCATCATGGGCGGCGATGGAACTGTCCATCACTGCATCGACGTTATCGCACAGCTGGACGAACGGCCGCTGCTCGCCGTCCTGCCGGGCGGCACGTCGAATGACTTCTCCCGTACAATCGGCATGCCGCAGGACTTGGAGGAAGCTGCAGAATCACTCACAGGCGGAAAAATAGTCGAAACGGATGTCGGACGGGCCGGAAGCCGGCACTTCATCAACTTCTGGGGGATCGGCCTGGCCGCCGCCACGTCGAAGAACGTGGACTCCGGCACGAAACGGAATTTCGGGCCGCTCAGTTACATGACGAGCACGCTGCGGACACTGAAAGAGGCGGAATCGTTCCCGTTCGAAATCGTTGCCGACGGGGAACGGCTGATCGGAGAGGCGATCGCGATTTTCGTACTGAACGGTTCGTCGCTCGCGACAACGCCGATCCCGATCGCCGGCATCACGCCGTTCGATGGTGAGCTGGACCTGCTCATCTTCCGGAACACAAACCTGGCCACGCTGCGTGAACTGATGTCCTTGCGGAACGAAGACACCGACAATGCCGATCTGGACACAATTGAGTACGTCAGGGTGAAGCAGCTGAAAATCCAGGCGGCCGGCCAGCAGCTCGCCGATATGGATGGAGAACTGTACGAAGAATTGACGGGGGAGATACAAGTCTTGCCGGGTCATCTCCGGCTCCTCGTCCCTGAGACCGACATGGCGGAAGAATGACTGTCGCGGCTGGTGAGAAGGGCAGGGAAACGATCCACGAAACGGGGATTTTGCTCATGAAACTGTGAAAGTGATCATAAACAGGAATGCTCATAAATGACAACGAAGCGCTCATAACTTCACATATACGCCGGGCAACGGGGCCGCGGCGAAGGAGTTCTATGCCGCTTCGGAGCACTGGAACCGCCAGCGCTCATAAACTGCTGGAAAGTGATCATAAATTTGCAATTCCGCTCATAAACCGGCCAAAGTGATCATAAATCGAGGATACCGCTCATAAACCGGCCAAAGTGATCATAAATCGAGGATACCGCTCATAAACCGGCCAAAGTGATCATAAAATCAAATTCCCGCTCATAAATGCTGCCGAAGCGCTCATAACTTCACATATCCAACGGGCGGCAGAGCCGGGTGCCTATCACAATCCTGATAACTACAAAAGACACACAAAGCCGCCAGCGGCCTGTGTGTCTTTTTGTTATCTGAACAGCTGTGCGGCCTTCACGGCCTTCTGCCAGCCGCCATACAGTGCATCGCGTTCCGGAGCATCCATCTGAGGCGTGAATTGTTCGTCCCGCAGCCAGCGTTCCTGGATCTGCGAACAGTCTTCCCAGAAGCCGACCGCCAGTCCGGCAAGATAGGCGGCTCCGAGAGCGGTCGTTTCCCTGATGGACGGCCGTTCGACCGGCACATCGAGCAAGTCGGCCTGGAATTGCATCAGGAAATCGTTCGCCACCGCGCCGCCATCGACACGAAGCGACTTCAAGGAAATCCCCGAATCCGCCTCCATCGCATCCAGCACATCTTTCGTCTGGTACGCAAGCGACTCGAGCGTCGCACGGATGAAGTGCTCTTTCGCCGTCCCGCGGGTCAGTCCGAACACAGCCCCCCGCACGCCGCTGTCCCAATGGGGTGTCCCGAGACCGACGAAGGCGGGAACGACATAGACACCATCCGATGACGTCACCCGTGCGGCATACGCTTCGCTCTGCTCGGCCGTCCGGATCATCCGCAGACCGTCCCGCAGCCATTGGATAGCGGAGCCGGCGACAAAGATGCTGCCCTCCAATGCATACTCGACCTTTCCGTCAAGTCCCCAGGCAATCGTCGTCAGCAGACCGTGCTCTGAGTGGACGGCTTCCTCACCGGTGTTCATGAGCATGAAGCAGCCTGTTCCGTATGTGTTTTTCACCATGCCCTTATCGAAGCAGGCCTGACCGAACAGGGCGGCCTGCTGATCGCCCGCAATGCCGGCAATCGGAACAGCGCGGCCGAAGAACCGGCTCGGTTCGGTGTGTGCATAGATTTCCGAGGATGGCCGGACTTCAGGCAGCATCCGGCGGGGGACGTCAAGCAGCGCCAGCAGTTCGTCATCCCACTCCAGCTCATGGATGTTGTACATCATTGTCCGGGACGCATTCGAATAGTCGGTGATATGCGCAGCGCCGCCGGACAGTTTCCAGACGAGCCATGTATCGATCGTGCCGAACAGCAGCTCGCCGCGTTCTGCGCGCGCACGTGCTCCTTCCACATGATCGAGGATCCATTTCACTTTCGTGCCGGAGAAATAAGGATCGATGAGCAGTCCGGTCTTGTCGCGGATCAGTTCCGAATGCCCGCCGGCTTTCAGGTCTTCACAAATATCCGATGTCTGCCGGGATTGCCAGACGATTGCATTGCAGATCGGATTGCCGGTCTCCTTATCCCAGACGACGGTCGTTTCCCGCTGGTTCGTGATGCCGATACCGGCAATTTGATCGGGGGAGAGATTCTTTTCGGATAAAACACCCGCGATGACGGACAGGATGGAACTCCAGATTTCAACCGCATTATGTTCAACCCAGCCCGTCTTCGGGAAATATTGCTTGAATTCCTGCTGGGCTGTATAGACAGCTTCACCATCCTGATTGAACAGGATTGCCCGCGAGCTGGTCGTCCCCTGGTCGAGTGCAAGCATATATTGTTCGCTCATCATGAATTCCTCCTATCTTCCGTCTTCCAATTCTTATGCAGCTACATGTGTTCAGTGTAGCACACCCCGTGTCGGAGGATTCAATGAAAAAACCGCATGAAGGCATCGCTTCATGCGGTCTGTCAGCCCTGTTGTTCCAATGGGACACTTATGATCTGCGATTATTCAGGTCCGGATCGATTCCGTGCACTTCTTCGTCCACATCGGATTGCTCCAGCTTTCTGCGGTATTCTTCCTCTTCAATAGCGGCCTCTTCCTCTTTCACAGGGAATGTCTCTTTCGGTTCATGTGTCTGACCGAAACCGGGAGCAGCTGTATCGGAAAGCCCCGAACGTTCGTCGCGCATTCCGCTGCCGCTCAAGGAACCTGTCTCCGTACGGCGACCCAGGTCTCCATCGACATTAACGGACCCCGTCTCACCGCGGCGATTGACCTCGACATCTTCACGGCGCAGCGTTTCATCGACATGCTCCGTATCCGTGATGGTTTTCTTGTTGATGACGATCTCCTCGGTGACGACCGGTTTTTTTGTCACTTCGACTTTTTCTTCAGTGACAGGCACGCGGATCGTCTGGTCGTCGAACGATGCCGATTGCTGTGTACCTGTTTCGTCAGCTCTGAACGCATCCTGGCTGACAGGGCGGCGCTCGATCGTCACTTCTTCATGCTCGACGGGGATATCAGTCGACACGTTCCGCTGGCTGACGTTCTTTTCCAGCTCCACTTCGCCTTTCTTGACGGTCTGCTTGTCGACTTCCAGACGCTCCTCATGCAGATCCATTGTTTCCGGCACCTCTTCGGTCGTGCGGTCATAGGCGCCGCTGCCGCTGCGCAGCCGTTCCGTGTTTACGGTGTTTCCGCGGCTATCCTCCGTATGATCATAATCTCCATGCAGATGCGCTTCGTTGTTGACGTCGGACGCCGCCATGCCTGTCCGGTTATCCAATCCGCCGGTTGTATTATTCGCGTGTCTGGCTGAACGGCGCATCGAAGCATCAGCCGTTGTATCCCGGTCGGCTGCACCATAGGCCGGGCCTGTCAGATCTCCGCCGGCAATCGAGGAATCCGTCATTGCGGCGTCCGTCATGCCGGGGTCAGCCATTGCAGCCGTCTCAGGCGGGACGGCCGCCGCTGCTTCATCTGCTGTGAGCGAGTTCGCGCCAAGGTTCGGATCCGGCGCTGTATCTGCACCGGCACTGTACCGGTCCGTATTCCCGCGGTACAGATCCCCCGCTTCGCCTTCATCGACATAGAGCACGAGCCCGCCGTCGTGGATATCTTTTGTATAACGTTCTTTCTCCGCTTCCGAAAGGCCGAGATCATCGAACAGATGATGGACATGGTCTTCGCCTGTCATGAAGTTCATGAACTTATCCACCCATGACTCATCTGTCGTCTTCACTTCCGCATCCGTCCGTTTCTGCACCATTCGGACCGAATCATCGTTTTTAGCAATTACATAGATATTGTCGTCAGGTGTCCCTGATGCTTTCAGTTCCTGGATTTTTGCGTACAATTCTTCTTCATTGTGAAATGTCCCTACAAATCGCTTATCGTCATTCATTTTCAACTTCCTCCTCTGATGTTTTATGATTTTATTAAAATGATGCGTTAGGAAATAGATACCCGGGGTTGAGAGATTGAAAACCTGATATAGAAACGGAAATGAAATTGAAACAGTTCTGTCATGGGAAATTCCGGGCAGCCGGGTATTCTGCAAGCCGGCTGTAAGTCCACGCGCCGGACACGCATTTCCAAGTAGGCACGGGGCTTCCAGTTTGGTACACTTGTCACACATCTGTAAGACTGGCAGAACAGTTTATGAGTTAGGGAGTGGAACTATGGAAAATCTTGCGCTGATCAGTGTGGTGGCCGTGCTTGCGCTCGGCATCTTTTCACAGTGGCTCGCGTGGCGGATCCAATGGCCGTCCATCGTGATCATGTCGATTGCAGGTCTGCTGATCGGGCCGGTCTTCGGGCTGATCATTCCGAAGGCGGCCCTCGGAGACCTATATGGACCGCTCATCTCGCTGGCGGTTGCTGTCATCCTGTTTGAAGGCAGCTCGAATCTCGATATCCGCGAAATCAAGGGGATTTCGAAGTCGGTGTTCCGGATTGTCACGATCGGTGCATTCCTCGCATGGATCCTCGGATCCGTCGCAGCCCATTTCTTCGCTGGCCTTCAATGGGAGATCGCTTTCATCATCGGCGGGCTGTTTGTCGTCACAGGACCGACTGTCATCATACCGCTTCTGCGGAATGCCAAATTGAAGTCACGGACGGCTGCGGTTCTGAAGTGGGAAGGGATCATCGTCGATCCTGCCGGGCCGCTCCTTGCCCTGTTCGCCTATGAAGTCATCAAAGTGCTGAGCAATGACAATCTGACGATGAGCAGCCTGCTGAGCTTCTTCGGCGGTGCCTTCCTCGCGGTGCTGCTCGGACTGGCCAGCGGCCTGCTGATCAGTATCATGGCAACGAAAGGGCAGTTCCCGGAATATCTGAAATCACCGATCGTCCTCGCGTTCGTCCTGCTCTGCTTCATGCTTGCGGAAGTGATCATGCATGAGACGGGGATGCTTGCGGTGACGGTGATGGGACTCGTGATCGGCCGTTCCAAGCAATACGTTTCATCCATCGGGAATCTCGGACATTTTGTCGAAAACGTATCCGTCATGCTGACATCGACCGTTTTCATCCTGCTGACAGCGTCACTTCCGCGGGAGACGATCGCTCAGATGTTCACGTGGCCGATCTTTGCATTCGTACTGGTCACGCTGTTTGTTGTCCGGCCGCTGTCCATCTGGATTTCGACGGTCGGGACGGAACTCGAGCGAAACGAGAAACTGCTGATCGGCTGGATTGCACCGCGCGGAATCGTTGCATTGACTGTGGCTGGGTACTTTTCAAGCATTCTTGTCGAAGATGGATATGAAGAAGCAAGTCTGCTGACGGCACTGACATTTGCGCTTGTCATCATTACGGTGTGTGTGCATGGATTCACCATTGGACCGCTGGCGAAGCGGTTGCGGTTAGCGAGCAGCGCACCACCGGGGATCCTGATGGTCGGCGCAAGCAGTTTTTCAGCCGCACTCGGTGCCCAGCTGAAAAAGATGGGAATCCCTGTACTGGTCATGGACCCGTCGCAGGGCCGGCTGAACCTGGCCGCCGCCAAAGGGGTCGAAACGTTCGAAGGGCAGATCCTGTCAGAGCAGGCGAGGTTCGGCGTCGATATGACACCATACAGCACAATCCTTTCGCTGACGGGGGATGCTTCGTATAATGCGCTCATCTCCCAATCGTTCGCGCCGGAGTTCGGGTTCAACAATACGTTTTCACTGCCTGTGGCACAGCATCATCAAATGAACGATTCCGAACTGCCGATCTCCTTGAAAGCACATCTGCTGTTCAAGGAAGATGCGACATTCTCCGAACTGAACAGGAAAATCAATACGACGTTCGAGATCGGCGAAGTGCCGGTCGGGGAACTGAGCGAGGACGAGGAGTGGAGGGCGAAGCTGCCTGAACAGGTGATTCCGCTGTTCATCGTGAAGAAAAATTCCGCCGTGGATTTTGTCACACTCAGCAAGCGGATCAGTCTGGACGAGAGCGACCGGCTTGCCGTCCTTATGCCGAAACAGAAAAAGGAGCAGCCCGTCTAAGCGGCTGGCTCCTTTTTTCACACAATGTCGGCAACACGTCCGGATTGTTTCTCGAGTTCCGAGGCCGAGTTGGCAAGGTTGAGGAATTCCGAGATCACGTCCTCCACTTCCTTCTTGCAGTCATCTATATGGGACTGGGCATTCTTTGTCCCGTCACTGATGTGGGCGACTTCTTTCGTCATCGCTTCGATCCCGTCACGGACTTCGACGATGGACGCTTCGACATTGGAAGAGAGCTTGCGGACTTCCTTCGCGACGACGTCGAAGCCTCTGCCGTGTTCGCCGGCACGTGCCGCTTCGATGGCGGCATTCAGGGCAAGCAGGTTCGTCTGTGCAGCGATGGCCCGGATCGTTTTGACAATTCCTTGGATGTTTTCGGAGTATTTCTGGAGAAGTGCCAGTGTGGACGTGTTCTCCTGGGACACTTCGGAAATGGCGGCGATCCGCTTCAGGAGGTTTTCATTGCTCGCACGGCCTGCTTCGGCTTTGTCGGTCAATGCTTCCGCCATCTCTTTCAGCTCGGAGACGACTTCGACGGACAGCTGCTGCCGCTTCGTCACGTTGGTCGCCACTTTGGTCACTCCGAGGACGGTCCGCCCGTCAGTTGCGAAAATCGGCATATAAGTCGCTTCGAGCCAGACGGCACTTCCGTCTTTCGCCTTCCGCCTGATCTTTCCTGATGAGGCGCTCCCTTTCATCAGGTTCCTCCATAATTCTTCATACGCAGCACTCGCAGCATACTCCGGGAAACAGAGCCGCTGGTGGTGCATGCCGATCATCTCTTCCGGCCGGTAGCCGACTGCGGACGCGAACTTTTCGTTGACATAGGCGACCCGGCGGTCCGTATCGAAACGGATGATGGCGAGGTTCTCCTCGAGGGCGTTGACGACTAACTCGTCAGAAACGTGTTCAGCTGTGGCGTTCAATGAATTTCCTCCTGCCTGATGTTGTATTCGATGGATAATCTTCCAATCATTCTACCATATGACCTAGTCGGAAAGTAGAAATACTTTCCGAGTCCTTGGATTTATAAGATTTCCATGCATATTATCCCTGTATGATTTACGTTGCATTGGGGAAAATGGATATAAGATGATCATGTGACATTGGATACAAGTCAAAAGTCTCATGCTCGACCTAACAATCTATATACCCGGCTTTCTTAAAACGAAACAAAAACAGGACCTGCCATGTTCGGCAAGTCCTGTGTTGTTATCCGGTCTTCACTTCGTGCCGGGTTTTTCATCCCGTTCGTAGAAAAAGTCTCCGCGCATCGGCTGTTCAGCCAAGCCTTCTTCTTCATGTCCGTCATTCCGGTTCACTTGGTTTTGGAACTCCTGCCGGCGGCGTTCCTGTTCCGGATCCAACCCGAGTTCGCCGGTCAGGTCCGTGATCTCCGCACCGTTCGTGATTGTATCATCAGCGGCTGAACTGTATTCCGGCGGCCGCAGACCCCAATCCTTTTCCGGATTATCGGGCCCTCCGTCCGTATCTGCTGCTGTCTCACCGAACGCCGGCTGTTCAGGCGGACGGCTTACGCCGTCTCCCGGCGGTGCGACCCATGTGTCCTGGCTGCGATCCGGTTCACTTTCCAAGGATGCCAATCCCTCTGCTGTTTCCATCTCCTGATGCTGGCCGTCTCCGTGGATGTGCTGTTCTTCGACGAGGAGCAGCATATGGCCGTCATTGACATCCTGATAGAATCCGGCACGCTCGTTATCACTGAACCCGAGATCATCCAGAAGGCTGCGGACCCGGTCTTCACCGGTCATGAAGTCCATGAATTTGTCCAGCCATGATTCGTGGGTCGTCTCGATCTCCGCGTCTGTCCGCCGCTGCAGCATTTTCACATCATCTTCCCGTTTGGCCACGACATAGATGTCCCGGTCATCATACCCTTTCGTCTTCAGTTCCTGCACCGCAGAGAGCAGTTCCTCTTCTGTTTCATACATGCCGATGAACCGTTTGCCGTTTTCCATTATGTGATGCCTCCTGTCAGATTACTTGTGTACTGACAGAATACCCTCGGCGGGACTGCGGGAAACCTGGAAGCCCCGTTCACCTGATATTCGGATCAGACATACGAAACGGCAGCAGGGAATGGATTCCTGCTGCCGTCAACGCTGTCAGTAAGCGCCATACAGTTTCTTTTCGAAGTCTTTCAGTGAGTGGACAGGGGAGATGCCCTGGCGTTTCAGCTCGTACCGGTTGTCGCCGAGCTTCACATTCCCCGGATTCGTTGTGAAGGCCATCCGGATGCCGGAAGCTGCGATCGCCTGTTTGCTCTCGGTGTTGAACTGGCCGAATGGATAAGCAAGGTACCGGATGTTCGGATCCTGCATATTCCAGGCCTTCGAGACTTGGAACCGGCCGAGTTCGATGTCGGCTTTGATATCCGCAGCACTTGAAGACGTCAGGTATGGCTCCCGTGTGCCGGGTCTTCGGAGGTGCATGCCATGCGTATGATGCTGAAATGAAAACACATCCGCTGTTTCCCGGATTTCCTTCAGACCGAAGTACTGGAATGCCTGATCATCCCACGGCTGCGCCTGCTGCTTGATGCGTGACGTGATGAGGAACGAAGTCGCCTGGAACCCATTCTCCGACAGGACAGGATATGCGTATTTCTGAAGCGACAGCAGTCCGTCATCGAACGTCAGCAGAACGGTTTTGTCCGTCAGGTTCTTCCGCAGCATGAGCCAGTTGTCCAAGTCTTCCGGCGCAATGGTTTTCCAGCCGTTCTGCTTCAGGTAATTCATCTGCTGCAGGAACGGGGCATAGTCGATCACCATATTGTTGTGGGCAAATGGCGTGGCGGCACGCTTCTCGACTATATGATGGTACATGAGGACCGGTATTCCCGGATCCGCTTTGACCGTGCTTTTCGGGATGAATCCTTTGCTGCCGCCGAAGTTCACGGCGATATGGGTTTTTGTCTCTCCGATCACCGGCAGCCGCTGTCCCGGATTGACATAGCCGAGCCGGAAACCGCCTTTCAGGGCGCTTGCCACGGACACCCGCTTCTGGGTGATCATTGTTTTACGGCCCTTCGGCAGGGAAGCGCCTTTTTTTACAGCCGTCGATGCGATGACCGATGACGGCACAGCGAGCTTGTCATTGCCGAAGACGAGATATGTATACCGGTCGTCCTGTCCGGCCAGCTCATACGGGACGCCCGCCATGAAGGTCGCTGTGCCTGTCAGCGCCTCTCCTTCTATAGTGTAGGCACCCGAGGCTTTCGATAGTGTGACTTCCGATGAAGCGGCAGCCGCTCCAGGTGAGGCAGCGAGGGAACAAAGTGCGGTGAACAGACCGGCTGCAAGGAGCGTCCGGTATTTCTTCTTAGACACATGCAACATTCCTTTTCCTATATTTCTGCTAAATATTTCATAATACGACTATCATTCAGTGTACCACAATAGTTTCATTGTTTTGGATGTAATTAGAAAATAGGCCGGAAAAAATTCTTGAGATAGTACAGACAGGAAAAACCCGGGAACCGATACCTGACGGAGGCGCTCCTATGGTATACTTCTTGTCAGATTGTTGGATCGTCTGTATAGGGATAAAAGCCCGTCTGCGGCGCGGCTGCAAGACAAATTACAGCATTCAACTGCCAACTATTACGTATGCGGGGTACTTTATGATCTTTAATTCCTTTGAATTCATCTTCCTCTTCCTGCCGGTCGTCTGGGCCGTCTTTTTCCTTGTCGGCAGGGTGGCGCCGCCGTTTGCCAAAGTCTGGCTGCTGCTGGCTTCTTTGTTCTTCTATGCCTATTGGAATCCAGCTTATCTGCCGCTGATTGTCAGTTCGATGGTCGTCAACTATATCATCGGTGTTTTTCTCGGAAAAAATAAATGGCTGCCGACACGGAAGGTGATCCTCACAATCGGCATCCTGTTCAATGTGGCGCTTCTTGGCTATTTCAAATACAGGGACTTCTTCGCGGAAAACATCAACCTGCTGTTCGGCACAGAAATCGGACTCATCCAGGTGATCCTGCCGCTGGCCATCAGTTTCTATACGTTCCAGCAGATCGCCTACCTGGTTGATTCGTACCGTCTGGAGACGAATGAATACAATTTCCTGAACTATGGCTTGTTCGTGTCATTTTTCCCGCAGCTCATCGCGGGTCCTATCGTGCATCACGGCGATATGATGCCGCAATTCAGCGACCGGAAAACGTATCGCGTCAACTATGAAAATATCGCGAAGGGCCTGGTCATCTTTTCAATCGGCCTGTTCAAGAAAGTGGCGATTGCGGATACGTTCGCTGCGTATGCGAACAGCGGATTCGGCTCACCGGACACGCTGTCGATGATCAGCGGATGGGTGACGTCACTGTCCTATACGCTCCAGCTGTACTTCGATTTCAGCGGCTATTCGGATATGGCGATCGGCCTGGCGCTGTTCTTCAACATCCGGCTGCCGATCAACTTCAACTCACCGTACAAAGCGCTCGATATCCAGGACTTCTGGCGGCGCTGGCACATTACGCTGTCGGGATTCCTGACGAAGTATATCTACATACCGCTCGGCGGGAGCCGGAAAGGCGTTCCGCGGACGTACGTCAATATCTTCATCATCTTCCTGATCAGCGGTTTCTGGCACGGCGCCGGCTGGACGTTCGTCATCTGGGGTATTCTGCATGGCGTCGCCAGTATCATTGCACGAGTCTGGAAACGGTCCGACCGTCAGCTGCCGAAAATCTGGGCATGGGGGATTACGTTCCTGTTCGTCCATCTGGCGTTCGTCATCTTCCGTGCACCTGATATGACGGTCGCCCTGCAGGTGTTCAAGGCGATGTTCGGATTTGCAGGGCTCCATCTGACCGGTGTCTACTCCGTATTCAATGAAAGCCTGCTGTGGCTTGGCTTCTATCTGCTGATCGGGCTCGGCATTGCGCTGTTTGCGAAAAATTCGGTGCAGATCATGCAGACCGAGAAGCGGACGCCGCTGATGATGGCATTCGTCATCCTGCTGCTCTATTACAGCGCGATGCAGCTGCAGCGTGTCAGTGAGTTCCTCTATTTCAATTTTTGAATGTCCCGGAGCCAATTTACTACAGGAAAGTAGGTGTTTCCTCTGTCCGATAAACGTTTTTCCCATACGGTGATCGCTGTGTTCCTCGTTCTCGCAGCGGCCACTGCGGGATTCAATTACTGGATCGATCCGCTCTGGCATTATGGCCATGCGAATGCATACAACAGCATCCAGAAAGTGACGAATGAGCGGGAGCAGAAAATCGCCATGCTCCATTACGGCCGGCACGATTATGACACCCTGCTTGTCGGCAGCAGCCGGTCGACGTACATCCATCCATCCGCATTCGAGGACTGGGATGTGTTCAATTTCTCAGTCGCCAACATGTCGATCCGGGAAGTGCACAGCATCATGCTGTACAGCCAGTCACAGCTGCCCGGCCTGGACCGTTATCTGGTCGGTATGGACTTCTTCAAGTCGAGTGAAAAGGAGGCAGGGGCGCCGCGTTCCCTTGCCAATTACGAGAAGAAGATCGACCAGCCGTTCTATCGCACGAAAAATCTGCTGTCCCTGGATGCTCTCGATGTATCGATCCAGAATTTCATCCATTCGGCTTCCGGCAATGTCGACGAAGAGCGTATGTATAACCGGAAAGGTGAGGCATTTGCGAAGCAGCTGACGAAAGAGGAGGTCGAGGAAAGCACGAGCCTCAAGATCGAGCGTTTCGAAGAGGAGTTCTACGGCAGCAATTACACATATTACAAAGATTATCCGATGATCCTGCAGAAAATAAAAGATGCCGCCCAGCCAGGTGAGCTGAGGGTCTATACGACACCGATTTCCACAGCGCTGTTTTCCTCGCTGGTCAGTACAGGCCTGTACGAGGATTACGAACGATGGATCAGGGATCTTGTGGAGGTATACGGCGGGGTCTGGAACTTCATGTATCCGAACACGGTCACGAATGACATCATGAACTACCATGACGGCCATCATTTCTATCCGGAGACCGGCACACTCATCGCAAAACGCATCCAGCACCCGGAGACAACGGAAGTCCCGGCTGATTTCGGTGTCTATGTCACGAAAGAGAACGTCGAATCCCACCTCCAGCAAGTGCATGAACTGTTGTGGGAAGCGATGATTGGAACGGATAATTCCAAAGTCACTGATTGAGCCTGTATTCAGATTTATCTGAAGTGGGTCCATCGTCTCTAATATAGTTTCGTTGTCTGCTACTTTGGGTACTCTATCAAAGACAAATCGAAACGTATAGGAGAGCTGGGGATGCGCGAGACAATACAGAGACTTCAGCGGACCATCGAGTCGCTTCAGCACCAGGGCAAGTTTGAAGAAATGATCGAATGCTGCTATCAGCTGCTGCAGGCGGCGACAGATATGGGCGACCATCATCTCCGGATGGAAGCCTACGCGAATTACGCCCTCGGCTTCTACAGACTGGGGGCTATCAAGGAGGCATTCCAGTACATCGGCCGGCATGCAAATCTGTGTGAAACCTGGGGGACCAAGGAAGACTATATGCACTCCAATCATATTTTCTGTCTGCTCTATGTATATACCGGAGATTATGAGCGTGCGAAACAAGTATTGGAGATGAGTATCGACTTAGCCGAGCAGCTGGGCAACAGCAGGCTCATCAGTGAGAATAGCAGTGAACTGTGCAATGTCCTGTGCCGGCTCGGTGAGTATGACAGAGCGCTGAAGGCGGGCAGACGCGGTGCGAGTGTTGCCGCTGATCTGGAACCATACTGTCCGTACCTGCTGCTGAAAGCCGCCCTGGCATCTGCGCATGCATACTATGGGTTGGAAGATATGGAGTCGTCCGCCGTGCTGCTGGAAATTGTCCAGCGCGACCCGCTGCTGGATACCTATCCGGCGGAACGGGTGAAAAGCATCCGGCTGAAGGCTGAGATCCAGCTCAGGCAGCGCCATCCGCGTAACGCGATGGCCAGCTTGGAAGAAGCCTCCCGCATGGCAGAGGCTTCTTCGGACCACAAGCAGCTCAAAGAAATCTTGGAACGGCAGGTTTCACTCGCTGAGCACTTTGGTGATTTCAAGCATGGTTTTTCAGTGCAGCGGAGATATATCCGGCTGCTGGAAGAGCTCCACGAGAAGGAAGTCATTAACGCTGTCCTCCAGCTGGATATGAAAGTGAAACTGCGGGAACTGGAAAAACAGGTCAACACCGATTTCCTGACTGGCATCGCAAACAGGCGGTCGGTCGAGGATCTGGCGGGTGGTTGGCTTGCCGAATCAGCAGGCAGTGCAGAAAACATCGTATGCATCGCTTTTGACATCGACAATCTGAAAGTCCTGAACGATCGGTTCGGCCACCCGTTCGGCGATCAAGCCATCCGTAAAGTGGCGGATCTCTGCAGCTCGCTCATGAGGAAAGGTGATACCACTGCGCGTATCGGAGGAGATGAGTTCGTCGCAGTGCTGCGTGATATCACCCTTCAAGATGGCTGCCGGAGAGCCCATGACATGCTGGAAGCCGTCAGATCAGCCCTTCTCCCATGTAATGGGGAAAACGTGATGCTGTCCATCAGTGCAGGAGTCGCAGAGAACCGCCGAGGCAGCATTTCCGACTTCGCCAAGTTGTATCACAAAGCGGATATCGCACTTTATGAAGCGAAGCGCAGCGGCAAAAGCCGTGTCATCTGTACATCTTGAACATCCCCCTCCCAACCGGTGCATACTGGACAGAAGAGGGGGTTTCTTATTGGAGCTGAGATTATGTCCCAGCTTAATAGGGAAAGGGATTTTAGAGGTACATACAGTACAGAGGGGGCGGTAATGAGTGAAACGGCTGAATGGTCTGCTTGGTGCGGGAATTTTGATGCTGTCTGCCGCGTCACCCGCATTGGCTGCACAACCGGATGACAGGGGAATCGGCACGGCGGTTCCAACGGATACTGAATGCTATGAGATCGGCGAGTACGGAAAGGTCTCCGTACAAAAGCAGCCCAATCCAGAAGAGTCCACGGCAGTCAAAGGCGGAGAGGAGGCGGAATCCGCTGATTGTTCAGAAGCGGACGAGCCGGTTTCAGAAAGTGACTGCCTACAGGAGATACCTCACAACGAGTTGGATACCGATGTGGCAACCGGAGAGGGAACGGAGACTGACGCGGACTCCTCTGAAGGGGTTCAGGACGGGCAGTTAGCGGCGGATGTGAAAGAACAGCCAGCTGGTGAGGAGACATACAGCACGGCATCTTCTGCCCCGCAGGAGATTTACTCTCCCGATTCACTTGACAACGCAACTGTCATGGCTTGTGGCGACTCCGCCGCTGCGGATCCATCCGACACAGCGCCGGCGGGTCAGCCTGTAAAAGACGAAGATGGCTCCGGACCTGCAATGACTGGATCCGCGGGACAGACCGAGAAGCCGGTGGAGGAGCAGAAAGAACAGGACTTGACAGAACAGGACGGGGGACAGGCTGCAGGATCGGAAGACGCGAGGCCGGCTGAAGCGGAAGGAACTTCAGAGCTTCCCGAAGATATACGTGGAATCGTAGAAGAAACACCTGAAACTGAAGAAGAGATGGCTGGAACAGAAGCAGCGCCCGAAACAAAAGCGGCGGTGGAGGAGGACGAGGCTGATCCGGGCGGGGAGTCCGAGCAAGCCGCCGTCTCCACGGCAAGCGCAGACAGCAGCCCGGTCATCGATACGGATATCGAGATCGAGACGGTCTATCCGTCAGGAAGCTATACAGGGAACGGCGGTTCAGAGATGGGAGACCGGGTTTTCGTCCCGGACGGCAATTCAGCGGATCGGACCGGTCCGCGGCCTGCTGCAGGAAACAACAGCGGCAATTCCTTCGGCGGGAGTAGACCCGATACCGGCATCAATCGTCCTTCTAATGATTCCGATGCCGGCTACAACAATTCGCAGTCGAAGGGCACAGGCAACAGCAGCCTGCCCAGCCGACTGCCGAAGACCGGGAGCCCTGTAGGCCGATCCGATCTCCTGCTTGGCGGCATTCTGCTCATTGCGGGGGGCGTTCTGATAAGATTTTTGGCCGGATGGAGAAAGCCGGTCCGATGACAAGGAGGGGGTGGGAATGAAACATGCTGCCCGCTGGACGGGAAACATTCTTGTGCTCGCCGGGATCGGTCTGCTGATCTGGCAGTTCACCGGGATCAGGGAAACAAAAGGCGTCAAACACGAACAGCTGGATGCATTCGCTAATCTGAAAGCGGCTGCAGAAGAGTCTGGACAAGCGACAAAGGAAGCGGCGGCAGCTGGGGGCCAGCAAACAGGGAAACAAGCGGCGGAAAAGAAGATCGGCGATATAGAAGGAGTCCTCGACATCCCTCAAATCGACATTCACGCACCGGTCGCATATGGAGCGACTCCCGAGATACTGGACCGTGGATTCGGTGCGATCCCGCGAATGGATATGCCGGGGGAGACAGGCGGCAGCTATGCCATCGCCGGCCACCAGTCGCACGTATTCGGCCAGTTCTTCAACCGGCTTGATGAACTGGCGGCCGGAAACCGTTTCAGCTTCGAAACTGTGGACGAAGAGCAGACGTATGAAGTGTACGACATGCAGATTGTCGATCCGGAAGATGTCGAAGTGATCGGCCGTGAGCAGGGGAAGGCGAAACTGTCGCTCATCACCTGCTACCCGAAAAACAGCGATAAACACCGGCTCGTCGTCATGGCGAAACGCGTGGATGGAGAGGCTGGAGAGTGAGATGAAAAAGAGCAATGGCTGCAGCCACTGCTCTATTTCATGTAATCAGAAATCAGCGGCGTTACTGATTTTGTATCCGCCGTACTCATCGGTCACGATGGTATATTGTTTCCGTTTCTCGAAAAAGTTCTGTTCCCCTCTGCTGTCCGCTACCGAATAAGACAGATACATCGTCACGAAGGACCGGTCATCTTGAATCTCAATCTCCGTGATCTCACTCTCGTAAAACTCATAGATCCGGTCATCGGCAGCGACTTCATCGACAAAACTTGCGAAGGCCGCAGTGCTGGCGGTCCCCGGAAGGAAGTAGTGGGAGATCGGTGAAAATCCTTCTTTAT
Organism: Sporosarcina trichiuri; assembly: GCF_030406775.1. Lineage (NCBI taxonomy): Bacteria > Bacillati > Bacillota > Bacilli > Caryophanales > Caryophanaceae > Sporosarcina > Sporosarcina trichiuri. The sequence goes on along the minus strand of NZ_CP129119.1, from coordinate 1,730,991 downwards.
ACACGAGCGCTTCTTCATAATCCATTCTGAAGCTGGACATGAAATCATACAGGCCGTCATCCGCGAAAACTCCGGCTGCTGATTCGTCTTCGTACGTATCGCTGTACTCGTCATAGTCGTCACCATAGTAGCTGTCGGAGTCATCGTAAAAATCGGTGTACTCGTCGTCATACGCGATATCACTGTCAAAGTTGGAACTGGCCGTGTAGCTGTCATAGACGCCGAATAAGGAGGCGACAGCGGATTCACTCATCGGAGCCGCCGCCCACCGGTTCACCAGATCGAGTACACTGTACATCGGTATCGAGAATCCGAACAGGTTATTCTCCTTGTACAGCAGGGAGTTGATACCGATGACTTTTCCAGTCTTGGCATCCAGAAGGGGTCCGCCGCTGCTGCCCTGGTCGATCTGTGCATCGATCTGATAGATTTTCTCGTAGACGAATCCGAGCTCCATATCCCGGTTCAGACCGGTCAGATAGCCGACGGATGCCGAATTCTCAAACCCTTGCGGACTGCCGAGTGCAATGACTTCGGTACCGATCGGTGTTTCCTTCGTTTCACTCACAAGCGGTGCCAGTTTGGAATACGCATCCGAACGTATCAGTGCCACATCATATTTATCGGAAATCCCGATCACTTTGCCAGCGGCGTCTTTTCCATCCGAGTTGCGGACGACGACATCCGTGAAGCCGGCAACAACGTGTGCGTTCGTGACAATGAGACCGCCCTTTTTATACAGGAAACCGGAGCCGAGTCCGTCCCGTGTAAATATCGTGAACACACGCGGCAGCGACTCTTTGATCACTTCTGTTTTTTCCTTGTCAGGCGGTACAGATTTTATTGGCGCAGCAGGCCCCGAACTGACAGGTTTGAGAGGGGACTGGCTGCCGGCTTCAGCCTGCTGTTCGAGTGCGGGAGTCTGTTGTTTACCCTGATTCAGCAGACTTCCGAAATCCCAGTCTGTGTAATAGCCGATGCCTGCTGCAGATCCTGTTAAGATGAGCAGGCAGCTGAGCACGACAGGTATCACCCAGCCCGGGGTCTTTCTGGCTTTCAGAGGTTTTCCGCAGCTAGAACAGTACACCGCTTCCCGTTCGTTCCGAGTGCCGCAATGCTGACAATACATTAAAGGGATGCCTCCTTTTTCAATTGAGCTGTTGCTTTTATAGTATCATAGTTTTAGGTTTTTTGAACTACTATTAGAGGACGGAACTAAAAGAACTTCGAGGATATACATAGGTTAAGTGTTTAATTCAAGAATTTTATAAAAATAGTTTACAGTCGCCGGCATTGATATGTCAGCTGTTGGTAACAATAACGCCGGAATTGACATGTTTATGTGCAAGTGTTGTGGGTAGAGGCGAAATAGCGGAGGCCTGATATCGGGTTCTTCCATCTCCAGTTCGAAAGGAGGTGACTATGTGAAACGTGTATTTGCAGTCTTTTGTACTAGTTTTCTATTGATGTGTCTGCCGGCATTCGTCTATGCGGATGAAACGGACGACAGCCAAGAGCCAGCGAAAGAACGGAAAGGGCTTGTCGGCGGACTGCTGAACCAGGTGAAGAACACAGTGGATGAAACACTCAGCTCAGCCGGAGGGCTCGTGGAAGAAACCGTCCGATTCACGGGAGATACGCTCGACCGGACAGTCAAGTTCACAGAAGATACGGTGAATACGGTCGTTGATCCGAAAGAGAGACGGCCGGTGAAGAATATTGTGGAAAGTACGACGAACTTTGTCGGTGAAACAGTCGAAAGCACCGTCCCAGTTGTTGAAAAGACAACGGAGACCGTTCAGAACGTGACGGAGACAGCTGTGAACGTGACAGAACCGCTGCCTGAAGTGCCGGTCGTGACACCGGTTGTCGACAAAACGACCGAAACTGTCACGGAAGTCACCAAGCAGGTGAAGAAGACAGCGGATGAGACAGTCGGGAACACAGTGAAGACGGTCGCCAAGCCGCTGAAGAAACCAGCAGCGACAGAGACGGCACCGGCAGATAAACTGGACAAACCTGTCAAGCAGCCTGTTCAGCCCGGACAGCCAGCTTCAGAGGAAATAGATCCGTCTGACGAAGCAGAACCGGTTGAAAAGCCGTCGGTGCGTCCTGAAATTCCGCAGAAGCCTGTCGGACAGCCAGAGACCGTAAAGCCGCCAGTCCAAGAACAACCATCGGATACACGGGTTCCTGCCGAACCTGAACAAGAAAAAGCACAGGAACCGGCAGTGACCAAGCCGGAGACTCCGCCAGCGGCTTCCCAAAAGGAACCGGCGGACATACCTGCGGCGCAAGCGGAATCCGGGGACGAAGGCATCCCGGTGAAGGAAGCTGTTCCGGCAGCCGTACAGACGGCTGAACCTCTGGCAGATGAGTTCACGGATGTCCGCCCGGAGACTGTTCAGATGGACAAAACGTCCGAGAATGCTGAGCGGAAGGCGGATGATCGGAGTCTGGAATCAGCAGCCCGAAATTCCGCTTCAGCTGTCCCTCTGAGACCGGGAACTCTGACAAAATGGAAAGCGGATGTTGAGCTTGTGACAGGTTCTTCTTCCGTCAGTATTTCAACATCTGCTGCTGCATCAGGAAGCGGAGTCACCGCAATCCCGGCAGACGACTGGCGGATGGCTGCGGAAATCGTGCGGCAGAAATGGTACTTGGAAGATATCATAGGATCATTGCAATGGATACACGCGCCACCCGGACAACCGCCCCAATCCGCTCCTTTTTTATACGTCTAAAAAACTATAAAAAAGGAGAGGAAGTATAATGGAAAAGAATTGGATGAAACTCGCAGGGATGATGGTGTTAGCCGGTTCGGTGTTCACAGTGCTGCCTGCTGCAAGTTCGGCAGATGAAGGGGATACTGCACAGGCGGAGAAATCTTCGCATGTGGTGGATCTTCAACTTGATGGACTGCCGATTGTCGGCGATGTCAAAGTCCAAGTGCCGAAGCGGACAGAGCAGAAGGAAGAATCTTCACTAGTGAATGTCCAGGTGAGTGACGGAATTGCTGACAATGTGCAGGCGGAAGTGGCACCTGTCAAAAAGTCTGCAGAAACCGAGAAAAAATCCGCGGTTTCTGTGAATGTCGATACAGCCGTCACCAATGAGGTGCAGGCAGATGTAGCGATGAAGCAGTCCGGCTCTTCAGAGACAGAGGCGAACACGAAAGAATCCCTTGTTTCAGTCGAAGCGGAGGAACTGCCGGCCGCAGGCAAGACGACGGTCGATGCAGTTTCGAAGAAATCGGGTGAAGCAGACGGATCTTCAACAAGCAGCCAAGGGATTGTACAGGCAGACCTGAAAGATTCTGAGTTGCTCGGAAATACGCACGCAGGTGTCGCCGAGACGAAGTCAGAAACGGATGGACAGCAATCTGCCGAGCAGACCAAGGCGCTCGTTGAGGTGACTGTCGACGAATCCCCAATTCTTGAGGATACCCATGTCGGTGTGGTGGATGAGCATACGTCTGTAAATGAAGATGGTTCGTTCACGAAAGATGAAGGTGTCGTGAGTGCGGATGTCGGCGAAGCGCTCAGCGGTGTCGTGGAAAATGTACACGTCGGAGTGGTCGATAACCACGTCACAGCGGACGGAGACGGTTCGTACACACAGGACGGCGGCGTTGTGGAAGCTGTAATACCAGAAGCAGCCGGTCTGTTGGAAGACACGCATGTCGGTGTGCTGGACCATCACACATCTGTAAATGAAGATGGTTCATTCACGAAAGATGAAGGTGTCGTGAATGCGGATGTCGGTGAAGCGCTCGGCGGTGTGTTGGATAAAACGCATGTCGGTGTGCTCGAGAACCACACGGCAGTCAAAAACGACGGAACGGCCAGCCAAGACCGAGGTGTTCTAGATGTACTGATCAACAACGTCCTGGGTCTCGGCGGTCTGCACCTTGGCGTTCTGGATGATCACCGAGCTGAAACGGAGAATGGAACGGATCGGAACAGCGGGGTATTGCAGCTGGGTCTGCTCGATCAGCTGCTCGGCGACACATCTGTCAATCTGCTTGGGAAGAAAGAGCAGACTACAGACAAAGGCACTGCGATCAAAGAAGGCGTCGGCATGATTACGCTTGACCTGCCTCTTCTTGGTGCAGTCAACCTAGACTTGCTGACGAATTCGTCATTCAAACCGGCAGCAGCCGATCCGGATGAAGAAACCAGTGACCCCTCAGAACCTGGGGACACCGGCAGCACGCCGCCAACGGACAACGATGGCAATGGAACCGTACCACCGATGGACAACGACGGTGATGGAACCACCCCGCCAGCGGATGGAGATGACAGCCCGACAGAGCCAGAAGGATCGGATTCGGATGATACGGACAATACCCCTGTACCTCCCGTTGAAAACCCGGATGACTCCGGTAACGAAGGATCGGATTCCGATGAAGGGACAGCCAACCCGGATGATGACGCTGTGACAGAACCGGAAGGCGGAACCGATAATGGTGAAGGCCCCGGAACATCGGACCCGGACACCACTCCGGATAACGGAATGGATGGAAACGATGATGGTGCAACTGTCCCGGAAGGCGGTTCGGATGGCAGTAATGGAACTGACGGAACCGGCCAAGGAAACGGAAATAACCCGGGGATGAATGGCGGGATGGATTCGGTTACCGATTTGAATGGCTCCGGCTCCACGGCTGTGCCGGGTGCTTCATCCGGAAATTCATCGGATGGAAATGCCGGTATGGTGAACGCAATCCCGGCGCTCAGCCAAGCGGGCGGAAGCATGTCATGGCTGATGCCTGCCGCGGGCGGAAGCATGACAGATTCAGTTATGGACACTCTTCCAAAAACAGGAGGACCGCTCGATGCACTCAGCGTGACACTGCTCGGTCTTCTGGCAGCTGGTGCAGGACTAACCATGCGCAAGTGGGCAGTGCAATAAGTTTTCAAGAGACGGGTTCCTGATCAGAATCCACTCTCTGCTGTATATGAAATTTCTGAAAGTACCACCTGAACCGGACGCGGAACAGGTGGTGCTTTTATAATGGGGAGTCATTTGGAAATAAGACATAAGTATGGAAGTGTTGACGAATTTTAGAAATCATTCGTATGACTGGTAAACTACTGGTATACTGAACAGACAAACAGCTTAGGAGGAATGCATATGAAACGTATCTTGACCCTGGCAGCCGCGGCTGTCTGCGCATTGACGATTGCTGTCCAGCCGGCTGCAGCCGCAAGTTTCCCGGACGTCCCGAAAGCAAACCGGTTCAACGATGAAATCCAGTACCTGACGGGCCAGAAGATCATCAGCGGCTATACGAACGGCAGCTTCCAGCCGAAAAAGAATGTAAGCCGCGCAGAAGCTGCCATCATGATCGGCCGCATGCTCGACTTGAACGGTGCAAAACGCAACACGAAATTCAAGGACGTCAATGCCCAGAATGGCGCGAGCGGCTACATCGCTGCGGCGACAGAGAAAGGCATCATCAGCGGATATAAGGATGGCACATTCCGTCCGAACCAGTCCATTTCGCGTGGCGACATGGCGATCATCATGAGCCGTGCATTCGGAATCGAGACGGGCACTGTGCATGAATTCAAAGATATCAGTGATAACATGAAATCATACCAGGCCATCCGCAGTATCGCGGGAGACTATATTACAACAGGCTATGCCGACGGTACTTTCCGCCCGAACGGCAGCGTGACGCGTGAGCAATTCTCCGCATTCCTGGCACGCGGGATGAGTCCGGTCTATAAACAGCGTACTGTGAATAAAGACGGCTATATGCCGGACATGACGAAGAAATATGTGTACGCCACTAATCAAGGCGATCTGACTATGGAGTACAAGAAGACGAAAGGTCAGTTCGCGGAACTCACCTACACAGGCTTCTTCTGGGTTGGCGAGCGTCCGGCCACGAAAGAGGTATATTATATCCACATCGAAGAAACTGACAAGATGCTGGTGACGGCTTATCCGTTCTCGGAGTACTATACAGATCTCGTCTACCCGGTCAAGACAGGAACTACCTGGCAGAATGGCCCGGCTGATGCGGATATCGCCAAAATCACTGGTGTCAATAAAACCGTGAAGACCCAGTACAAAACATTCACCAATGCTGTCGAAGTGACTGAAAAAGGGACGAAATCCTATTATGTCAAAGGGATTGGTCTTGTCCTGTCAGTGGATTCTGCAGGGAAAGCACAGCGGAACCTCAAAGCTATCAAGTAAGCCAAAAGCGCCGAAGCAATCATTCGGCGCTTTTTCCATGTCTTCGTGAATTTGATATACTGGGGACATGATAGAAACAGAGGAGTGATTGCATGAAACGTATCGCCATGTTCGCAGCTGCTATTACGCTGTCGGCTGGGCTCGCTGTGCAGCCTGCCGCCGCGGCCGTCAGTTTCCCGGACGTCCCAAAATCCAGCCGATTCCACGATGAAGTCCAATATCTCGTCTCCCAATCCGTCATCTCGGGCTATCCAAACGGCAAGTTCATGCCGAAAAAGGATGTCACCCGTGCAGAAGCTGCCATATTCATCGGGCGCATGCTGAAGATGGACGGGACGAAACGCGCGACGAATTTCAAGGATGTAGGTAAAAACCAGTCTGCGAGCGGCTATATCGCCGGAGCGGTGACAGAAGGGATCCTGAGCGGCTATCCGGACGGCACATACCGGCCGGATGCGTTCATCTCCCGAGGCGATATGGCCGCAATCGTGGACCGGGCATTCGACCTGCAGTTCACCTCGCGCTTCCTGTTCTCGGACGTCGGACCGAACATGCGGGCATCCGAGTCGATCCGCAAGATTTCAGCAGCCGGTATTACAGCTGGTTATCCGGACGGCACGTTCAAGCCGACGGGAAACGTCTCGCGGGAACAGTTCTCCGCATTCCTCGCCCGCGGCCTGTCCGCTGAGTTTAAGCAGCGTGCCGCCATCGCGGACAGCTTCGCCCATGACAAAACCAAGCAATACACATACACCGGGCCGAACGGCGACCGCCTCCTGTCCTATGTGAATAGCAGCACAAAAGTCAACGGCTCCCGTCTCGGGTTCGTCTGGCAGGAGAAGGACGTCAGGACCGGCGGGACGGAATACTTCGTGGAAGATGAAAGCTACCAGGGCTTCGCGACCGGCCTGCTGCAGTCGGATTATTACATCGAACTGCTGTATCCGATCGAAACCGGCAAGTCGTGGAGCTACTATCAGGAGAAGAGTACGTACACGGCAGTCCACAAGACAGTGGACACGCCATATCGGACGCTCGCAAATGCCGTGGAAGTCACCACGTCCACCGGATATAAGAATTACTATGTCAAAGGTGTCGGTCTCATCAAGGTCGTGGATAAGAACGGTCACATCGTCTCCGTGCTGAAGGCGGTGAAGTGAGAGTCTCCCTGTACGCGGCGGGCGGCATGCACCCAGCCGGCGCATGCCGCGCAAGTAAGGGTTTGACAAGCCGAAAAGATCTGATTGGTGTGCTCCGCTTAAGCGAAGCATTTTCTGGGGGGAGAGTATGCTGGAAAGGGGACATAGGTTTGCGGAAGTGATCATAAAAACTGGAATGTGATCATAAATTTCTGGAAGTGATCATAAAAACCTGAAAGTGATCATAAAACCGGAGAAGTGATCATAAACCCAGAGAAGTGATCATAAATCCTCAAAAGTGATCATAAAACCCAAATAGCGCTCATAAACCTCGAGCCGAGTCACCGATCAGCTGATGCTTCCCATCCAAAAAAGCCGCTGCACCCTGGATTTCCAGGTGCGCAGCGGCTTTTCCGATTCACTTAACAGCATCTTCACCGTACCGTTTGCCGAATAGCAGGTCATACTGCAGCAGCTGATACTCTTTGCTCAGTTTCTTCGCCTTATCCGGCGTGTCCCGATGGAGGCCGCCGTCAGCGTCGATCTTCAGCTCACGGGTGAACGCAGGGAGCTTGTCCCTGAACTGCTCGAGCAGGCCGTAATAGAGCGGCTTCCGGATTCCCGCCATGTCGAACACGGCCGGGCCGAGCTGGTTCGGACTCAAGTGATCGATGTCCGGGATCGGCGCGTCAAAGTTATTCCACAGCAGGAGCGGTGTCGACCGGGTCTTCTCGAAATCCTCAAGCCCCCATTGACTTTCACCGGCGCCCCGCGGAACGAAATCAGCGACTTTATACAGACGGTAATCCTGACCGATGGCCGGCAGGTGGTCTCCGAAGAAGGCGACGACGGTCGGTTCATCCGAATCCTTGAAATGCTCGAGCAGCTCCTCGAGCGCCTTGTCGGCATCGTACACGCCTTGCGTATAGGAGCGCAGCAGGATGTTGTAGACATCATCGATACCTTCAGGGACTGTCGTCTTCACATCGAACTTGTCATATTTATCCTCCGCATAGCCGGTATGGTTCTGCATCGTCACAGCATAAATGAACATCGGATCATCCGACTGTTCCGTCCGCTCGATGATCGTCTTCGTCACCTGCTCATCGGAGATGAACGGACCCTTGTAGATCGGATCCTTGAACGATTTGTCATCGAGGAATTCATCGAACCCGAAATGCTGGTAGACGGTCTCGCGGTTCCAGAACCACTTCGCATAGGGATGGATCGCAAGTGTATTGTAGCCGAGGCCTTTCAAGTAGTTCGGCATGGCCGCGGGCTGGTCTTCTTTCACATACTGCTGGTACGGAACGGATCCGACAGGCAGGAAATTGTTCGAGAAGCCGGTGAGCACTTCGAACTCGACATTGCTTGTACCGCCGCCGAACGTCGGGGACAGCAGCCAGCCGGTCTGATGATCGCGGATGAACGGCATCGGATCAGGAACGAACTGGATCTTCTCCAGCAATGTCGGATCCCAGAACGATTCGTTCATGACAAAGATGATGTTCGGCTTCTTGCCGGAAGCATCTGTCTGATCGGCCGTTTCTTTCTTCAGTTCCTTCACGATCGACTCGATGCCCGACTTGCTGTAGCCGCTCGGCGCCAGGACGATGGCACTCTGCATATTGAGCATGAAGGCGCCGTAGAAGCCGTTCTGCTTGTAATTCCGTTCCTGGTTGAACGTGATGTTCGACATATCAGCTTCCTTCATGAGCTGGTCCATGCCGGGGAATGTCCGGTAGAAGACGAACGCTGCCAGGCAGACGGCGCCGAGTGCAGTGAATACAAGCCGCACCCACCACGGCAGGCGCATGATCGGCTTCGGCCGCCTCTTCAGCATATAGATGAAGAGTCCGACCAATACAAGCAGCACGATGACGATACCCGCCAGTGCCACGCCGACATTCGCCTGCTTGTAAATGTTCGGCAGCAGGTTGAGTACATTGTTATACAGCAGCAGATCCCACGGATACAGGTTCTCTCCGAGAAAACTGAACTTGAAGTAGCTGAATACCGCCAGCAGGATGGCGATAATGTTCGCCAGCAGAAAACTGATGACGAACCGGTTGATGATCCCCATCAGCAGCAGGAACAGGGCATAGACGATGAGGACGTTGAGCAGGTAGGCGGTCGTCCGCTCCTGTGCCCACACCGTCGCTTCTTCGAAGGAACCGAGCAGGAACGTTTCAACTGCGATCACGAGAAGCGGGAACCAGATGACGGTGAACCCCATTGCGAGGAACGACTTACTATCGAATTTCAGTTTCACAGGTAGGCACCTCCGGACAATTTCATTCCCCTATTGTAGCATATGTTGGCAGAAAGGCGCTTTCCGGCAGATGAAAACCCTGCAGCCGGGAAGCTGCAGGGCTCGGTCAGTTCACCTTGAATTCGGTGATGCTGTCTTTCACCATGGTGACCCCTTGCTTGTTCTTCGCAAAGTGGGTGACGACAAGACGGTAGTTTTTGCTTTTCGCATAGCCGGCTGCCGGCGCCTGGATGGTCACTTTGCGCGCATCCGAAGCGGCTGGGGTGACGGTAACCGTCTGGCGTGCACCGAATTCATCTTCCACATAAACATATCGGTCTGTCAGATAGGCCGGGTCCATCGCCTGGGTGAATTTCACGGTGAATGTCTTATCCTGACGTTCTGCCCGTGCGGAAGCGGACGGCTGGAAGGCGCGTTCCTGATGCGGCTTGGATGAATACCGTGCCTGCAGCTGATCGAACAGCAGGAACCCTTTGTCCTTCTTCGCCGATGACCGTTCCGCCAGGTAGATCTTATCGAGTGTCAGCGGAGCCGGAGCGGATGCAGGGATGGCGGCTGTGACGTACTTCCATCCTGTCCAGTCCTGTCCGTCTTCAGCGGTGAAGTTGACGACGGTTTCCTTGCCATTACCGTCCCGGAGCGAGCCGCGGAGCCAGTGCTTATTGCCGTCGCCATAGACCCAGACGCCGAGTTCCTTCGGCTTGGATGCGAGAGGCAAGCCGCCAGTGAAGTTCAGATAGGCGGCGGAGATGCCCTCCTTATTGGCGATGAAATCGTAGCTCAGGCGTACGGACGCTTTGCCGTCACGGGCCTGGATCGACTTTTCGGCAGCAAGTGAAGCTTCGGCACGAATGCCGGTCGCCTTGAGACCTGCGTCCGATTCAAACGAGCTGAGCGAGACAGGCTGATCGGTCACTGTCACCTGTACGGTTTTTTTCGTACGTCCGTATGTGGCGGTGATGGTTCCGGTGCCTTCTTTCGCCCCTGCTGTGAATACCTTCCCATCCAGTGTGCCGATGCCGCCGGAAGCCATCAGGGAAATGGCGTCCGGATTGAAGATGACGGCCTGGTCCTTCGACTTGCCGGACGCTTTCAGTTCAATCGATTCTCCAGTCCCGAGCATGAGGACGGACGGCGACAGGTCGATGTCATCGATGGAATCCGTAACTGTCACGGGGACATCCGTCACAGCATTCTCATAGCCTACTCTGACAGAGCCTTTGCCGGCTTTTTCGCCGATGAACCGGTTGTTCTCAATTCGGCCGATGCCGTTCGAGACAGCGAGAAGTTCCACTTTTTTCTGATCAATGCTGCGGACGACGTTTAAATATTGATCGAGTGCTGCGTTCACTTTGAACCCGACGGATGCGCCGATGCCGACTTGTCCGGGTTCCGCCTGGCTTGCAGTCATCGTGGCCGCTTTGTCATACGGTGCCGTACTGACCGCTTCCAGGATGGCGCTGACGGAACGATCGATGGAGCCGGACGGACGGTTGGCAAGCGTCGGATAGACGTTGCCCGGTTTCCGGGTCACCATCGTCGTCGAACCGCCGCCATCCAGGTTCAAGGCGTTATAGGCGCCGATCGAAACCAAGTGGTTGGCGAACTCCGCCATCGTCATGCCGGAACTCTTGCCGCGTACTCCCGAATCGGCTGTGACGAGGTAGACATACTGGCCGGTCTTGTCGGTTGCGACTGCCGTACGGGCGGTGCGCTGTTTCGCCTTCAGGCTATTCGGATCGATGGTCATATCGACTTTCCCGTTCTGGACGAGGAGCGGGCCTGAGGCGAGCATGTACCGTGCATCTTTCCAGGCATCATCGACCGAGTAGGAGATGGATACTTTATCGCCCATCTTGATATCCCGGATCTTGGCCGCTTCCGTCCCTTGCGCGGAGAGGACATACCCTTTTCCATTTGCCGGGACTGCAGCAGGGTCCTTTTTGCCGTGCGGACGGATGGCGGTGACGGTACCGGTCACTTTCTCACCGAGCGCAAAGCCGCCTTCGACTGACTTGGTTGTCGTCACGACGACTTCGAGACCGGTTCCGTTCGTCCGGGTAGTCGCATACGGCCAGGTCGATGTGAAGAGGATGCTTTCATTATCATTTCGTACCCGATTGAAAGACGTCATGGTGACAGACTTGCCGTTATGTTCGATTGTCGGAGACAAGGCGAATTTCCCGATTTTCCCCCGGTTGCCGTTCGTCACGCCGAACGCAGCTGGTGTCTTCATGAAATCATTATAGTTGGTGGATACCGCGCCGATATGCTGGATGATGCCATCGTTCATAAGCAGGTAACTCGGATAGCCGTTCTTGAAATGGAACAGGGATGCATTGACTGCCCCGACGACATGATGGTTGATCTGCGTGTGGGCGGTGGCGAGTGAGTTGACCGTGGCCAGTTTGTGGAATGGGTTGTTCAGACCGATCTCGACGGTGGTGTATGGCTTGGCCATATTAACATTCAGCTGGTTGATGGTCTGTGGATAGCCGTTGACCTTGACTGCCTGCTTCGTGTGATAGACCCCTTGTGACACGGACGCCGCGTCCGCCGCTGGCAGCAGGGCAGAGCTGAACAGTGCGACGGCCGCAATGCCCGACAGCAGGGTGCGTTTGAATGACATGGAAAAACTCCTTACTTGTTGGTATGCGTCAAGTATACGTGAAATTGGTCGGATAAGGGAATAGGACTTCCAATCTAAACCAGTGGAAAACATAAAAAAGCCTGGAGACACAGGGGGTCTCCAGGCTTTTTTTCGGCCTCAACAATTCGTGCTATATTCGATAAAACAGGGTTTACCTACACTTACTATCTTACCACACTTTCAAGAGAACACAAACACATTCGATAACTTTTTTTCAAGTGAGAGCAAGTATGTCTTCCGGCTTATTTTTTGTAAGGTTACTCAGGATACTTCTTCCACTTCGGGCGGCTCGATTTTCGAAAGCCCCTCGACTTTATAGATGAAGATTGCGAATTCTCCGCGTGTGATCGGGTCTGTTGCGCCGAACTTGGACGGCGACTTCCCTTGTGTGATCCCGTTTTCCACGAGTGCGCCGACATAAGGGGCGAATCGCGTATTCACATCGCTGAACGGGAGAGGGGCGACCGACAATTTCAGGTCGTATGCGGATGCGATGACCTTCGCCATTTCGTTACGCGTCATCGTATCGGACGTGCCGAATTGTGTCTTAGTCTTCCCGGAAATGACACCGCGGGCTGCCAATGCATTGACAGCCCATGCCCGGTTTTTCGGCACGTCAGTGAACCCGGCATCGGGCAGAGTGCTCGATTCGCTGAAGCCGAGCGCTTTTGCGACCATGACAGCTGCATCGATCCGTTTGATGGACAGGTTTGTCCCGAATGAGGTGCTGCTGACACCTTGGGCATAATTGTGGCTGACGAGGTAGTCGACTTCAGTTTTATAGCGGGACCCGACATCGGTGAAGGCGGCGAGTGAAACGGACGCCTGCAGTGTGAATGCAAGCATGCCGGCTGCCGCAGCGGTAAACAGTTTTTTTTTCAAATCAGTGTTCCTCCTTTGAATCTGTCGCTTTGCCCCAGTTTACTAGTTTTTGCCGGCTGTGCAAAGGGGCAAAGGAATCATGGGTCCGATCCGCCGGCTGCTGGCGGAGGTGTATCGGACAGATCACCGGAGATATCGGACACTTGGCGCGTCGTATCGGACAAATCGCCGAATATATCGGCAGCCTGACACAATTCACCGCAGGCCGGCCGGCTGATCAGGCATGCCGGCCGGCGTTCTGTGCTATACTGCATCTATTGAAGAAGGACAGGAGAGGATCCCATGAAACCAGTCAAGAAAGTGATCATCCCGGCGGCAGGGCTCGGCACCCGGTTCCTGCCGGCGACCAAAGCGATGCCGAAGGAGATGCTGCCGATCGTCGATATGCCGACCATCCAGTACATCGTCGAGGAAGCGATCGAATCGGGTATCGAGGACATCATCATCGTAACAGGGAAAGGCAAACGGGCGATCGAGGACCATTTCGACAATGCACTCGAGCTGGAAGAGAACCTCATGCAGAAGGAAAAATATGATCTGCTGGAAAAGGTCAAAGAATCCGCGGCGGTCGACATCCATTATATCCGCCAGAAAGAGCCGCTCGGCCTCGGACATGCCATCTGGTGCGCGCGGAACTTCATCGGTGACGAGCCGTTCGGTGTGCTGCTCGGCGACGACATCATCCGCAGTGACAAGCCGGCGCTCAAACAGCTGATCGAGCAGTACGAAGCGACCGGTTCGAGCATCATCGGCGTCAAGGAAGTGCCGCACGAAGACATCCATCGGTACGGCGTCATCGACCCGGTCACGACGGATTCCCGCCTCATGCAAGTCCGCAATTTCGTCGAGAAACCGAGCCAGGACGAAGCGCCATCCGACTTCGCGATTGTCGGGCGCTATGTGCTGACGCCGGAAATCTTCAACATTCTGGATGAAAAACAGATCGGCAAAGGCGGCGAGATCCAGCTGACCGATGCGATCGAAAAACTGAACACGCAGCAGGATGTCTATGGGTATGCGTTCGAAGGGCGCCGGTTCGACGTCGGAGAGAAGCTCGGTTTCATCGAAACGACGATGACGTTCGCACTGGAACGGGATGATCTGAAGTCGGACGTCCTCGACCTGATGGAACGGCTGCTTGCAGACTACAAAGCGAAAACGGAATAATAAGCTGCAATAGAAAAACCGCATGGTGTCAGGATCACTCCCCTGATACCATGCGGTTTCTTCATTCCTACAGCACGAGACAGACGGCGCCGGCCATGATAAGCACGACACCTGCAATCTTGCGCTTCGTGATCGGTTCGCCGAGCAGCACATAGGACAGGATGAACGTCCAGATGTACGTGATCGACGTCAGCGGGAATACTATCGTGTATGCCATATAGCGCAGTGCGAAAATATTGAGCACAGCGCCTGCGCCGTAACTGAGCAGCCCGATGATCAGACGGCGGATCAGCGCCGGACGTTCAAACTTCAGATCGGTGCCGGACGCGAGTTTCAGGAAATAGCCTCCGAAAGCGCCGCACCATGTCATGACGAGCAGCATCAATGCAAGCAGCCAGTTAATGACTGTCACCCCCTACGAGCCAGACGCCGGCCAGGATGAGGACCGTGCCGGCCAGCAGCGGAAGGCTGAGCGGTTCATTCAGGAAGGCGACACCGTAGATGAGGGCGATCACGTAGCCGACCGTCAGCAGCGGATGGAGCACGGACAGCCGGCCGAAACGGAAGGCGACGGTCATCAGGACAGCGCCGAGACCGTACAGCACGAATCCGGCCCACAAGTGCCAGTCGAACAGTCCGCCGCCGGCAGCGAGTTTCCAGAAAAACTGTCCGCTCGCTGTGCTGAACGCGGCTGCAATCATCAGTACGATGCCGATCGGTGAAGTCGTGCGGGTCTCAGTCATCGTCAGTCACCTCCATCGGTTCAAATGGCACGAGGCTGATCAGCAGGAATGGCAGCATGATCATCGAATTGGCCAGCAAGTACCGGAAATCCTGTGCCGGGATGCCGACAAACACGGCTCCCGTATTCAATGCGACCGGCAGCAGCAGCAGCCATGCACGCCAGTTGTTGCGCAAGTAGGCGATATACGTGAACAGCAGGGCAAGTGCTGTATAGAAGGCCGGGCGCCACAGGAACGGGATGGACTCATCCGCGTCTTTCAGATAATTGTACGCATGGAGACGGCGTTCTTCATTCAGCACAGGGTTGACGAGCCCATACTCGTTATTCCGGTAGATATGCGTCACGTATTTGCTCGTATACCCGTCTTCCGGCTGGTTGATCTGCCAGACGAGCGATGTCTGTCTGAACAGCGCGCCCGCTGCGATCTCCGGATTCTGTTTCACGAGCTGGAGATACGTCCGCCCGTACCGGCCCCAGTCGTCATAGATCGTGAACCGGTTGTAGTCGCCCCACGAGAACTTGATGGAGTCGACGCTGTACGGGTTGTATTTCTCATGCCACTTGTCGATCGGGAAGATCCGGTTGACGTAGTCCCTCTGTTTGTCCGTGATGTCCCCGCCTTCCGTCACGATGGCCGCGATCTGCTGTGTCGGGATGCTCAGCATCTCCTGCGGGTCGGACGGATGGACTTCAAGTTTCGTATAGACGGGATGGACGACAATCTGATAGATGAGCACCATCACAGCTGCCACCGGGAACAGCTTGAGCCAGTACGGCCGATACATGATGAGGATGAAGGCCGTCACGATCAGGAATACCGGGAAGCCGTTATGACGGAAAAACATCACCATGAAGCCGGTCAGCGCGTACAGGGCGAGGAACGGCCATCCGGCGAGCACCCGTCCGCCCGTCCGCACGATCTTGAACATGAGGATCGAGAACAGGAACAGGGCGGCACTGTAAGCGACATCTTTCCAGAGGGTGATGGAAGAGATCGCATGGACCGGACTGATCGCGAAAACGATCAGCACGAGCCAGATCGCCCATTTCGGCACCCGGGCTTCCTCCAGCGCGCGGCCGGTGACACCGGCAGCCGCACTGATCAGAAGGATCTGGAAGATCGCGACGATGGCAGGCGACTTCCAGATGGACAGCAGAACGCTCAGAAGCATCGTATGGACAACCGGATGCCAGTCCGTATATTTGTGTGTCAGCGCCTGATCCCATTGCGCCAGTGAATCCGGCGTCATCGCACCCGGATAGAAAGCTGCCAGGAAATAGGCGGAGACGAGCAGGGTGGGGAGGGCATACAGCAACACTTTCCAGACGGAAACCCGCTGACCCTTCGGCTGCAGCCGCACGGAAAGCGCTCCGTAAATGATGGCAGTAACAATGGCCAGCACCCCGAGCGTGACACCGAGCCAGACGGCCAGGATGACGACGATATGGTTATCGGTCAGGAACGGCTGCTCCCCGCGGATGCTCGCGGCGATGTAAAGCGGGAACAGTATGCCGAATAGAATGTAGCTGATCCGTTTGGCGCGCGTCATCGCCCGAAGCATCGGCCAGAACCGGAGGGCGAGCCAGACGAACACCGCCATGGCTGCGGATACGAGCAGGATCGCCCATACAGGCGTATTCCGGATCGGTGTGAAGAAGAAGATCATCGAGCCGCCGAGATACAGGCCGAGCAGAACGATCACAGCCCAGCGCACAATCTTCATGGGCATGCGCTCACCGTCTTTCCGCAATGCGGTTCAGCTGCAGTTCATAATTTTTGCGGTGCGTGCCCGCGACAGTATCGAGGATCAGCCCGCATGCGAACGACAGCATCGCAAGCATCACGAAGCCGACAGCGAGTATGGCGGAAGGCACTTTGGCGATGAACCCCGTCTGGATGAATTCCACGATGACCGGCGTGCCGGCAGCGAGTCCGAGCACGAGGAAGACAGCCGCCCACACGGAGAAGAACAGCAGTGGCTTGTAATCTTTGAATAAAGTGAAGATCATACGCAGAACTTTCAATCCGTCCGTGACCGTATTCAGTTTTGACTCGCTGCCCTCGGGCCGATCCCGGTAATCGATCGGCACCTCTTTGATGAGGAACCGGTTATCGAGTGCATGGATGGACATCTCGGTCTCGATTTCGAATCCCGGGCTTGTCACCGGCATCGACTTGACGAACAGCCGGTCGAACCCGCGGTAGCCGGTCATGATGTCCGTAATGTTGCTTTTGTACAGCTTATTGATGAGGCCTTTCACAAGGTTGTTGCCGAATCCGTGGAATTTCCGTTTGTTTTCATCGAAATACGTGCCGTTCGACAGGCGGTCGCCGATCACCAGGTTGGCTTCGCCTGTTTCAAGAGGTGCCAGGATCTCGTGCACGAATTCCGCCGGGTATGTATCGTCACCGTCGACCATGATATAGTAGTCTGCTTCGATATCGCGGAACATGGACCGGACGACGTTGCCCTTTCCCTGGCGCGGCTCGAAGCGGACGACTGCCCCATGCGCTCTCGCTACCTCGGATGTACGGTCCGAAGAGTTGTTGTCATAGACATAGATTGTCGCGTCCGGCAATTCACGCCTGAAGTCATCAATGACATTGCCGATCGTCTGCTCTTCGTTGTAACAGGGGACTAAAACTGCAATTTCCATATGTGCTCTCCTTTATTCGTTGTAGCTTAGTGTGCATTTTACCATGAACCGGCCGGTTAATACAGTGCCGCCCGCCGTTCCGGCAGCAGAGAGCGGCGCTTTGAATCCTTTGCTGTCCGCACGGCATCATCGTATACTTGGGGTAGAATGGCTGAAACTGGCTGCAAGCCGGCTGATAAGGAGAGAAACTGCGATGACAGACATCATGACAGCATACGAACAATGGAAGAATGCCGGATTGGAAGAACAGCTGACGTCCGATTTGGAAGCGATTGCAGGGAACGAGAGTGAGATCACCGAACGGTTCTACCGCTGGCTCGAGTTCGGCACAGGGGGCATGCGGGGCATGCTCGGAGCCGGCACGAACCGGATGAACATCCATACGATCCGACGGGTTGCAGAAGGGCTTGCCCGGATGATCGGGCAATACGGACCGGCAGCGAAGCATCGCGGGGCTGCCATCGCGTACGACACACGCCACCAGTCAAAGGGATTCGCGGTGGAAACTGCGCGGGTGCTCGGAGCGCACGGCATCCGCACATTCGTATTCGCCGAGCCGCGGCCGACGCCGCAGCTGTCGTATGCGATCCGCGAACTGGACGCATTCAGCGGCGTAGTCATCACAGCGAGCCACAATCCGAAAGAGTACAACGGCTTCAAAGTGTACGGGGAAGACGGAGGGCAGCTGCCTCCGGAGAAAGCGGATGCGATCGTTGCTTATATGGGAGAAATCGATGATCTGTTTGCGATCCCGGTACTCGATGAGGATGAGCTGAAAGCCGGAGGGCTGATGACAATCCTCGCCGAAGGGATCGATGAAACGTACCAGAAGCAGCTGAAGCGCCTGAAATACGGCGATTTCCCGCGGGACGATGTCAAGATCGTCTATACACCGATCCATGGGACAGGCAGCGTGCCGGTCCAGCAGGCGCTTGAGAACTTCGGCTATACACAGGTCACGGTCGTGCCGGAACAGGAACAGCCGGATCCCGACTTTTCGACAGTGCCATATCCGAATCCTGAAGAAAAGGAGGCATTCCGGCTTGCCATCCAGCTCGGCGCGAAAGAGGACGCGGATCTGCTGCTGGCAACGGATCCTGACGCCGACCGTCTCGGCGCAGCCATCGCCCTGCCGACCGGCGGCTATGATCTTCTGACAGGGAACCAGCTCGGCGCACTGCTGCTGCGCTATCTGCTTGAACAGCGAAAGCAGGCGGGCACGCTGCCGGACAACGGACTGCTGCTGAAGACGATCGTGACATCCGAGATGGGAAAAGAGATTGCAGCACGATATGGAGTGAAGACGGAAGACACGCTGACCGGCTTCAAGTACATTTCCGAGAAGATCGAAGAATATGCGGACTCCGGGGAGTATGAATTCCTGTTCGGCTACGAAGAAAGCTACGGCTATCTGGCGGCCGATTTCGTCCGGGACAAGGATGCCGTCCAGGCCGCAGTCCTCGCTGCGGAAGCGGCAGCCTACTACAAGAGCCTCGGCAGTTCTTTGCATGCGGAACTGCAGGCCCTCTATAAGGAAGTCGGCTATTACCGGGAAGGGCTGCAATCCATCACCGTTCCGGGAAAAGAAGGGACGGAGACGATTGCCAGGCTGATGGATTCGTTCCGTGCCGATCCGCCGGAAGAGATTGCGGGACAGCAGGTGGCAGCTGTCGAGGATTACGAGACAGGTATCATCCGGAACGCCGACGGAGCCGAAACAACGACCGGACTGCCGCGGGCGAATGTCCTGAAATTCCAGCTCGCCGATGGGTCCTGGTGCTGCATCAGGCCGTCCGGCACCGAACCGAAATGCAAGTTCTATATTGGCGTCTGTGCAGAAACGGGCATGGAAGCCGTAAAAAAGCGGGACGCACTCGAGATTGCCATGGCGGCGCTCACGGAGGAACGGCGCAAGTGAATCGGCAACTGCTGTGTTGGATGAAAACCGTATGGACCGGGCGTATGCACACCGGCTCCCTGCGGTTTTTCTTTATGGAAACAGAAGGAGGTATTTTCGTCCGTATATAGCATTCCTAGATGTTATTTTCTGTGAATTAGAAGTTTTTATATGTATGAAAATATGAAACTATATTTCAGGGGAGTTACGAGTCTGGAAATATTGACATGTACCCGTAATGTTTACCTGTATGCATTTAGAGGGTAGTGTCGTATAATAGATTCCTATTCTTCTTTTGAGGGGATAGAATCGAAGTTCCGCTAAGAAAGGAAGATATTTCATTATGAAAAAAACTACTAACTATTCGAAATTCGTTGCAAGCGCAGCGACAGCGACACTCGTTGCGTCCGCAGTCGTGCCGGCAGCATTCGCACAAGATATGAAATTCACGGACGTAGGCGACCGTTACAAAGAGGCTGTCACCTTCCTGTCTGAAAACAACATTACACAAGGGATCAGTGACACACAGTTCGGCACACAGCAGAGCATCAAACGTGTAGACGTGGCGGTTCTCCTCGCAAAAGCGACACTGACAACAGAAGAAATCGAAAGCGCACCGGCATCAGGCTTCTCGGATGTCCCATCACGCGCAGTGAAATATGTGAATGCATTGAAAGCGAAAGGCATCGCGAACGGGAAGACAACGACATCATTTGGCGCAAACTCTCCGATCACACGCGGTGAAGCGGCAATCATGCTGTCGAAAGCATATGGCATCGAAGGCGATGCAGCGAACGTCAGCTTCAGCGACGTAGCACCGCGCTACAAAGATGCGGTCGCAGCACTGGTCGACAACAATATCACGAACGGGAAAACAGCAAACCGCTTCGGCACTGTCGATTCAATCACACGCGGCGAACTGGCCATCTTCCTGTACAAACTCGAAACACGCGACGAAACTCCGGCTCCTGAACTCAAAGTCGAAGGCGTCGAAGCTGTCAGCGCAACACAAGTCCAAGTGAAATTCACAGACGCTGTCAACCCGGCAACCCTCTTTGCTAACGCAAAAACTGGAGAGTTCAAGGATGGCGTGTTCACGATGTCACGTGTGGGCAATGCCAATGAAACAGGCGAACTGACAGGGATGCTCTCGACTGACGGTAAAACACTGACTGTACAGACAAAGAATGCCCTGGAAGGCAAATACACTGTTATTGCTAACGGATTGAAAACAATGGATAACAAAGATATCGAGAAGTATCAGGAAATCGTTACCATTGCTAAAGATGAAAAGGCACCGACGGTCGTATCTGTCGACAAAGTAAACGCCTCCCAATACAATGTCGTCTTCTCTGAACCTATGAAAGATCTCGGAACACTTCGTTATACTAATGAAAACGGCACAGTATACGGTGATGACAATATAGACAACTCTTTCAATTCTGGTGACAGTGAAGTGCTCTTCACGTTGCCTTCTGGCATGGACGCTGGCAAGAAGGTGAACGTGGAATTTGCAAATGCGAAAGATATGGCGGACAACACCATTGCTGCTAATTCGGCAACTGCCACATTCACTAAAGGTGAAAAGGACGGCACACCGCCGACAGTAGGTAACATCGCACAGACAGGCGCTAAAGAATTCACTGTGGAATTCTCGGAGCAGCTAGCAGGCAAGCCTGAAATTAATCTGTCGGGGGGTACTGTGAAGACTGTCGAAAAAGACGTTTCGAACCCATTGAAATATGTAGTAACTACCAATGAAGTGCTCGATGGATCTCTAACTGTCACAGTTAACAACTACACTGATTTAAGTGGAGAAACAGGCGCAGAATCATCACGCCTTATCACATTCACAAAAGACACTGCTGCGCCTGAAGTGACTTCAACTAAGGTCATCAAAGACAAAGACGGCGACAAAGAATTGCTGGAAATCACTTTCGACAAAAAAGTAAATGTCTCAGAGGATTCAAAAGTGAAAATTGCCGGAACATATCTTCGTACAGACGGAGTTACGCAGAATGTAAATAAATCTGCGGTTGTAGCAAAAGTTGAAGATGACGCTGCTAAAGTAGTTGTGGAATTGGGTACTCTATTAAATGATGCCGATTCAGAAGGCGCAAAATATAATGTCAATCTCTCATTCGAAAACGTGGCATCAGCTTATAACGTAAATGCAGCTTCAAAAGATGTAACGTTCACACGTGGTAAAGATGCTGCGGCAGAGAATGCTGAACTGGTGAAGGTAACAAAAATCGAGCAAGACGCGGATGATAACACAAAAGTGAACGTTACGTTTGATAAGAAAGTAGACGGAAGCACTGCATTGAACACAGCAAACTATTCGATCAATGGAGTAGCTGTGCAAAGTGTCACTCTCAACGAAGTCGTAGAGGGTGATGATGAAACAGTTGCACAAACAGCAGTACTCCAGTTGGCACCCGGTTCAATTGATGAAACAGGGAAACGTTATGTGACAGTCAAAAATATCAAGGCTGAAGGTTCAACAAAAGCCATGGAATCTGATACAAGGAAGGTAACTTTCAACGAAAACGTTGCACCTGTAATTGAATCCGCAGTTATGACTGTTAATGGCACAATTGATTTGACATTCTCCGAGGCCGTTACAGGATCGCCAATCAATATGGAGATTTTGGCAGGCGATAAGACTGTCGCTAAGAAAGTCAAAACAACGCTAAATTCTAAAGATAAAACTAAAGCTACTGCGGTAGTGACTGGCGGTTTCTCTGAAGAAGAGTTAGCACAAACAATTACTATCCAGCCTGCAGCTGGCAACAAACTGACTGATGGAGTAGGAAATACACTCACTACAGGTGCTACAGTGAAAAGATCACGATAATGTGTAGCGATGAATATCCTGCTTAAAACACACTGGTAAAACAATAACAAAAAAAGCGGGCCGGCTCTGTCAACTCAGAGCCGGCCCGCTTTTATTCTTCTTACAACTTATACTTCGCATTCTGATGCTCCACCCGTGCATCATCGAGAAACTTCTCCTGTTCCGCCGCATCATTTTGCTCCGGCAGAATTTCACCGGTGTCCATCCGCTTGCCGATGTCCTCGGTCAGATTGCCGGCATCGTGGTCGGCCATATCCCAGAAGTCGCCTTTGTCAACGTATAACAGGAACGAGCCATTTTCAACCGCTGCAATGTAGCGGTCGGCTTCGTCTTCGGTCAGGTCCATGCGGTGCAGCGCTTTGCGCGCTGGCTGCTCGTCACTCAAGAATGACGTGAACCGGTCCCACCAAGAGGCTTCGGTTTCCTGGATTTCCGCATCTGTGCGGCCGCGGACAATGGACACATCCTCCTTGTCCTTCGTGACGACATACATATTTTCCTCTGCAATCCCCATGCGGTGAAGTTCATTGATTTTTTCGAGTAATTCCGTCTCACTTTCAAATATACCTGCGAATTCTCTGTTCATCTATCAGTTCCTCCATTCGTCGGTCTCTCATACTGAGTCCTTGCCCTTTCTCGGAAGACTTGAAACAAATTGAAAAAAGATGCCCATCTGGCAATGGATGGACATTCTGGAGTCCGTCAGTCTGCCAGCTGATCCCGATGGTATTCGGAAAACTGGGTGACCCGGACATTGGCTGTATTCAGTTCATGGTAGATCCCCCGGCTGTCCCAGAACGAAATGTACCGGTCGCGTTCGCTTGCGAGCAGCGCCACGACATCCTCGGCATTGTCATAATGGACAAACCGGCGGATGTAATGGTCCTCATCGAAGAAATAGGTGATCTTGTACTCCTGCATACGTCAGCATCCTTTCTACAGGGATTCCATGGCGTTTTCAGCGTGTGGTCCGGCGTGTTCTGCGCGGTGTGAACAGCCGGATCACGGTCAGGAAGACGATTGCGCCCGACAGATCGAGCGCGACATCCTGCCAGGTGGCGGTCCTGCCGCCTGTCAGTGACTGATGGAATTCATCCGCAGAGGCGGCAGCGAACGACAGCAGCAGCGCCAGGAAGAAACGGAGGCGCATCTTCGGCAGCAGCCAGTACAGGACGGCGGCCAGTACGCCGAATGTGAAGAAGTGCGCCGCTTTGCGGATCAGGAATTCGAGGAAATAGTAATAGCCCCGTTCCTCCACGGAGATGGTTTTCCCCCAATAGGGGATTTCCAGCTTGGACAGCGGCCCTTCGAGAGGCCGGTCCGGCAGCAGACGCTCCAGGTCCGGAACGATCGTCTGTTGGTCGTATGTCTGGCTGGAAGAGATGAAGAGACCGGCAATGATACCGATGAGCAGTAGGGCGACAAGTTTTTTCATGGTGCGAGTATACCATAATTGCTGATTCTTTGCAGACACTTCCGGGCCGTCCGCCTGAATCTGCCAAGTTAGCAAACAGGCCGGAAAGGGAATAGGAGGAGCAACTACTTCAACCATTGAAACGGGGAAACACGATGAAACGGCTACTCTATTTCGACTGGCTGCGTATTCTGGCGGCAGTTGCAGTTGTTGTCATCCATGTCTCGGCAGGTGTCGTGACGGACCGCTCGCAAAATTATACAAGTCCCTGGATGGCCGGGAACTTCTACGAATCCCTCAGCAGATGGGCCGTGCCGATGTTCGTCATGATCAGCGGGGCACTGATGCTCAGCAGCCGCAGGGAGATCCCGACAGCCGAGTTCCTGAAGAAACGGATGGGCAAGATCGTCATTCCGCTGCTGATCTGGAGTGTGATCTACTATGCCAATGAAGTCCGTAAAGGGGCATACAGCTTTTCCATGTCCGATTTTGTGGAGAGGCTCGCGACGGGGGATATCATGTATCATCTCTGGTTCCTTTACATGATTGCCGGACTCTATCTCATCACACCGCTGCTCAAGGTGCTTGTCCGGAATGCAAAGAGGACGGATATCGAATATTTCCTGATTCTCTGGCTGATCGCTTCCGTCATCATGCACTGGATGACGTACATGGTCGGCTACCGGATTGAAATCGAACTCTTATTCGTCTCGCATTACGTCGGGTATTACATGCTCGGCTATTATCTATTCACCTATGATCTGCGTCCCGCCGTCCGGAAACTCATCTATGCCGGCGGACTGGCCGGCTGGCTGATCACATTCTTCATGACGTACCGTGGATCGGTTTCGAGTGATGACCCGCTCGAGTACTTCTGGTATGACGAGCACTCACCGAACGTCTTCCTGATCACGATAGCCCTGTTCGTCCTGTTCAAGTACACGGCAGTCGGCAGGACGCCGCTGCCCTGGGTCGGCAAAGTGATCAGTGAAGCGAGCTTCGGCATTTACCTGATCCATGTCCTCGTCATGCAGACGCTCCATGAGAAGTTCGATTTCGTCTGGTTCAATCTTCACCCGGCAATCGGAATCCCGTATAAGACGGTGCTTGTCGTTGCAATCAGCACGATTCTCGTCTATATCATCAAGAAAGTGCCTGTACTCAGGGGGATGATACCGTAAGTGATTGTGCTGTACATGCAGCAGGCACCCTTCAAATCTGAAGTTTTCCTATGTTTATAGTTTCCTTGAGGTGGGTAGAAACTACCTGAGCGCTGGAATAGGATAACGAACCTATCTGCGAGGCAGATAGGTTTTGTTCTGTTTTATTCGAAAGAAAAGACGCGTCCATAAACCATAGAGGAGCACAATGGATGAAATTCATCGACTATCTTAAAACTAGGCACGAATTAAAACCCGGCGTCCGCCCGTTATCCGACGTGTCGGCAGAGCAGTACGACAACCGGCTGCATAACTTGAAACGGCACGGGATCTATTCAGAGGAACGGGAAATCACGGATGGGATGCTGGAACAGATCGACAGGATCTATAAAAACGGGCAAAATCACTATCCCCGGGCTATGGCATACTATATCGAATTTCTGAATTACCTTGACGATCACAAAAACGAACCGTCACCAAATTAGCCGCACGGTTCTCACCGGTATGCCGTCTTCCTGTCTCACATTTCCTTTAAGCCCGCATACACTGTCAGGGATAAAGCGAATTGGAGGAGATAGCATGACAAACCAGAACTGGACGGAACCGAACCCCTATTGGGCAAACCACTGGCAGAACCCCCAATACCGGCGGATCTCGATGGAACAGGCCATGTCTGCTGCGCTGCAGCAAGTGCCGGGCCAGGTCGTCAAAGCAGAACTGGAATATGAACACGGCACCCTGATCTACGAAGTGGAGATCCGGACTGTGGAAGGCCACAAATTCGAAGTGGAAGTGGACGCCAATACCGGGCGTGTGCTGCGTGTGAAACCTGACTGATATACTAGTCGCCGATGAGCAATAACTGTTCATCGGCGGCTTTTTTAGTTAATTACATTAATCCACGTGAAGTAACTTATTAAAACCCGATTATACAAAAGTTCAAAAACTTCAATTAAGGGGTTGTAATGAGATTGATTGTGTAATAAAATATTAGAAAATATTGAATTTTGGGAGAGTGGTAATTTGACTGCAGATCGATTAGTCATTGCAGAAAGAGGAGGGTATCAGGAGAGCGCACACGACGGCCACATTGCCGTGGTGGATCCGAACGGAAATCTGCTTTATAGCTGCGGCGATCCAGAGCGGGCGACATTTGCCCGTTCTTCTATGAAACCGCTTCAGACGATTCCTCTTATTGAAACCGGAGCTGCTGACTACTATCAGTTAAGTGCGGCAGATATTTCGCTCGCCTGTGCTTCCCACAATGGCGAAGAACAGCACACATCCAGAGTGAAGGATATTCTGGGCAGACTCGATCTTGAGGTAGAGGATCTGAAATGCGGCACCCACCCGCCTAGATGGAAAGACACTTACGAGCAAGTGATCAAGTCTGAGACCCCTATAACACCTGTGTATAACAACTGTTCAGGAAAACATAGCGGTATGCTGACCACCGCCAAATATATGGGAGAGTCTACCGAGGATTATTATGTTCTGGAGCATCCCGTACAGCAGCGGATCCTTGAAGTGATCAGCGATCTTTCAGAGGTGCCGGTCAGTGAGATTGAAATCGGAATTGACGGGTGCGGTGTTCCGGTCCATGGAATTCCTCTCGATCGTCTGGCGTTATGTTTTGCAAAAATGTCGAAACCGGACACCTTTCCTGAAAAGCGGAAGCAGGCGATTGAAACGATTACTTCTTCTATGATGGCAGTGCCTGAAATGGTTGGGGGGACCGACCGATTCTGTACAGATTTCATGAAAGTGATGGGCGGCAGGATGTTCGGTAAAGCTGGTGCTGAAGGCGTCTACTGTATAGGCGATCTTGAAAGCGGTATCGGAATTGCCATCAAAATTGAAGACGGCAATGGACGTGCTGCCTATCCTGCAGCAGTTGAAGTACTGAAGCAATTAGGATTACTGACGGAACAGCAGGAAGAGAAACTGGCATCCTATCATCACCCTGAACTG
This sequence comes from Sporosarcina trichiuri, assembly GCF_030406775.1. Classification (NCBI taxonomy): domain Bacteria; kingdom Bacillati; phylum Bacillota; class Bacilli; order Caryophanales; family Caryophanaceae; genus Sporosarcina; species Sporosarcina trichiuri. The sequence goes on along the minus strand of NZ_CP129119.1, from coordinate 1,703,969 downwards.
CGGAATGCGCGTGAAGAAGTCATCGGGCATTTGGAACCCGCTTTTAAATTGAAAAAGGCAACATGCACTTTATCATAAGAAACCAAAAGGGGAGAAGAAGATGAAAAAGACGTATGGCTGGTTGTCCGCATTTGCTCTGATATTGCTGCTTGTGCTTGCTGGATGCAGCGATTCCGGCAAAGAGGGAAGCGCGGAAGGAAGTGGGGGGGACGGCAAGAAGGCTGTCAAAGAAGGGAATGACCTGGTGATCGCAGTTGCGGATAACTTCACGACGCTGGATCCTCACGATACGAATGACACTTTGTCCAACTCAGCAGAGAAGACCATGATGGAAGGGCTTCTTGGCTTCGATGAAAACATGAATGTAATTCCGCTGCTGGCCGAGGAGTATGATGCGAATGATGAAGCTACGGAGTTTACATTCAAATTGCGTGAGAATGTAAAGTTTCATGATGGGACTCCTTTCAACGCCGAAGCTGTCAAAGTCAATTTCGACAGATTGGCGGATCCGGATAGCGGATTGAAGCGTCACAGTCTGTTTGCTTTGATCCAATCCACTGAGGTAATCAGTGATTACGAAGTTAAATTCACACTGTCTGAACCATTTGGTGCCATGATCAATACATTTGCTCACCCGGCTGCACTGATCCACAGTCCGAAGGCTCTTGAAGAGTATGGAAAGGACGTCGGCAAGCATCCAGTAGGGACCGGGCCTTTCAAGTTTGTCGAGTGGAAACCGAGCGAAGGGCTGAAGATCGAAAAGAATACGGATTATTGGAACGAAGGATATCCGAAGGTCGATGCAATTACATTCAAGCCCGTTTCCGAAAACGGTTCACGGATTGCCATGCTGCAGACAGGAGAAGCCGATTTCATCTATCCTGTACCGACAGAGCAGGTGGAAGGGGTAAACGGGAAAAACGGTATCGAAGTTGAAAGCAAGCCGTCCATCGTCGTCCGCTATATGGCGATGAACACAATGAAGGAGCCATACAATGACATAAAAGTCAGACAGGCTCTGAACTACGCTATCGACAAAGATGCTTTCATCAAAGTCGTCATGAACGGACAGGGCGAAAAGCTGGATTCGGTCATCGCGCCTGATGTCCAATTCTACTCGAAGCAGGAGCTGTATGACTTTAACCTTGAGAAAGCGAAAGAGCTTCTGAAGGAAGCGGGCGTTAAAGAAGGTATGAAAGCGAAACTGTGGGGCGGCAATAGCTCCAGCACAGTGAAAGCTATGGAATTCCTTCAGCAGCAGCTGGCAGCTGTCGGCTTCGATGTGGAAGTGGTACCGATGGAATCAGGTACGCTGTCAGACAAGATCTGGTCTGTCCAAAATGCGGATGATGCGGAACTTGAGCTGTACTATGGCGGCTGGTCGCCATCGACAGGTGATGCCGATTGGGGAATCCGTCCGCTTGTCGGTGGAGAAGATGCCTTCCCTCCGAAGTCCTATAATGTTTCGTACTATGATAATGATGAAGTGAATAAGCTCATCAGTGCAGGCCTGCAAACAGCGAACGAAGATGACCGGGCAAAAGCATATGAAGATGTCCAAAAACTTATTTGGGATGATGCTCCGTGGGTGTTCCTGTCAGCGGACAATACGCTTGCCGGCAAGAAAAATTATCTGAAGGGTGTATACCTGCTTCCAGATGGCTCTTTGAGCGTCTCTGAGGCTGAGATCGAGTAAGGATGGATACGGGGGGCGCTGATGCTCAGCGCTCCTTCTTTATCTAAAAGGGAGGTCTGTACATGCTGCGGTTTCTTGGTAAACGATTATTGCAAGTCATCCCGATACTCATTCTGGTTTCGATTTTCATCTTCTTGTTTGTACATATGATACCCGGCGATCCGGCAAGACTCGTGGCGGGGGAAGATGCGACGATCGAAGATGTGGAAATGGTGCGGAAAGAACTCGGACTCGATAAACCGGTCACTGAACAATATTTCACCTATATGAAAAACCTTTTCAAAGGTGATTTCGGAAACTCCCTCAAAACGAACCGATCCGTCAGTTATGAAATTGGTGAACGATTCATGCCCACTTTCTGGCTGACCGTATGGAGTATGTTATGGGCAGTTGCAGTCGGACTGTTCATCGGCGTGGTTTCTGCCACCAAACGCAATAAGTGGCAGGATTATCTTGGTATGTTCGGTGCTGTATCAGGATTGTCACTGCCTTCTTTCTGGCTCGGTCTGATGCTGATCCAGCTGTTCGCAGTTACACTCGGCTGGCTTCCAAGCGGCGGGATGGAGTCGTGGAAGAGTTATATTCTTCCCGCATTCACACTCGGAACAGGAGTGGCTGCGGTGGTCGCGAGGTTTACGCGGTCCTCGCTGATGGACGTATTGAAAGAGGACTATATCCGTACCGGGCGTTCGAAAGGATTGAATGAAAGAAAAATCACATGGGGGCATGGATTACGGAATGCGCTGATTCCCGTGGTGACGATGACAGGACTGCAGTTCGGATTTCTTTTAGGTGGTTCCGTCGTCATCGAATCTGTGTTCAGCTGGCCGGGGCTCGGCAAATTGCTGATCGACTCCGTCGCATATCGTGACTATCCGGTGATCCAGGCTGAAATGCTGATCTTTGCCTTGGAGTTCATCCTGATCAATCTGGTGGTCGATTTGCTGTATGGCGTTTTGAATCCGCAAATCCGCTATGAATAGGAGGGTGCTTTGTGATAGATGTCAAGTTATCGAACAAGGAAGCGTACTATCAGCAGACGCTTGAAAATATCCCATCCAAAACACCTTTTTCTGAGTTTTGGAGGAAGTTCAAGAAGCAGAAATTGGCTTTCCTGTCGTTTTTCTTTGTGATTTTCCTCATTATTATCGCGTTTGTCGGTCCTTTCATCACGCCTTACGATATTACAGAACCGGATTATGAGAATGTACTGTCCGGTCCGTCTGCCCAGCATTGGGCAGGGACCGATGCCTATGGGAGGGACATCTTCAGCCGGGTGCTGGCGGGAACGCAGATTTCCCTGTATGTCGGTCTCACATCGGTGCTTCTTGGTGCAATCGGAGGCACGTTCCTCGGTATCGTGGCAGGATACTATGGAAAGAGGATAGATTCAATTATCATGAGGATTTGTGATGTGCTCCTTGCGTTTCCCGGAATTCTGCTGGCGATAGGAATCATTGCTATTCTCGGCCCGGGCCTAGGCAACGTAATCATAGCGGTCGCTATATTCAGCGTGCCGATGTTCGCACGTATTGTGCGAAGTTCGACACTTGCAGTGAAGTCCACGTTATACATTGAAGCAACAAAATCTATCGGAACAAAACCAAATCGGATTATCTGGAAGCATATCTTTCCCGGAACAGTATCCAGTATCATCGTCTATTTCACGATGCGGATCGGCTCTGCCATCTTGACAGCAGCAAGTCTTAGTTTCCTAGGACTGGGCGCGCAGCCCCCTTCACCTGAATGGGGAGCAATGCTGAGTGGGGGACGCGACTACCTGAATATGGCTCCTCACGTGACGATTTTTCCAGGGCTCGCTATTTTCGTGACCGTTCTCGCATTCAATCTACTTGGTGACGGTCTAAGGGATGCGCTCGATCCGAAGATCAAAGAGTGATCACTCTATGCGTGAGGAGGAAACTGCTAATGAAGGAAAAAGTACTGCAGGTAAAGAATTTGCAGACGCATTTCAAGAGCGATGAGGGAACTGTAAAAGCTGTTGATGGTGTGTCTTTTGAAGTCGGCAAGGGTGAAACGCTTGGAATAGTCGGCGAATCGGGAAGCGGAAAAAGTGTAACCTCCCTGTCTATCATGAGGCTGCTGAAAGACACTCCGGGACAAATTGCCGGAGGGGAAATCCTGTACGAAGGAACAGACCTGACCAAGATTAGTGAACGGGAGATGAGAAAGATCCGCGGGAATGATATTGCGATGATTTTCCAGGAACCGATGACATCTCTTAATCCGGTTTACAAAATCGGCAGGCAGCTGGAAGAGTCCATCATCCTGCACATGAAGGTCTCCAAAAAAGCGGCCAGGGAACGTGCGGTCCAAATGCTGAAAGCCGTCGGGATTTCAAGACCGGAAAAGATTGTCCATGAATTTCCCCACCAGCTGTCAGGAGGGATGCGGCAGCGTGTCATGATTGCCATGGCCATGGCCTGCAATCCGAAAGTGCTGATCGCCGATGAGCCGACGACCGCCTTGGATGTCACAATCCAAGCACAGATTCTGGAACTGATGAAAAGTCTGACCAAGACAACAGATACGGCGATTCTCCTTATCACCCACGACCTTGGGGTTGTTGCGGAAATGTGTGACAGGGTGGTCGTTATGTACGGCGGCAGGGCAGTGGAAGAAAGTGATGTCGTTACGATCTTCACCAATCCGAAGCATCCATACACGCAGGGACTCTTGGAATCCATCCCTAAAATCGGGGAGCGTGTGAACCGGCTGCAGTCCATTCCGGGTAACGTCCCAATCCCATCACACATGCCGATGGGGTGCAAGTTTGCACCAAGATGCCCGTATGCCATGGATATTTGCTGGGAGAAGGAGCCGACCTTGGACAAAGTGACAACTAATCATTCCGTACGCTGCTGGCTGCATGAGGAGGTGCCGACAGATGAACCAGACCTTGTTGGAAGTACAGAACGTTAAAAAATACTTTCCGCTCCCATCGCGGCTGTTCAGCCGGAAAAAAGAGTTCGTCAAAGCAGTGGACGGCGTTTCGTTCACTGTTAACAAAGGCGAGACACTCAGTATCGTAGGGGAAAGCGGATGCGGCAAATCCACAACAGGCCGCATGATCATGAAACTGCTGGATATAACAGAAGGGAAAGTGCTGTTTGAAGGTCAGGATATAACCAATATGACGGATGACCAAATACGTCCCTTGAGGAAAGAGTTCCAGATGGTGTTCCAGGACCCATATGCTTCGCTTAATCCAAGACTCACTATAAAAGAAATTCTGGAAGAACCGCTGATTGTCCATAACTTCCATAAAGAGAACCGAAGCCAGCGGGTGACGGAGCTCCTGGAAACTGTTGGGCTCAGTCGCTATCATGCGGATCGGTATCCCCATGAATTCAGCGGCGGGCAGCGGCAGCGGATCGGCATAGCAAGAGCACTTGCAGTGAATCCGAAACTGATTATTGCAGACGAACCGGTATCCGCACTGGACGTCTCCATTCAATCACAAGTATTAAACCTGATGAAGGACCTGCAGGAAGAGTTCGGACTGACGTATGTATTCATCGCTCACGACTTAAGTGTAGTGGAGCATATTTCCGACCGGGTGGGTGTCATGTATCTGGGGCGTATGGTGGAATTGGCGAGCCGTGATGCACTTTTTGAGAAACCTCTCCATCCGTATACGAAGGCTCTTTTGAGCGCTGTTCCCATCCCGGATCCTACTGTAAGACGAGAACGGATCATCTTGAAAGGCGATATACCGAGTCCGGCGAATCCTCCATCAGGCTGCACCTTCCATACACGCTGTCCGTATGCCCAGGATATGTGTAAACTGAAAGTACCGGAATTCCGCGAACTGCATCCGGAACATTATGTGGCCTGCCACTATGCTGAGGAGCTTGAGAAAATATAACATGCAGAAACTTCATATTATCTCCATTCAAAAAGAATACTTAGACATCGTAGCCTATCAGCTGTTTGATATATTTGGCGATAAAATGGAGCTCTTTCCGATTACCCTGCAGCAACTGACAATGGAGACGGCAGCAGCAGGGGATCTGGTTGTTCTTTCCAAAGAAGTACTCAGAGGAATCACATCCCCATTCATCCCTGAATCATGTAAAGTGATCGTGGCGAACCGGGAGGTCAATATTGCCGCAGCCGAGAAATTGACAGAGCTGCCGAATGGCCAGCAGATCTTGATTATCAACGATACGATGGAACATTCAGAGGAAACCGTCGAATCACTGAAGCATATCTTTTATGAACATAGTTATCGAACGTACGACCCTTCTGGCGCAATCCCGGCGAATGTGGACTGGATTGTTACGCCGGGCGAATCCGAACTGGTGCCGGCGGTGTTCGAGAATGTCATCGACATCGGCCCAAGAACGCTGGATTACAGGACAGTCAAACAAATTGCTATGGAGCTTGGCAGTCCAATTCCGGAACTGGTGCTGATGAACCGGTACTTTAAATCTCAAGTCACGATAGCCCATAAGGCAATCAAAACGGGCACACAGCGGGAGAGGAAACCATCAGGCGGCATCGAACCTGATTCATGGAATAACTCCAAAATCGTATTCACAGCTGAAGATATAGAAATGATAAAAGAAAAGATCGAACGTATCGGATTTTTGGATGAAAGTCTGATGATCCTGGAAATCTACAAAGATGGCAAGGATGCATTTGAACTGTTAGGCCGGGCAAAAGTGAAGGACCGTCTTGCTGAAAGAGGGATCAGGCTTTCTGATCAGCAGCTGAGAGTCCGCCTTGAAGCGATGCAGGAAGAAAAATTGATAAACGCGCGTATCGGAAGAGGAGGAACAAGGATTTCGGAAAGAGGTGAATCATTCCTCGAATTTTTCAGAGATCCTAAAATAGCAGATTCATGAAAGAGCATGCGGGGAAGCTGTGACGCTCACTTCAGATGATTGGCTGAATTGCTGCCGTCTAATACGGGATCGGTGCTGTGTTTGCCAATTCAATCAGCGGAGGGGCTTTCGGAAAAGGAGGAAATGGACGTGAAGCCTTTGATCGGCATTACTTGCCACAATGACCTGGAATACCGCTATATACTGAACCATGCGTACGTCCAGTCGATTACAGAAGCAGGCGGGGTTCCTGTATTGCTCGCTATGGGAATGAAGACAGAGCCTGAACTGCTCGCTGAACGGCTGGATGGCTTGCTGCTGTCAGGCGGATTTGACGTAGATCCGCTATGTTATGGTGAAGAACCACATGGAATGCTTGGGGAAATATCACCAGGCCGGGACGCGCAAGAGCTGGAGCTTGCCCGAAAGTTCTTGGAAACTGATAAACCGGTCCTCGGTATCTGCCGCGGTCACCAAGTGCTGAATGTTGTACAAGGCGGGACACTGTACCAGGATATCTATTCGCAAAGGGATCGGGTACCGCTTCAGCATGCCCAGAAAGCGACGAGAGAGCACCTATCCCATAAAGTCACGGTCACGCCGGATTCCAGACTTGCCCAGATTTTCGGAGCACAGACGATATTGGTAAATTCGTTCCATCATCAGAGTGTCAAGGAGGTGGGAGAATCACTGGCTGTGACAGGTACCGCAAGTGACGGGATTATCGAGGCAATTGAAAGCAAAATCCATGCATTTGCGGTCGGTGTCCAGTGGCATCCCGAAAATACAGCTTGCGCAGGTGACATCTATTCCAAAAGGTTATTTAAAGCATTCGTATCGGCCTGCTGCAAGTAATTTACAGCGTAGTGAAATTGGGCACTCCGCATTCCTTAACATGAATATGGATGGTTAGTAACAGAATAACCGCCGATGGGCCATTACGGCTCACCGGCGGTTTCTTTCCGTTCGTCAGACAGAAGCCGACCGACGTTTCCTGCGGGCAAGGTACAGTATTCCTTCAATCAGTAAGACGATCACCAAGGAAATTCCGAACAGCGGCATCAGGACACCGAGGACGACCATCAGGATGATGAATCCTGCGGTGACCGGACGTCCGGCACGCGGCGGTGCGGACAGGCTGCCGGTTTTTTTGCGGACCAGCCACATCTGGAAGCCCTTGAATATCAGATAGAGGAACGCCAGGCAGACGAGCAGGTTGAGGATCTTGTTCGGCCAGCCGAACAGATGGCCCTCATGCAGCGGAATCCCCCATGTGAACCACTTGGCCAGGATGCCATACTCGCTGTAGCCGACGGTGGAAATCGGGTCCCCGCTGTACTGGTCGAAATAGGCGGTCATTTCATCGTACGGACTGACGTCGAGACCGGTCACCCCCGTGTTGCTGCCTTTCGAGACGATGAACACACCGTCCTCGGAAGACGGGGCAATGATGGTATATGGTTTCTCGATTCCCGCGTCCCTGGCTTTCCACAGCAGTTTTTCGATCAGGATACCGTTGCCGCCCATATCCATGCCGGGCATCTTGCCGCCTCCATGGTTCGCGTGAGGATCCGGTTCACCGGAAGACGGTGCCTCCTCTTTCCGGACGGCCCACGGGATCTCGCTCATATCCGATGCCGGCGGCTGCTGCTGGAGCAGTGGCGTGCCGATGGATGGATGATCCTGGGAAGCGGAATAGATGAAATCCCCCATGACCGCAGACCAGGGCAGGCCGGTGAAGATGATGACGAGCATCGGGATGGTGATGACGGTGCCGATCCAGGCATGCGTCCGTTTGATGGCGATCCGGCGCGCCGGTTTCTTCGGCTTCATCAGCGCCTTGCCGCGCCACGTCATATAGAGGCCGGACAGGAGCAGGAACACGGCCCAGCAGGCTGCCAGTTCCACGAGATAATTCACGACCGTGCCGCCGGCGAACAGGGAACTGTGGATATTGCGCATGATGTTGGCATACGTGTACTTGGCGTCCTGGGAGCCGACGATTTCATTATGTTCATCTAAAAATACGTATCGCTCTCCGCCGTCTTCGGACGCCAGTGTGAGCCGGGTGTTATACGGCTCCTCCATCATCATCACTTTGGTGATGTCATACCCGGGATTCTCATGCTGCACAAGGGAGATCCCTTCGTCGATCGTCAGCTGGTAAGTCTCTTCGCTGTTCCCGAAGAACAGGTCCTTGTAGGCGATGTTCTCCACATTCGTATAGAACAGGTAGCCGATGCCGCTCAAGGTGAGGGTGATCAGCAGCGGAGCCATGAACAGGGCGCCGTAGAAATGCCAGCGCCAGAAGCGGTTGTACGTTCGTTTTGCCATCCAGACACCTCCTTCTTCTTTCATATTGTGTTGCTTGTGCATTTCCAGGTTTCCCGGCTGCCGGACCGGTCCTTGGAAAACACGATAGTTTTTTATAGCATGCAGTTGTGAGCGTTCGGTGAACTCCTTGAAACGTTTTCAGCTGTAATGCCAGAATAAAAAATGTTTGCAGCGGCCGTCTGGAGGGCAGTGGTTAACCAAAAGGATGAAAGAGGGAGACAGATGGACATATTCACAATCGGACATTACAACCATACGGAAGAAGAGTTCATACGCCTGCTGCAGGAGGCGGAAATCGAGCAGCTCGTGGATGTCCGGTCGTTTCCGGGCAGCCGGAAGTTTCCGTGGTTCACGAAAGACCGGATGGCCGACTGGCTGCCGCAAGCTGGCATCGGGTATGTACATATGGAGGAACTCGGCGGACGGCGGCCGACGTCGCAGCTCATTTCCCCGGCGCTCAATGCCGGTTGGCACAATGAGTCTTTCCATAATTATGCGGATTACACGCTGTCCCATTGTTTTGCGGAAGGCATTGACCGCCTGGAACACACGGCGGCCCGGAAACGGACGGCCTATTGCTGTTCGGAACGGCACCCTGCCCGCTGCCACCGGCTGCTGATCAGCAACTGGCTGGCTGTCCGGGACTGGTCGGTCACACATATCGTTCCGGACCGGGACGGCACCGGTGAACTGGTACCCCATGAACTTGGGAAATGGGGTGCCATGCCGATCATCGAGGAGGATGAAACAGTTGTCTATCCTCCCCTGGAGTCGTGAAATGAATCAAGTGATGAGAACAGTCCTGGGAGGGGCTGTTTTTTCTATGCCGATTTATCTATGGACAGGCGTCTTGGATATGTCTTCCTGCACAGTCAGGAAGTTCACTTTACTGCCGGAAAGACGCATAGCCGGCCGGCGGGTACAATGATACGATTAGTTTGAAAACTGGAATTCTTTCAGGGGACATTTTGCATTTGTGAGACTTCCAAAACAATGAAGGAGCGTGAGGGAATGCACGGTCGGACGGGAAAGAGATGGATGAATTCATTGCTGGCGGCAACATTGGCAGCGAGTGCAGCGGCGCCGGCACTATCAGTACAGGCAGCTGAAGCACCTGCAGCATTGGCAGCGGATCTGCTCATCTCGGAGTATGTTGAAGGATCGGGTTACAACAAGGCGATTGAACTGTATAACGGGACTGGAACATCCATCGATCTGGCGGGGTATTCCATTGAAATGTATGCAAATGGAGGGATAAAGCCGACGAGCAGTCTCGCATTAACAGGGACTCTTGAACATGGCAGGACGTATGTCATTGTCCATAATCAGGCTCCTGCCGAATTACAGGCGAAGGGTGATTTTATAACAGGGGGCGTCACCAACTTCAATGGCGATGATGCGCTTGTACTCAAGAAAGGCGATGGGGTCATCGATTCATTCGGACAAGTCGGGGCTCAGGAGAAATGGGGTGTTGACGTCACACTCGTCCGCAACGCCGATGTCCTGAAAGGGAATGCAGCATTCGATGAACCATTCGACCGGTCAAAAGAATGGACGGTCTATCCGAAAGACACATTCGATCACCTCGGCACACATGACCTGGATGGTACAGGTGAAACGGATCCCGCCGAACCGGAAGTGCCGGCTGATGTACTAAGCATTGCCGATGCCCGTGCACTCCCTGCCGGACAGGAAGTAACTGTGAAAGGGGTCGTCACAGCAAAACTGAAGAACACGATTTCCATCCAGGATGGGACAGGCGGTCTGGCCGTCCGTCCGACGAGCCTCGCTGCAGAGGTGGGGGACGTAGTGACCCTCACAGGTAAGCTGACCGACTATCGCGGACTGCTGCAGCTTGACGGCGCAAAACTCGTGGAGAAATCTGCGTCCGCCGTACCGGAAGCGAAAAAAGTGACGGGTGCGGACATCGGTGAAACGACGGAATCCCAGCTTGTGACCGTGCATAACGTCACCCTGTCCGATAAGGCGGCAGGCCCTGGGTGGGCGAACTTCATTGCGACGGATGGTGCGGAATTCACCGTCCGGGATGAAACCGATTCACTCGGACTGCAGGCGGGCATGACGTATGATTCGATCACCGGCATCGTCCAGCAGTTCGATGATATCTATCAAGTCATTCCGCGTGGAGCGGGAGATATTGTGGAAGATGCCTCCGTCGTCCAGCCGGTCACTGCGGATCCGGGAAGCGGGACATTCATAGACGGGGTCAACGTGACACTGACAACAGGCACCGCCGATGCGGAGATCCTCTATACGCTGGATGGGACCGATCCGGTGAAGAACGGCGCAACCTATGCATCACCGCTGGAAATCACGGATGATGTCCAGCTGAAGGCGGTCGCCAAGACAGCGGACGGCCGGACATCGATTGTCCAGACGTTCGATTACTTCATCACGGATGCGCTGAAGATCCATGACATCCAGGGACCGGGTCACGACTCGCCGTTCGCGGGACAGACTGTGGAAGGCATCAAAGGGATCGTGACGTACAAATATGTCATCCAGGGATCGACGTACTACCATATCCAGACGCCGGATAATGAGCGGGACGGTGATCTGCGTACGTCCGAAGCGATCGTTCTGTACAGCGGCAAGGATACATGGAACCTGAAGGAAGGCGATCTGGTATCGGTCGGCGGCCAGGTGAGCGAATACGCGATCGATGGCTATTCCGACCGCCAGGAGACCGATCTGAAAACGACGCAGATCAACGTCCGGAACGACCGGGGCGGTACTGTGGAGATTCTGGAACGCGGCGTCAAGCTGCCGGAACCATTCGTGATCGACGAATCGAACCTGCCGAAAGATGCTATCCTGAGCGAAGGGCTGAAGGAATTCGATCCTGCGAAATACGCAGGCGATTTCTGGGAGAGCCGGGAAGCGATGCGCGTCCAGGTCGGTGATGTGAAAGCGGTCGGTCCGCAGCAGCACGGAGATCTTGCGACTGTGTTCGGAAGCCGGAAAACGGACACGAAGAACGGCGGCGTCCTGCTTCGGAAGGACAAGCCGAACGCGGATCTTATCCAGTTCCGACTTGAGCCGAATACGACCGCCCGCAATTTCGAAGTGGCGACGGGCGACAAGTTCAAGGGACCGATCGTCGGCGTGGTCGGGTATTCATTCCAGAACTATAAGATCTTCGTCGGCTATGAGGAGATGCAGGACAAGTACGTGAAAGGATCTGCTGTACCGGAAATGACGACCATCGTGAAAAATCCGGAGAAGCTGACGATTGCGTCGTACAACTTGGAGAACTTCTCGAACAACCGTAAAACGACGTCAGATGATAAGGCCGGGAAACTCGCGCGGGCGATCGCCAACGACATGCACAGTCCGGATATTGTCGGCGTAACGGAAGTGCAGGACAACAACGGACCGGATGCCGGCGGACCGGAAGCGAATGAAAGCTATGAGCGCCTGATCCAGGCGATCGTGGAAGCGGGCGGTGTGAAGTATGAGTATGCCAACATCGATCCGGTCAACAACGAAGACGGCGGGCAGCCGAATGCGAATATCCGCGTCGGGTTCCTGTACAATCCGGAGCGTGTTTCGTTGAAAGACGGAGCGCCGCATGGGGATGCCGTGACACCGGTCGGCTATGAGAACGGCAGTCTGACCGTGAACCCGGGACGGATCGATCCGAAGAACCCGGCGTTCGCAAGCAGCCGGAAACCGCTTGCCGCGGAATTCACATTCGACGGCGAGGATGTTATCGTGATCGCGAACCATTGGAACTCGAAAGGCGGAGACACGCCGCTGTTCGGCGCGGTCCAGCCGCCAGTGTATAACAGTGAGATCCAGCGGAAGAAAGTCGCGCAGATCGTTCACGATTTCGTGGCGGATGTGAAGACGAAGAACCCGGACGCCAATATCGTGTCCGTCGGTGACTACAACGACTTCCAGTTCTCTGATGCGCTTCAGATCTTTGAAGGCGACCTGATGACGAACCTTGTGAAAAAGGTGCCGGAAGCCAGCCGTTATTCGTATGTCTACCAGGGGAATTCGCAAGTTCTCGACCACGTACTTGTTTCGAACAATCTTGCAGATGACGCGGAGATCGATATGCTGCATGTGAATGCGGATTATACAGATATGGCAGGCCGCGCGAGCGACCACGATCCGGTTCTTATCCAGCTTGCGCTGAAAACGAAAGATGTGGAAAAGCCGTTCGAATGGGGGAACGTACCGATATCGAAATATTACTTCCTGCTGAATTACAAGAAACCGAGCCTCACGGTGGATGCGAAAGGGGCGTCGGTCACAATGGACTTCCGCTCCCGCGTCAAGCAGGGAATCACATTGAGCGGACAGTATGCGTTGCTGAGCGGTCTCGGATTCGCGAGCAATCAGGTGATTTTGAAGCCTGGTGAGAACGGGCTGACTGTCGACACGAAGTGGACCGTGCAGGGGGATGTTGTCGTGGATGGCACGAACCCGGTGCGTATCTTCGGAGCGGAGAATGTGCTGAAACTCCGCTATATCAACGGAGCCTCCGCAGACAATGTGGAATTCTACGACCGCTATGGCCGTAAACTGGCGAAACCCGGCATCCAGTGGCCATGGTTCGGAAAAGTCAGCTGAATAGGGCATTTCAAGGAAAGAGCGGCGCATCGTGCACCGCTCTTTCTTTTTGGGCTGGGTGCATGGGGCGGCGGGGGCATATCGGACAAAACCCGGGAGGTATCGGACATATGGCGCGTAGTATCGGACACTTGCCGGGAGGTATCGGACAAATCACGCGGCATATCGGACACTTCGCTGAATTTATCGGCATCTGGACACAATTCTACACAAAACAGCAGCCGGCCCACGCCGGGCAGGCTGCTGTTCATAGTTCTTGAATCACTGCTGCAGAAACCCATGCTGGCCGGCTGTCCACAGATCCCGGAACGCCCGGTTGACAGGGGACGTTTCCAGCACCGCCTGCATGCCGAGACGGCGGAAGAGCTGGACGGCACAATCCGTTGCAATATCGGTGCTTTCGATACAGACGGCGGACAGCTGATCAAGTTCATGATCATCGAGCGTGCCCTCCAAGTGCATCTCCCAGCGGCGGGACACTGCTGTGTGGAACAGCTGCTCGGCCTCATTGAACCGGTGCTGCTGCTCTTTCAGCAGACGCATCGTGACCGCGATCTTTTCGGCTGTCCATCTCTCCTTCGCGGTCTCCGCAAGATGATGGGCCTCTTCCATGAAACGGCCGGCAATTCCGAGGCATACCGCTGCGAACGACACTTGGGAGAACTGGACAAATGGGAACGAGTGGACCGGCAAGCCGATCGAATTCTGTTTATCCGCCACTGAAAACGTCCGGTCATATGGGACAAATGCGTCGGTGACACGTATCGTATGGCTGCCTGTCCCTTTCAGTCCGAACGCATTCCAGTCCGGGATGATCTCCACCTGATCGGGCATGAAGATACAGGCGCGCATTTCGTCTGTTTCTTCGCCATCCCGCCAGATGATCGTATTTGCGGTGAACATGGAGGCGTACGGAGCGCCGCTGCAGTACCGCCATTCTCCGGTCACCCGGTACCCGTCGCCCTCGGCATGCGCTCTGCCTGTTGCATAGCCGCTCCCTGCGATAACAGCATCTTCCGGTTTGAACAGCTCCTCCGCCTGTGAGCCGGTCATATTTTCAAGGAACATATTGCCGCCCGAACCGATCGTGACGAGCCACCCGAACGAACCGTCCAGCCGGGCACTCTCCTCAAACACTTCTGCAGCTTCAGGCAGACTCAGCGCGCGGCCACCCAGATTTTCCGGCAGGAAAAGTTTAAACAGTTTCTCGTCATATGCGATCTGCAGGACATCCTCCGGCAGCGTCCGTCTCTCTTCGATCTCCAAAGAAGCACTGCGGATAATCTTCTGTACGTTTTCATCTAGCAATGGAATCATCCTTCCTTTTTTCTGATGTGCTGAATGCACTGCAAAAAAACAACTTGTTTAGTGCATCAATTTGCCTGTTTTCCTATGAAACTTTGAAAAGGCTTACAATATGCTTCTGTCAAGGTTTGTCGGCTATTGGAACTCCTATGAAACTATGCTATCTTTAAGATGATCGAAAACTCTAAATTGAAAGGGAGATGAAGCATGTCCTTCATGAAGAAGCTGGGATTCAGCTTACTCGTCGCGCTGGTGGCACTCGGCAGTTTGATTATACCCCAAAATGCCAATGCTGCTAAACACGATGAGGCAACTCGGGGCGAGTTCGTCCAGAAAGTTGTCACTGCACTTAACTTGGAAACAGGGGATGGGACGTCGATCACATTCAAAGACGTCGACAAACAATTGGCACCGTACGTGGAAGCCGCTGTAAAGGCCGGTTTGGTGCATGGCCGCTCAGCGACCGTGTTCGACACGAACGGCTCGCTGACGCGTGAGCAGGCATTCGTCATCGCTGCACGTGCGTCAAAAACAGATAAAAAGTACCCGATGACACTTCTTGACCGCTTCAAGGACAAGCGTGACTTCGGTGCTTCGCTGCGTCCGGAAATGGCGAAAAGTATCGGACTCGGCCTGATGAAAGGCTATGCAGATCATACGGCACGGCCGAAACAGGCTGTCATGAAAAACGAAACACGCGCAATCGTCAACCGTCTTGTGAAAGTGAGCCAGCAGAACCCCGGCACACCTGATACAGACGACGCAACAGTTGCACTGCGTGTCCTCGGCACGACCGATCTTCATATGAACCTCGTCAATTATGATTACTACCAGGACAAAGAAGTACAGGATTACGGACTCGCAAAAGTCGGCGTGCTGATCGACCAGGCGCGCTCCGAAGTGGCGAACACATTGCTGTTCGATAACGGGGACCTCATCCAGGGAACGCCGCTCGGCACATACGAAGTCAGTGTCGATCCGCTGAAAAAAGGGGACGTGCATCCTTCATTCGCAGCGATGCAGGCACTCGATTATGATGTGATGTCATTAGGGAACCACGAATTCAACTATGGTCTCGACTACTTGGATCAAGTCATCGAAACTGCCGGTTTCCCAGTCATCAATGCAAACGTCTATGATGCGAAGACAGGCAAGAACCGTTACACACCTTACGTCATGCTTGATAAGCAGGTGACGGACACGAAAGGTGCGAAACACAATCTGAAAATCGGCGTGATCGGCGTTGTTGCACCAGGGATCCTCCGTTGGGACGGTGCCCTTCTCGAAGGCAAAGTTACGGTGGAAGATGCAGCAGATTCTGTTGAAAAATTCCTTCCTGAAGTCCAGAAGCAAGGCGCAGACATTGTATTTGTCATCGCCCACTCTGGGATCGGAGATGAACACCACGAGAAAAACAAAGATGACGTGACATGGCAGATCTCTGCAATGGACGGTGTGGACGGCGTCCTGACTGGTCACAACCATGCGCTGTTCCCTGGCGACTTCGAAGACACGAAGAACGCCAACCAGGTACAGGGCACGCTGAACGGCACACCGGTCGTCATGCCGGGTAAATTCGGCAGCCACCTCGGCTTGCTGGATTATGAATTGAAATTGAAAGACGGCAAATGGACAATTGTTTCCGGCAAGGGATCGCTGCGCCAGGTCGACAAGGATTCGACTGAAGTGCATCAGGGTGTCATGGATGCCGTTAAGAAATCACATGAAGGCACACTCGACTATGTCCGCACCCCGGTTTCCAAAACGACAGCGGATATTACCAGCTACTTTGCATTGGTGAAGGATGATCCATCCATCCAAATCGTGAATAATGCACAGAAAGCGTATGTAGAAGAGCAGATCAAAGGCACTGAGTATGCAAATCTGCCTGTATTATCCGTCGGAGCGCCGTTCAAAGCGGGCGGCCGATACGGATCAGACTATTACACGGATATTCCGGCCGGCGATATCGCCATCAAGAACATGGCCGATCTCTATGTATTCGACAACACGATGACTGCGCTCGTCATGACAGGAGCCGATGTGAAGGAATGGCTCGAGATGTCCGGCGGTCAGTTCAACCAGATCGACCCGTCGAAATCGGGTGAGCAGGATGTGCTTAATCCGAACTACCGGTCGTACCTGTTCGACGTGATCGATGGCGTCACGTACGAGTATGATGTCACACAGCCGAACAAGTATGATACGGCAGGAAAAGTAGTCAACAAAGATGCGAACCGCGTCAAGAACCTCCAGTTCAACGGCAAGCCGATCGACCTCGATCAGAAATTCGTCGTTGTGACGAACAACTACCGTGCGAGCGGCGAGTTCCCGGGTGTCCGGGATGCGATCGATTCAATCGCGTATGAGTATGAGAACCGGGAAGCGATTGTCGACTATATGAAGGCGAATAACCCGCTTGACCCGTCAGCGGACAATAACTGGTCCATCCAACCGGTACCGGGTGCGAAAGTGATCTTCGAAACGTCCGAAAAGGGCAAGAAGTACATCGGTGATGACGCACGCATCAAGTACATCGCACCGACGAAAGACGGCTATGCGAAGTACGAACTGAAGTAAGTGGACAGCGGGACTGCACCGGAAATCAGCTGAATGATTCTCCGGGCAGTCCCTTTTGCTGCAGACGGAAACCACATCAATTACAGAAAGGAAGCGGAAAATGACTATAGTGAAAAAGATTGCAATCAGTCTGCTGGCACTGCTTGTCGTGGCGGGAGGACTGTTCATACCTCAACCTGCAAAAGCGGCAAACCAGCAGGAGGCGGAGCGCGGGGAATTCATCCAGAAAGCAGTGACGGCATTGAATCTGCCGATGGGCGACGGTTCTTCCATCACGTTCAAAGATGTGGACAAACAGCTGGCGCCTTATGTCGAAGCCGCTGTAACTGCAGGGCTTGTACACGGCCGCTCGGCGTCTGTGTTCGATCCGCATGGTCCGCTGACGCGCGAGCAGGCATTCGTCATCGCAGCACGAGCTGCCAAGACGGAAAACACCTACTCGCTCAAGCTTCTCGACCGTTTCAAAGACAAGCGGGACTTCGGTGCATCACTGCGTCCCGAAATGGCAAAAAGCATCGGACTCGGGATCATGAAAGGCTATGCGGATAAAACAGCGAAGCCGAAACAGCCGGTCATGAAAAATGAGATGCGCGCCATCGTCAGCCGGCTTGTGAAAATGAGCCAGCAATATCCGGGGACTCCCGATAGCGGCGATGCGACTGTCGCATTCCGCATCATGGGAACGACGGATATCCATACGAACCTCATGAACTATGATTATTATCAGGATAAGACGATACAGGACTACGGATTGGCGAAAACCGGTGTATTGATCGATGAAGCACGGGCAGAAGTGAAAAACTCCCTGCTGTTCGACAATGGGGACCTGATCCAGGGCACGCCGCTCGGCTCCTACAAGGTGAAGGAGAGCCCGCTGCAAAAAGGTGAAGTCCACCCGACGGTCGCCGCGCTCAATGCACTCGATTATGACGTCATGTCATTGGGGAACCATGAGTTCAACTTCGGCCTGGACTATCTGGACAACGTCATAGAAGGCGCTGATTTCCCTGTATTGAATGCAAATATCTATGATGAGAAGACCGGGAAGAACCGCTTCACTCCATACGTCATCCTGGATAAGGATCTCATGGATTCAAAAGGCAAGACACATGCCATCAAGATTGGTGTGATCGGTGTCGTTGCGCCGGGCATCATGCGGTGGGATGGCGCTCACCTGTCAGGGAAAGTCCGGGCAGAGGATGCGGCGGATACAGTAGAGAAGTTCATCCCCCAAGTGAAAAAAGAAGGCGCGGACCTGGTGTTCGTGATCGCCCATTCGGGAATCGGTGATGAACATCATGAGAAGAACGAGGATGACGTCACTTGGCAGATTTCCGCATTGGATGGGGTTGACGGTATTCTGACGGGCCACAACCATGCGAAATTCCCAGGTGACTATGCAGATGTTAAGAACACTGACATGAAGCAGGGGACGATCAACGGCACGCCTGTCGTCATGCCGGACCGGTTCGGCACACACCTCGGCCTCCTCGATTACGAGCTGAAACTAGCGGACGGCAAGTGGACTGTCGTATCCGGAAAAGGTTCCTTGCGAGAAGTCCACAAAGAGTCGGATGAAGTGAACCAGAAAGTCGTCGATGCCGTCAAAGAAGCACATGAAGGGACGCTTGGCTACATCCGTACACCGGTGTCAAAGACGACTGCACCGCTGACAAGTTACTTCGGTCTTGTGCGTGATGACTCGTCCATCCAGATTGTGACGGAAGCGCAGAAGCATTATGTAAAAGAACACATGAAAGGAACGGAGTATGACAAGCTGCCTCTCCTGTCCGCAGGATCTCCGCTGAAATTTGGAGGCCGCTACGGATCGGATTATTATACGGACATTCCGGCTGGAGACGTGAGCATTAAAAACATGGCCGATCTGTATGTATATGACAATACAGTGGCGGCTGTCGTCTTAAAAGGCCGCGACATCAAAGAATGGCTCGAAATGAGTGCGGGCGCATTCCGTCAGGTGGATCCGGCGAAAGCGGAAGAGCAGAATATCCTGAACGAAAACCATCGCTCCTACAATTTTGACGTGATCGATGGACTGACATATGAAATCGATCTGACGGAACCTGCCAAATACGACAGCAAGGAAGGCAAATTGCTGAACGAGAATGCGAACCGCATTAAAAATCTTCAATACGAAGACAAGCCGATCGATCCCGATCAGGAATTTGTCGTCGTGACGAATAACTACCGCGGCAGCGGCAACTTCCCGGGTGTCCGGAATGCAAAAGACGTCATCTTCTATCAGGATGAAAACCGGGAAGCCATCATCGACTACTTGGCCGATCAGGAGCAGATCGATCCGAAAGTGGACAATAACTGGTTCATCCAGCCGGTCGACGGTGCAAAAATGATTTTCGAAACCTCTGTCCGAGGCAAAGAACACATTGGGAATGACCCGCGTATCAAGTTCCTTGAGAATACGAAAGACGGCTATGCGAAGTACGAATTGAAATAACCAGAAAAGCGGAATGGGACACAGGTTTGTGTTCCTTTCCGCTTTTTCAATTCAATCATCTCCGCGGACAATCACTCATCCACGCCATATAAAAAAGACAGCCGGCGCTTTCGCACGTGTGCTGTCTTTTATATATATAGGGCCATCAGGCAGACACCGCTTTCCCGTCTTGGTGGCATATGATTCAACGATAATCAGTGTATAAAGCAAAGCAGACTGCGTTTATCCACTTCATGTCTCAGCAAGTCGATAAAATCGGCAGACAAATCGAGCTCCATGGCTTTCATATAAGATTCAATCAGCAGGTCGTCGGGAAGTATGTTCACAGCACGTCACCTTCTTTCAGCAGTGATTCTGAATTTCCCCAGTTGCAGGGAAAGCGGGTTGTGTATAACTTATCAGATAAAAGAAAAAAGAACAACCGTTCGACTATCCACACGAACCTGTGGGGGACATGTGGACAAGCTGTGTGAAACAGTAGTGAACACTATGCGGATGGGGTGGATGACGTGGAGAAAGTTATCCACATATGTGGATGTAGCGAATTTTGTCGAAAAGTATTTAGGATGCACAAGAATATAACTAGAAATTTTTTTACGAAAAAAACTGTTATGCGATATATCGCGCTATGACAACATTGTAAGCGTATACATTTTAACGACCAATTCAAAATTGAACGATAATTTAAAAAACACTGTTGACTCTTGATTTCTTTCGCTATATGATTACAACAATCTAATTCAGCGGGCGGCGCAGAAGCAGCCGCAGCCCCGCTGGAATCCTGTCCACCCGCTGGTGCCACTGCAAGGAGTGACGTGTAATGAGAAGTGACATGATCAAGAAAGGCGTCGACCGGGCGCCGCATCGGAGCCTGCTGTATGCAACGGGGGTCCGATCGAGAGATATGGAGAAACCGTTCATCGGTGTCTGCAACTCATATATCGATATCATCCCGGGACATATGCACTTGAACAAGTTTGCGGAAGTCGTGAAAGAGGCAATTCGTGAAGCAGGGGGCATCCCGTTTGAATTCAATACAATCGGTGTCGATGACGGAATTGCGATGGGGCACATCGGTATGCGGTACTCACTGCCGAGCCGGGAACTGATCGCAGATTCCGCGGAGACGGTCATCAACGCACATTGGTTCGACGGTGTCTTCTACATCCCGAACTGCGACAAGATCACCCCCGGCATGCTGATGGCGGCTGTGCGGACCAATGTCCCATCCGTCTTCGTTTCAGGCGGCCCGATGGAAGGCGGGACTTCCGCCGACGGCAAACCGCTTTCCCTCGTTTCCGTATTCGAAGGTGTCGGCTCCTACAAACAGGGGTCGATGACAGCGGAAGAACTGCTCGACATCGAGCAGAGCGCCTGTCCGACATGCGGCAGCTGCTCGGGAATGTTCACTGCGAACTCCATGAACTCCCTGATGGAAATGCTCGGCCTCACAGTACCTGACAACGGAACGATCGTCGCGACTTCCGACGAACGCCACCGGCTCATCAAAGAAGCGGCACAGCACCTCGTCCGGATGGTCAAGGAAGACATCAAACCCCGGGACATCATCACGAAAGAGACGATCGATGATGCATTTGCACTGGACATGGCGATGGGCGGGTCAACCAACACGGTTCTCCACACGCTTGCAATCGCGCACGAAGCGGAAATCGAATACGACGTCCGGGATATCAACGAAGTCGCCAAACGGATTCCGTATTTGTCCAAAATCAGTCCGGCCTCCGATTATACAATGCATGACGTCCACCTGGCAGGCGGCGTCAGCGCCATCATAAAAGAACTTTGTGAGATTGAAGGGGCGGTCCATCCCGATCGGATAACGGTGACCGGTAAATCCCTCTATGAAAATGTGAAAGACCGGCCGATTAAGAACGATGAGGTGATCCGCCGGAAAGAGAATGCCTACAGTCCTGTCGGAGGGCTTTCCGTCCTCTTCGGCAACATCGCACCGGACGGCGGTGTCATCAAAGTCGGCGCGGTCGACCCTTCCATCAAGGAATTCAGGGGGGAAGCGATCGTTTTCGATTCACAGGAAGCGGCCCAGGAAGGCATCGATGACGGCACCGTCCAGGAAGGCCATGTCGTCGTCATCCGCTATGAAGGACCGAGGGGCGGTCCGGGAATGCCGGAAATGCTGGCACCGACTGCGGCGATTGCCGGAAGGGGGCTCGGCACGAAGGTGGCCCTGATCACGGACGGCAGATTCTCGGGCGCTTCCCGCGGGATCTCGATCGGCCACATTTCACCGGAAGCTGCGGACGGCGGTCCGATTGCACTTGTGGAGAACGGGGATGTCATCGCCATCGATCTGACAAACCGGACGATCGAGCTGGAAGTGGATGATGAAGAACTCGCTGCCCGGAAGGAAAATTTGAAACCGTTCGAGTTGAAGATCCAAAAGGGATATTTGGCACGCTATGCGAAACTCGTTACGTCTGCAAGTACAGGCGGTGTCATGAAAGTTTAATAGTGAACTCGATGATGAGGCAAAAGTGATTGGAATCCTGCATTTACAGAGAGCCGGCGGTGCTGGAAGCCGGTAATGCAGCCGACGCGATATCCCCTCGGAGTGGACAGCTGAACCAAGTAGGCGGTCCCGGACAGCAAATGTCCGTTAGGCAAAAGGACACGGAAATCATTCCGCGTCCATGAGGCGGCGACTTCTGCCGTGAACAAGGGTGGTACCATGAAAGCTTTTTCATCCCTTGCGCAAGCTTTTTGCGCGGGGTTGGAAAAGCTTTTTGTTTTGGAAGAGATACAGGGACAACAGGTAAAAGGAGAGATGCAAATGAGTACGGACTTGAAGGCGAATACGGCGGCGGACAGGGCGGAGGCTGATTTCCCGGCCATGCGGCCCGCAACAGGATCCGATGTCCTGATCCGTTCATTGAAAGAACAGCAGGTGGAGATCATCTTCGGCTATCCGGGCGGGGCCGTGCTCCCGATCTACGATGCGCTCTACAAACAGCCGATCCGGCACATTCTCGCAAGGCATGAGCAGGGAGCAATCCACGCAGCGGAAGGGTATGCCCGTGTCTCAGGAAAACCGGGTGTCGTCATCGCGACTTCAGGTCCCGGAGCAACCAACCTGGTCACAGGAATCACGGATGCCATGATGGATTCCCTGCCGCTCGTCGTCTTCACAGGCCAGGTCGCCTCAGGAGTGATCGGGACCGATGCGTTCCAGGAAGCGGACATCATCGGCATCACCCAGCCGATCACGAAGCATAATTACCAGGTGAGCCGGGTGGAAGATCTTCCGAGGATTATTAAAGAAGCCTTCCATATCGCGTCGACCGGCCGTCCCGGACCCGTCGTCGTCGACATCCCGAAAGACATTGCCACCGCCTCTGCGGAACATGTGCCCGATTCACCGGCTGTTCTCTGTCTGCCGGGCTACCAGCCGACATTCTATCCGAATTATTTGCAGATCCAGAAAACCGTTTCACTGCTTGCGGAAGCGAAACAGCCGGTCATCCTGGCAGGGGCAGGTGTCCTTCACGCTCACGCGACCGAGGAATTGCGTCAATTTGCGGAAGCTTCCCGGATCCCGGTTGTGAATACGCTGCTCGGACTCGGCAGCATCCCGGGCGGCCATGAGCTCGCCCTCGGCATGGCGGGCATGCACGGCACCTATACCGCCAACATGGCGCTCAGCGAATGTGATGTGCTGCTCAACATCGGAGCGCGGTTCGATGACCGTCTTACGGGGAACCTCAGCCGGTTTGCGCCAAATGCAACAGTTATCCATATCGATATCGATCCAGCGGAAATTGGCAAGAACGTGCCGACCGATGTACCGATCGTCGCCGATGCGAAAGAGGCGCTGAATGCGCTGCTGAAGCAGTCGAAAGAGAAATCCGATACGTCGGCATGGCTCGAAAAACTCGGCCAGCTGGCGAACGACTGCCCGCTCTGGTACGAGGAAGACGCAGAGCATATCCTGCCCCAGCAGGCACTGGAATTGATCCACACCATCACGGAAGGAAATGCCATCGTCACGACGGACGTCGGCCAGCATCAGATGTGGACGGCTCAATATTACAGCCTCAACCACGCAGACCGATGGGTGACGTCGGGCGGACTCGGGACGATGGGCTTCGGTTTCCCGTCTGCGATCGGTGCACAGCTCGCCAAACCGGACGCAAAAGTCATTTCCATCGTCGGAGACGGAGGCTTCCAGATGACCGCACAGGAATTGTCGCTGCTCCAGGAGCTAAGAATCCCTGTAAAAGTCGTCATCCTGAACAACGAAGCGCTCGGCATGGTGCGGCAATGGCAGGAGACATTCTACGAGGAGCGCTATTCCCAATCGCTCATTCCCGTGCAGCCGGACTTCGTGAAATTGGCGGAAGCGTACGACCTGAAAGGCTACCGCATCCGGACCATGCAGGAAGCGGAAATGGTGTTCAGGGAAGCGCTGCTGTCCGACGAACCGGCCGTCATCGACTGCCGTGTGAAGCGGCTGGAGAATGTCTATCCGATGGTCGCACCAGGCAGAGGAATCCAGGAGATGTTAGGAGTGAGCGCCCCATGAAGCGAGTCATCACCGTAACCGTCATCAACCAGAGCGGCGTGCTGAACCGTGTCACCGGCCTGCTCATGAAACGCCAGTTCAATATCGAAAGCATCACTGTCGGGCATACGGAACAGCCCGGCATGTCGAAGATGACATTCATCGTCCATGTGGAGGATGAGCGTAAGATCGAGCAGCTCGTCAAACAGCTGCAGAAGCAGATCGACGTCATCAAAGTGACGGACATCACAGACAAGTCGATCGTCCTCCGGGAACTCGCACTTGTGAAAGTCAGTTCCCCTCCTCACGCGCGAGGGGAGATGAACAGTCTGGTCGAACCGTTCCGGGCATCGGTTGTCGACTCCGGAAAAAATATCGTGACGTACCAGGTCACAGGTGATCCTGAAAAGATCGATGCGTTCATCGACCTGCTGAGACCATACGGCATCAAAGAACTGACGCGCACAGGAACCGCCGCTTTCGTACGGGAAGTACAGAAAGCACCATCGCCGCTGCTGTCGATCCTGAAATGACAGCCAGACCATGTGAACAATGAAATGCCTATAAACATCCAAACCCCTTTAGGAGGAATTCACAATGACAAACATGTATTACAACCAGGACATCAATGAGAACGTATTAGCAGGCAAGAAAATCGCAGTGATCGGGTACGGTTCACAAGGTCATGCACATGCCCGGAACTTGAAAGACTCCGGGTTCGATGTTGTGGTCGGCGTACGGCCCGGGAAATCATTCGACAAAGCGGAAGAGGACGGCCTGGATGTAAAAACCGTCGCAGAAGCTGCACAGGAAGCGGATGTCATCATGCTGCTGCTGCCCGATGAGCGCCAGAAGCAAGTGTATGAAGAAGAAATTGCACCGAATCTTTCAAAAGGCAAAGCGCTCGCATTCGCGCATGGGTTCAACATCCATTTCAAACAGATCCAGCCGCCGGAAGACGTCGATGTATTCCTCGTCGCGCCAAAAGGGCCGGGACATCTCGTGCGCCGGACATTCGAAGCAGGAGCCGGCGTGCCCGCACTGTTCGGCGTCTATCAAGATCCGTCAGGCACCGCCCGTGAAACGGCACTCGCCTATGCGAAAGCGATCGGCTCTGCACGCGGCGGCGTACTTGAGACATCATTCGAAGAGGAGACGGTGACCGATCTGTTCGGCGAACAGGCTGTGCTCTGCGGCGGACTCACGTCACTCATCAAGGCAGGTTTCGAAACACTTGTCGAAGCAGGATACCAGCCGGAACTCGCCTATTTCGAAACACTCCATGAAACGAAACTTATCGTCGATCTCATGTACGAAGGCGGTATGGCTGGAATGCGCTACTCCGTATCCGACACAGCGGAATGGGGCGACTTCGTATCCGGGCCGCGTGTCATCGATGCCGATACGAAAGGGCGGATGAAGTCGATCCTCGATGATATCCAGTCCGGCAAATTCGCGAAAGAATGGATTGCAGAGAACGAGAACGGACGTCCGAACTTCAATCGAATCGAGCAGGAAGAAGCGGCACATCAGATCGAGGAAGTAGGTGAGAAGCTCCGGGCAATGATGCCGTTCGTGGAAAAAGGATTGAAAAAAGAGGAAGAGGTGACGGCAGGTGCGGCAAATTGACTTTTTCGATACGACGCTCCGGGACGGTGAACAATCTGCAGGCATCAATCTGAACACTGCGGAAAAATTGAAGATTGCACGCCAGCTCGAGAAATTCGGTGCCGCGGTGATCGAAGCGGGATTCCCCGCTTCCTCACCCGGGGATTTCGAAGCCGTCAAACTGATTGCAGATACTGTGAAACAGTCGACGGTCACGGGACTTGCACGGGCTGTGAAGAGCGATATCGATACGTGCTGGGAAACGCTGAAAGGCGGCGAACAGCCGCACATCCACGTATTCCTCGCCACGTCACCGATCCACATGGAGTACAAATTGAAAAAGACGCCTGAACAGGTCGTGGAAACCGCCGTGAATGCGGTCAAGTATGCGCGGGCCAAATTCCCGCTCGTGCAATGGTCTGCGGAGGACGCATTCCGGTCGGATCCCGCCTTCCTCGTCCGGATCCTGAATGAAGTCATCGCAGCCGGTGCGACAACCGTCAACATCCCGGATACGGTCGGCTACGCATCACCGCAGGAATACGGAGCATTGTTCAGATTCCTGAAGGAGAACGTCCGCGGCATCGACCGGGTGAAGCTGTCCGCCCACTGCCACAACGATCTCGGCATGGCTGTCGCAAACTCGATTGCAGCCATCGAAAACGGGGCCGACCAAGTCGAAGGGACAATCAACGGCATCGGGGAACGGGCAGGCAACGCAGCGCTTGAAGAGATTGCAGTCGCCCTCCATATCCGGAAAGACCTGTATCAGCTTGGGAGCCGCATCCAGCTAGGTGAAATCAAACGAACGAGCGAACTCGTCAGCCGGCTGACAGGGGTCGCCGTCCAGCCGAACAAAGCGGTCGTCGGGAAAAACGCCTTCGCCCACGAGTCGGGCATCCATCAGGACGGCATGCTGAAGAACCCGGAGACGTACGAAATCATCACACCGGCCCTGATCGGTGCCACCGCCGAACCGCTGGCCCTCGGCAAGCACTCGGGCCGTGCAGCATTCAAGGACCGGGCCGTCTCCCTCGGGTTCGAACTGAATGAAGAGCAGCTGAATGCCGCGTTCCGGGAGTTCAAGGATCTTGCGGATAAGAAGAAAGAAATCACGGAAGACGACCTGTTCGTCATCTACACGAAACAGCAGCTGGAAGAGACGGAGACACCGATCTATTCATTGAAAAATATCCAGGTCCAGTACGGAACGAACAATGTTCCGACCGCGACAGTATCAGCTGTCACGCCGGAAGGCAAGGAAGTGAACGTTGCGACGACGGGAGCAGGTTCCGTGGAAGCGATCTTCAATACACTGGAGCTCCTTGTCGAGGGGGATGTCCACATTCTCGATTACCAAGTATCATCGATCGGAAAAGGCCGGGATGCACTCGGCCAGGCGGTCGTCAATCTGGAGTTCAACGGGACACAGATGACCGGCCGCGGCATCGCACAGGACGTCCTGGAGGCGACCGCAATCAGCTATCTCAACGCCATCAACCGCCAGCTCGTGCGGGAGGATCTTGAAAGCAGACGCCAGCAGGCAGTGCTGACCGTATTGTGAAAAACAGAAGGAGGAGACGACGATGGAAAAACGTATTGCAGTATTGCCGGGTGACGGAATCGGTCCGGAAGTCACGTCAAGTGCAGTGAAGGTGCTGGAAGTCATCGCAAGAAGGTTTCATCACACATTCGAGTTTGTCCACGGCGCGATCGGAGGGGCGGCAGTCGACGAATTCGATGCACCGCTGCCTGATGCGACAATTGCGGCGTGTGAGCAGAGCGATGCGATCCTGCTTGGTGCCGTCGGCGGTCCGAAGTGGGACAGCGAGCCTGCAGAAAGACGGCCGGAAAAAGGGCTGCTCGGTATCCGGAAACATTTCGGCCTGTTCGCCAATATCCGCCCGGTGAAAGCAGTGCCTGCTCTCCTCCATCAGTCTCCTCTGAAAGAAGAACGCGTAAAGGAAGTCGACCTCGTCATCATGCGGGAGCTGACAGGCGGACTGTATTTCGGCGAACCGAGCCGGAGGACAGCGGAATCGGCTGTCGACACGCTTGTCTATACGAGAACTGAAATTGAGAGAATCGTGCGGGCGGCGTTCGAACTGGCACGCACACGCAGCAGGAAGGTCACATCTGTCGACAAAGCGAATGTGCTGCAGTCGAGCCGGCTCTGGCGGGAAGTGGTCGATGAGGTGAAAGCGGACTATCCCGACGTTCACACCGAGCATCAGCTCGTCGACTCCGCCGCGATGAAACTGATCACCAGCCCGGGGTCGTTCGATGTGATCGTCACGGAGAACATGTTCGGTGACATCCTGAGCGACGAAGCGTCGGTCATCACGGGATCACTCGGTCTCCTGCCATCTGCAAGTGTCCGGTCGGATGGGTTCGGTCTATACGAACCTGTCCACGGTTCTGCGCCTGACATTGCGGGGAAAGGATTCGCCAACCCGGCAGCCGCCATCCTGTCCGCAGCGATGATGCTGCGGCAGTCGTTCGGCTTGGAAGAGGAAGCAGCCGCAGTGGAGCTTGCCGTCCGGACGGTTTACGAAGAAGGGCATTTCACAGCGGACCTTGCCACAAAAGGCATCCGGCCGCTGTCCACAGCAGAATGGGCAGACCGCGTTGCAGAAGAAGTCGATGTCCAATCCGTATCGAACAGCATCATGTTTTCCTACGTATAAGGAGACGGGCCGCAGGATCCTGCGGGCATATCACGGAAAGGGGAAGAGGAAATGGCGAAAACCATCATTGAAAAAATTTGGGATACTCACGTGGTCGTAAAAGAAGAAGGGAAACCGGATCTGCTCTATATCGACCTCCATCTCCTTCACGAAGTGACCTCCCCGCAGGCGTTCGAAGGACTCCGTCTGGCCGGCCGGAAAGTGAGGCGGCCTGAACGATGCTACGCGACGATGGACCATAACGTGCCGACCCGCAATGTCGGAACGGTAAGCGATCCGACAGCTCGCAAACAGATGTCGGCGCTCGAAAAGAACTGTGAGGAATTCGGTATCGAACTCGCAGACATGAGGCATCCCGACCAGGGGATCGTCCACATCATCGGACCGGAACTCGGACTGACACAGCCGGGCCGGACGATCGTCTGCGGCGACAGTCATACGTCCACACACGGTGCATTCGGCGCCATCGCATTCGGCATCGGAACGAGTGAAGTGGAGCATGTCTTGTCGACACAGACATTGTGGCAGCACCGTCCGAAGACGATGAACATCCAGGTCACCGGTGAACTCGGACCGGGTGTAACCGCCAAAGATATCATCCTCGCCATCATCGCGAAGTTCGGCATCGATGCCGGCACCGGACACATCATCGAGTTCACCGGCGATGCAATCCGCGGCTTGACGATGGAGCAGCGCATGACGATCTGCAACATGTCGATCGAGGCGGGAGCGAAAGCCGGGCTGATCAGTCCGGATGAAACGACTGTCGAGTATTTGCGGGGCAGACGCAACGTTCCGGAGGGTGAAGCGTTCGACCGCGCAGCAGCCGGCTGGCTCGCGCTCGCCACCGACGAAGGTGCGGTATACGATGAAGCCCGCACGATTGACGCAAGCGAAATCGAGCCTCACGTCACATGGGGCACCAACCCGGCGATGGGGACCGGGATCAGCGGCCGCGTGCCGTATGCGGATGACTTCGCCTCACCATCCGACCGGGAAGCCGTTAAAAAAGCGATCGCCTATATGGGTCTCGAAGAAGGAATGCCTATTCAGGACATCGAGATCCAGCACGTGTTCATCGGTTCCTGCACCAATGCGCGGCTCGGTGATCTGAGAGCTGCCGCGGACATCATCGCAGGCCGGCATGTGCATCCTTCCGTCACGGCAATCGTCGTGCCGGGGTCCCAGTCCGTAAAACGGCAGGCGGAATCGGAAGGGCTCGACAAAGTATTCCTCGAAGCCGGTTTCGAATGGCGCGAGTCGGGCTGCAGCATGTGCCTCGCCATGAATGACGATATCGTGCCGGCCGGGGAGCGCTGTGCGTCCACGTCGAACCGGAATTTCGAAGGCCGGCAGGGGGCGGGGGCCAGGACCCACCTCGTCAGTCCTGAAATGGCGGCAGCAGCTGCAATCGAGGGACGCTTCACTGACTGCCGGAAAGTACCTGCACTGCAGGAATAGGAAGGAGACGAGTGTATGGAGCCGATCCGTACAGTAACCAGTATACTGACACCGCTTGACCGCAAAAACGTCGATACCGACCAGATCATCTCGAAGGAATTCCTGAAGCGCATCGAACGGACGGGATTCGGCCGTTACTTGTTCTATCATTGGCGGTTCGATTCCGCAGGCAATCCCGATCCAGACTTTGTGCTGAACGATCCGAAGTATGAGGGTTCAAGCATCATCGCAGCAGATGAGAACTTCGGCTGCGGATCATCCCGTGAGCATGCGCCCTGGGCCATTCTCGATTACGGCTTCCGGGTCATTCTCGCACCGGGATTTGCAGATATCTTCTATAGTAACTGTTTCAAAAACGGCATTCTTCCGATCCGGCTGCCGCAGACGGTCATCGATGAACTGCTTGCCGACAGTCAGATTGAGCCGCTCACGCTGAGCGTCGATCTTGCAGAGCAGACGATCACCCGACAGGACAATGGTGCAGTCATACCGTTCGACATCGATGCCTACTCGAAACAGATGCTCTTGAATGGCTGGGATGAGATCTCCCGGACATTCCACTATGAAGATCAGATCGCCGCCTATGAAAACCGGCTGGCGAACTGACAGATTCCTCCTATAGCAGAGGCCGTCCATACAGGGCGGCCTCTGCTTTCTGCTTGCGGTTTTGCCGGCGGGACGGAAACAGTATTAAAGGGATTTGCAGGCCGCTGTCGAATACACTGGAAGACTATCTGACTATTGGAGGAATTCAAATGAGAAATGAAGAGTACCTGCTGATCCCGGGTCCGACCCCTGTTGTCGACTCCATTTACGACGCACTTGCGGAAGAGACACGGGCGCACACCGACCCCCGTTTCGTCAGCCGCTTCAAGAAGGCGATCGAGCGCACGAAACGGATCCTGAATACGGACGGGGAAGTAATCCTTGTTGCGGGCTCCGGCACGCTCGTCATGGAAATGGCACTCGTCAACGCAGTGGCTCCGGGAGAGCGCGTCTTGGTCATCAGCCATGGCCACTTCGGTGACCGGTTCACAAAACTTGCACAGGCCTTCGGTTTCGAGTTCGATGTCCTCCAGTCGGAATGGGGGCGGCAGGTTTCCCGCGATGACCTGGCACAGCAGCTGAAAAAGCATACGTACAAAGCCGTCACCGTCACACATGTCGACACATCGACAGGGGTCAAAGCCGATCTGGATGACTTCATCCCGCTCATCAAACAGCACGGAGCACTTGCCATCGTGGACGGTGTCTGTGCGACGACCGCCCTGCCGGAAGATATGCAGTACGACTACGCAGGAGAGGGGACGTCCATCGATATCGTACTTACCGGGTCTCAGAAAGCGATCGGTGCGCCTCCCGGAGTCGGCATCATCGCCTTCAGCAAGAAGGCAGTGGCGGCCCGGCGTGCGATGGAACGGGTGCCTGCCTACTATGCGGATATCGAAAACTGGATTCCGATCATGGAGGACCCGTCCAAATACTTTGCAACGCCGCCGGTCAACATGATCTATGCGGTGGAAGAGGGACTTAAGATTGTGGAGGATGAAGGGCTTGAGCAGCGCTACATCCGACATGAGGCCTATGGCAAAGCTGTCCGCGCAGCACTCCGTGTCTACGGCATGGAGCCGCTGGCCGACGAGGGGGACGCCGCACCGACGCTCAGCTGCATCCGCTATCCGGAAGGGACGGACGATGCGTCATTCCGCGCGGCACTTGCGGAGAAGGGCATCATCCTGGCAGGCGCCCTGGCCCACCTGGCCGGCAAAGCGTTCCGGATCGGCCATATGGGCAACACGACACCGGAAATACTGGAATCGGCCATACGGAAAATCGGGGAGACCCTGCAGGAGCAGGGGACGGAGGCGGACGTCGAAAAGGCAGCCGAAGCCTTCCGGGAAGAAGTCGGCGCACTGCAGACAAAGTAAATACATGAAGGCTCCGGTACAATGCCGAAGCCTTTTCTAATGCGATTTTTTAGCTGGCTGTCTGGACAAGCAGCCTTCAGTCTGACAATAGTGGTAAAAAAGTATTGGTTTTTGCGCTTGATACAGTTATAATCGAACTAGTCATAACTATTCAGACGATTCGAGTTTACCGAAGTTGCTGAAAATCGAGAAAAGGCTGGGGTGGAATGGGTGAAACGGACAATCGCGGGGAAATTGACGAAGGGGTTCGGCTTTCTGCTGCTGATGCTTGTACTGATCGGTGCGGCGAGCATCCTGCTGCTGGTTAAACTGAACGGGGATTATAAGGACATGCTCGATGATGAAGTCCGCAAAGTGGATCTGGTGGACGAATTCGTTTCGAAACAGCACGAAATGCAGAGTGAAATCAGAGGATACATGCTGTATCAGGACCAGTCGATGCTGGACAGCCGGCAGGCGAACTACGAACGGTCCGAGGAACTGATTGCAGAACTGGGCAAGATGGCGGACACGGCCGGGAAAAAGAAGATGTATGAGGCGCTCGTCGATGCGAATGAAAAGTCGATGAAGCTGCAGAACAATGTCGTCGATAATCTGGAAGCCGGCAAAGATGATATTGCAAAGTGGATGTCGGAAGCTTCGAAGGATGTCGGCAATGTTGTCATGATCCGTGCCGAAGACATCAAAGACAGCCAGTATAAAGCACTTGGAAAGAAACGGCAGGAAGTGGACCAGCTGCTCACACAGCTTATGATCATCATCATCGCCGTCATGGCAGCTGCTGTCATTGCCGGTGCTTTGATCTCCCGCAAGATCAGCCTCTCGATCTCACGGCCGGTCGCCGTCGTGACAGACGGCCTGCACAAAATTGCGGACGGCGATTTCTCGATCGATCCGCTGGCAGTCAAGAGTAAGGATGAAATTGCGGAGATGGCAGCGGCCTTCAATAAGATGGGCGGGGACGTTGCCAGCATGATCCGGAAGATCAATACCTCCGCCGAGCAGCTCGCCATGCAGTCCGAAGAGCTGTCTGCAAGTTCAGAAGAAAGTCTTGCCTCCTCCGAACTCATCGCTGCGACTGCTGAGAATCAGCGGTCGGGCAGCGAGCAGCAGCAGCGGATCACCGGGCAGTCGACAGAGTCGATGGCTGAATTGTCAGCAGGAGTCGGCGAGATTTCCAGCAGTAACGAGGATATGCTGCGCGCTGCCGAAGCCGTCTCTGCCCTTGTCGGAAAGGGATCGGCGTCCATGGAGATTGTCGCCGGGGAAATGGAAACCATCCGGACGACTATCCAGGAGACGAGCGCCGTCATGGATGAGATGGCGGAACACTCCTCGGAGATCGGAAGGGTGACTGCACTGATCACAGGTATCGCTGAACAGACGAACCTGCTAGCGCTGAATGCTGCAATCGAAGCGGCACGGGCGGGGGATGCCGGAAAAGGGTTTGCGGTCGTGGCCGAAGAAGTCCGCAAGCTTGCGGAACAATCGAAGACCTCCGCTGCGGAAATCGGCACCATGGTCAGCGTCATCCAGGATGACGCGGTAAAGGCAACAGGCTCGATTGCCGCAGGCGTGGAGAAGATCGAGAGCGGCATGACGGCGACCGAGACGTCAGGTGCACTCTTCAGGGACATCCAGCATGCCGTCAGCGATGTCGCAGCAAAAGTGGAAACTGTCTCTGCAGCCATCGAGGAGATCCAGGCGATGGCCGAGGAAGTGACGGAAGGCGGCAAAGAAGTGCAGCGGCTCAGCGTCCAGGCATCCGCCGCAGCAGCGGAGACGAGCACAGCGACCGAGGAACAGCTCGCGGTAAGCGAAGAGATCAGTGCAAGCGCACAGAGCCTCACACGGCTGGCGGACGAACTGCAGCAGGAAGTGAGCAGATTCAAAGTATAAGTGAAAGCACATCGCCATATGCGTGCGATGTGCTTTTTCATTAAGATTTATTGAGGAAACAGGTTTGAACTATACAAAAACGTGGAAACCTCTATATAAGAGATTTCCACGTGAACAGGTTTATTTAAGGTTGTCCATGAAGCGCTGCATGTCCTGGATCTTCACCTTGTCGTCGACACCGAAGTTGCCATCAGTGTAGCCCTTTGTAACATCATTTACATAGAGGGCGCCGATTTGTGCCGCTGCATAGTAGTCAGCCGGCACATCTTTGAATGGCACGTCCGTAGAAGTCGGCAGGTCGAACGCCCTTGTCAGGACGATCGCCATCTGGGAGCGGGTCAGAGAGCTGCTCGGATTGAAGCTGCCGTCGCTGTTTCCGCTGAAAATGCCGTTTTCGGCAGCAGCCATGATTTCATTGTAATAAGAAGTCTTGGGATTTACATCCGGGAAGTCCTTGCTTTCATAAGTGCGGTGCAGACCGAGAGATTTCACGACAGCATTCGCAATTTCCCCGCGTGTTGCGTAGTGTACTTTCGGTGCAGCCGGCTTCGAAGCCACAACTGTATCGCCGAATGTCGCTGCGCGCTTCGCGCCGACATAACGGCTCTTCCAGTAGTACGGGTCATTCAGAGATGATACAGTGACGCCCTTGCTTGTTGACGCGTGGATGAATTTGCTGGAACCGATATAGATTCCGACATGCGAGATGCCGCGGCCGCTCGTATTGAAGAATACGAGGTCGCCTGTTTGCAGGTTGCTTTTCGAAACGGATTTCCCTTGTTTGAACTGCTGACCTGTTGTACGAGGAAGTGACTTTCCGTTCTTTTTATAGACAAGCTGTGTGTATGCTGAGCAATCAATGCCGGAAGTGGTTGTCCCACCATAACGGTAAGGAGTTCCAATATAATTTTTAGCAGTTGAGACGAGACTGGATGTAGAGCTTGCAGAGGCCATTGACGGTACGGACGTTGAAATTAGTAAACTGGCGATTCCTAATGCCACAAGACGTTTCAGTTTCATAAGTTTCTCAGTTTCCCCTTTCGCACCGTTTCGATGACAGTGACTTTATCTGTGAACATCTTAGCATAGGCTAAACGTGCTTTTGGTTACAGTTATATTACAACTGCATTACAAAGTAAGTAGATTGCTAGTGAATGCTGCAATAACGCGGTTTATCGACTTGAAAAAGCGGTGATCGTGTTTTTATTTTTGCCTTTTTGTCTGTCACAGCATGAAAAATACCGTCATCTGCGGTATCTTTGTAACCAAACCTATCGAATTGCCGGGGGCTCCTCGCTGTCCCCGGCGGAACGGAGTTGTTTTTATGAAGAAACTTGCAGTGTTCAGTAATATGTACCCGACCGAAGCACATCCTA
The DNA here is from genome assembly GCF_030406775.1 of Sporosarcina trichiuri. NCBI lineage: Bacteria > Bacillati > Bacillota > Bacilli > Caryophanales > Caryophanaceae > Sporosarcina > Sporosarcina trichiuri. The sequence goes on along the minus strand of NZ_CP129119.1, from coordinate 1,668,630 downwards.
CATACGGGATCTTCGTGAAGAACCAGGTGGAAATGCTCTCGGCCGCAGGACTGGAGATGAATGTCCTCGCTGTCACCGATCCGAAGGGGGGCAAAGTCCGATCTTTATTGAAGTATGGCAAGTGGTTCTTGCAGTCCGCCCTTTACTTGAGGAAACACCATCGGGAGCTTGCGCTGACGCATGCGCACTATGCTTTCCCGACAGGGCTGATCGCCCTTCTTGGCAAGCGGCGGTATGGTGTGCCGTACGTCGTGACACTGCATGGCGGGGATATCGATAAGATGGCAAAAAAGAATGCCCGGATCCGCCAGATGACACAAGACGTGCTGCGTGGGGCGGATCACCTCATCACGGTGGGTGAGCGGCTGAAGCAGGAAGTCGTCTCGGACTTCGGGGTGGATGAACAGAAGGTGACGGTCATGAGCATGGGGGTCGACCGGAATGTCTTCCGTCCGCTGCCGAAGGGAAAGGTGCGTCATAAGCTCAATCTTCCGGAAAACGCGCCGGTCGTCCTGTTCGTCGGCAACATCATCCGGGAAAAAGGGGTGGTGGAGCTGGTTCGCGCCTTTGCTGCAGTCAAGGAACGGTTCCCTGAAGCATCCCTGCATTTGATCGGTTCGACCCGGTCGGAAGCCTATGTGGAGGAAGTCAGGCAGTGTGCCGCTGATCTTGCGCTTGACGGCGTGACGTTCGAAGGGACGAAGCCGCAGAAGGAATTGGCGGACTGGCTTGCTGCTGCAGACGTCATGGCTCTGCCTTCCTACCATGAAGGCTTCGGCCTGGTCGCCCTCGAGGCGATGGCCGCAGGGACGCAGGTTGTGGCGTCAGATGTCGGCGGATTGACGTATCTGCTGGCGGACGGGGCAGGGATCCTCGTTCCGCCGCGCAATTCCGAGAGGCTTGCAGCAGGTCTTTCGGAAGCGCTCGAAGGCGGTGGCACGCAGAATGCCGAACAGCGCGAAACGGTTGTGGAGGAGCATTCCTATGGGACCATCCTCCGCAAACTGAACGCGATTTATGACAATATCGGACGCCGCTCAACCGATGGGTGACGGCACATATTTGCCACATATTTGAAAGCTTAAACAGTTGCATCCCCTATGCAAAAGGAGTACTATTTAGATGTTAAATCGATTCAGACGTATACAAAAGGAGCGGTTCAAATGGGCAGATTACAAGACAAAGTAGCATTCATTACAGGCGGAGCTTCAGGTATGGGTGAAATGATGGTGAACTTGTTCACAGCGGAAGGCGCAAAAGTCATCGCTGCGGACATCAACACGGAAGCTCTCCAAGCGAAATGGGAAAGCAAAGAGAACGTCGAATACGTCAAGCTGAATGTCACAGACGCTGACAACTGGGCAGAATCCGTGAAAACAGCTGCAGACAAATTCGGCAAGATCGATATCCTTATCAACTGTGCAGGCATCTCCACTGAGAAAGCGATGGACGACATCACACTCCAGGACTGGCAGCGCCTCCACGACATCAACGGTTTCGGTACATTCGCAGGAATGCGCGCAGTCGTGCCATACATGAAAGAAGCCGGCAAAGGTGCGATCGTCAATATCTCATCATATACAGCGCTCGTCGGTATGGGCTACAACCCGTACTCAGCTTCAAAAGGATCCGTCCGTGCGATTTCCCGTGCAGCTGCAGCTGAATTCGGTAAAGACGGCATCCGCGTCAATGCAGTATTCCCAGGTGTGATCCAGACACCGATGGTCGCGAACTTGGAGTCTTCCAAAGCGGCTCTCGAAGGTCTCATCAAGATGACACCGCTGGCACGTCTCGGACAGCCTGAGGACGTAGGCAACGCAGTCCTGTTCCTCGCTTCCGATGAAGCTTCATACATCTCAGGTGCTGAACTTGTCATCGACGGCGGATTCTCCGCTCGCTGATCAGTTTGACAACACGAAGAAACGCCTTCCCGTCATGGATAGGCGTTTCTTTTTGCGTTCACAGACAGATCAGAACCGGTACTTCGTCAAAATACCTTCCAGCTTCAAAGCGAGTCCGAGGCTTCCCTTCACCTTCAGTTTCCCCATCATGAAGGCAGATGTCGTATTGAGTTTCCCATGCAGCAATTTGTAGAAGTCGCCGACATTCATGGACAGCACACAGTCTGCACCAGCCGTATCGGCCGCCGTCACTTCAGCCTGCTGGCCGGCTAATTTCAATACATACTCCCCGGCTTCCGTGCCCGAAAGATTGAAACCGTATGTTACATCTGCCCCTTGAAACGGGGCGGGGTACTCATTCAGCTGCTGTTCAATCGACTCCCATGTCTTTGCCAATTCCATTTCCTGTCCGATCGCCAATACGTCCACTCCTTAAAATGAATGATCGTTCAGTACTATCGTATCAAAATAATCTGAATAAATAAACCCGAAGTTTTGTCGATTCCGGGAAGGGGAAAATGAAGATAAAGAGAAGACTAGCATATGGACGGAACCAGCCCGCGGACTGCTTGGAGCGAGCGATACAAAACACCTGTAAAAAGATGATCAGCTTTTTTAGGAGGTGACTTGCGTGGAACGGAGCCGGGAAGAAATGACGGAATTCGTCAGGAAGATAAAGCGGCAGCAGCAGGAAGTGTTCAGGCAGGCCAAACAGCTGAAACTGGACAAGGATTCGATGACAGATGTCTTGCTGGATCTGTGCGGCAGCATCGCGGGGATCATGGGTGCAGACCGGGTCAGCATCTGGCTGTTCAGCGAAGACTATACATACTTGACCGAGAAGATTACGTTCGCCGGGGACACCATCAAGGTTCCGAAGGTCCGGACCCTGTATAAGGGCGACGCCGATGCCTATTTCACTGCGATTGCCGAGCAGCGCGTCCGGCCGGTGGAAGATATAGCTGCTGATACGGCTCTTCAGTCATTGCCGGAGAATTATTTCGCAGACTCGCCGATGGCCTCCCTGATCGATGCGTCGATCATCATGAGCCGCGGCATCGGGGGCGTCCTCTGCTGTGAGACACAGGAACGGAGGAAGTGGTCGGAGCTGGATGAAGTGATCATGGCTGCGGTCGCGGATATGCTGTCGTTCGTCTTCGACAGGCTGTCGCAGCTTGAGATGGAGCATACGGTCCATGAGCTGGCGTACACGGATACAGTGACGGGGATCGATAACGAAAATGCGTTCATCGAAAAGGTGGATGGCATCATGCAGCGGTCAGGAAGCGGTATGCAGGGGGCTTTCCTCTATATGAAAGCGGATCAGTTCACGACCATCCAGAGTGTCCTCGGACCGGATGCGACGAAACATATCCTGAAGGAGATCGCTGAGCGGTTTGTCAGGTACTTCTTGGAGGATGCAGTCATCGCAAGAATTGCGTTCGATCACTTCATCATTTTTACGGAATACCATGCCGACGAGCAGACGCGGCAGCAGCAGATGGAGAAGATCATGTCGCGGATGCGCGAGCCGATCCAGGCGGAAGGCCAGGAAGTCCACTTGACGTTCAGTTATGGCGTGGCGTTTTATCCGGAACATATCACGACAGCATACGAAGGGATCCAGGCTGCGAAGATCGCACTCGATTCGTACCAGCCGAACACTGCCAGGAAGTCCAGGGCTGTGTACGACCCGGAAATGTCGGAACGGTGGCAGGAAGCGATGCACTCGGAGATGAACCTCGGGAAAGCACTTGAACGGAACGAATTCCGCCTGTACTATCAGCCGCAAGTGGAAAGCGTGACGCATCGGATGACAGGGGCGGAGGCGCTGATCCGCTGGCAGCATCCTGAAAGAGGGATCATTCCGCCGGTGGAATTCATCGGCATCGCGGAAACGACCGGTCTGATCGTGCAGATCGGGGAATGGGTGATCTGCGAGGCATGCCGGCAGCTGTGCCGCTGGAAGGAACTCGGTCTGGATGATTTGACGATATCCGTCAATATTTCACCACGCCATTTCCTGCATCGCACATTCCCGGATTTCATCGGCAGCTGTCTTGAGGAGTTCCGCATATCACCGGAAAGCCTGATCATCGAAATTACGGAGAATGTCGCATTCGAGAGTTCGGACGCTGTGGAGCAGCAGATACAGCGGCTGGCGGATCGGGGGTTCTCCATCTCCATCGATGATTTCGGCACCGGCTACTCGGCGTTCATCTATCTGCAGAAATTTGCGATCCAGGAAGTGAAGATCGACCGGCAGTTCGTCCGCAATATCGACACGGACGTCCGAAGCCGGGCGATCGTCCGGGCTATCCTGACACTCGCCAAGAGCCTTCATATGCATACAGTGGCGGAAGGGGTGGAGACGGAAGCGCAGCTTCGGTGTCTCGAGACCCTCGGCTGTTTCGAGATCCAGGGCTATTATTTCGGAAGGCCTGTACCTGCAGAGGAACTGACGGACCGCCTGCTGGCATCACCGCGGTTCCCTCAGCTTTTCCTTCCCATTCCGGCAACATGAAAAAAGGACGGTCAGCCCCCTGTGCTGTCCGTCCTTTTCGATTAGCTCCTGCCGATCGGGAATTTGAATGGAACCGATCCAGGAGGGGAGTGCTTGATGATGTCGATCATCGGGATCGTATACGCGAACGCAATGAGAGCGATCGTGATGCCAATCCAGACATACCAGTTTTCCAGGATTTTCGGCGCGGCCTGAGCGTCTTCGTCCTCTTCGGCGATCGGGAATTCCTCGACGCCTTTCGGTGCGAAGAATGCGAGCTTGATGAAGATGTAAACCATGAGGACAATGCCGACGAACAGGATGGTGCCGCCGATCGCCTGGGCGAGCTGGTAGCCGATCCATGTATCGACCTGCGAGCCGCCTGCATAGTTCGAGAATGCCGAGCGGCGCGGCCCGCCGAGCAGCCCCTGGATGTGCATGGCAGTGGACATGATCGACATCCCGACTGTCCAGATGATGGTCTGGATGATGCCGAGCTTGTTGAGCTGTTTCGTCAGACGGCGCCCTGTCAAGTGCGGCACGAGCCAGTAGGCGATGCCGAAGTATGTCAGGATGACAGTTGTCGCAATCGTCAGGTGGAAGTGGCCGGTGACCCAGATGGTATTGTGCACAAGAGCATTCATCTGGTGGGACGCATTGATAATTCCGCCGATTCCGCCTGGGATGAAGGCGACCATGCCGACGAATGGTGCAAAGAAGCGGACATCGCCCCAAGGGAGTTTCTTGAACCAGCCGAACAGGCTCTTATAGCCTTTCTTGCGGCCAGTCGTTTCAAATGTCGCAAAGATCGAGAAAGCGGTCATGAGAGACGGGATGACGACCATGAATGTCAGCACGACCTGAATGAATTTCCACGTAGGATCGATACCCGGCTCCGTCAGCTGGTGGTGGAACCCGACCGGAATCGAGAACAACAGCAGCAGGATGAACGCCATCCGCGCTAGCGAGTCACTGAACAGCTTGCCGCCGATGATTTTCGGGATGATCGCATACCACGCCATGTAGGCAGGCAGCAGCCAGAAGTACACGAGCGGGTGGCCGAAGTACCAGAACAGCGTCCGGCTGACGAGTACGTTGATGGTGTCGGTCATGCCGAGTGACCAAGGGATGAACTGGACAACGACAGCGATGGCGACGCCGAGCGACGCGATGACCCACATCAGCATGTTGATGACGGTCATGAATGCGAGCAATGGGGACTTCTCGCCTTTATGAGCTTTCTTCCAGACATACAGCTGGCGGAAGTTCGTGAATGCCGCAACCCAGCTGCCGATGATGACGAGCGCAAGTCCGATATAGAATGCCGGATGCGCAGCGAGTGGTGCATAGAATGTATACAGGACGTTCGCCTGGCCGACAAGGATTGTCACGGCCGCCATCACGGTACCGGTGAGCATCATCCAGAAGGAGATCCAGCCGACCGTGCGCTGCTTATTGCTGATGCCGACTGTCTTGCCCATGAGTGCGAATTGGAATCCGATGATGAAGAATGTTGTCAGAACGAGTCCTAAAATGACGCCATGCACAGTCAGGATCGTGTAATAATTGATGTTGAACGGCAGCGTGAACCTGCCGGAACGGACGAATGTCTGCAGCAGTCCCATCAGGCCGCCGATCAGAAGAGACGCAAACGTGACGAACATGAAGGACATATAGAGCCGTGCGTCTTTTTTCGGGAATAGCTGGAGGTTGCGTTTTGTCGCATCCAGATCATTTAAAACTGCCATGTTAATACACCTCTACCTTTCCGAACATCTGATGGTGACCGATGCCGCAGTACTCGTTACAGACGATCGTGAATTCCCCTTTGTTCTTCATGACGGTTTCATAGCGGCTGATATGACCCGGTTCGACCATCATGTTGACATTCGTGCCGGCGACCTGGAACCCATGGACGACATCTTTCGTTGTGATGGTGAACAGCACGGTCGAGCCTTGCGGGACACGGATCGTCTTGACCGGTTTTTCATCCTTATCCACACCGAGGTTGTAGTTGAAAGTGGAGGCGACAATGTTCACTTTATACTTGCCGTCTGCAACTTCCTGCAGACCGAGACTTTCAGGTTTGAAGCTTTCATACGCTTCGATGTTGTTGGGATCGATCATATCCAAACTGCTCTGCGGGTGCGTCCCTTTCCAGAATGCCGCAAAGCCGATTACCAATAGAAATATAACTAATGAGGCCATACCGAACCCGAGCCAGATCTTCTCATACTTGTGCAGATGCATAGTATCTGCTCCTTTCCCTTTTACGTCCATTTATCTTGAAATGAAAAGCCAATACGCACCGAACCATGCTGCGACCATCAGGATACCGAGGATCATGACCATGATGAATGTCCCTCTCAAATTGGAACTGTCTGCAGCAGGGACTTGCTTGTTCGGATGTTTTTTCGCCATTTTGCTCACCGCCTCCGTGCAATGTCTGATTTTGTTTGTTAAGCTACTTTCATCATATTGAATCTGCGAAATTTAAATACTAGGGAAATCCCTAGTGTTTTCGGATCACATACTTTATTCACAATTCGTTCATGGAACCACCACACATCTGACAAAATATCTTGTGGCACCGGGACTGTTTACATAGGGGGAGAGACGGGAAATGAAGGCGGGGGAGCGTTTGTTGACCAACCGGACAGCGCACCTTACAATGGATGGAGTACATACTTAAGAAAGCTGGTGGAATCTTTGAAAAATGTCCGAACAATCACTGTGGAAAGCAAAGAGCAGGGAGCAGAAGAGATCTGCAAGATTGTCCGCAACGAACTGGAAGCGGGGCGTCTTCATGTGCTCGGCCTTGCGACAGGCAGCACGATGGAACCTGTCTATGAGAAAATGGCAGCATCCGATATGGACTTCACGGATGTGACTGCGTTCAATCTGGATGAATACATCGGCATTCCGGCGGATCATAAGAACAGCTATGCGTACTATATGAACGATCTTCTATTCTCGAAAAAGCCGTTCAAAGAGACGCATATCGAAAACGGCATGGCGGAAGATCTTGACGCCGAATGTGTGCGCTACGAAACGCTGCTGAAAGAGAATCCACTTGACATCCAGTTCCTCGGTATCGGCGAAAACGGCCATATTGCCTTCAACGAACCGGGGACATCACCGGAATCCGTCACGCACGTCGTCGAGCTGACACAGTCGACGATCGACGTGAACAGCCAGTATTTCAGTGAAGACGAAACAATGCCGACAACCGCACTGACAATGGGGATCTCGTCGATCATGCAGGCGAAGAAACTGATCGTCGCAGCATTCGGCGAAAAGAAACGTGCGGCGCTCGAGAAACTGTTTGCTGGCAAAGTGACCACTGAATGGCCGGTAACATATTTGCTGGAGCACCCGGACGTCACCGTGGTCACAGATTTGAAACTATAATAGAAGGAAACGCAAGATGACTGTCCACTGGGCAGTCTTTTTTTGCGTAGGGAAGAGGGAGATGAGGCGTCGGTATCGGACAAATCAGGGGACATATCGGACACATGGCGCGCAGTGTCGGACATTTCATCAGGCATATCGGACTAATGACGCGACGTATCGGACACATCGCCGAATATATCGGCATCCGGACACAATTCAAGGGCTGAATGGTGCTCGCTTCGCTCGTTTGTTGCGCAGACCGCCCGGGACGCGGCAGCAGATTGGGGGCACCGGCGGCCTGTTGGCGCGGAAAAAGGGACAAGCCAGGCACGGAACAGGGGGTATCGGACAAATCGGGGGCCATATCGGACACTTCGGGCGAAGTATCGGACATTTCATCAGGCATATCGGACAAATGACGCGACGTATCGGACACATCGCCGAATATATCGGCATCCGGACACAATTCACGCAAACCGGACGCCAAAAAACCCGCACAGCCGAAACTGTGCGGGCGGGGGATAGCACTTACTGAGGAACCCGGATCGTCCAACGGGAGAAATCCGGTTCGTCTTTTGTCACCATTTCTTTCGGATAGATGAATGTCCATGGTTTTGTCGTATTTGCATTGACCGGCAGGGAGCCGATATCGAACGAGCCGCTTGCCACCACTTCACCGGAGGCGTCGATCAGCTCGAGCGGCAGTTTTTCGATGTTGATCTGCTTCGAGTGGCCATTCCGGATGAATACCGATGCCGCGATGCTGCCGTCATCCTGTTTTAATGCCTGGAATCCGGCGATATTCACTTCGCGCGGCTTCAGTTTCGGCAGATTGCCGACGACTTCCTCCAACGCGGCCTTCTGCTCAGCCGGAAGTCCCTGTTCCCACGATTCTTCGAGCTCGAGCTTGTGCGGCACCATCGACTGCACGTTGAAGGCGAGTTTCCAGTCCTCTGCAGGCGGCTCTTCGACGAACAGGTTGTCCTTCGTGAAGACGAACACCCACGGGCGGGCGCTGCGCGGCTGGATTTCGCCGAGCTCACTCAAGTCGAACTGCTGGGAACCGATCGTTTTGCCCTCTTTGTCCAAGAGCATCAGTTCCACCTCGCCGACCGTGATCGTCTGATCGAGCGACGAACGGAAGAATGCTTTCACGAGGAAATCACCAGTTGCCGGTTCGACGTCGATGTCGATGCCGGAAAGGGAGATCTGGTTAGGTTTCAGCGGCTCCAATTCATTGGCGAGGAAACGGAATACATATTCCTGTTCCTGCGGGAGCTGCCAGGACGGGTGGAGGGACAGCGACGTTTCGATATCCTCGTCTCCGCCTTGTCCGGAAGTTCCCGCCATCAGCTCTTCTGAATCGATCGTGCTGTCTTTGCCTGTTTTCTCGGTCTTCTTAAATAATGATAAGAAATTCATCAGTTAACCTCCTGTGCTTGTTCTTCCTGCTGTTCCGTCAGCATCTTCAAGAATTGGATCACTTCGGACGCAATGCTGCGGCGCAATTTCTGATAATGCTTGCCGAACAGCTCCAGTCCTTCACGCTGATAAATCCGCATCGGATCCTCCTGTCCATACGACCGGAGTCCGATCCCTTCCTTCAGCCGGGTCATGACTTCCAGATGTTTCACCCACATGGAATCGATATGGCTGAGCATCACTTGCGGAATCAGCGCGTTCACCTGCTCATTATCCTCAAACGAACGGATGTATGCAACCAATTCATCGAGAGGTTCTTCATAGAATTTCACGATCTGCACCGGTTTCTCGAACGTGCGCGGCAATTCAGCCGGCTTGTGCAGCAGGGAATTCATCGTCGTCTCGATCCGGTCGAAATCCCACTGATCCGGTGTCTCCCCCTCCGGGCAGCTGTCGTATATGACGAACTCCATCGTTTCGTGCAGCATCCCTTCGAGCGTACCGATAATGTTTTCCCTCTCCAGCACCTTATCCCGCAATGCATACAGGACATTCCGCTGATCGTTGATAACATCATCCAGCTTCAGATTGTACTCGCGCATCGAATAATGCGACCCTTCGACGATCCGCTGCGTCCGTTCCGTCAGTTCGTTCACGTCTTTGTTCAGCACCAGTCCGGTTTCATCCGTCTCGGCTTTTTTCTGGAATTTCTCCAAATCGTCTTTTGCGAACCGTTTGAACATATCGTCCTCAAGCGACAGGAAGAACCGAGATTCGCCTTTGTCCCCCTGACGGCCCGAACGGCCCCGTAATTGGTTGTCGACGCGGCGGCTTTCGTGCTTTTCCGTCCCGAGAACGAACAATCCGCCGAGATCTTCCACCCCTTCACCGAGAACGATGTCGGTTCCGCGGCCTGCCATGTTGGTCGCGACCGTGATGTGCCCTTTTTGCCCGGCGTTCGAGATCAATTCGACTTCCTGCTCGACACTTTTCGCATTGAGCAGATTGTAGTCGAGCTTATGTTCATCCAAATATCCGACGACTTTTTCCGACTGCAGGATCGACGTCGTTCCGACAAGAACCGGCTGGCCGGATTCATGACGTTTTGCGACTTCCTTCGCCATCGCTTTGTATTTGTCATCAATTGTTGCAAATACATAGTCCGGCTGATCGATCCGCTGGCGGGGCCGGTTCGTCGGAATCTGGATGACCTGCATGTTATACACTTCCCGGAACTCTTTCTCCTGTGTTTTCGCCGTGCCGGTCATGCCGCACAGCTTCGGATACATGCGGAAATAGTTCTGGATCGTGATCTGTGCCTGCGCTTTGTTTTCGTCAGTGATCGGCAGGTTCTCCTTCGCTTCGATTGCCTGATGAAGTCCATCCGACAGCGTACGGCCTTCCATGATCCGGCCGGTGAACATGTCGACAAGCTCGATTTTCTGATCTCTGACAATATAGTCCACGTCACGTTTGAAAATGACATGGGCGCGGACCGCCTGGATCATGTAGTGGTACAGCGTCTGGTGCTCGAGGTCATACAGATTGTCGACACCGAACGCTTTTTCGACTTTCTCGATACCAGCTTCCGTCAGGGCAGTCGACTTCGTTTCGTCATCAAAGTCGAAATCGACACCCTGTTTGAACCGTTTCGCAAGACGGGCGGCGATCATATGAAGATCGGCATCCGCCTGCATCTTGCCCGCCACGATGAGCGGCGTCTTCGCTTCGTCGATCAGCACGCTGTCGACTTCATCGATGATGGCGTAATGATACGGACGCTGCACTTTCTGGCTGATATGCTGCGCCATGTTATCGCGCAAGTAGTCGAAGCCGAATTCAGTGCCGACACCGTACGTGATATCCGCATCATATGCCTCTTTTTTCTCGAGCCCCTGCATCATCGGCACGTTCAGGCCGACCGTAAGACCGAGGAAACGATGGATCTGTCCGATCTGTTCAAAGTCACGGCGCGCCAGGTAGTCATTGACTGTAATGACATGGACGCCTTTTCCTTCAAGGGCACGTACGTAAGAGGGAAGGGAGGCGACGAGCGTCTTTCCTTCACCTGTCGGCATCTCGGCGATGTTGCCTTCCGCCAGCACCATTCCGCCGATCAGCTGGACGTCGAAGTGACGCATGCCGAGTACACGATTCGATGCTTCGCGCACGACAGCAAAGGCTTCAGGAATGATCTGCTGGACCGTTTCGCCAGTTTGGATGCGTTCTTTGAATTCGACGGTCTTTTCAGCGAGCTGATCGTCTGTCAAATCGACATAATCAGGCTCCAGTTTATTTATATGGTTTACGACTTTCCGGTACTTCTTGAGCTGCCGGTCACTCGTTTGGTTCGATCGTTTGAAAATGGATAGCATATAGATAACGCTCCTTTATATCGTCCATTGCATGGACACGTCCCTATTTTATCAAACTGGACGGGAAAAGACTATAACCGCACGAGAAAGGTTACGAAAATAGGTGTATCCCCTCAAAATTCAGGGTATTGTTATAACGTACGTCTGTGTAAACATAGAAAAGTTGGTTCACAGAGTGCTTTCTTTTTGCCGCCATGGTATAATACGGTAGGCTAAAATTAAAATCGAGAACTTCAGGGAGGAAGGACATGTTATTCCTGGCTATGGCGGCTGCATTTGTCGGCGCCATCATACTAACTCCGCTTGTTATAAAATTCGCATTCCGGATCGGTGCAGTTGACCGGCCGAACTATCGTAAAGTACATGCTGCGGTCATGCCGCGCATCGGAGGTCTTGCGATCTTCGGTGCCTTTCTGATCGGCTATGCTATATTGCTCCCTAAAGATGAACACGCTGCCGGAATCCTGATCGGTGCAGTGATCATCATTGCAGTCGGTTTCTTCGATGATATGCTTGAAATCACAGCGAAGGCGAAAATGCTCGGCCAGCTGGCTGCGGCAGTGGTCGTCATCACGGTCGGCGGCATGCAGATCGAAGTCCTGAACCTGCCATTCATCGGACAGATTGAATTTGGGTTCCTGAGCATCCCGATCACCTTGCTGTGGATCGTCGGTATCACGAATGCCATCAACCTGATCGACGGGCTGGACGGACTGGCTGCAGGGGTTTCGACCATTGCATTCATTTCCATCTCCGTCATGGCACTTATCATGCACGATCCGTTCGTTCTTGCCACGGCTGCCATCCTTGCCGCAAGTTCCATTGGATTCCTTGTGTTCAACTTCCATCCCGCCAAGATCTTCATGGGGGATACGGGATCGCTGTTCCTCGGCTTCATGATTTCCGTTCTGGCGCTACTTGGATTCAAGAATGTCGCAGTTGTTTCGCTCGTCATTCCGATTATTATACTCGGTGTGCCGATATCCGATACCTTCTTCGCGATTGTGCGTCGGATCCGCATGAAGCAGTCGATCACCGCACCGGATAAATCACACTTGCATCACTGTCTGCTGCGGGCTGGGTTCTCCCACCGTCAGACGGTACTCGTCATTTACGGCATTGCCATTCTGTTCGGAATTGCAGCGGTCCTGTTCTCACAGGCGACCGTCTGGGGAGCGATCCTTCTCCTCGGTGTCATCCTGCTCGCCATTGAATTGTTCGTGGAGATCATCGGACTGGCTGGTACAAATTACCGGCCGATCTTGAACCTGGTCCGCATGATCGGAAAATAATAGTGCATGGCTGTCTCAGAGTTCCTCTCTGAGGCAGCCTTTTTAGTTTGTCAAAAGATGCATGCCAATAGAAAAGTGCGCCGGCCGTCAGGGGACGGGGCGCACTGTGTGTACTGCATTCAATTATCGTCTGTGTCGGATCCGCTGTCGGCGTCTTCACTTGGAAGACCGGCGCTGTCCGTGCCGTAAAGACCGGATTCTTCATCATCGACGTCGGTGCCAGAAGGGGAAATCAGCCCGAGATGGGATTGGAGGATGAGCCGTTTCTGCTGGAGGTCTTCTTCATTCAGCTTCCAGTAGTAGACTCCGGTACCCCAATCATCATCGCCTTCCAGCGTCAGCGTGTCGACGGATGGCATGCCGCCTTTTGCATATTCAAGGAACGACAGCATCTCTTTGTAGGTCATGTTGGTCTTGACATTATCGCCGAGCGCTTCGATCACTTCGCCGAATTTCGTGATGGCTGCAGGCGACTTCGCCTTGTCCATCATTGCCTGGATGATCATCTGCTGGCGTTTGCCGCGTTCGATATCATTATCCAGTTTACGCGTCCGGGCGAGGGCCAGGGCATGTCGCCCGTCGAGTGTCTGAAGACCCGGCATCAGGTGGATCGTTCCGGCGTCCGTCTCATCTTTTTCGATACGCTCATACGGCACATCGACGTCCACGCCGCCGAGCGCATCAACGACATCGATGAATGCATTGAAGTTCGTCTTCAAATAATAATCGACAGGGATATCGAGCATCTCTTCGACAGTTTCGACTGTCGCTTTTGTCCCGCCATAGGCATTGGCGTGTGTGATTTTGTCTTTGTAATCGACTTCAGGAATGTATACGTAGGAATCCCGCGGGATGCTGAGCAGTTTGACGGTCTTCAGTTTTGGGTTCAATGTTGCGATGAGCAGCGCATCGGCCCGGCTGTTGCTGTCTCCCTGCTGCCGGTCATCGCTGTCATCGACGCCGATGAACAGGACGGATACATTGTCCTTGGCCGGCTGGATGCGTGTTTCTTTGTCCGTAGTCCTAGGGGAACGGTCAGGGATCGCTTCATATGCCCGGTCGGCTGCCAATTCCGCCTTTTTGTGAAGCGTCACGCCGTAGATGGCGACTGTGAACAATGCAGCGATGGCTGCCACGAGCCCGATCTTCAGTGCGAGCCGGGTCTTGGATGACCTGCGCTTTGACTTCTTATAGTCTTTCCGTTTCATTTAAGTTCTGGCCTCCGTTATGCCGTCCTTCTGCCGGATTCCCGATGATTCACGGAAATGGACAGCGGCGGTCTATACTGTCGCACTGGCTTGTAATTCGCAGAATTCTTCATGAATCTACAGTATACTATCTTTTGGAAAGCCCGTACACCTTTTCAAACGGAAAACTCCAGGAATATCTTTTCCCCTTCAACAACTTCCCCCTGCCCGTTTGTCAGATCAGCCATCCAGTCCCTGAAGTCACCGACCTCGCCGACCGGGACAAAAACCGACAGCATGACATGTTCGCCATAATCGATGCGATCGAGCGGCCAGCGGGACTGCCGCACTTCATTTTCCACTTTTCCGAGGGCTGTATAGTCGACCGTCACTTCCATCGTACTGTGAAGCCTGCGCTCTACAATCCCGGCTGCTGCAACTCCTTCCGATGCAGAACGTCCGTATGCACGGATCAGACCGCCGCCACCTAGTTTAATGCCTCCAAAGTAACGGGTCACGACGACGGTTGCATCTTTCAGCCCTTGTTTTTTCAGCACTTCGAGCATCGGGACACCGGCTGTCCCGGATGGCTCTCCGTCATCGTTCGCTTTTTGGATGTGATCATGCTCACCAATCAGGTAAGCTGAGCAATTATGCGTAGCGGAGGCATGCTCCTGCTTGATCTGCCGGATGAATTCCAATGCTTCCTCTTCCGATTCAGTACGTTTGACGGAGGCAATGAAGCGTGATTTACTAATGACAATTTCCGTCTCGCCCTGCTGTTTCACGGTCTGATAGTCAGGTCTCATTTCAGCATCCTCCTCAATCTGTAATACAATTTTAATATGTAATGGGCATTAAGATGCTATACTGAGTAAAGTGTATAGTGAATCCGTTTGCAGTGCAATAGCAACACGGATTCCGCACAAGGATAACAGCAGCGATGGGGGTGGGACAGTGAACAAGCCGGCAATAGATATCCAGAAACTGGAAGGTATCTTTGGCAGCATGGTGAATGTGATGGATCAGTCGAAAAACGACATTTTTATGATCAGTGAACAGAGCCGGCGCAGTTACGAGTCCATGCAGCGTGAGCTTCTTCTCGTCAAGGAAGATATTTCCCGGGTAATAACCGAAGGGGACCACCTTGAAGAGATGACACGCCACTCACGCAGAAGGCTTGCTGATGTCTCCAGGAATTTTGTAAACTATTCAGAGCAGGAAGTGCGGAAAGCCTATGAGGTGGCCAATGATCTGCTTGTCAGGCTTTCGGTGAACCGCATGGAAGAAAAGCAGCTGCGCATGACACGTGACGATCTCGACCGCCGCCTGGCGGAGCTGCTCCACACGATCGAACGTGCGGATCAGCTCGTGAACCAAGTGTCCACAGTCATTAATTACCTGACATCGGACTTGAAAGATGTAGGGGAAGCACTCGAGACCGCACGGCATAAGGAAGACTTCGCAATCCGGATCATCCAGGCCCAGGAAGAGGAACGCAAACGAGTTTCCCGGGAAATACACGACGGTCCTGCGCAAATGATGGCCAATGTGCTGATCCGTTCAGGGCTTGTTGAGAAAGTGTATGAACAGAAAGGGCCGGAGCAGGCGCTGATCGAGTTCAGGGATCTGAAGGAGATGGTCCGCAGCTCATTGTATGAAGTGCGGAGAATCATATATGATCTACGGCCGATGGCAATCGATGATCTCGGCGTTGTGCCGACTTTGAAGAAGTATCTGTCGACATTGATGGAATACGAACCTGACGTCCGGATCCATTTCCAGAGCATCGGCGAAGCAAGCCGCTTCGAATCCAGTTTCGAAGTAGCGGTGTTCCGGATGGTCCAGGAATCCGTCACGAACGCTATCAAGCATGGCAACAGCCGTGACGTCTGGGTGAAAGTCGAATGGCTGTGTGAATCCATGAATGCACTTATCAAGGATAACGGCAGCGGCTTCGATCAGAATGAAGTGAAAGAGAAATCATTCGGGATCATCGGGATGAAAGAGCGTATCGACCTGCTGAAAGGTGAGCTGAAAATCACCTCTGAAGTCGGCAGGGGGACAAGCGTCTTCTTCACTATCCCGTTCAGTCCCGATTCGAAGTGAAAATAGAGGCAGTGGAGGGAACGAAAATGACAAAGATCTTAATAGTAGACGACCACCAACTATTCCGGGAAGGTGTGAAGCGGATTCTTGCATTCGAAGATTCGTTCGAAGTGGTAGCCGAAGGGGACGACGGCAGTGAAGTGTTCACTCTGTATGAAGAACACCGTCCGGATGTCGTCCTGATGGACATCAACATGCCGCGCATGAACGGTATCGAGGCGACAGAGCAATTGACATCCAAATACCCGGATGCGAAAGTCATCGTCCTGTCCATCCATGATGATGAGTCGTACGTTTCTCAGGCACTGAAAACCGGTGCACTCGGCTATATGCTGAAAGAGATGGATGCGGATGCAATCGTCCAGGCGATCAAAGTTGTGGCGGCAGGGGGATCGTACCTGCATCCGAAAGTGACGCACAACCTTGTGACCGAATATCGCAGATTGAGCGAACGCGAGCATAAAGGCTCGTTCCATCAGCACGAAATCCGCCGTCCGCTCCACCTGCTGACGAAGCGGGAATGTGAAGTGCTGCAGCTGCTGACGGACGGCCAAAGCAACCGGGCGATCGGTGAGACACTGTTCATCTCCGAGAAGACGGTCAAGAACCACGTGTCCAGCATCCTGCAGAAGATGAATGTCAACGACCGGACACAGGCAGTCGTCACGGCCATCAAGAACGGCTGGGTTGAAGTCAAGTAAGGACAACAGAGCAAAGGGCCTCCGACTGGATGGTCCTTTTGCTGTGAGAGGGGATGGACTGATGAAGAAAACGGCAGTATTGTTCGGAACAGCAGCATTGGTGCTGACGCTCGGTGCGTGCGGCGGTGAAGACAGCAGCGAAAACAGCCAGGGATCGGTCAATGACGGGGAACAGACGAATGAATATGGCAGCATCGATCACGGCGTGAAAGATAAAGGGACGGAAATGGAAGGCAAGGACGGGGGCGACGTCGGCTTCAGCCTGAACGGCGGCGATATCGAAGAAGCATCCGGTGTCCCGGAAGATCAGAAGGAAGCGATCGAAAAGGCGTTCAGCGAGTACATCGATACACTGAATGCCGGCGATGTGGATGCGTACCTTGCCACACTTTCCGAAGAAGGCTATGACCTCGGCGAAGAACGTGCGGCGACCGAGGAGCTGCTTACTGAAAATGAGCTGACACGCACTCCGGAGGACTTGACGATTGTCGAGTATACGGAGGATGAAGCGCAGGTCTTCACGGTGATGAAGACGGCCGTCAAGTCCAAGGCAAGCGGTGAAGAGGACGTCAGCAGCGGACGTCAGGTGACGGTCATGAACCATGAGGACGGCAACTGGAAAGTGAAATCGGTCCACTACATCGGAGACTTGGAGAAGGAAAAATAAACTGAACAGAAGAAACAGTCCGCTGGCAGAATTATCATGCCGTTTACGGACTGTTTTTTGTTGCAATGAAAGAGGGGATGGCGTACACTCCTAATAAGAACACTTGTTCGTTATGGAGGGATGGACAATGCCTGCACTGCAGAAAGAAGAGGTCGCCAATCTGGAGAACATGATTTACCTGCCCATGCTGCTGACAGTCCTGGAACGGGACCGCCAATCGATCGAGCAGGGGAATTTCAAACTGAAAAAGCCGTATTTGGCGCTCGTGGACGATGTGACCAGGAAGGTGCACAGGGAGCTTGGCAATACGGCTGCCTACCTGCGGATGCACCGGATGTCCGTCATCAAAGGGAAGACGGATGACATTTTCACCGAATACACATTCCTGCATGACAGGACGGAAGATCGGCGCCGCTACTTGAATGTGCGGCTGCGCAACCGTACGGAGGAACTGCTCACTCGGTATCTCCGGCAACAGGATATGTGAAACTGCCATGCTGGGCGACCACCATCCGCGGACGCTGAAGCATGAACTGTTTCTTTTCGAAGTCCCGTTCGAGCAATGCGGCAAAAGCGAACTGCCGCCACATCGTCGGTGTCGAAACATTGACTTTCACTATACGGCCATTTTCAAGATGGATGGAACAGCCGGAGGACTCCTCCTTGAAGTCGGTGATGGCGTGGTACGAAATCCACATGTTGTCATCCGAAGCCGGCGACATGGTCGGCAGGAAGATGTACGGTGTGTCGAATGCGTGAGCGACGACGATCGGCGTCTTATGACGGTTGCCGAGTGCCCGGCGGGCGGTGAGCGTACGGGTCTTCAGTGAGGAGCCGTACAGCTCGCATGTCTTCCGAACGATCTGGATCGGTTTCTTCGGCAGGGAGAATTCCGTATGCCGTTCAATCACACGGGTCGTCGTCTTGAAATCTGCATGGATGGGCTGCAGAACGAACGTATCCGAGTTGATGAGGTAATTGCCGAATTGCTGCTGTGAGTGCATCTTTATCCCTCCTGCTGAGTAGGTTCTTAATTCTCATTATATCGGAAGCATCTGGAAATGCAATTTAATAAAAAGAAAAGTCGGAAAAGTGAAGATAAGCTGACCGATACTGTCGGAAAAGACAGTTCGATCAGCTTATCAGTCGGAGTTTATGTTTCCGCGGCCGGAAAAGGAGCCGGTATCCGCTTATTCCTGCGAACGCAATGCCGCTGCGCCGAGCGTTTTGGCGGCAGTCAGCATTGCGGATTCGTCAAAGTCGAACATCGGGTGGTGATGCGGGTAGGCCGATTCCGGCTGGGCGCCTGTGAAGAAGAAGGTGCCGGGCACCTGCTCCAGATAGTAGGCGAAGTCCTCGCCGCCCATCTGCGGCACCATCTCAACGACCGACTTCACGCCAGGAACGTCCCGGGCGATGTCCCGGAGGAATTCAGTCTCCTGTTTATGGTTCACGACTGCCGGATAGCCGCGCGTGTAGGTCACGTCGATCTTTGCATCGTGCATGAGGGCGGTGCCGTCCGCAATACGCTGGATTTCCCGTTCCATCAGATCCCGGATTTCGGGGGAGAATGTCCGTACCGTGCCGAGGAGCTCCGCCTGATCGGCAATGATATTGAACGCGTTGTCGGATATGAACGAACCGATCGTGACAACGGCGGATTCGATCGGGTCGACACGCCGGGATACGAGCTGCTGCAGATTCGTGACGAACTGGGAGGCGATGACGATAGCGTCCTTCGTCTGATGAGGGGATGCCCCGTGGCCGCCCGCGCCTTTCACCGTGATCTCGATCCGGTCGGCAGCCGCCATGATCGGCCCGCTGACATACTGGACCGTATTCGCTTCAAGGAGCGACCAGAGGTGCGTGCCGAAGATGACATCCACACCGTCAAGGCAGCCGTCTTCGATCATCGAAATGGCTCCGCCCGGCGCATATTCTTCCGCGTGCTGGTGGATGAAGACGTACGTACCGGTAAGTTCATCTTTCAGCGTATGGATTGCCTTTGCGAGCTGGAGCAGCGCTGCTGTATGTCCGTCATGGCCGCAAGCGTGCATGACGCCTTCGACTGTCGATTTGTAGGGGACGTCTTTCTGATCCTGGATCGGCAGGGCGTCGAAATCTGCCCGGAGCGCTACGGTCTTGCCGGGCTTCGCACCTTCAATGCGCGCGACAACACCATTGCCGCCTACATTGCTCCGGTATTCGACACCCAACTCTTTATAGAAAGTCTGGATATACTTTGCGGTTTCCGTTTCATGGAATGAGACTTCCGGATGCTGATGCAGATGACGCCGGATACTGACCATATCCTCGTAGGATTCGTCGAGCAGAGTATACAGCTTGTCGTTCATGGAAACATCCCCTTTTCAAATGATTCCACCCAGTATACCAATGCGTTTTTCAACTCGCAATAATGCGACAACGAAAAAAGAGGCATATGGCCTCTTCGTGTTCTGCAGCAGGCAGACGGCTTACAGTCCGTCCTCTTCGTCCGATACCGAACTATAGAGTGATAAGTACGGGGCACTCGTGAATATGTGGGCAGCCGGACCTGCGTGGGCATCCATAGTGGAGGTATCATACGCATCCTTGAATGCCGGAGTATGGCGCCACATATCGAACGCCTTTGCATCTTCCCACTCTGTCAGGATGACGTACGTATCCGAACCGATGGGACGCAGCAGACGGTAAGCGGTGAATCCGGCAGCATCCGCCATCTTTCCGTAGTCCTTCTTGAACCGGTCTTCGAATACCGGCTTGCCTTCGTCGGATACCGGCACGTTGTTCATGGCGAAGAATCCGCGGTCCTGCAGCTGTCCGAGCTCCGCAATCACTTCGTACTTGTGCGGTGTCTGGAATACGGTCTTCCCTTCGGTTTCGTGCAGCAGCAGCGACGTCCCGCTGCCGTTCATGAGAATCATCTTCTCATCGGGATACTTCTCCTTCACTTTCTCCATGAAGTCAACTGTCCCGCGGGTCGTATAAATGTTTGTCATTTGGAATGGCCTCCCTTGGCTTGTCTGATTCAGATTTGTTTTTCGTCAATCATTTCATTCTCTTCTTTCATTAATTCCCGAAATCCTTCTCCTAAAACAACCAAGCTCATCCAGGTGCCCAATGTAGTACAAATTTATGACATTGAGTGTGTTTGGCTATACATCCCAACCGTTTCCGTCTATATTGAAAACGATAAGCTGTCTGTATACAGCAGCAGAACACCGTCCGGTAAATTGAGAATGGGGGAAACTGTTCATGGCAACGTTCAACGATACACTTCTCCGTGCAGCGCGCGGGGAGAAGATTGACCATACACCTGTATGGTACATGCGGCAGGCAGGCAGATCGCAGCCCGAGTACCGTGCCATCAAGGAAAAGTACTCATTGGAGGAAATCACACACCAGCCTGAACTTTGTGCATATGTCACGAAGCTGCCGGTCGACCAGTATGGTGTCGATGCAGCGATCCTCTACAAGGATATCGTCACGCCGCTGCCTGGAATGGGCGTCGATGTGGCCATCAAAGCGGGCGTCGGTCCGGTCATTGCGAACCCGATCCGCTCCGTTGCGGATATCGACAAACTGACAACGATGCATCCGGAAGATGACATCCCGTTCGTGCTCGATACGATCAAACTGCTGACGCGGGAGCAGCTGAATGTGCCGCTCATCGGGTTCGCCGGAGCACCGTTCACGCTCGCGAGCTACATGATCGAAGGCGGTCCGTCGAAGAACTATGCACGCACGAAAGCGCTCATGGTGTCGGAACCGGAAGCGTGGTTCAAACTCATGGACAAATTGGCGGATACGATGATCGAATACGTCGGTGCGCAAGTGAAAGCGGGCGCAAGCGCCATCCAGATCTTCGACTCGTGGGTCGGTGCGCTGAATGTCCAGGATTACCGGGTCTTCATCAAACCGGTCATGGAACGGATCTTCACGGAACTCCGGAAACTGAATGTACCGCTCATCACGTTCGGCGTAGGCGCAAGCCACCTGGCGAACGAATGGCATGACCTTCCTGTCGACGTGGTCGGCCTTGACTGGCGGCTGTCGATCGAAGAAGCCGGCAAGCGCGGGCTGACGAAACCGCTTCAGGGCAATCTCGACCCGACGATGCTGCTGGCGGACTGGCCGGTCATCGAAGAACGGGCGAAAGCGATCATCGAGCAGGGTGTCACACACGGCAGCCACATCTTCAACTTGGGACATGGGGTGTTTCCGGAAATCGAGCCGGCCAAACTGAAGAAACTGACTGAACTGATCCACACATACAGTGCTGAACTGCGCGCTGCAAAAAACTGACCTTGAGGTGACTATTATGGGAAAACGTACAATGGGATTGCTCGTCATGGCGTATGGGACGCCGTATAAAGAGGAAGATATCGAACCGTACTATACACATATCCGCCGCGGCCGGAAACCCGCTCCGGAACAGCTCGAGGACTTGAAGAACCGGTATGAGGCGATCGGCGGTATTTCGCCGCTTGCGCATATTACGGAAGGCCAGGCACAGGCGCTTACCGACGCGCTGAATGCGTCCCAGGATGACGTCGAATTCAAGCTGTACATCGGCCTGAAGCACATTACGCCGTTCATCGAAGAAGCGGTTGAGCAGATGAGCAAAGACGGTATCGAAGAAGCGGTCACCGTGGTGCTCGCACCGCACTATTCGACCTTCTCGGTGAAGTCATACAACACACGGGCCAAAGAGGAAGCCGACAAATACGGCATCAAGATCCGTTCCGTCGAAAGCTGGTACAAACAGCCGAAGTTCCTGAAGTACTGGGAGCAGAAAATCCGTGAAGCCTTCGATGGCATGAGTGATGAAGAGCGCGAAAAAGCGGTGCTTGTCGTATCGGCGCATTCCCTGCCTCAGAAAATCCGTGAAGCGGGCGACCCGTATCCGGACCAGCTGGAAGAGACGGCGAAACTGGTAGCGGAAGCCGCTGAGGTGAAAAACTATGCAGTGGGCTGGCAGAGTGAAGGGCAGACAGGTGAACCGTGGCTCGGGCCGGACGTACAGGACCTGACACGCGACCTGTATGAGAACGAAGGCTACCGCTCATTCGTCTATACGCCGGTCGGCTTCGTTTCCGATCACCTCGAAGTGCTCTACGACAATGACTATGAATGTAAAGTCGTCTGCGATGAACTTGGCGCATCATACCGCCGTCCGCAGATGCCGAACACGGATCCGCTCTTCATCGGCGCTGTCGCGGATGCGGTTCTGGACAAAGTGAACGAGTAAGCTATTGAAAAGGACGTGTGAAAGGTATGGACGAACAGCGTAAAAAAGTCGTGATCGCAGGGGGCGGGATCACCGGTCTGTCCGCGGCATTCTATATGCAGCGGCAGATCGATGAGCAGCAGCTTCCGATCGACATCATCCTGGTAGAAGCAACGAACCGGCTCGGGGGCAAGATCCAGACCGTCCGGCGTAACGGCTATATTATCGAACGCGGTCCAGACTCCTTTCTGATCCGAAAAAAAAGCATGGACCGGCTGGCCGGAGAGCTCGGCATCGCCGATCAGCTGGTGAAGAACGCGACCGGCCAGTCGTTCGTGCTGCTGAATGACGAACTCCATCCGATCCCGGGCGGCTCCATCATGGGCGTGCCGACGGAGGTCGGACCTTTCCTGAAGAGCAACCTGTTTTCGCTGACCGGCAAACTCCGGGCGGCGGGGGACTTCTTCCTGCCGCGATCCGATATCCAGGGCGACCAGTCACTCGGGAAGTTCTTCCGCCGGCGTTTCGGCAACGAGGTCGTCAACAATCTGATCGAACCGCTGCTGTCGGGTGTGTATGCGGGCGATATCGATAATATGAGCATGGAATCGACATTCCCGCAATTCGTCGATGTCGAGGAAAAGCACAGAAGCCTGATCCTCGGCATGAAGAAGACACGGCCGAAGCCGGAACAGCTGCCGAACAAAGGGCATGCCGCGAAAAAGGAAGGCGCCTTCCACACGTTCCGCGACGGGCTGGAGACTCTCGTCGAAGCGCTCGAAGCACAATTGACGAAAGTGAAATTCGTCAAAGGCGTGCGGCTGGAAAGCATTGAAGAGCAGGACGGCAAAACGTATGTGACGCTGAACGAAGGCTCCGTCATCGAAGCGGATGCCGTCATTTTGACGACCGGTCACGAAACCGCGCGCCGGCTGTTCGAACCGTACGGCATCCTGCAGCAGCTCGGTGAGATCCGCACCTCTTCCGTTGCCACAATCACGCTTGCGTTCCCAGCGGAAGCGGTCGTGCAGGACAAGGAAGGAACCGGTTTCCTCGTCTCGCGGAGCGGCGATTATTCGATTACGGCCTGTACGTGGGTGAATCGCAAATGGCCGACGACGACACCCGACGGCAAAGTGCTGCTGCGGGCGTTCGTCGGCCGGATCGGAGAAGAGGCGATCGTCGACCTGCCCGATGCGGAAATCGAACAGATCGTCCTCGGGGATCTGCGAAAGATTTTTGAGATCAACGGAGACCCGGAATTTTCGATCGTCACCCGCTGGAAAGAGGACCGGCCGCAATACCGGGTCGGCCATAAGCAGCTGATCGCAGAAGCGAAAGCCGAACTGCGTGACGCCTTCCCGCAAGTCGAGCTTGCGGGCGCCTCCTATGAAGGCGTCGGCCTGCCGGACTGCGTCGATCAGGGCCAAGCCGCAGCCGAGCGCGTGATCAGCCGGCTCACGGACCCATCTTAACAATGAAACACCCCTTGCACCCGCCCGTTTGGCGGTTGCAGGGGGTGTTTTTGCTGCTGCACGCGGCGGTATCGGACAGATCAGGGGAAGTATCGGACACATCGCCTGCGGTATCGGACACATCGCCTGCGGTATCGGACAGTTGGCCGAAGTATCGGACAGATCGAGGGAGATATCGGACAGATCGCTGAATTTATCGGCATTTGGGCACAATTCAAGGGCCTGGATGGTGCTCGCTAACGCTCGTTTTCCAGGGGAGCCGTCGGGACGCGGCAGCGCACTCTGCGCCGTGTGCCGTCATGGCGCGAGAAAAAGGGACAAGTCAGGGGGCTGCACGCGGCGGTATCGGACAAACCAGGGGAAGTATCGGCCACATCGTCGGAGATATCGGACACTTGGCAGGAAGTATCGGACAGATGGAGGGAGATATCGGACAGATCGCTGAATTGATCGGCATCGGGACACAACTCAGCTCTTCCCGCATCCCCCTCAGACAAAAAAACCTTGCCGACAGGGCGCATAGCCCGGGGCAAGGTTTCATTCAATTACACATGGACATTCACTGCTCGGAACACGACGGACACGTGGCCTGGTAGCACTCATGCTGCTCTTCGAACTGTTCACCGCACGTGGCACACTGTTTCGGAGGAAGGTTCTTGAAAAACTCGACGACGTTTTCGATCATTGAAATCCGCTCCATTCGGTTTGTAATAGGACTGCTTTCTCCACAGGCATTTGTTATGCAACAGACAGGCCAAAAAAATAGGCAGCGGCATCTTGGTGTACTAGCACTTCGAGTTGTTATAACTAGTGTATTATAACAGTCTCCCATCCGTCAATGAATTCACCCAAATTTCTAAATAATTTTTCCTGATCTCAGCCGGCAGCCGGAAAACCGCCCTCTGCCAGACGGTCCGAACGGCGCAATGGGACGCTCCTGCCGCAGTATGATAAACTGTCAGTAATCACTAATGCAGAGGAGAGAAGGACATGCAATTTGTCGATAACAAAGGGATTACCGATCCGCGCATCAACTTGGCGATCGAGGAATACATTCTGAAGAACATGGACGTCGATCAGGACTCCTATTTGCTGTTCTATATCAACGAACCGTCGATCATCATCGGCAAGAACCAGAACACGATCGAGGAGATCGACACGGAATACGTCGATGCGAACGGCATCCACGTCGTCCGCAGGCTTTCCGGCGGCGGTGCTGTGTACCATGACACCGGCAACCTGAACTTCAGCTTCATCACGAAAGACGATGGACAGTCGTTCCGCAACTTCAAGAAGTTCACAGAGCCCGTCGTCGAGGCGCTCGCGAAGATGGGCGTCAAAGCTGAACTCCTCGGCCGTAACGACCTGCTCGTCGACGGTAAGAAAGTGTCCGGGAATGCGCAGTTTGCAACGAACGGACGGATGTTCAGCCACGGCACGCTCATGTTCGATACGGAAATCGAGGAAGTCGTCAATGCGCTGCGCGTCAAGAAGGACAAAATCGAATCGAAAGGCATCAAGTCGATCCGCAGCCGGGTCACCAACATCTCCGAGTATATGGACAAGGAGATGACAATCGAGGAATTCCGGATGGAGATCCTGAAATCCATTTTCGGCGGGGAAGAGAACATCCAATACAGGGAACTGACTGATGAGGACTGGGACAACATCCGCAAGCTGTCCGCGGAACGCTACGGCAACTGGGACTGGAACTACGGCCGCTCGCCAAAGTGCAACGTCCAGCACTCCCACCGGTTCCCGGTCGGCAGCATCGACGTGCGCCTGCAGGTCGACAAAGGGACGATCCATGAAGTGCACATATTCGGCGACTTCTTCGGGATCGGCGATGTCTCGGAGCTGGAGGAGCGCCTCGTCGGCTGCCAGTATGACCGTGAATCGATCACGGCCGCTGTCAGCACGCTCGATATCCCGAAACTGCTCGGCGGCATCACGCAGGAAGAGTTCGTCAATCTGATCTACTGAGCCGGGGCCCTGGGGTTCCGCATCCTCCTTCAGGGCGGATGCGGACCCTTTTTTCACGGGCGGGGAAAGACGCGGGACGGCCCGATACGGTATACTGGAAGTACTTGTGAAGGAGGCCGGGAACTATGGAACAACATCGCATTTTCATCGTGGAGGATGACCGCAAGATCGCGGAACTGCTCGCGGATACGCTGCGGAAATACCAATATGACGTCGCCGTCGCGGAGGACTTCGACCGGATTTCGGATGAATGCCTCGCGTTCGAACCGCATCTGATCCTGCTCGACATCAACCTGCCGACCTACGACGGCTATTACTGGTGCCGCCAGCTGCGCACGCAGACGACGTGCCCGATCCTGTTCATCTCCGCACGGTCGGGGGATATGGACCAAGTCTTCGCACTTGAGAACGGCGGCGATGACTTCATCACCAAACCGTTCCATTACGATGTCGTCCTGGCGAAGATCCGCAGCCACCTGCGCCGGTCGTTCGGGGAGTATGCGCCGGCCCAGACGGAGCGGATCGTGAAAGTCGGATCGCTCACCCTGTTCGCGGAGCGGATGGAACTGCAGGCGGGCGAGACGCTCGTGCCGCTCCAGAAGAAGGAATGCATCATCCTGGAGCTGCTCATGGACGCGGCGCCGCGTGTCGTCGTCCGCGAGACACTGCTCGAGGAATTGTGGGACGACCAGTCGTTTGTGGATGAAAACACGCTGAACGTCAACATCGCCCGGGTCCGTAAGAAACTGGCGGATTACGGCATCCTGTCGACGATCGACACCGTCCGGGGAGCGGGCTACCGGTTCGTGCTGGCCACTGAGGAAGCATGAACAAATACAAGCTGTTTTTGCGCGAGCATGCACCGTTCCTGCTGTTCCAGCTCATGCTGCTGCTGTTCATCTGCCTGCTGTTCTGGCTGGACGGCGCCCGTGACTGGAGCACTTCGCTGTATGCAATCCTCATGGGGATCCTGCTGACGGCGGGCTACCTGCTCGTGAAGTTCATCATGCGGCGGTCGTTCTACGAAGTGCTGGAACGCGAGCCCGGACGGATGGAAGACGCACTGATCGGCCGGCCGCAGACGCCGGAACACCGCGTCACCGCGCAATATATGCGCAAGCTGTACCGGCTGTACCACAGCGACGTCCAGAAACTCGATACCGCGCAGCACCGGCAGCTGCACTTCATCAACCAGTGGGTCCATCAGATGAAAACCCCGATTTCCGTGCTCGGCCTGCTGCTGCAGGAAGAGGAGACGGACCGCAAAAGCTTCCGCGAGGAGCTCGACCGGCTCCAGGACGGCCTCGATGCCGTGCTTGTCAATGCACGGCTTGAGACGTTCGAAGATGATATGCGGATCGAGCGCGTCCGCCTCGAGGAACTTGTGCGCCAGGTGGTGACCGACCACAAACGGCTGTTCATCGCGAACAGCGTGTTCCCGCAGATCGACGTGGACGCGCATTTCGTCGTCGCGACCGATCCGAAGTGGATGAAGATCATCCTCGGCCAGTTCCTGACGAACGCTGTCAAATATACGTTCGAAAAAGGGAAGAAAGTGTACGCCGAAGCCTTGCAGACGGATGAAGGGATCCGGCTGACTGTCCGCGACGAAGGGATCGGCATCCCCGAGACGGACATCAAACGGGTCACCCGCGCGTTCTTCACCGGCGAAAACGGCCGCAAGACGGGCGAGTCGACCGGCATGGGGCTCTATATCGCGGCGGAGGTATGCGGACGGCTCGGCCACCCGCTGTCGATCGAGTCCGTCGTCGGAAACGGGACCGCGGTGTCCGTGCTGTTCGCAAATGGAGAGGCGGTGGAAACCGATGGCGCATAAAATCGTCGAACTGACGGAAGTGACCAAAATCTATGAAGGCAAAGTGATGCACCGGGCGCTGAACCGGCTCGATTTCGAGGCGGAACAAGGCGAGTTCGTCGCCATCATGGGGCCGTCCGGAAGCGGCAAGACGACGCTGCTGAACCTGATTTCAACGATCGACCTGCCGACATACGGCCGGATCGCAGTCAATGGCATCGAACCGGAGACGCTCAGCCAGAACGAGCTCGCCCTGTTCAGGCGGCGCAACCTCGGCTTCGTCTTCCAGACGATCAACCTGCTGCAGATGCTGACAGTCGAAGAGAACCTCGTGCTGCCGCTGACACTCGACCGTATCCCGGTGCCGGAGATGAAACAGCGAATTGCGAAGCTCGCGGATAAGCTGTCACTGACCGAGATCCTCACCCGGAGACCGGACGAGCTGTCGGGCGGCCAGGCGCAGCGGACGGCGATCGGACGCGCGCTCATCCACGAACCGCAGCTGATCCTTGCCGATGAGCCGACTGGGAACCTTGACTCGAAATCGGCGCGTGACGTGCTCGAACTGCTGTCGAAGATCAACAGGACCGCCGGCACGACGATCATCATGGTGACGCACGATCCGCAGGCCGCAAGCTATTGCGACCGCGTGCTGTTCATCAAGGACGGCGAGTTTTTCAATGAATTGTACAGAGATGAACAGCGCAGGACGTTCTTCCAGCAGATCCTGAACGTGCTGTCGCTGCTCGGGGGGAACGTCAATGACCTTTCGTCAGTTCGCCTACCGTAACGTCGTCCGGAACCGGCGGATCTACGCTGCGTTCTTCATGGCGAGTGCGTTCTCGGTGATGGTGTTCTTCCTGTATTCGATGCTGCTGTTCCATCCTGCGATGGAGGAAGGGTTCGTCCAGGAGGTCGCGTCGACGGGCATGATGATCGCCGAATTCGTGCTGTTCGTCTTCACGCTGTTCTTCCTGTTCTACTCGATGCGCGCCTTCCTGCAGGCCCGCACGAAGGAATTCGGCATCCTGCTGCTGCTCGGCATGGCGCGGAGCCAGCTCCAGCGGCTCATCTTCCTCGAGACGATGCTGATCGGCGGTGTTGCTATAGTTGCCGGCACGTTCCTCGGCACGGTGTTCTCGAAATTCTTCCTGATGATCGTCAAGGAGCTCATCCAGCTGCCGGACCTGCCGCTCTACTTCACCTGGAAGCCGTTCCTGCTGACAATCGGCAGCTTCGCGAGCCTGTTTGTCATCATTTCACTGCTCGCGCCGATGTTCATCCGCGCGGGGGAAGTGTATGACCTGCTGCAGGGGGAGAGCGCCGAGCAGGATGCGTACATGATAACGAAATGGCGTGCGCTCGCGGGGATCGGGCTGCTCGCGCTCACCTACGTGATGGCGGTCTATGCGACGGATCCATACGTCATCCGGGTCATCTTTGTCCTGCCCGCCGCTGCGGTGACGGGCACGTACTTCTTCTTCAGTGATTCGCTCCCGTACTTCATCCAGCTGTTCCGTGCGCGGAAGCGGCTGTACTGGCGGCCGTTCTGGCTGCTGTCGCTGTCGGAAGGCGTTGTCCGGCTGAAAGAGAACGCCCGGATGTTCTTCATCGTCACGATGGTGTCGACGCTTGCGTTCATGTCCGTCGGGCTGCTCGCGTCATTGACGTCGTTCGCGAACCAGTACAGGGAGCTGAACCCGCTCGGCCTCGTCTACAAAAGTTACCCGGGCAACGTGCTTGAACAGATCCACGTCCGCCAGCTGACCGACGAGCTGAACGAAAAGGATATCGACTACAATGTCGTGCCGTTCCGGGTGCTCATGCAGAAATCCAGCTTTACGGATAAGGATGTCGCCGTCGTGCGTGCATCGAGCATGAACGCGCTCGGCTACACGTTCGGCTATCCGCCGATCGAACTCGCGGACGGGCAGGCGATGTTCCTGCCGCCGACCGACTCGTCGTACCACCAGCTGAAGGACCGGAATGTCATTACGAAGCTTGCGCAGAGCGGCCTGTCCGTCGAGATCAGCGGCGCGTATCCGCATCAGCTGTTCCCGCCGAACGCCATTGCATCGAATGCGATCATCGTCTCGGATGACGATTTCGAACGGATCCTGATGGGGAAAGACGGAGCCAGCGCGACGCTGTTCCGTTATTACGCATTCAATATCGCGGACTGGCAGGAGACGAAAGACGTCGGCCGCGCGCTGCATGAGGATGAACTCCAGTCGATCCTCCTGAGCGGTGAAGCGGGGACGCTGTTCACGTTCGGCAACCCGGGGCTCAACTATTCGGTGATCCGTACGACGTTCTCGCTCCTGCTGTTCATGGGGCTGCTGCTGGCGGCCGTCCTGTTCCTCGCGGCAGGCAGTTTCGTCTACTTCCGACTGTACACGACACTCGACCGCGACCGGCGGCAGTTCGATGTGCTGCGGCGGATGGGCATCACGGGACGCGAACTGAAGAAGATCGTCAACCGCCAGCTGCTGCCGCAGTTCTTCATCCCGTGGGGGGTGGCGTTCATCCACAGCGCATTCGCATTCCTGGCGCTCCAGGTGATCTGGGATGCCCTCGCTGAAATCTCGATCGCGAGGGAACTCGCCTTCGTGCTCGGCGGGTTCGCTGTTTTGCAGGTCGTCTATTTCTACCTGATCCGCTGGCGCTACTTGTCCCATATCCAGACACCGGAGTGAGTTCCGGTGTCTTCTTTTTTGGCGGAGCTGCTTTCATTTTCCAATAGCTATTGAATGTTTTAAATTTTTCTTATATACTACTAGTTGTGAAGTGAATGAGTATTCATTCAACTGAGAGAGGGGTGCTCTTATGAATCTAGTCCAACGTGTCCGTGAGACAGCGAGTGCGCAGCCGGAGAAGACGGCGTACCATTTTGCGGGCAAAGATACGTCCTATGCGGAATTCGACCAGTCGGTGGCGCGGTTCGCCGCCGCTTTGGAAGGCCTTGGGGTCGGCCGCGGCGACAATGTCGCGATGCTGCTCGGCAACACGCCGCATTTCCTGATCACACTGTACGCGACGATGCGTCTCGGTGCGACAGCCGTGCCGGTGAACCCGATCTATTCGCCGGATGAAATCTCGTACATCCTGCAGGACAGCGACGCGAAAGCGGTCGTTGCGCTCGAGCAGCTGCTGCCGCTCGTCGAAGCCGCTTCCGTCCGGCTGCCGGCAATCGAGTCGTACGTCATCTGTGAAACGACAGGGGAGACGGCTGCGAAAGTGACGGAGCTGTCGGAAGTCGCGAGGTCGAAAACACGGCTGTTCTCCCATCTGATCACCACAAGTACTGCCGCCGCCATGCCGGTCGATCCGGATGAAAATGAAACCGCTGTCATCCTGTACACGTCCGGGACGACAGGCCGTCCGAAAGGCGCCATGCTGACGCACAAGAACCTGTATTCGAACGCTGCGGACGTCGGCGAATATCTCGGGTTTTCTTCCGAAGACCGGGTCGTCGCGACGCTGCCTGTATTCCATGTATTCGCCTTGACGGTCGTCGTCAACGCGCCGCTCGTCAAAGGGGCGACGATCCTGCTTGTGCCGCGCTTCAGCCCGGGGGACGTATTCCAGACGATCCGGGAGCAGAAGGCGACGATCTTCGCCGGTGTGCCGACGATGTACAACTTCATGTACCAGTATCCGGAAGCGTCACGCGAAGACTTCGAAACGATCCGGCTTGCGATTTCCGGAGGTTCATCGCTGCCCGTCGCGCTGCTCGAGAACTTCG
This sequence comes from Sporosarcina trichiuri, assembly GCF_030406775.1. Taxonomy (NCBI): domain Bacteria; kingdom Bacillati; phylum Bacillota; class Bacilli; order Caryophanales; family Caryophanaceae; genus Sporosarcina; species Sporosarcina trichiuri. Next base: position 1,636,831 of record NZ_CP129119.1, on the reverse strand, counting down.
AGGAGAAATTCCAGGTGAAGATCTCGGAAGGCTACGGACTCTCTGAAGCCTCGCCGGTGACGACGTTCAATCCGCTCGACCGCGAGCGTGTGCCGGGCTCGATCGGCACGTCGATCCTGAACGTCGAGAACAAAATCGTCGACGAACTGGGGGAGGAAGTTCCCGTCGGACAGGTCGGCGAACTGATCGTCCGCGGCGACAACGTCATGAAAGGCTACTACAAGATGCCTGAAGAGACAGCGGCAGCGCTCCGCAACGGCTGGCTCTACACGGGGGACCTGGCCCGGCAGGACGAAGACGGTTATTTCTACATCGTCGACCGCAAGAAGGACCTGATCATCGTCGGCGGCTACAACGTCTACCCGCGCGAAGTCGAAGAAGTGCTGTTCCAGCACCGCGACCTCGTCGAAGCAGCGGTGCTCGGCGTGCCAGATCCCGACTTTGGGGAGGAAGTGCTCGCCTACGTCGTGAAGAAGGAAGGCAGCGCGGTGACGGAGCATGACCTGCTCGACTTCTGCGCGAAGCGTCTCGCCAAGTACAAAGTGCCGAAGCACATCGAGTTCCTGGACGAACTGCCGAAGAACACGACCGGCAAAATCCTCCGCCGCTCGCTGCGCGACCAGGTGAAATCATAAGGGAATGGGGAAAAAGACCGCCACGGCGGTCTTTTTTGAGTGGCGGGCGGGGGACCGCTCAATTCCCGCGGCGAACCGCTCCATTCGCAAGGCGAACCACTCAAATTACGGCTGTGACCGCTCCATTCACCCGGCGAAGCGATCCATTCCCTTGCCGAACCGATCCATTCGATTGCCGGACCGCTCAATTATCTGCAGAGACCGCTCCATTCCGCCTCTCCAGGGTGCCTGTGCAAGACAGCCATTCGCGTCCGTCCGCGAATTGTGACGTGTACAGACACCCGGGTCCCGTGAAAACCAAGATTGAATGGTCGGGCTCCGCTGCGCTGCGCCTTTTCTGTTGGGATGGCGGCTGGGCAACCCGCCCGCTTATCACGGCGACCCGCCCGCTTACCAAGGAACCCGCCCATTCCGCCTGGGTAACCCGCCCGATTGCCGCGATAACCCGCCCGTTTCCCCGTCCCCGGGGTGCCTACCCAGCCACCCGAACAAAAAATTCCACAAATGAAAGAAGGAGAATTCCTCCGGCTGTCGAAATAGATGGAATCAAGGGGGGATCCAAATGACAACGAAGCAATTGGTGCAAAAAGAGGATTTATTCACACTGAAATCCGTCACGAACCCGGTCCTTTCGCCAGACGGCACAGAAGCGGTGTTCATCGTCACACAGATCGACAAGGACGAGAACGCCTACCATGCGCATCTCCATCATCTCGATATCGCGAGCGGTACGTCCGTTCAATGGACATACGGCAAGGAGCGCGTCTCGCAGCCGCAATGGTCGCCGGACGGCAGATCGGTCGCGTTCCTGTCGACACGCAGCGAGAAGAACCAGCTGTACGCCATGCAGGCAGCAGGCGGCGAAGCTCGCCGGCTGACAGACTATGAGACGGGCGTCAACAGCTTCCTCTGGTCGCCGTGCGGCACGAAGATCTGGCTCACGAGCACACTTGAGGACGGCAAGACGTTCACGGATGAAACCGAGAAGGACGACAAAAAACTGCCCGAAGCGCTCCGCGTCACGACCATGAAATACAAAGCGGACGGCGTCGGGTTCGTCAAGACGGACCGCCACTCGCAGATCGGCTGCCTGGATCTCGGCAGCAAAGAGATCACCGCATTCACCGACGAGCCGTTCCACCATTCGCTCGAAGCCGTGTCACCGGACGGCAAGAAGCTCGTCATCGGCGTCAACCGCAAAGAAGACAAGGACTTCGACTTCAGCCAGCCGCTGCTGCTTGTCGACATCGACACGAAGGAAGAGACCGTCCTCATCGACGAACAGGGGTATTTCGGCGGGGCGGCCTTCTCGCCGGACGGGCGTTATATTGCGTTCGGCGGCTCAGACCGCACGTTCGAAAACGCCACACACGGCGAGCTGTACGTGTATGACTGTGACAACGGCACGACGCAGAAACTGACGGAAGCACTCGACGCACCGCTCGGGGACGCGGTCGTCGCGGACCACCAGCAGGGGCCTAACCCGCCGGAAGCCGTCTGGACAGAAGGGAACTATCTCTACTTCCAGGTGTCCGTCATGGGCGACGTCCGCCTGTACTTCGCCGATCTCGACGGCAGCCTGTACCCGGCGTCCCCGGAAGGCGAACACGTCTACGACTATGATGTCGCAAAAGACGGCACGTTCGCGCTCGCGGCCATCACCGATCCAGTGAACCCGGGCGAGCTGTACAAGCTTGATATCGCAACAGGCGAAAAGACGGCGATGACTTCATTCAATGAAACCTACATCAACGACACCGTGCTCGTCCAGCCGGAAGCGATCCAGTTCGACGGCGCGAACGGCTTTACCGTCCACGGCTGGCTCATGAAGCCTGCGACGTTCAAGGATGGCACGGAATACCCGCTCGTCGTCAATATCCACGGCGGCCCGCACGCGATGTACGGCAATTCGTTCTTCCATGAAATGCAGGTGCTCGCAGCGCAAGGTTGGGGCGTACTGTACATCAATCCGCGCGGCAGCCACGGCTACAGCCAGGGCTTCGTCGACGCAGTGCGCGGCGATTATGGCGGCGGTGACTACAAGGACATCATGGACGCGCTCGACCATGTGCTTGCAGAAAACGACTGGATCGACACCGATCGGCTCGGCGTCACGGGCGGCAGTTACGGCGGCTTCATGACGAACTGGATCGTCGGCCATACCGACCGGTTCCAAGCGGCGGTCACTCAGCGCTCCATCTCGAACTGGGTCAGCTTCTTCGGCGTCTCGGACATCGGCTACTACTTCAGCGACTGGCAGATCAAGGCGGATATGACCGACGTCGACACGCTCTGGCAGCATTCTCCGCTGAAATACGCGGAAAACGTCAAGACGCCGCTGCTTATCCTGCACTCGGAAAACGACCTGCGCTGCCCGATCGAACAGGCGGAACAGCTCTACATCACACTGAAGAGCCAGCACAAAGACACCGAATTCGTCCGCTTCCCGGAATCTGACCACAACCTGTCGCGCACCGGAAAGCCGAACCTGCGCATCACCCGGCTCGACGAAATCACCGGCTGGTTTGAAAAGTATCTGAAATGAAAGAGACGCCTGTCCCGGGTTGGGGACAGGCGTTTTTAGGACCTTCACTCATCTAGTTCGGAAGAAAACGGCTCCTGCGTTTCGGCTGCAGCCGCAAGTCGTTTCAATGCATGGGCCGCTTCCAGTTTCCGTGCAAACGCTTCTTCCAGACAGCAGGCACTTTCCAGCAATTGAATCACAGATTGATTGAATTCAGCTTTTTCACAGGCTGTCGAAGATATATCTTCATTGAACTTTTTTATGAGTACATACTCCTGAAATAGAATCCCGGACAAAATGGCTTCACTGATCAGGGCGGAGATGAGGATAAGTTCGGCTAATCGGTCATTGTCTGTATCAAGATGATCCACAATGGTTTGAAAGTCTTCCAGCATTTTCAGTTGGTCCACAGGCATACACCTCCGTAAGGGAACACTTTGTCTAGATACTGCTAGGGTATGCAGCGGGAAGTGGCTGCACTGGGTGCGTGCCGGCTGGCGACATCATCGGATCTTTTAATCAACAGCAAAGACGCCTGTCCCGGGTGATGGGACAGGCGTCAGCTGAAGATGGAGATTATGCGCGAGGGCAGCACGCTCCAACTACCGGTGTATCTGTTTCCGCGTCAACTTGTTTGAGATCGATGGCAGCTTCGATTTTGCGTGCGAACGCGTTCTCGAGGCAGCAAGCACCTTTCAGCATTTCACCGACGGAGCGGTTGAATTCCGCTTTTTCGCATGCGGTGCTTACTTCAGGGTTACTGTTGTTGAAGTCGTGGAACAACTCGTATTCTCTGAAGAGGATACCTGTGAGTACGACTTCGCCGAGCAACGTGGAGACGATAATGAGATCCGACAAGATTTCATCATCAATATCCCAATTGTTTGTTACGTTCTGCAATTCACGCAGCATTTGCATTTGGTCCATGGTCATTCACCTCCTTGAAAATTCGCTTTGTCCGGACACTGTCAGTCTATGCGGCTGTTGAGCTGAGGAGCTGGACAACCGTCTGAGGACGATGTTCCCAGATGAGCTGTGGGGAGTCGGCTGTTGTGAAAGGAGGAGCCGGTCATCCGGACACTCTCAGTCTATGCCGCCGATCCGTCAGCGTCTGGACAACCTTCAGGGGCTGGCGAATTTTTGTTTCTGCAGGCTTTAATTCATCCTGCCGGCCCCTTCACTCTTACTATATGTCCGAAAGGGGACGTGCACTGGACAAGTGTCCGCGGACAACTGTCTCAGCAGGCGAAATCCTTGATTTGATAAGGTTTTCAAGAGATTCTTCCGCACACTGTCATCCTATTCCGCGTATCCGCAGGCAGGGGGGACAGACCGTCAGAGACAAACCTCCTGGGGATGAACCGCAGCATGAAATCCGAGAAAGCGTTTGCAACTGTCTAGAAGATATTGTAAGATACTAGTATTCACAGAACGGCAGACATTTCCTGCAGCCCGGCAGCAGCACTCCTCCGGACGCGCAGGACCGAACGGAGGAGAACCGAGTGGGAGTCCACAACGTAATGGAAGACGTCGTCCGCGACACACTCCTGACCTACAAGAAAAGCATGAACCTGGCGTGCAGCTGCGACCGGTGCCTCGACGACATCATGGCCCTTGCCCTCAACGACCTGCCGCCGAGCTACGTCGTCAACAACGCCTACAGCCCATACGTCCGCGCCCAGCATCAGGCCGACCGCCAAGGCGCGACCAACATCATCACCATCATCGCCAAATCCGCCGCCAAAGTCTCCGGCAGCCCGCGGTGCGAGGCGTACGCACAAACCAAACAGCACAACTAAAAGACCGAAGCCGCGGGGGCTTCGGTCTTTTGTTTTTCTCTGAACCCGGGTGGCTGTGCACACCCGCCGGGGGACAGACTGGTACACCATTCGCGCTTCTCAGCGAATTGTGTGGCAGCCTGTCCCCCTACGAATGGGATCGCCTGCATGCAGCGGGATAGCCCTGCAGACCCGTCGCTGTTCTTTTGGCACGGCTCCCTTGAACCCGGGTGGCTGTGCATGCCACAATTCGCGGAAGGACGCGAATGGTGTCACGCACAGGCACCCTGGAGTCTCTTCCCTTGAACTTTCCCTAATCCCTTGACCTTCTCTTTTTCCTCCCCCACCCAGAGGGGGATAGCCGAGCAATCCACGCTCCGTTGATCGAAGCGGAGGATGGCGACTCCTGGGGGATCAGCGGGAGCCGTAACGAAGAACGGCTTCTGCGAGCAAAAGCGCAGCGTTGTGAGCAAGGCTGCCTTAATTTCTGCCCAGTTCGCAGAAATACGGCAAAGCGAACCCTCCGCTGTTCGCTTGGCTGAGGGCAAGCCCCCCCCGGAAAGCGCCATCCGCAGCGCAGATCAACATGTTTACATATTTGATTTCACCGAATCATTTCAACAACCCCAGCGACTCCTGCAGCGAACTGTTCACATGCTTGATCAGCAATTCGTCGCCCTTCTTCCGGATATCCTGGCTCACGAAATTCATCATCTCCTGCGCCATATCCGCATCTTCCAAATACGACAGCGACTTCGTCAGGTTCACCTCGAACACACCCGCATTCGACAAATGATGCTGCAGCGACTCCATCTGAGACCCCACCTTCGTCAAATGCCCCGTCACCGTCCGGATCGCACCGTCGATCGTGCTGATCAGCGCCTCCGCATCCGCCTGCGTCGCAAGCGTCCCGTCCTCCAGCCCGAGCGCCTTCGACGACACATCGAACAGGCTCACCTTCAGCTGCTGCGTCGGATTCGCGCCCACATGCAGCGTCAGCTCCATATCCTCCCCGAGAATCTTCTTCGTATTGAACTCCAGCTTCCCGGCCGTATCATCGATCGCCGCAAGAATCTGCTCCAGCTCCTGGCCGCTCGCCGCCCGGTCGGAATCCGTATACGTCCCATTCGCGGTCGACACCGCAAGTTCCCTCGCCCGCTGCAGCAGGCCGTTCACATTGTTCATCCCTTCATTCGCCGACTCCAACACGGAAATCCCGTCCTGCATATTGCGCTGCGCCTGCGAAATTCCGCGGATCTGCGCCCGCATCGTCTCCGAAATCGCCTTGCCCGCCGCATCATCCGCCGCCGTCGCGACCTTCAGGCCCGTCCCGAGATGCCGCAGCGACTTCTCGATCTGCTTATCATTCCGCACGCCGCGGTTCGCCGCTGACTGGATCAGCTCATGGCTGTTGATCCGCATACACTCCACCTCATTCTAAATAGTCGTTGTCCCTGGGTATATCGGCGCGAATTTGTAAAAATGAACGCTTGCCTGCCGATATAACCGACAAAGAAGGGAGGCGGACGCGATCATCACCATCCGCCAGGCAGCCCATGCCTACCGCAGGGCGAACGCGGCATCCCTCCCGCCGCTCACCGCCGTCTGCCGGGCGCTCGAGGCGGCGGGGGGGCAGCTGCATACCGCCCAAGAGTTGCTCGCAGCAGACAATCCGGACTGGCGCAGCGCCGTGCTCGCCGCGCAGGACCTGCTGTTTGAATTAATGGCCATGACCGACGCCTCTGCAGAAGAAGGCGAACGGCTCCTGACCCTCTATATCTATGCCAATCAAACCTTGCTGACCGCCTCGCTGCAGGCGGACGGGGAAGCGCTCGCGGAAATCGAGGCAATTCTCACCGCACTGCACAGCGACTGGCAGGCCGTGCGGGAATCACAGGTAGTCGCAGGGCACGTTTGAACCCACGCCGGGGAACAGCCTGCTGCACAATCCGGGCCGGGGGACAGCCTGCTGCACCATTCGCGTTCTTCCGCGAATTGGGCGGCAGCCTGTCCCCCTACGATGGGATCGCCCATCAACAACGGGATAGCCCCGCAAACACGGCTCCGTGGTTTTGGCACGGAGCCCTCCCTTGAACCCGGGTGGCTGTGCATGCCACAATTCGCGGACGGACGCGAATGGCTGTCATGCACAGGCACCCTGGGGACGCGGAATGGAGCGGTTACGCAAGGGAATGGAGCGGTCAGCCGGGCGAATGGATCGCTTCGCCAGTCGAATGGAGCGGTCAGCGGGCGGAATGGATCGCTTCGCCAGGAGAATGGATCACTTAGCCGCCGGAATGGAGCGGTCCCCCCATCCAAAACAAAAAAACCCGCCCGCAGGCAGGTTCTCCATCCATCTCTCCATCATTTCCCCTTAAAAACAGGTTTCCGCTTCTCCGCAAACGCATCCAGCGCTTCCAATCGGTCCTCGGTCGGAATCGTGATCTCATACGCCTTCCGCTCGATCGTCAATCCTGTCGCGAGATCCGTCTTCATCCCTTGTTTGATCGCGAACTTCGCCTGCTGCAGTGCAATCGGTCCGTTCGCAAGTAGTTTCTCCGCGAACTTCAACGTTTTCTCCTTCAACAGTGCCGCTTCCACCGTCCGCGTCACCAGTCCGCACAGCGCCGCATCCGCCGCATTCAGCCGCGCCGCCGTCAAGATCATCTCGAGCGCTTTCGCCTCGCCGACGAGCCGTGGCAGCCGCTGCGTGCCGCCTGCACCCGGAATGATCGCGAGGCCCGTTTCCGTCAGCCCCATCACCGCGGTATCCGCAGCGAACCGGAAATCGCACGCGAGCGCAAGCTCCATCCCCCCGCCGAACGCGAATCCGTTGATCATGCAGATCGTCGGCTGCGGCATCTGGTCGATCGCCGTGAATACTTCGCCCATCTTGTTCAGGTTCCGCTTCACGTCCTGGTCACTCAGCGTCTTCCGCTCCTTCAAGTCCGCGCCGACACTCAATGCCCGGTCACCCGCGCCCGTCAGTACGACCACCCGCACTTCCGGATCGATCCGGACCGATTCGACAACTTCCCCGAGTTCGCGGATCATGTCGTAATTGAACGCATTCATCGAGTCGGGACGATTCAGCGAAATCCACGCAATTCCGTCATTTTTTTCATACTGGATTGTTTCCATTCCATACACCCCCATGTACTGATATGACACGTTTTTAACATACCATTCCGTGACCTGGATTTCCAGAAAGGGAGGGAGTGGTGAAAATGTCACCTTGCAACCTAGTGCTAATTTGCTACAATATAGGTAAATTGACTGCGGATAGGTGGAATCTTTCAGTGGAAGCAAGCGTATTTGTCGGCAGACAGCCGATCCTCGACCGGCAAGGCAACTTGTTCGGCTATGAATTGTTATACCGGAACAGCGAACAGAACCGGTTTCCGGACGTCGATCCGAACAAGGCGACGGTCGGTGTGCTCGTCAATACGTTCCTGTCCATCGGTGTCGACCGGGTCTCCGGCAGCCATCCTTCGTTCATCAACTTCACCGGCGAACTGCTGGCGCAGGAGATCGTCGACCGGCTCAATCCGTCACGCGTCATCATCGAAGTGCTGGAAACTGTCGAAATCACGCCCGTCCTGCTGACACGGCTCCGCAACCTGAAAGCGAAAGGCTTCCGGATCGCGCTCGATGACTTCATCCTGACGAAGGAGTACGAAGTCGAAAAAGGGCTGTTCCCGCTCGTCGACTTCATCAAGGTCGACTTCATGCAGTCCGGCCGCGAAGAGCGCACACGCATCCAGAACTTCATCCGCATGTATCCGAATGTCGCCCTGCTGGCGGAGAAGATCGAGACGGAAGCGGAATTCGAAGAAGCGAAGAAGGCAGGGTACACACTGTTTCAGGGCTATTTCTTCGCGACCCCCGAAGTGGTGACGGGAATCGAAGTGCCCGTCATTGAAGAGAGCAACATGCTCGTCATGGAACAGCTGAACACAGTCGTCCCGAGCATCCGGGACGTCGCAGCCCTCATCACACACGACCTGTCACTCACGTATAAGCTGCTGCGGTTCATCAACACATACGCATTCGGCATCCCGCGCAAGATCACATCGATCCACCAGGCGATCGTGCTCATCGGCCTGCAGGAGACGAAGAAGTGGCTGTACATCATCACGTTCCACCAGATGGGCGAAGGGGAGGGCCAGGGCCGGACGAAGGCACTTGTCGATTACTCGCTCGTCCGCGCGAAATTGTGCGAACTGCTCGCACGCCGCGCCGGCCACAAAAATTCCGACGAGTATTTCCTGACGGGCATGTTTTCACTGCTCGACGTCATTCTTCACAAAGGGTGGGACGAAATCACGCAGGAAATCCCGCTTGCTGAACAAGTCACGGACACACTGACCGGCGGAGACACCGCACTTGCACCCTTCCTCAAGCTTGCGGAAGCGGTCGAGCGGCTCGACATGGACACGATGGAAGGCTTGAGTGCACAAGTCGACATCCCGATGGACGAGCTGTGCCTCTATTCCCAGCAGGCGAACCGCTGGGCAAGACGGATGGAATGAATTCTTTTTCACTTTCTGCGAGATAGCGTTTCCTTATTCTGCGGCAATTCGGTAGAATGGGTGCAGGAGTTGATGAACATGAAAATTGCGGTCGTGACAGACAGCACCGCCTACTTACCGGAAGACGTTCGCAAACGGCTCGGCATCCACGTCGTGCCGCTTGCGGTCACCATAGATGGGCACGATTACGACGAGGAAGTCGATATCACAACAGAAGAATTCTACGATAAAGTCCGTAACGGCGGGGAACTGCCGAAAACGTCACAGCCACCCGTCGGCCAGTTCGCAGCCAAATTCAAGGAACTGCATGACGATGGTGCAGACGCGATCATCTCGATCCACCTGTCGAGCGGCATCAGCGGCACCTACATGGGCGCCGTACAAGCCGGCGAACTCGCACAGGACTTCGATGTCCGCGCTTTTGACTCGGAGATCTCGTGCTATATGCAGGGGTTCTATGCGATCCGTGCCGCCGAGATGGCGAAAGAGGGCCAACCGCTCGATGCCATCATGGCGGAATTGAATGAAATGAAAAAGACGATGCGCGCATACTTCATGGTGGACGACTTGTCCCACTTGCAGCGCGGCGGCCGGCTGTCCGGGGCGCAAGCGCTCATCGGCGGACTGCTGCAAGTGAAACCGATCCTGCACTTCGTCGACAAAGTCATTGTGCCGTTCGAAAAAATCCGGACGCGCAAGAAAGCGATGAAGCGGATCGCCGACCTGCTTGGCGAGGACGCGGCGAAGATGCCGTTAGATGCGGCAATCATCCACGGCAACTGCCCGGAGGAGGCCGACAAATGGCTCGAAGCACTGAGCGCGCTCTACCCGGACGTGCGGTTCAACATCAGCTACTTCGGACCCGTCATCGGCACGCATCTCGGCGAAGGCGCGATGGGGCTCGGCTGGGTGAAACGCCGGACAAACAACTGACAACTGAACAGCGAAGGGGTGTTGCGGATGAACAAAGCATTCGATCCGGCCGTCAGGGGATTCCTCGACGGCCGCGTCTGGCTGCGTCTGCACACCCTTTTTCCGCGTGAGCAGATCGACGCGCATATCGACCAGGGCTTTATCACCGTCCAGCCCGGCGTCACGATGTCGAAAAACCGCATCGGCCAGTCGACGTTCAAATGCAATCGCTGTGAGAATGAAAACCTGGATCTCTTCACGCAATTCGACTGCCTCGCCTGCGGCGGTCCATGTGCCTACTGCCGCAACTGCTTGCAAATGGGCCGCGTGTCGTGCTGCACGGAGCTCATCCGCTGGAGCGGGCCGCCGTCTGTCTATCCGACGGGGCACGCACTCGCCTGGGCGGGTACATTGACGCCGCACCAGCAGAAAGCGTCCGAGGAACTGCACGAAAGCACGGAGCTGAAGCGGCCGCACCTGATCCACGCCGTGTGCGGCTCGGGGAAGACGGAGATCCTGTTCGAACCGATCCACCGAGCGCTGTCGAAAGGACATCGCGTCTGTCTCGCCGCCCCGCGCGTCGACGTCATCCTCGAACTCGAACCGCGTCTGAAAGCGGCATTCCCGGACACCATCATCGAAGCGCTCTATGGCGGGGCGGACGTCAAACGCTTCGACGCCCAGCTGATCCTCGCGACCACACACCAGCTGTACCGGTTCGACAGCGCATTCGACGTGATCTTTGTCGATGAAGCCGACGCGTTCCCGTACACCGCGGAAGCCACCTTGCAGTACGCCGTGCGAAAAGCGGCGAAACACGGCGCACCCATCCATTTCGTCACCGCGACACCGTCCGACAGGCTGCTCGCGCAAGTCCGCAAAGCCGGCGCTGTTTCGACAATCCACCGCCGCTACCACGGCCACCCGCTGCCGGGCCCACGATATGCTCCGCTTTGGAACTACGCCAAGCAGCTGAAGAAAGGCCGCGTCCCGAAAGTCCTTCATCAGTGGATCAAAGACCGCCTCGACCGCGAAGAACCGTTCCTCGTCTTTTTCCACGAAATCGACCTCATGACAAAAGCCGAACCTCTTATCCAGACACTCGACAGCCGTATCCGCGCCGTCCACTCCGCGCATCCCGACCGGAAAGAGCATGTCCAGGACCTGCGGGCAGGCAAGATTCCGGGCCTCCTGACAACGACGATTCTTGAGCGCGGCATCACCATCAAGAATGTCCAAGTGGCGGTCGTCGGTTCCGAACAGGGCATCTTCGACCGCGGAGCACTCGTACAGATCGGCGGCCGGGTCGGCCGGAACGCGGACTATCCGACCGGCGACTTCGTCCTGTTTCACGACGGCATCAGCTACGCGATGGATGCTGCAAAACGCGAGATCGAACGGCTCAACAGAGGGGGGACCACATGACGACCGTCTGCCTGCTGTGCATGAAACCGATCGGGAGCGACCTGTCGTGGCAAGCCTTCCTCCGTATCGAAAAGAACCGGGCACTTTGTGACAGCTGTTCAAATCGCTTCGTCCGCGCCGACATAATAGAAGAAGGCACCGTGCTCGACCGCGTCCATTCACTGTACGCGTACGACGAGCCGATGCGCGACTGGCTGCACCAGTACAAATTCCTGCAGGACGTCGCACTTGCGGACGTCTTCGCAGATGAACTGAACAAGGCGCTCACCGGCAGGGACATCATCGTGCCGATCCCGATGCATCCGGAGCGCGTCATGGAGCGGACATTCGCCCATGTCGACACACTGCTTGACCGCGCGAAGCGTCCGTACCGGCAGCTGCTCGAAAAACGCACGCTCGCCGTCATGGGCGAGAAGAACCGGCAGGAGCGGCTGGCGATGGGGCCGCTGTTCCGCCTGAAACCGGGAGCGGTCATCGAGCCGGTCACGTACCGGCTCGTCGACGACATCTACACGACGGGCACGACACTGCGCCAGGCAGCGCAGCTGCTGAAAGACGCAGGCGCCGCGCGCGTCGAAGCCGTCACGCTCATCCGGTCCGTGCAGAAATGAATTTGAATACACTGAGCTGAACTGAATGAGGAGGAAACGATATGGCAGAACTGCGAAACTGCCCGTCATGCGGCGAGTTCTTCAACTACACCGGCGTACGGGAAGTATGCCACCGCTGTGGCATGAACGAGGAGAAGATCTACGAAGAGGTGTACCGCTTCCTGCGCAAGCGCGAAAACCGCGCCGCGACGATCGAGCGCATCGTCGAAATGACCGACGCGACGGAGTCGATGCTGCACAAATGGGTGCGCAAAGGCCGGCTCCAGCCCGCCATGTTCCCGAACCTCGGCTACCCATGCGACAACTGCGGCGCGCTGACGACGAAAGGCAAGCTGTGCGACAAGTGCACAGCCGACCTCAAACAGGACCTGAAGACGTTCGAAGCCGCCACCGAATTCCGTGAAGCCATCAAACAGAACGACCAGGCCACCTACCTCTCCAGCCGCAAACCGCGCTGACCCAAAGACTGCCAAAGAGTCCGCACCTGACTTTCCGAGGCAGTCTTTTTATAATGGGGAGAGGGGATAAACAAAGCCCGCCGGCCTGCGCTCCAGGCGTACGCTTTCCGGGGGGCTTGTCCTCAGCCTCCTCGTCGCTGCGCTCCTGCGGGGTCTTCGGACTGCGCTGATCCCCCAGGAGTCGACGCCTTCTGCTCCGGCCTGCTCACTTCATTGAAGACAGTCAGTTAATAAGCCAAGGCGGCAAAATAAAGTTCAATGAACATCACTGAGTTGATCGGAGTGCAGGGCGGCGACTCCTGCGGGAAAAGCATGAGCTTGAGACCCCGCAGGAAGCGCAGCTGACGAGGAGGCTCAAGCCATGCCCGCGGAAAGCGTCCGCCCGGAACGCAGATCAACGCTTTCCACACGTCACTGCGGTTTTCAAGAAAGAAATTATGACAAGATGTAAAGCGCTAACAATGCGGTAGGTATCAGGGATCAGCAATCGATGTTCACACATTTCATACGAAAGACCCTTTAAATCCGAGCCATCCGTCCGAAATAGTAAGTAACAGCCATTATTACAGGAAAGGGGCGAGAACCAATGAAAATCAACAACCACCACGTGCAGCAGGTCAACCCGTACCGGGCCAACCAGACCAAAGCCGAGCAAGTGAAAAAGCAGGAAGCAGTGCCATCCGACAGTCTCCAGATTTCAAAGGAAGCGAAGCAACTGTCCGAGCCGAGCCCGATCGCAGCCCAGCGCAGCGACAAAGTCAGCGCGCTCAAAGCGCAGATCCAGGCTGGCACCTACAAAGTCGACGCTGAACAGCTCGCTTCGGATCTGATCGGCTACTTCCACCCGAAGGCGTAACGCGCACTCATCACATCACAGAAAGCAGGGAACCCCATGACACTGGAAGCGATCCTCACCAACATGGACCAGCTCGAAAAACTGCATAGGAGCCTGCTGCGCATCGCCAACGACAAGACGAACCGCATCAAACAGAACGACATCAGTGCGCTCGACCAGCTGCTGAAAGACGAGCAGGCGCACCTGGCGGCAATACTGCAGACCGACAACGCGCGCGAACAGGCGGTCATCCGCTTCTTCACGGAACAAGGACGTCCCGTACCGCTCCAACCGTCCATCAGCGACGTACTCGAACTCACAGAAGAGCCCGACCACACACGGCTCAAGGAGGCGAAGGACCGTCTCCTGCAAGCGATTCATGAATTGAAATGGCAGAACGACCTGAACCAGAAGCTCACATACCAATCGCTTCAATTCGTGAATCTTTCGCTGGACATGGTCCGTCCCCGGACGGACTCCGTCAACTACTCGAAAAAAGAAATCCAAGGCAACGCGAAAACGCCCGACCTGACGTCGTTCGACTCGCACGCCTGAGGGGGACATCCACATGCGGTCCACATTCATGGGACTCGAAACAAGCAAACGCGGCCTGCAGACCCAGCAGTCCGCTCTTTATACAACCGGGCATAACATCGACAACGCGAACACCCTCGGCTACACGCGTCAGCGTGTCAACATGCGGGCAACGGCCGGCTTCCCGGGCGTCGGCCTGAACGCCGGCACGATGCCCGGCTTCCTCGGCACCGGTGTCGAAGCCGGTTCCATCCAGCGCATCCGGGACTCGTTCGTCGACCAGCAGTACCGCGGTGAAACGAACAAACTCGGCTACTGGGACGCCCGCTCCAAATCGATCGGACAGATCGAGGACATCATGAACGAACCATCCGAATACGGTCTGCAGAAATCCCTCAGCCAGTTCTGGGGCAGCCTGCAGGACCTTGCTACGCATCCGGAGAACGGGGGGGCACGAAAAGTCGTCGTCGAACGAGGGATTGCGGTAGCAGATTCGTTCAATTATATGAATAAATCACTACAAGAATTGAAGACAGGAACGGAAACGGAAATAAATATTACGGTCTCTCAAGTCAATTCTATACTTTCGCAAATCGCCGGATTGAATGATCAAATATCTTCTATAGAACCAAATGGTTACTTGCCGAATGATCTTTATGATGCTAGAGACGTACTAATCGACCAGCTTGCACAAATACTGCCGATTGAAATGGGTAAACCGATTGAATCAGGAGGCAACGCTGTTAAGGGGATTGCCGAGGGTGCGGTTGTGATCAACATCAAGACTGCAAACGGGTCAATTCCTCTCTTGAGCGGAAAGGATGCCGGGCAACTTAGTGCGAATAAAACTGAAGACGCCATTAACGGAGATAAAATTGATAGTTTTTCGATAGCTTCTGTAGGAAGTATTCCTGTTGGCACGTTGAAAGTCAGTGACATGCAGGCGGACAAAGGGACACTAAAATCCCTTGTCACTACCTTCGGAGATGGTACTGATAAAGCGCTTATCCCTCAGATGATCAAGTCGTTAGATAAAATGGCAAATGCCTTTATGAAAGCCTTTAATGATGTCCATAAGGATGGCTATGCACTAGGGGCGGCAACAAAAAGTACAAACGACTTCTTTACCGGTACCGGCGCAGGCGATATGAAGGTAAATGGGGATATTAGTAAAGACCCTTCACTTATAGCCGCTTCTGGTGAAGCTGGTGCAGAGGGAAATGGCGATAATGCAAAAAAACTCGGTAATATCCAGTTCAATAAAAATGGAAATTTGGGCGGCGGAACCATCCAAACCTACTTCCAAGGAATCATCGGCCAGCTCGGAGTCGACGGGGAACAGGCCGCTAAAATGCAATTCAACTCGGAGACATTATTGAAATCCGTCGAGAACCGCCGAGCGTCGATCAGCTCCGTATCACTCGACGAAGAAATGACCGACATGATCAAGTTCCAGCAGGCGTACAACGCGTCCGCCCGGATGATCACCGTCGTCGACGAAACGCTCGATAAGATCATCAACGGCATGGGCGTCGTCGGCAGATAATGAGGAGGACTAGCAATGCGTGTAACCCAATCCATGCTTTCCAATAACATGCTCCGCAACTTGACGACCAATTACAATAAGATGGGCAAGCTGAACGAACAGCTCACGAGCCAGAAAAAGGTCTCACGCCCATCCGACGATCCGGTTGTTGCTATGCGTGGGCTTGCCTATCGGACACAGGTCGACAAAGTCGAACAGTATCAGCGCAACCTGGGGGAAGTGAACAACTGGCTCGACAGCTCCGATGATGCACTCGACAAAGTCGGCGCGGCAATGCATCGTGCGAAAGAGCTTGTCACGAATATGGCGAACACTGGTGCCATGACAGACGGCGATCGTGAAAAGATCAGAGCCGAGTTGGACCAGCTGCGTCAGCAAATACAAGACACGGCCAACACGAAAGTCGGAGATAAGTATCTTTTCAGCGGAACAAAGACAGGGACTGCACTTTTCGGTGATTTTGATAACGATGGAAAGAAAAGATACCCTACAGACGCTGAAATTGGAAAAGGATTTACGTCTGATGTGAATATCGACGTATTCGACGGCGTCCAGCTGAATGTTAATTCCAAAGCAGCTAAGATGTTCAAAGACATCGACGGTATCTTTGATAAGCTGAAGGATACTTCAACGGACACCGATGCCATGATCGGCGAAATCGATGCAATGATGGACACGGTTTTGACAGAACGCGCCGACCTCGGAGCGCGCCAGAACCGCGCCGAGCTCATGAACAACCGTCTTGAATCCCAAGCGGGCATCGCGAAGAAACAGATGTCCCAGAACGAGGACATCGACATCGAAAAAGTCATCACCGAACTGATCACCCAAGAATCGGTGAACCGCGCGGCCCTATCAGCAGGCGCGCGCATCATCCAGCCATCGCTGGTCGACTTCCTCCGATAACAAAGCCGCACGAGCGTGCCAGGTACTCTTGTGCCTGGCATTTTTCATAGCCATGGAAAGAAGGTGTCCATATGGATATTCCAAAACTGCAGATCCAGACAACCCCCGGCAGACTCGGCCTGCAAATCGACAAACCGGTCCAGCAGATCGAACAGCCGAGAGCAATCCTGGACATCCAGCAGCCTGCTGCAATACTAGAAATCTCGACTACGCGATCACGATTGTCGATCGACACGACCGAAGTGCGGGCGGATATCGATATGAAAAGCGTCTTCCGCCGCACCCAAGAATGGGCACAGCAAGGACGGCAGGGCGGACTCGACGGTACCGGCCGCCGGGCGGAAGAAGGGCGGCAGATGATGGAGATCGAAAATGGCGGAGGTGCCATTCCTGCCATCGCGAAGCAGAACGGAAGTCCGCCGACTGCACCGCTCGGCATCCGCTTCGTCGGCGATCGTTCCAAAATCCAGTTGAGCATCACGCCGGGCACGACGACCATCAACGCAACACCACAGAAACCGATCATCAATGCCCAAGTCAACAAACCAATCCACACGTACACACCCGGCAAAGTGACCGGCACCATGGAACAGTACCCATCCATCCAGATCGACTGGAAAGGATAATCCGTACACCGAAGGAGACACCCGCATGACCATCCAGACCAAATTCCACGGCGAACTCGACCTGGACACACTCACGCAATGGACATTCCCGAAAGGACTGCCCGGGCTCGAAGACGAAACAACATTCGTCCTCCTGCCGATCGAAGGCAACGACAGCTTCCAAGTCATGCAGTCCGTCCACACACCAGGCGTCGCACTCATCGTCGCGAACCCATACACCGTCGTCAGCGACTACTCATTCGCCATCGACGACCCGACCATCGAACTGCTCGGCATCGACTCACAGGAAGACCTCATGATCCTGTCCGTCATGTCCATGAAAGACCCATTCGAATCATCGACCATCAACCTGCAGGCACCGCTCATCTTCAACATCCAGAACCACACCGCCAAGCAGATGATCCTGAACGACACCAACTACAGCCTGCGCACACCTATCGGCACACCGGCACAAAAGGGGGCCCGCTGACATGCTCGTCCTCTCCCGCAAACCGAACGAATCCATCAAAATCGGCGACAACATCGAACTCAAAATCATCGAAATCAAAGGCGAAACCGTCCGCATCGGCATCGAAGCCCCAAAATCCGTAGAAATCCTGCGCGGCGAACTGGTCGAGTCCATCTCCGAAAGCAACAACGAAGCAATCGAAATCGACCTAAGCCTTTTCAACCAACTGAAGAAAAAATAAAAAAGAGCCCACTCGGCTCTTTTTTTCATACCGCATCTTCTAACACACTTAGCACAACACCATCACCCACCCGGGTACCTGTGCGTGACATCCATTCGCGTTCTACCGCGAATTGTGGCATGCACAGATACCCGGGTAGAAAGAAAGTTCCATCTACCAACCACACCCCACGCCAGCGCCTCCCCAGGGTGCCTGCTGCACGACACCATTCGCGTCCTTCCGCGAATTGTGACGTGCACAGCCACCCGGGTAGAATGGGACCGCCACCCACGCACTCCGCCCAGAGGGACCCATTCATGCCAAAACCATAGAACCGTATATGCGGGGCTATCCCGCTGTTTTCTGACTCTCCCATTCACAGGGTGCCAGGCTGCCGCCCAATTCGCGGAAGGACGCGAATGGAGCAGCAGGCTGTCCCCCGCCGTGGGAAAGTAACCGTGCCAATATCACGGATAAGCAACCGCATAAACCCCTCTCTATACAAAGAGAAAAATATCCAAAATCTTTCCCGAAAAACACTAAACAATAATGGCCCCCCTCCGATACTAATACTGTAAGCAAGAGAAGGATGGTTCGGCCGGCATCCCGATCGTGCAAACAAAAAACAAACGGGTCACAAGGATGTGAACCCTCACAACTCAAGGAGGAAACAACAATGATTATCAATCACAACATCGCAGCACTAAACACACACCGTCAACTCGGCGCGAACAACACGAACGCTTCTAAAAACCTCGAGAAATTGTCTTCAGGTTTGAAGATCAACCGCGCAGGAGACGATGCTGCTGGTTTGGCTATCTCTGAAAAGATGCGTGGTCAAATTCGTGGTTTGGATATGGCTCAAAAGAACTCACAAGACGGTATCTCCTTAATTCAAACTGCTGAAGGTGCATTAAATGAAACACATGCTATTCTCCAACGTATGAGAGAACTAGCAGTACAATCTGCTAACGATACAAACGACGATTCAACTGACAGAGCAGCAATTCAAAAAGAAGTAGATGAATTGGCAAAAGAAATCACAAGAGTTGCAGAAACTACTCAATTCAATGGCAAAACATTGATGAACGGCTCATATGCAGCCACTGGTGGCTCAGCGTTAACGTTCCAGATTGGTGCCAATATGGGCCAAAATGTAACGTTGAATATTTCTAAGATGGATGCCGCAACACTATCTGTAGGTAGTGGAAATAGCCAATCGGGTACAGGCATTTCGGTAAGTACGCAATCCGCCGCTAATACTGCAATCTCAGTATTAGATAAAGCTATTAAGACTGTGGCGACTGAACGTTCTAACTTAGGAGCAATGCAAAATCGTTTGGAACACACAATCAACAATCTAGGTACTTCTTCTGAAAACTTGACTGCCGCTGAATCACGTATTCGTGATGTCGACATGGCAAAAGAGATGATGTCGTTTACTAAAAACAATATTCTTACTCAAGCAGCTCAAGCAATGTTGGCACAGGCAAATCAACAACCACAAGGTGTACTTCAACTACTTCGATAAAATAGTGAACCTATCTCGATTAAGAGATAGGTTCATCAAAAAAATCGTACTTTAAATCGGTGCGATTTTTTTGATGAACCTATATAAGGATGTGTATATATGACACCCACATTATCAGTTTGCATGATAGTGAGAAACGAAGAAAAAGTAATTGGAAGATGTCTTGAATCAATAGTTGGTATTGCTGACGAAATTATCGTGGTGGACACGGGATCCTCTGATCAAACAAAAAGTATTGCTTCAATATATACAAATAAAATTTACGACTTTACTTGGAGTAACGATTTCTCAGCGGCAAGAAACTATGCAGCTTCTAAGGCGATAGGGAATTGGATTTTGGCATTAGATGCTGATGAATATCTAGACAGAAAGTCTTTTGAAAAGTTTAAAACTGAGTTACAAATCAATCCTCCAATATTTAATATCATAGGCCTGCAAATAGTTAGTTTTATTGGTGAGAAAGGGAATAACACCGCCTTGAACTACCATGAACGTTTATATAGAAATAATTCGGATATATTTTACGTCAGAAATATACACGAGGTATTAAAACATAGATATTCTCAGGAAGTATCAGGTGTAAAAGACTTGCAAATTTATCATACTGGATACTTGACAGAAGTAATGCAGGATAAAAATAAATCTTCGAGAAATCTCGCATTATTGTTAGGAAAAAAAGATAAGGAACCAATGGATTATTTTTTTATTGCAAATGAATACAGAAACCTCAATAAACTTAACCAAGCTATTAGGTATTATCGAAAAGCCTATTCATTAAAACCCAACATCGACTATGATTGGGTAAAAAAAACACTCTTATTTTTGACTGAAACATTGCATAGTTGTAAGAGAGATAAAGAAGCTTTAGAGATATTGGAATCTTGTATAGAGATATATCCTAATTTAGTTGATTATAAATTTTTTAAGGGAGCAATCCTCTTTGATTTAAAAAGTTATGATAAATCGAAAATAGTATTTGAGGAAATCTTATTTCAAAAGGAAAATCTCGTTGCAGATTCAAGTATTGATTTTTTAGAGTTGTCCCCTCTTAAATATCTTGGTCAAATTTATGAGATAGAGAATGAAGTGGAAAAGGCTGTTAAAAGCTTTTCAAGAGCTCTATCATTAAATAAATCTGACGATCAATTGTGGATAAAATTAATAAGTGTACTAGCGAGCCAGACAACTCTAGAAGAATTGTCTGTGTTTCTAAATAATAATTTGTTAAAAGAGAAGTCCATGACTCCCTTAAAGGTTATTAAAATTTTATTAGCTATTCCAAATATGGATGTTCAAAAGCTCAGTCGCTCGCTACTTACAGAGTCATTAACTGAAGTGCAACATGATGCTTTGCTACTTAAAAACTTATTGTTAGATAATCGTGAAAATGAAGTTCTGAATTACTTTGTAGATCGAGATGGGAACAAAGCTATCGAAGTATTGGCAACAGGAATATTCAGTATCACAGATTTTATTATACTATCTATAACTAATAATTCTTTAGGGCTAAGAGAATTTTTGTATGAAATAAAATACGATCAGTCCTTAAATAATTTATATAATTTGATCTTCAAAGGAACTGCCAACAAGTTAAGCCTAACAGAAGAAAATTTATATATTAAAATTAGCGAGCAAGCAAAAGTTATGAATAATTCAAAAAGTATAGAATTACTTTATTGTAAAAGTTATCATCTTAGTAAAAATGGACGAGAAAAAGTAAGGGAAGTTTTAAAATGAGGATTCAAATTAGAAATCAAATTACAGAATTGCTATCTACCATTAAAGAAGGTGCTTCTTTTACGAGGAGAGGAGATCAGGATACTGCATATATAGTAGCTAGGGACTGTTTGGAGGCCATTAACTCAATCGCCTTCACAATAGAGGGAAGTATTAGTAACGAGCGTAATAAGGAATATTATGTTGTTATAAATCGTGTGAAAAACAACTTCAATATACTTTTACAAAACATTAATTCGAATAATAAAGTATGCGAAGAAGCTGAAAATATTATTGCATGTATTGATCAATTGAAAATTATGTTGAGCAATGAAAAAGAAGTTAAAAAAGAAGTTTTGTTTCTTCCTTATAAATATTCCATGTGGGATTCTTTAGAAAGTATATGGCAAGCATCTCAAGAAGACGATAATTGTAATAGCTTTGTTTTGCCAATCCCTTACTATGAAAGAGATACTCAAGGGTTGCTGAAAAATAGGCAGTATGAAGGTGATAACTTTTTAAATAATAATATTCCAATAATTTCCTATGAAGATTATGATATCAGTAAAAGAAACCCGGATATTATCTATATTCACAACCCTTACGATGATCAAAATCTGGTTACCTCAATATCTCCGGAATTCTATACTAGCCAATTGAAGAGGTTTACAAATATGCTTGTGTATGTTCCTTACTTCATCGCTAGTCCATATAGTGATATAAGGCAATCTGCATCGTTTTGTATAAATAAAGGGGTGGCAAACGCCGATAAAATAATTTTACAATCACATATGTTAAAAGAAGTATATAAAGAAAACGATGTAGATGAAAACAAATTAGTCGTGCTAGGTTCTCCTAAAGTTGATGCAGCGTTAAAACTTAATAGAAAAGAGATTCAATTACCATCTGAATGGAATGAAAAAATAGGAACCAATAAAGTTATTTTGTTAAGTAGTACAATAGATAGTTTATTAAATATTGATAATTATCTTCCTCGTTTAGCAGAAAATATTAACTTACTTATCAAAAAAAAGGGTGTAACGTTAATATGGAGGCCCCATCCGCTATTAGAAACTACAATAAAAGCGATGAAACCTTCCTATTTTGACGAGTATATTAAAATAAAAAAAATAGTTTTAGAAAGCGACTCATGTATTCTAGATAATAGATCAAATTTTGATATATCCTTTAAATTTTCAGATGCTTTAATTTCTGAGAATAGTTCTTTGATTCAATCGTATATAATGAGTGGAAAACCAATTTTAATTATAGGGAATTTTATTATAGAAGAAAGAAAAAAGTTTTTAAACAGTGATATACTGTCGTGCTACTTTGAAAGTTCATTAAGCATTGTGGAGTTTGTAGACTTGGTAATTAAAAATGAAGATCCGTTAGCAAATAAACGGCTTAATAGGTATATCAAATCTTTGGTAAATACTGATGGGAATTGCGGAAGTGAAATTCATAAGTATATTTCCCAACAGATTAAGTGAAAGTTAAATTTTATTAAGGTACCACAAAGTGCTTAAAAATATATCTTAAATGGCAATAATAAAATAACCAAGTAGATAAAATCCAGTGTGTTCATCAATGGATATATCTCCTTTTAACTCTTAACAAGCTGTTTCTACCTTGTATTTATCTCTGTGATTCTCTTACAGCTCCGGCATCTATATCTTAAACTGAACAGCGCACTGTTGGTATTCTAGAATTTTCCTGGTAACTATATAAGTGTTTTATAGACGCGTCTAATGGTTTAGTAGATAAATCGGCTACCGCTTTTCCTGTGGAATATTACTTCAAAGATATCCGTTGTAGCGCTCTTTCGATTTTCGCTCGTTAGGAACAAAGGGTGACGGAAATAGTCGTTTTTAATTATGTGTAATCCCTGGAGTAGTAGTGTCTCGTTTTTTCTCTCGGTGGACGTCAACAAGGCCTTATCGCCGAGTTTCATACCCTCTGCCGTTTCGATCTTAATGTGACCGGATTCAATGCGATCCTCTACTTCAGTAAGGCGCTCGTCAATCCTTTGGCCACAAATATACTAGTTTTAACGGACCTACATGGTCTTTGTCTCGTCTGATTTTATTGGTAAATCGATATTCCGGACGCTCATCGCATCTATAAGATGTATAACGTCTTGGTGGAGATAATAAATTTGTTTCTCCAGCCGGCTTTTCTTCCAGCAAAGCCAAAGTAGGCATCCGGCGACCAGCCATGATGGATAATCCGATCACAAGCGAACTCATGAATTCACCGATTGTGAGCAGCTTACTTTTAGCCCCGCAGTTCAGCCAATTGCGTTCGTATACCGCCTGTTCTGTGTCAACGAAATAGACAGTAAATTGTAGCCCTACGGTCCTCAGCTAAGTCGTCGAACCGCGCCTCAGTTCATAGGCAATCGCTTGGTGTTACCATTCCGTGCAATATTCGATGCTTCGATTGGTGTGATTTACGCTATGAAGGATAGTGTTTGGATACGATCAAAGGGAGACAAGGGGTTATTCCTTCAATTTTGCGTCGTATTCTCAGTGTGTGCAATTATAAATCTTCATCTCACAATGAGTCTCGTAACCTAAAAAATACATGGAATTTAATGATTGTATTTTTTTATGCGTGTTGTTTATCCGAAATTATATAGATAATCTATTGTTACTTTCTGTTGTCACACGAGTTGTTTCCTGATTTCCAAACGCCATTCGAGCGCAAAGAAGCAGGCGCAAAAAGCCTGTAAAGGAAAATGACTTGGAAGTAACTTTCTTGGGCGCTTGTGTGAAGGAATTTTAGGAAGTTATAGATAATCAATATGATGAAGAATTGATTGAAAACGGCATTTTAAGTGGTTCCATAGAGAACCGGTACGTTCTGATACTGCATTACACAGTGGAAGAAGAATTCGATGACCAAGAGAGACTTGTGAAAATTGGAAATCTCTTGATTCGTTATGTTCTTCAGACTCGTCACAACGCTGAGACTCTTGCCCTCATAGTCCAGAAACTGCACCATCCATTCGCTGTCGTTTCTGAGTCTGTTACTACAGTGTACCAAGCGTGCACATGAATTCTGCAGTCACGTTCGTGTCCTTTGGACGGCTACCTTTCAATGATTTCTTACTTTTCAACTGGATGTTGGTCTTCAGACATTAGATGAAATCCTGATCATTTTCCAGATAGTCATCTACCTTGTCGATCGAGAAATAAGCCCGCCGACTAGAAGTAAACGCGGATTTTCTTGCTCTTTTCTGATAGGGCCTTATTGCTTTAAACTGGTGGTCTCCACATCACGGAGGGGCATGTCGGTATTATTCAGCAGCGCGACATGCAGTTTGATCCCTGCCCGTTCCCCGTTATATGGAGGACAAGGTAAGCCACTTTTCTCTACTGTATTCGTCGTGGAATAAATAGAGAGAAGTAATTTTGGAAGCTTCAGTGAATCTGGCTGCCGGGGTCATTTTATTGCTGAAGATGTCCAAGATAGCAGATTCCAGCCCTTTCAAATGTTTAGAGAGGAACGAATGATCAACGGAAGTTAGTCTTAAAGTTCTCTCAGGATTGGATTCATGGTGAAGGCTCATCCACTTATTCACAGCCGATTGATTGGATGAACTAGGATAGAAAAACAGAAACCGAGTAATTGCGGGTGGTTTTTTCATATTGGAAATCGTTCAGGATTGCCTGTAAATTTTCTTCTGGTAGAAATCTTTTAGTCAGTGTCTGAAGCGTGGTATCATTATTTATGGGGATGACCTCGTTTCGTAAATGTTGGTGTCACAACTTACATTCAACCTGAGTTATCTGTTTTTTGCATATTTTTGTGCACTATTTGGTTAATCAACACGCTTGCTGCAATACGTTAAATACATACAAAAAAATTATAGCTTGTGATACTGAAATTATAAGACAAAAGAAATTTTTTTATTAAGTATATGCCACTCAGATGTTTTAAATAGTTTCAAAGGAAGGATCGAGTATAATGCAATCAATTATATTAGCCGCAGGAATGGGAAAGCGCCTAAAAGAGTTAACTAATAATAACACGAAAAGTATGGTTAAAGTAAACGGTATGACGATGATTGAAAGGATGCTTTGCCAATTGGATAAGGTTGAACTTTCGAAAATTGTTGTAGTAGTTGGTTATAAAGGAAAAGAACTTATCGACTTTATTTCGACGTTGGGAATCAATACACCGATAGAGTATGTAGAAAATGAAATATATGATAAAACGAATAATATCTATTCGCTTTATATGGCGAGAGACTATCTGTTGAAAGAAGATACACTCCTTCTTGAATCTGACCTTATTTTTGAAGATTCCGTGTTAAATCAAATTATTGAGGATCCTTATCCAAGTCTTGCATTAGTAGCTAAGTATGAAAGTTGGATGGATGGAACAGTAGTGACTTTAGATGAGGAAAATAACATAAAAAGCTTTTTAGGAAAAAAAGATTTTAAATATGAGGATATTAAAAGCTACTTCAAAACAGTTAATATCTATAAATTTAGCAAAGAGTTTTCAACTACTCATTACGTTCCATTTTTAGAAGCATATAGTAAAGCGCTAGGAAATAACGAATATTATGAACAAGTACTTAAAGTGATTACACTATTAGACCGACCAGATATAAAAGCAACCATCCTTGGTGATGATTCATGGTATGAAATAGATGATATACAGGACCTTGACATTGCTGAATCAATATTCACAACCTCTACTGAAGATAAGTTAAAAAGAATACAGAGTAGGTATGGTGGTTATTGGAGATACCCACATTTAATAGACTTTTGTTACCTAGTTAATCCATTTTATCCGCCTCGAAAATTACAAGATGAAATAAAAGCAAATTTTGAACGTTTAATTTGTGATTATCCGTCAGGTATGGGTGTTAACAGCCTCTTAGCTGCAAAATATTTTGGATTAAAAAAGGAACATGTAGTTGTAGGGAACGGCGCAGCTGAAATTATTAAATCATTAATGGAAAGACTTCCTGGAAAGATTGGAATGGCTCTTCCAACATTTGAGGAATATCCAAATCGTAAACGTTCTGATGAAATTGTTCCATATTATCCTAATAAAAACAATTATTCCTATACTGCTGAAGACTTAATGGACTTCTATGTGGATAAGGATATTTCTATTTTATTATTAATTAATCCTGATAATCCTTCTGGAAATTACATCAAAAAAGTCGATATATTAAAGGTTGCAGAATGGGCAGAAAATAGAGAGATTACTTTTATTGTAGATGAATCTTTTGTTGATTTTGCAGAAGAGGAAAACGCCACCCTATTAAATGAAGAGGTATTAAATAGCTATCCGGATCTAGTTGTCATTAAAAGTATTTCAAAGTCCTTTGGAGTACCAGGGCTTCGTCTAGGGGTTTTGGCTTCCCTTAATGCGGAACTCATCAATTTTATGAAGAATGATATAGCTATCTGGAATATTAATTCCTTCGGAGAATTTTATATGCAAATTTTCGAGAAGTATAAGAGTGATTATGAAGAAGCTATGAGAAAGTTTAAAGATGTTAGAAGAGAATACATTGAGGAACTTTCAACTGTTAAGAATGTGCGAGTTGTACCGTCGCAGGCTAACTATTTAATGTGTGAAGTTGTTGGAAAGCATACAGCAAAAGAAGTAACAGAAAAGTTACTAGATCAATATGATTTATTAATTAAAGATTTATCTTCAAAAAATGGTTTTGACGGTGAATATATTCGAATTGCAGTAAAACGTCCGGAAGAAAATAATAAATTGGTAGCAGCATTAAAAGAAATATTGGACTAAAAATTAGTTAAGGGGGAGGAAAGGAAATGAAAATTTTAACACATACCGACATTATGAAATTAAATATAGAACCAATTCAGTGTTATAAATGGGTAGGTGATATGCTCGAAAACAAAGGGAATGTGATGTTACCTGCAAAAATTAGCATGAAACCAACGGAAGATGTTTTTTATAATGTGATGCCTTCTATACTCCCCCAAGATAATAGTGGGGGAGTAAAAGTAGTAACTAGGTATCCTTCCAGAAATCCAGCTTTGGATAGTCAGATTTTGCTTTATGACTATGAAACTGGTCGTCTGAAATCATTGTTGGATGGAAATTATATAACCACCATGCGTACTGGAGCAGTTGCTGCACATTCGATTAAGCTTTTAAGTAAGAAAGGTTTTAATAAGATAGGAGTTATAGGTTTAGGTAATCAAGCGAGGGCTACATTGAAAATGTTGCTTGCTTTATTCCCTGATAGGAATATTGTATTAAAGCTACTAAAATATAAAGATCAACATTTATTATTTAAAGAATATATAAATAGTCTACCAAATTCCGAACGTGTTGATTGTGTTTTTTGTGACTCCTATAAAGATACAGTAAAGGGAAGCGAAGTGGTCATTTCTTCTGTTACTTATTTAGCTGAAGATATCTGTGAAAATGATTGTTATGAGGAAGGTTGTTTAGTTGTACCAATTCATACAAGAGGGTTTATTAATTGCGATTTATTCTTCGATAAAATATATGCAGATGATACAGATCATGTTAAGGGTTTTAAGTATTTTAAACAGTTTAAGAACTTCGCAGAAGTGTCGGATATACTTAATGGAACAGCAGAGGGACGTCGCAACGACTCCGAGAGAATTATGGTATATAATATTGGACTGTCCATGCATGACATCTACTTCTCAGAAAAAATATATCAGTTAGCTGAGGTGCAGGGAATAGGGCAAGAGACCTCACTAAAGGCCCCTGATGATAAATTTTGGATATAAGTGAACTTCTTTACTTTGGCATTTCTATATTCCCAAAGCTATTATTTTATAGGCTCATTGTAGAATCAACTTAGTCACCTATATCCAAACAAAAGAATGCCACTATAAAATTTCGTGTATCATTGAGGTTCCGAGACTCATATTGAAAGGAAGTTTTATAAAAGCACAGACTGAGGATATCATACAAAACCGGAAGAATAAATACCTGCCCCCCTTTGAGCGCGGTCATATCGCTGCCCTCCACAATGCGAGGCATTCAAATCGAGACATCTGACGTCGCTTGGGGCGTCACCACCAATCGATTGCCAACGAACTGTAGCGCGAGGCAACGACGCAGCTGAAGACCGGACGGACGCCCTATACGGCCTACAGCGTAGAGACAGGACAGGCGGTATACGAGTGCAATCGGCTGAACTGCGGGGCGAAAAGCAAGCTGCCGACGGCCGGGATGTTCATCGAATTCGCATTTGATGGAATCACCCATCAAGGGTGGTCACCTGAAGCTGTTGTCTGTTTCGCTGGGGGCAAACCCGATTGGAAAACAAACCCATGGGCTCAACAAAGACGCTATACAACTATACCGAAATGGACATTTTGAGCGTCCAGAATATCGACTTGCCGCTGAAAAACAGGAGGAATACAAAGACCCTGCTAATCCGAAGAAATCTAGGTATCCTAGGAAAAAGGGATTGACGAACGCCCTGCTGAAGTGGAGGACCGAAACGAATTCAGTCGCTGGGAGATCGACACAGTGGAAGGCTTGAAATCCGGTGACATTTCCTCTTTGACACACATCGAGCGGAAGACGAGATACTATTAGGCCATCCTGATAGATGACAAGGTTCACGATTCCTTCGACCATGCCCTGAATCAATTAGAGGAGGGTTTCGGTGACTTAATCTCGACATTTTCAGGACGCTAACATCCTACAATTGAAGTGAATTTTTGAGCTCACCAAGGGGTTATACGGCGTCGCGGACATCTGTTACTGCCATCCCTACGCCCCCTATGAGCGAGGATCGAATGCGCGCCAAAACAGTCTTCTAGACGCTACATTCCGAAAGGATAAGCGTTAGACGATTACTCTTGCGGGGCCATCAAACGCATCTATTAGACACTCAATCAATTATCGAGAAAAAATCTTGGATTACCAACAGCTGCCCGTTCTGTTTGAGGAATTAGTCGCAAAACTGGAAGAGAATCTCCGAAACAAAATTAAGGTCAAAACAGCTAGTTAAGAATGGGGTGAAAAATGCCCCCATCAGTGAACACACTGGAATTTAGCTAGTAGGCTAATTTATCGTTGCAATTTAGGATTAAAAACAAGTTATAAATGGACTGCTAATAATGAGGTGAAATACTTTTGGAAATTAATGTACTCGAGAAATCATTTATTAATATTAGTGGGGATATTTATGATTCGGAATTTATAAATTTAGTTAATATAAAGGATAATAAATTAGCACTTGATGAAAGAACTCTGTTTCTTACCCAAAAGGATAAGGATAGGTTAAATATACAGCCAATTAAAGATTATGAAGATGTAATGTATATTTTTAAATATAGGAAAGTATATGGATTGATAGGAGATGTACCCATCAAGGAATACGACTCTGGTAGAATTAAATGTCATGAACTAGTTTTACCTGACACTGTCCAAGGAATGCTTAGTAACCTCCATGGTTACAATTGCGAGGCAGCTCCCATCTTACTTGCCCATAAAAAAAAAGTGGACTATAAATCATATATAGATGAGATGAAGTACAGGGAGAGTTATAGTCTGAGTGAGGATTTAGAGATTTTTGTGTTTTGTGGTGAAGAAGCTCAAAAGATTGCAGAGGAATTTGTGGATGAAGAAAGTATGTATGTTGCGGATGGACATCATCGTTTATATACGAGTTCATTATCAAGCTTTAAGAATTCGGTTCTTTCCTGTTTGATTAGCTTTGAATATCTAGATATTTTGCCGATACATCGGGTAATAGCGAATGTAGACGCACAGCTATTTGAAAAGGCTAAAGATTTTATCTTCAAAAGGTTTGAAGTTATGCCCGAGGAAACACCTCTGTCTAAAGGTAAAATCCGTATTGAATATGAAGGAGACCGCTTTGTAGTTAATCTTATAGACTTAAATTCTGATGACTTTTGTAATAACGATATATACCGGTTAAATACGCAAATCATTTCACAAGCTTTTCGTATATTTGACACAGGCAGCCTTGAGTATCTTTCAGATGCTGAACTAAGAAAATATAAATTATCATCTAGAAAAAAAGATGTTACGATCGAAACTTATCCAATAGTTAAAGAAGAATTTATTGAGTGTGCAAATAAAAACTCCATCATGCCGCCAAAGTCAACATGCTTTTTTCCTAAGTTTCCATCTTTTTTAATTTTTAAACAGTATAAATGATCTATTCATAGAGGCAAACTAGTGTTCTAGATGATTTATTGATTATTTTTTTTT
This sequence comes from Sporosarcina trichiuri, assembly GCF_030406775.1. Taxonomy (NCBI): domain Bacteria; kingdom Bacillati; phylum Bacillota; class Bacilli; order Caryophanales; family Caryophanaceae; genus Sporosarcina; species Sporosarcina trichiuri. The sequence continues at coordinate 1,606,360 of NZ_CP129119.1, read as the reverse complement.
TTTTTTTATTTAAAAGAAAAGTAATGTTCGGTGACCTGTGTGACACTCAACTCCAACACTATTTTGACTACTCAGCGGTTTGTTAAAAGTAAGCCCCCAATCAAACGACGCATATAAACTGAAAGCATCTCCAGGTATGATTGGATTATCTAATCGATAGGAGGTGCTTTTCTTATGCCACAAGAATCAGTTACCATCGTCCCCGTAACATTACACTCCGTTGTTATTGACGTTAAGAAAGGTCCAGAACTTGACGAGATTGCCTGTCCCACTGTAAGCCCGAAATATAAAAAAGCACGCCCAATATGGCGCGCTGCACAAATAGCCCTAGCGTTCGATATATTTTCGAACGGAGGGCTATTTTCTCCCGCATGAGAGTCGGATATTCTCTGACCACGGCAAATAATTGTCCAACAGGCCGGGGGCCTGATGAAAATCCAGATTCGGCAGTTCTGTGAACAGCTTCTGGAGATAGATGTAGAAGTCAATGCCATGGATCTTGGCTGTTTCGGCAAGAGACAGACAGATGGCGTTTGCTTGCGCACCCGCTTCACTAACAGAGAACAACCAGTTTTTCCGTCCGATGACGTTCGGTCGGATTGCATTCTCCGCGGGATTATTATCGATTTCAATCCTGCCGTCCTTTAGAAACGCTCGAAGTCCATCCGACCGGTTCAGTGTATATTCCGCTGCTGTCGCAAGCGCACTTTTCCCATAGAACGGGGATTGCTCGATCCACTGGAAAGATTCATCAACAATTGGTTTGGCGTATTTCTTCCATGCCTTTCGCCGTTTACCCGGAGAAAAGTTCCTGAACTTCCGTTCCAACCGATACAGCTGGTCGCAATATGCTACGCCGATTCGTCCATTCTTACTGTCGGCTTTGAGCCAGTACCGCCGGACGTGAGCCCAGCAGTTGGCGAATGTGATGCCGTCCAGATTGCCGTAAGCTGAATAGCCATCACAGATGAGCGTTCCCTTGTAACCGGAAATGAATGATCGCAAGGCAACCCTCGAACGGGAAAGGGCGCTCCGGAAAAGGACCATGACAGGCCCTTGGCTTGGGACGGTGCGGCACACCCAATTAAAGGCTTTCGACTGGCCGGATTTTCCGTCTGATCTGTGAACCACCTGTGCATATGTCTCGTCGACGTGCAGAACATTCCGGCACGTCAACAGTTCCCTCATCCTCTCGTACAGAGGAGATAACCATCGATCAGCTGCGGAGATCACCCAGTTGGACAGGTTCTTGTCATTGGTCATCAGTCCGTGGCGCTCCCATTCCTTTACCTGCCGGTAAAGGGGCAGGTATTGAATGAACTTATCATAGATGACTTTTGCCAGGACGCTGGGACCGGCAATACTCCGTTGAATGGCTGGTTGCGGCGCCTTGCCGCGGATGATCTGGGCAGGGAGCGACACATCATTTTTACAGTGAGTGCATTCATAGGCGTGTTCCATATGCAGCACTTTCTTCATCTTGGCTGGAATGAATAGAGCTTCCTCCCGCACGATAGTTCCGCCGATTTCCGTCATCTGTTGACGGCAACAGGCGCATTCAGTCTCTTCCGGATGATGATGGAGGATTTCTGTTTCGATGTCTTTCTGCAGCAGATCATTCCGCTTCTTCCGCTTAGCTTTCCGGACAACAGTATAGGAGATCGTCTGTTGGCTTTGTTCCTCTGTGTGCTCAGAGTCAGGAAAAGGAGATTCATCTTCGTCGAATAATGATCCCTGCCCATCGGGCGCCTGATACTTAGATTTCTCCGTTTTGGATCCGTACAGGAGCTTCGTCAGATTCTGCACTTGTTGGGTGAGCGATTCAATCCGTTTGGTCAGCTGATGGATCTGTTCGTTAGAATGGGACAGCTGATCTTCCAATAGCCGAATAATTTTTTCGTTCGATGACTTATTTGCCATATCGCTCACCACTTTCCGTTCCGTTTTGGTCCTTACATTATAACGGGTCCGAAGGACGGTGGAAAGTGGAATCTCAGAAAGCCCCTTTCAACGATGGCTGGATGGCTCTCGGTTGCTGGATAGACAAACCTTCGAGCAGCCAGCGAAGCTCCTGTTGGGTCAGGTTCTTTACTTCCTGTTCGTTTCTTGGCCATTGTAGCTTTCCACTATCCAGCCGCTTATACAGCATGGCGAAGCCGTTACCGTCGAAATACAGACATTTGTATCGGTCTTTTTTCCAGCCGGCGAACAGGAAGATGGAATCGCTATAGGGGTCCAGCTCGAAAGAATCTTGGATCAGCGTCGCCAATCCATCGATCCCTTTTCGCATATCGGTCTTTCCGCAAACGATATAGATGTTTTGAACCTGGGTGTAGTCCTGCCTCATCGGTGGATCAGCTCCCTTATTACGCTCTGGATGATGCGCTCTTCCACGCCGTTCTGGAAGGTGACTTCGGTATGACCCAGTCTGATGATACAACAGGAACCGGGGAAGCTGGAGGAAACGGCCGTCAGGCCGTCGTTTGGCGCTGGTTGCAATGTAACGGGGATGATAGTCAATGGTTTTTTTGGCAAAGGAAAAGCACCTCCTTCAAGTTGATATCTTGATCATACTAGGAGATGCTTGGTGAAAATATGCGTTGTTTGATTGGGGGCTTACCCCGTAACATTACACTCCGTAACAGAACCCAGCCCATCAACTACTGCCATCAAGGCCATCGGCCATTGCACAATCAAATTGACCCACACCGAAATTGTCTTTCATAACGGCGTCGAGGAACGTATCGTCCAGATGATCGTAAGGGAGCTGATGGACCGATGAGACAGGATTATACAGAAGTGCAGAATATCTATATCGTCTGCGGAAAAACAGATATGCGCAAAGGTATTGACGGTCTTGCAACGCTTATACAGGATTCCTTTGAACTGGATCCCTACGGGGATTCCATCTTTCTTTTCGCTGGTTGGAAGAAAGATCGCTATAAATGTCTGTATTTTGACGGGAATGGATTCGCTCTATTATACAAGCGCTTGGATAACGGAAAATTGCAGTGGCCATGCAGTGAACAGGAAGTGAAAAACTTGTCGCAGCAGGAGCTCCGTTGGCTACTTGAGGGACTCTCCATTCAGCAGCCGAAGGCAATTGCTCCTTCCTTACAAGGTGCTTTCTAAATAGTTCTGTTCAGATATCTTGTAATTCGGTATACTACCTTCAACGAGAAAGAAAGCGGTGAAGGAAATGGCCAATCGGACATCCGAACAAGCGCTTGAAAAAGTCATCCGCATTTTGGAAGAGCAATTGGCGCATTCCAATCAGCAGAATGAACAGCTGACCAATCAAGTGGAGAAATTGACCCAACAGGTTTAGCACTTAACAAAAATGTTATTCGGCTCACGATCCGAGAAATCAAAATACAATGTGCCCGAAGGGCAAGGTTCCTTATTTGAGGAAGAAGAGAACCCTTTTCCCCTTTCTGAGCAGACAGAAGAACAAAGCCAACAGGTAGTTTCGTATACTGTTGTCCGTAAAGCATCAAAGAGGAAGCGAAATGATCATTTTCAGGAAGGTGTCGAAACAGAGGTCATCCACCATCATCCTGACCAGCTTACCTGCGCCTGTTGCGATCTCAAACTAACGGAAATCGGCGGTACGATTGTGCGCGAAGAAGCTGAATTTGTTTCGGCGCAACTGAAGAGAATTCAGCATATGGAACATGCTTATGAATGCCTGCATTGTAAGGCAGATCTATCTACACCAACGAAAATTGTTCGAGGAAAAGCACCACAGCCAGTCATTCAGCGCAGCCTCGCAGGTCCAAGTGTATTGGCGAAAGTCCTATCGGACAAATTCACTTTATATTTACCTCTTTATCGTCAGGTGAAAGAATGGGCTCGTTACGGTTTACAGACGAACGATAAGAATTTGTCCAACTGGGTGATCAATGCTTCCAACCAATGGCTGACACCACTGTATAGGCGGATGATCGAGCTGGCTTTAAACCGGACAATCCTTCACGTAGACGAGACGACATCACAAGTCATTCATCGTAGTGATGGGAAACCGGCCAGTTCCAAGGCGTATAACTGGGTTTACAAGACAGTTCCTTGCCAAGGGCCTCCACTGGTCATTTTTAAGCATTCCTTGTCTCGTGCCAAGGAAGTATTGAAGAATTTCCTTTCTGGCTTCAAGGGTACCGTGATTTGTGATGGCTACTCTGCTTACGGTGATATCGAAGATATCTCCTTTGCCAACTGTTGGGCGCACGTCCGACGATATTGGCTGAAAGCCGATAGTAAAAATGGCCAGATGGGTGTTGACTATTGTAATCGACTCTACCAGTTGGAACGGAAGTTCCGAACAATGCGGCCAAGCAAACGGCGTAGAATGCGCAAGAAATATTCTAAGCCAATCCTTGATGACTTCTTCAAATGGATTGAGAACGGTCATTTTTACGGGAAGAATGCCATTGCGACGGCAGCTGAGTATACATTAAAGCGAAAAGAGGCGCTTCAACGATTCCTTCATGATGGCCGAATTGAAATCGATAATAATCCAGCTGAAAATGCCATTCGTCCGAACGTGATTGGACGAAAAAACTGGCTCTTTTCTGTCAGTGAAGCAGGTGCACAAGCAAACGCGATTTGCCTAAGTTTGTCGGAGACTGCAAAACTTCATGGGATCGATTTCTATGCCTATTTGAAGAAAATATTCACAGATCTACCCACTATGAGTA